>NZ_CP020914.1:1827780-2437040 GCF_007833355.1 Denitratisoma sp. DHT3 | reverse complement strand
GGCGAGTCCAGGCCAGGACCGCGTTCTTGTCGTGCGGGGAGAAGGTCGCGGCCTCGGCGATCAGCGGTTGGAAGTGGCCCAGCAGTCGTTCCAGCACGGCTTTGTAGAGCGACTCCTTGTTGCGGAAATGGTTGTAGAGGCTGGGCGGGCGAATGCCCACCTGCTCGGCCAGCTCGATCAGCGACGCGGCCTTGTAGCCCTTGGCGGCGAACAGGTTTTCCGCGACGTCGAGGATGCGGTCGGCGGTCGATGAGGTCTCCGCGGGGCTTTCCATGAGGTGACAGGACGGGCAGGTCGGAAAGGTCATCATTCTATCGAGGGTATTCGCCAGCGGTGGCGTTTGCCGCTGGGGGCGCCATAAGGATGATGTAAGTCTTTGCCCTCGGCCTTGCGCTCCTGTCCTTCAAAGGCAAAGGAGGAAGTGCGATGGAACGGATCGATCGACTATCCAGGGTGGTCAGCCCGTCGTCATGGACTGGTGTGCGGCACGGCGCTTCTCGCCGTCGGTTTGATGGGAAGCTACGCCGGCACCGGGCGCCACACGCTGCCGTTCCTGATCCAGACCTACCGCCGCGATACCGGCGAGGTGATGCACGACATCTCGGCGCCGGTCTATGTCAAGGGACGCCACTGGGGCGGCGTCCGCATCGGCTATCGCACCGAATAGGGGGTGCCCGCGTCAGCGGCGACCCATGTCGCCTGCCCGACGCTATAATGCGCGCGTTTCCGAGGAGCGCTGCAAGGTAGCGGGCCGGACCGAAGATCGTCCAGCCCCGGCCCTAGGCTCGGAATTCTCCAACGGCGCTCACCGAACCTGGAATATTGACCGGGATACAGGTGAGCCGCATCGGCGCTCCGGTTCCGGTCATGGATTGGAGATTGCCGTGACCACCCCCCACACCCCCACTGTCCTCGACGCCGCCCCGCAGCCCGACCGCAGCGCCGAACTGCGCGCCCTGGCCGCGCGGCGCCTGCTGATCCTCGACGGCGCGATGGGCACCATGATCCAGCGCCACGGCCTGGCCGAGGCCGATTACCGCGGCGAGCGTTTCCGCGACCACGGCAAGGAACTGAAGGGCAACAACGACCTCCTGCTGCTGACCCGGCCCGAGGTGATCGCCGGCATCCACGAAGCCTACCTGGCGGCCGGCGCCGACATCCTGGAGACCAACACTTTCAATTCGACGCGCATCTCCCAGGCCGAGTACGGACTGGGAGACCTGGCCCACGAACTGAACCTGGCCGGCGCCCGCCTGGCGCGGCAGGCGGCGGACAAGTATTCGACGCCCGACAAGCCGCGCTTCGTCGCCGGCGTGATCGGCCCCACCAGCCGCACCGCCTCGCTCTCGCCCGACGTCAACGACACCAGCTTCCGCAGCGTCACCTTCGACGAACTGGTGGCCGACTACCTCGAAGCCGCGCGCGGCCTCACCGACGGCGGTGCCGACATCCTGCTGATCGAGACCGTGTTCGACACCTTGAACGCCAAGGCCGCGGTGTTCGCCGTCGAGCGTTTCTTCGACGAAGCGGGGCGGCGCTGGCCGGTGATGATCTCCGGCACCATCACCGACGCCGCCGGGCGCACGCTGTCGGGCCAGACCCCCGAGGCTTTCTGGAACTCCCTGCGCCACGCGCAGCCCCTGGCCTTCGGCTTCAACTGCGCGCTGGGGGCGAAGGAGTTGCGCCAGCACGTCGAGGAGATCTCGCGCCTGTGCGACTGCCTGGTCTCCGCCCACCCCAACGCCGGCCTGCCCAACGCCTTCGGCGGCTACGACGAGACGCCCGCGATGCTGGCCGAGGAGATCGGCGACTGGGCCCGCTCGGGGCTGGTGAACATCGTCGGCGGCTGCTGCGGCACCACGCCCGAGCACATCCGCGCCATCGCCGAGCGGGTCGCCGGACTCGCGCCGCGCGCCCCGGCCGCGCCCGAGCCGCGCCTGCGCCTGTCGGGCCTGGAGCCGTTCAACGTCGGCGCCGACTCGCTGTTCGTCAATGTCGGCGAACGCACCAACGTCACCGGCTCCAAGGCTTTCGCCCGCATGATCCTGGAGGGCCGCTTCGAGGACGCCCTGGTCGTGGCCCGCCAGCAGGTCGAGAACGGCGCCCAGGTGGTGGACGTGAACATGGACGAGGCGATGCTGGATTCGCGGGCGGCGATGGTGCAGTTCCTCAACCGCGTCGCCTGCGAGCCGGACATCGCCCGCGTGCCGCTGATGCTGGACTCCTCCAAGTGGGAAGTGATCGAGGCCGGCCTCAAGTGCGTGCAGGGCAAGGGCATCGTCAATTCCATCTCGATGAAGGAGGGCGAGGCGCAATTCCTCGAACAGGCGCGCCTGGCGAAGCGTTACGGCGCCGCCGTGATCGTGATGGCCTTCGACGAGCAGGGCCAGGCCGACACCTTCGCCCGCAAGACCGGGATCTGCAAGCGCGCCTATGATCTGCTGGTGGCCGACGGCTTCCCCGCCGAGGACATCATCTTCGACCCCAACGTCTTCGCCATCGCCACCGGCATCCCCGAGCACGACAACTACGCCGTGGACTTCATCGAGGCGGTGCGCTGGATCGGCGCCAATCTGCCCCACGCCAGGACCAGCGGCGGGGTCTCCAACGTCAGCTTCTCCTTCCGCGGCAACGAGCCGGTGCGCGAGGCGATCCACACCGTGTTCCTCTACCACGCGGTGCGGGCCGGGCTCACCATGGGCATCGTCAACGCCGGCCAGCTCGGCGTCTATGACGACCTGGACCCGGTGCTGCGGGAAAAGGCGGAGGACGTGGTGCTCAACCGCAAGCCGGGGGCCGGGGACGCCCTGGTGGAATTCGCCCAGACGGTGAAGGGCCAGGCGAAGGAACAGGTCCAGGACCTGGCCTGGCGCCAGTGGTCTGTGGAAAAGCGCCTGGAGCACGCGCTGGTGAAGGGCATCACCGAGTTCGTGGTGGCCGATGCCGAGGAGTGCCGCGCCGCCCTGGAAGCCGCGGGCAGGCCGCCGCTGGCGGTGATCGAAGGGCCCTTGATGGCCGGCATGAACGTGGTCGGCGACCTGTTCGGCGCCGGCAAGATGTTCCTGCCCCAGGTGGTGAAGTCGGCCCGCGTGATGAAGCAGGCCGTGGCCCACCTGGTGCCCTTCATCGAGGAGGAGAAGCGCAGGAGCGGCGCCGCCAGCAAGGGCCGGATCGTGGTCGCCACGGTCAAGGGCGACGTGCATGACATCGGCAAGAACATCGTCGGCGTGGTGCTGGGCTGCAACGGCTACGAAGTCGTGGACCTGGGCGTGATGGTGCCCTGCGAGAAGATCCTGCACGCCGCCAGGGAGCACGGTGCGCAGGTGATCGGCCTGTCGGGCCTGATCACGCCCTCGCTGGAGGAGATGAGCCACGTCGCCGCCGAGATGGAGCGCCAGGGCTTCGGCGCCGGCGACGCGGAGGGCGGGGCGATCCCGCTGCTGATCGGCGGCGCCACCACCAGCCGGGCGCACACGGCGGTGAAGATCGCCCCCGGCTATCGCGGTCCGGTGATCTACGTGCCCGACGCTTCGCGCGCCGTCGGCGTGGTGACCAGGCTGCTGTCGGCGGAGCAGTCCGCCGCCTACAAGGCGGAGATCGCCGCCGACTACGATCGGGTGCGCCAGCAGCACGCGCAGAAGAAGGGCGTGACCCTGCTGCCCCTGGCGGCGGCGCGGGCCAACGCGACGCGCCTGGACTACGCGCCGGTGAAGCCGCGCACGCCGGGCATCACCGTGCTGGCCGACATCGACCTGGCGACGCTGGCGCGCTACATCGACTGGGGCCCCTTCTTCCAGACCTGGGATCTGGCCGGCAGCTACCCCAAGATACTGGACGACGCCACCGTGGGCGAGGCGGCGCGCGGCGTGCTGAAGGATGGCCAGGCGATGCTGGCGCGCATCGTCGCCGAGAAGTGGCTGACCGCGCGCGCGGTGTTCGGCCTGTTCCCGGCCAACGCCCGCGGCGACGACATCGAGTTCTACGCCGACGAGGCGCGAGGCGCGCCGCTGATGACCTGGCACGGCCTGCGCCAGCAGCACCAGCGGCCCGAGGGCAAGGCCAACGAATGCCTGGCCGATTTCGTCGCCCCGCGTGCGGATGCCGGTGGAGTGGCCGACTATGCCGGCGCCTTCGCCTGCACCGCCGGCATCGGCATCGAGAAGAAGCTCGCCGAGTTCGAGGCGGACCACGACGACTATCACGCGATCATGCTCAAGTCGCTCGCCGACCGGCTCGCCGAAGCCTGCGCGGAATGGCTGCACGAGCGCGTGCGCAAGGAATACTGGGGCTACGCGGCGGACGAGGCGCTGGGCAACGACGCGCTGATCGCGGAAGCCTACCAGGGCATCCGCCCCGCGCCGGGTTATCCGGCCTGCCCCGACCATACCGCCAAGGGCGGACTGTTCCGGCTGCTCGACGTCGAGGCGCGGATCGGCATGAGGCTCACCGAGAGCTACGCGATGACCCCGGCGGCGGCGGTGTCGGGCTTCTACCTGGCCCATCCGCGGGCGCATTACTTCGCGGTCAGCAAGATCGGCCGCGACCAGGCCGAGGACTGGGCCGGCCGCAACGGCATGTCGGTGGGCGAGGCGGAACGCTGGCTGGCGCCGCTCCTGTAGCCAGGGCTGGCCAGGGATCGGAGCGCGGCAGGCGCTCAGGAGAGCGCCGGCGCTTCCGTTTCCAGACGGATGAAGCGCGCCAGCAGCTCCCCCAGGGTCCGGTAGAAGGGCAGCGCCTGGTGCTGCGCCAGACGCCGGGCGAGTTGCGGCAGCCAGGGGGCCAGGTGGCGTTCGAGGAAGTCGCGGCGCGCCCGGCGGCAGTCGTCGGCGTCGGTGTCGTGCGCCAGGCAGTCGCTCTCCAGCCGGCTCAGGTAGTGCAGGAATTCGAGCTGGGTCGCCAGATGGTCGGGCAGTTCCCGTGCCGGCGCGGCTTCGGTGGTCAGCCCGAAGTGGTTGTAGAAGCGCACCAGTTCCCGCAGCAGCTGCATCCGCGAATCGGGGCGGTAGCCGCCGCCGTGGAGCGGGCAAAGGGGGCCGCCGCTGCCGGCGACGTCGAACAGGCGGGTGTATTCCACCGCCAGGGCGTCCGCGCCGTCGCCCGCGTCGGCGAGGTCCGGCCAGGCGACGCACGCTTCCAGGGCGGGGTGGAGTGCGCCCAGCACCTGCCGGCACTGCCGCATCGCCCGGCCGTCGGCGACCAGGGGCGGGAAGGCGTCGTCCGGATAGTCGATGAGCGCCGCCAGCAGGCCGTAGGCGTGGCAGCGCAGGTGGCTGCGGGCTTGCGCGTTCATGCTTTCTCCACCTCGACCGGCGCGCCGCGCGGCGCGTGGCTGGGGCCGCCGTAGAACATCCGGTAGTGCAGGTGGCTGTAGCCGCCGGCCAGGTGCAGGGCCTTCCAGGGCGCTTCCACCGGCTCCTGCTGGCCTTGCCAGCCCTTGAACTGGTACGCCTCCCAGGCGTGGTAGATGATCACCTCGCCGGGCGCGGTGGCGGCGGCGACCTTCACCATGCATTCGAAACGCCCGTGGTCGTTGAACACCCGCACCATGTCGCCGTCGCCGATGCCGCGGGCGGCGGTGTCGGCCGGATTCATGAAGCACACCGGCTGCCCCCGCTCCAGCCGCAGCATCAGCGGCAGGTCGCGCCAGATGGCATGGATGCTCCAGCGGGTGTGGCCGCCGTTGATGCGCAGCGGATACTTGCTCCTGGCGTGGGGCGGGTCCTTGTGCACCGGCAGGGCCTCGCCGCCTTCGAGGAACCAGGGGTGGTCCAGATAGAACTGCTGGCGGCCGGTGAGGGTGGGCCAGGCGACCCGCTTTTCGACGAAGTCGCGGTGCGGCCAGTGGGTGTCGCCCTGGGCGAAGTCGCTGTAGTTCTGGTAGATGGGCGAGGGCCGGGCGTGGGCGGTGACCGGCACCGCGCCCAGGCGCAGCGCCTCGCGCCCGCTCTTGGCGGCGACGTTGGGGCTGTTGGCGAAGATCAGGTCCATCAGCTTGATCGGGTCTTCCGGATCGGTGGGATCGAACTTGCCGTCGGAGGTGTGCCGCGCGTAGGTCCGGCTCAGATCCAGCGGCTGGTCGCGGAAGCCGCGCACCGGGCCGATGCCGCGCGCCTTGGCCCGTTCGGCCACGTGCTTGCTGAGCAGGCCGAACACCTCCCAGTCGGACTTGGCCTCGCCCAGGGGCTCGGTGGCCTTGTCGGCGCAGATGATGTAGGGCACGTAGCTCTGCCCGTACTTGATGCCGTACTTCTCGTAGTAGCCGGCCACCGGCAGGATGTAGTCGGCGAACATGCCGCTGGTGCTCATGCGGAAATTCACCGACACCACCAGGTCGAGCTTGGGCCACAGCTTCTCGCGGGCGATCTGGGGCGAGGGCCAGCGTCGCAGCGGGTTGCAGCCGGTGAAGAGGTAGGCCCGCGGCGCGCGGTGCTCCGGGGGATGGACGCGCATCCAGCCGCGGTCCAGCGATTCGCGCAGGTATTGGCTGAGCGGGCGGGGCAGGGCCGGGTCCTGCAAATGGGCCTGGTCCCACATCTCCTTGTAGCCGCCGTGCACGTAGAGGAAAACCATCAGCGGAGTGATCGGCGACTTGTCGCTGATCTCGGTGAAGATCTGCTCGTAGTCGCGCGGCGTGAAGCCGCGCAGGGCCTTGGGGATCAGGCGCAGCTTGTCCATCAGCGACAGCGGCGCCTCGGTCATCGCGTCCAGCCCGTCCATGCCCCACCAGGAGGCGATGCGCATGCCGCCGCCGGGCTTGCCCTGGTTGCCGGTGAGGTTCATCAGCAGCAGCATCGCGCGCTGGAACAGGTCGCTGTGGTAATGCTTGCAGGCGCCCCAGGAGGCGAAGATCATCGCCGCGGGCGCCGCCGCCATTTCGCGGGCGAAGCGGCGGATCAGCCGTGGGTTGAGGCCGGTGACGGCGGCCGCCTGCTCGGGGCGGTATTCGCGGTCCAGCATCGCCCGCAGGCGGTCGAAGACGGTGCGCACCTCGACGCGGGCGCCGTCGGCCAGGGTCACGCTGAAGCTGCCGGAGAGGGCCGGGCGCAGGGCGCCCAGGCGCAGGCTGCGGCCGCCGCTGCCGTCGCCCTCGCAGCCGGGGGCCACCACCGGCTGCCCCGTGGCCTCGTCCCAGAGATACAGGGCGTTGTCGGCGCCGCCCCGGACCAGATCGCTCTGGCGCAGGAAGCGGCCGTCGTCCTGGCGCACCAGGAACGGCAGGTCGGTCTGTTCCAGCACGTAGTCGCGCTTGAACAGCCCCTCCTCGATCATCACCTGGGCGCAGGCCAGGCCCAGGGCGGCATCGGTCTCCGGCTTGATGTTGAGCCAGAGATCGGCATGCACGGTGCTCGGATTCAGGTCCGGCGCCACCACCACCAGCTTGGCGCCCCGATAGCGGGCCTCGTGCATGAAATGCACTTCGGGAATGCGCGTATAGACCGGGTTGCCGACCCAGATCACGATGTAGTCGGAGCGGAACCAGTCGTCGGAGGTGCCCTCGCAGTTGTAGAGACCCCAGGTTTGCAGCGCGCCCATCGGCATGTCGCTGACGCCGGCCCAGGAGTCGATGCGGGTGGCCTGGATCGCCTCGGCGAAGCGCATGTCGCCGGCGGACTCGGGACCGTAGCCGGCATTGGTGGTGCCGTCGTCGAAAACGATGGATTCGGTGCCTTCGGCGATCGCGGCATCGATCAGCTTGTCGGCGATCTCGTCCAGCGCCTGGGTCCAACTGATGCGCTTCCATTTGCCCTCGCCGCGCGCGCCGGCCCGCTTCAGGGGGTGGGTGATGCGGGAGTCGGCCGTCTGCAGGTGGGAATAGCAGGCGCCTTTCTGGCAGCCGCGCGGATTGAAGTCGGGCACGTCGGGCCGCGACGGTTCGTAGAGCGCGGCCTGCTCCTCGCGCCACGCGATGCCGTCCTTCACATAGACGTCCCAGGAACAGGCGGAGATGCAGTTGGCGCGGGTGTGGGTGCCTTTCACCACCTTGTCCCACTTCCACTTGTCGCGCCAGATGTCCGAGTAATCCTGGTAGCGGATCGTCTTGGGCGTCTGGCGCGGGTCGGGCGGCGGCGTGCCGCTCTCGGCCCGCGCCGGCAGCGGACGCAGGTTGCACAGGCCCAGCCCGGCGGCGGCCAGGCCCGACGTGGTGCCGAGGATGAAGCGGCGGCGCTCCGCCAGGTTCGGCAGGTTCGCCAGGTCAGGCGCGGAGCGTTCCTCCGCGCCTGGGGCGGGGACAGCGGCATGGGGTTTCATCGGGCGTCGCTCCAGTCGAGGGTCTGGGGGTTCTTGTCGAAGCCGCCGAACATTTCCTTCCAGCGGTAGCCGATCAGCAGGTCCATCAGTTCCGAGCGCTCGCCGCGGCGCGCCTTTTCCCGCTCGGCCTTCAGCACCGCCAGGGCGTCCAGCACGCGGGGGCCGAAGAGCGAGACCAGATAGGCGTCGGGGATGCGGGGCCGGCTCTCGTCGACGTCGCCCTCGGCATCGAAGCGCGCCGGGCCGGCCGGCGGCACGTAGAAGACGTTGGGCTCGGTGCCGAACTCCGGATGCAGCGGCAGCGCCACCCGCCACTTGTCCACCAGTTTCCAGATCGGCGCCGCCGGGTCGTCGCGGTAGCCGACGAAGCGCACCCGCCCCGGGCACTGGCGTGCGCAGGCCGGCGCCACGCCCTGCTCCAGGCGCGGATAGCAGAAGATGCACTTCTGGCTGACTTGGCTGACGTGGTTGAAATAGATCTTCTTGTAGGGGCAGGCTTCCATGCAGTGCCGATAGCCGCGGCAGCGGGTCTCGTCGATCACCACCACGCCGTCCTCGGGCCGCTTCACCACCGCCTGGCGCGGACAGGCCTCGACGCAGGCCGGATGGGTGCAGTGGTTGCAGATGCGCGGCAGGTAGAAGAAGAAGCTGTTGGGAAACTCGCCGCCGCCCTGGTCCTCGTCCCAGTTGGGCCCCCACGCGGGCTGCTCGCCCTGGACCTGGAGGTGGATCTTCTGTCCCTGGCCACCGTGGAAGACTTCGCCGTGGTTGAAGCGCCAGGCTTCGCCGAAGCCGGTGGTGGTGGGCATCGCCCCCAGCGTCGCCTCGCCGCCGGGGAAGCCGCCGCCCAGGGTTTCCCAGTCGCGCGGCGTGCCGGCCCCGGGCTGGGTGTTGACGCTGTTGAAGAGCATCGCCTCCATGCCCGGATCACTGGTCCACAGCGTCTTGCAGGCCACGGTGCAGGTCTGGCAGCCGATGCACTTGTTGAGGTCCATCACCATCGCCATTTGCCGCTCGATCTTGCTCATCGTCGTTCTCCCGCCGTCGCTCAGGCGCCGGCCAGCCGCAGGGGCCGCCAGTCGCCGGAAAAGGCTTTCAGGCCGCCGCGCTCGCCGTGGGAGCCTTCCCACACGGCGACGCCGAAGCGGAGTTCCTGGCCGGGGGCGAGGTCGATGGTGTCGGCCGTGCCGCCATTCCCCAGGCGTCGCGCGATCACCACCTGCCAGCGGCCATCCGCCCAGCCGGCGCCGACCCGCACCGCGCGATCGACGATGCGGGTGCTGCCGGGGCCCCGCGCCAGCACCTGGAAACCCTGTTCCCGGCTGTCGGCGCGCCAGTACCAGGCGGTCAGCGGGGCCTCGGGCGCACCCATGGTTTGCAGCGGCGCGTCGGCGTGCAGCGGCAGGGCGATCGCGGCGGCATCGGGAAAGCGGCTGTTGTCGCCATGGTCGAAGGTGGCGGCGGCATCCGCCCAGCGCAGATGGAAGGCCAGCGCATCGTCGGTGCACAGGGCGCGCACTTCGACGCTGGCGACGGCGCCGATGGTTTTTTTCTGCCAATGGTTGCGGACGGCGGCGGTGGGCTGCATGGCGGCCGGCGTGCCTTGCAGCGGCAGGCGGGTGGCATCGGCCTGTTGCCAGGCGGCGTCGGCGGGGTCGAGCAGGCGCGCCAGGGAAAGGGGGGTGCGGTTCGCTTTCACGAGGACTCCCGATGAAGGCGCCTGCGGCGGCCGGCGCCAGACCGTGATGCGCTTGGAATCCTAGGCCGGCCGTTGCGGATGCGGCGGGCCGAATCTCCCAAAATGGGAAGCGATGCTGCGACGCGGGGGATGCCTGGCCGTCAGTCCTCGTCGTGACGCGCGGCGGCGCCGGGCGCCAGCATCCGCGCCAGCGCCTGGGCGGCGGGAAGCAGGGATTCCAGCGTGTCGAACATGAAGCGTTCGAAACGCTCCGCCGATTTCTGGGTGACGAAGAGATGGCCTTTTTCGTCCTGCGCCACCCAGCCCCGTTCGATCAGCGCATTGACCTTGCGCCGCACCGTCTCCCGCGGAATGCCGGTGGCCTCGCTGACCGAGTTGGCGTTGCACGGCCGCAGCAGGCGGCGCTGCTCGGCCAGGTCGTTGAGCACGGTTTCCGGCAGCGGCCCGGCCGGCTGCTCGAAGAACTGCCCGACATTGCGCGTGGCGATCTCGCCCAGGACCAGGGTCAGGACCATGTCCCCTTCGAATTCCCGGTAGATGTTGCGCATGTAGGGCACCGTGAAGCGGGCGAAGAGATACGACGCCCGGTAGTAGTGCTGGGTGAATTCCCGATCGTCGATGCTCATGGCGCGGATTCCGGCAGGGTTTCGAAATGCGCCGCGCCGCCGGCCCGGTCGATGGTCACCCGGATTTCCCGGTAGGCGGCGGCGGTCTGCGGCTCGTCGCCGCAGGCGCAGCCGGCGAGGATTTCCTCGTAGAAGACGCCGACCTTGGCGACGATCGCGGCGGCGGTTGCCTCGGCCTCCAGGAGCGAGACCGTGACCGGATTGTCGGCGACCGTCAGGCCGCCGCCTCCGCCCAGCGGCAACTCATGCACGGGCAGCCGTTCCAGCGCCGCTTTCAGGGCGGCGGCGAAACCCTCTCCCGGCCACCGCCGAAGCGCATCGACGAGGTTCATCGCGGGGCTATGCGCCCACGACGCCCGCGTCATGCGCCTGCATGTCGGCGTGATACGAGCTGCGCACCAGCGGGCCGCAGGCGGCATTGACGAAGCCCATCCTGCCCGCCTCGGCCTCGTACATCCTGAAGACGTCGGGATGCACGTAGCGCAGCACCGGCAGGTGGTGGCCGGAGGGGGCCAGGTACTGGCCGATGGTCAGCATGTCCACGGCGTGGGCGCGCAGGTCGCGCATCACGGCGAGGATTTCCGCGTCCTCCTCGCCGATGCCCACCATCAGGCCCGACTTGGTGGTGACCTCGGGATGGCGGGCCTTGAAATCCTTCAGCAGTTGCAATGAGTGGGCGTAGTCGGCGCCGGGCCGGGCCTGCCTGTAGAGGCGCGGCACGGTCTCCAGGTTGTGGTTCATCACGTCGGGCAGCGCCTGGTCGAAGATTTCCAGCGCGATCTCCAGCCGGCCGCGGAAGTCGGGCACCAGCACTTCGATCCGGGTGCCGGGGGAGTGCCGGCGCACGGCCCGGATGCAGTCGACGAAATGCTGGGCGCCGCCGTCGCGCAGGTCGTCGCGGTCCACGCTGGTGATCACCACGTACTTGAGTTTCATCGCGGCGATGGTGCGCGCCAGTTTCTCCGGCTCCTCGGGGTCCGGCGCCAGGGGCTTGCCGTGACCCACGTCGCAGAAGGGGCAGCGGCGGGTGCAGATGTCGCCCAGGATCATGAAGGTGGCGGTGCCCTTGCCGAAGCATTCACCGATGTTGGGGCAGGTGGCCTCCTCGCACACCGTGTGCAGCGCGTGGTCGCGCAGCGCCTTCTTGACCTCGTCGAAGCGGCCGCTGCCGCTGCCGATCTTGACCCGGATCCAGTCGGGCTTCTTGAGCGGCTGCGCCGCCGGCACGACCTTGATCGGAATGCGGGCGGTCTTGGCTTCGCCCTTCTGTTTGACGCCGCGTTCAGCCATGGGAGGCCCCCAGTTGTGCTTGCAGGTGGGCGACCAGCTTGTCGCCCACGGTGGAAAGATCGTCGGTCACGCCCAGGTCCCTCAATTGGGTGACGGCCAGCCCGGCGTAGCCGCAGGGATTGATGGCGGCGAAGGGGGCCAGGTCCATGTCGATGTTCAGGGCCAGGCCGTGATAGCTGCAACCGTTCTTCACCCGCAGCCCCAGGGCCGAGACCTTGGCGGCGCCGACATACACGCCGGGGGCGCCGCTCCTGCGCTCGGCCGCGATGCCGTGGTCCGCCAGCAGATCGATGACCGCCTGTTCCATGCGTTGCACCATCTCCCTCACCTTGTAGGGCTTGCGCCGCAGGTCCACCAGCAGGTAGACCACGAGCTGGCCGGGGCCATGGTAGGTGATCTGGCCGCCGCGGTCGATGGGCACCACGGGAATGCCGATGTCACGCAGCAGGTGCTCGGCGCGGCCGGCCTGTCCCTGCGTGTAGACCGGCGGGTGTTCCAGCAGCCAGCACTCGTCGGGCGTGTCCTCCCGGCGCGACAGGGTGAAGTCCTGCATGGCGCGCCAGGTGGGCACGTAATCCAGGCGGCCCAGGCGGCGGACGATCAGAGCACCACTTTCACCCATGGATGGCCGGTCAGGTCCTGGTAGAGGGCGTCGAGCTGGGCCTTCGAGGTGGCGCGCACGGTGCAGGTCAGGGAGAGGTACTTGCCGCTGGAGGAGGGGCGCATCTCGATCGTGGCGCCGTCGAAGTCGGGGGCGTGGACCCGCACCACTTCCAGCACCGCCTGGGCGAAGCCGTTGCGGGTTTCCCCCATGATCTTGAGGGGAAAGTCGCAAGGAAATGCGAGCAGGGTTTCATCCGCCATTGCGCATCACCTTCTGCTTGAATTCCTGGTAGCTGCGGTACATCGCGGCATAGACCGGGCCGGGGCTGCCGGCGCCGATGGGCCGGTCGTCGAGGCGGACGATGGGCAGGATCTCCTTGGTGGAGGAGCTCAACCAGAGCTCGTCGGCGCCGCGCACCTCGGTTTCGAGGATGTCGCGCACCTCGTGCGGCAGGCCGGTCGCGGCCGCCAGTTCCAGCACCACGTCGTAGGTGATGCCCGGCAGCATCAGATGGTTTTTCTGGGGGGCCAGCAGCACGCCGTCCTTCACCGCGAAGATGTTGGCGGCGGCGCCCTCGGTGAGGATGCCGTCGCGGAACAGCACCGTCTCGGCGCAGCCGGCCTCCACGGCCTCCTGGCGCAATAGGCAGTTGGCCAGGAGCGAGATGGCCTTGATGTCGCAGCGGTGCCAGCGGTTGTCGGCGGCGGAGACGGCGGTGACGCCGGTCTGGCGCAGTTCGGCGGGGGGCACCGGCAGAGGCTCCGTCATCAGGAAGACCGTGGGCGTGGCCGCCTTGGGAAAGGCATGGTTGCGCACCGGCGCGGCGCCCCGGGTGACCTGGAGATAGACGGACTGGTCGTCCCATTCGGCGCTCTCCACCACTTCCCGCACCAGCGTCTCCCAGACTTCGGGGCCGTGGGGATTGGCGATGCGCACGGCGGCCAGGCTGCGGTCGAGCCGGCGCAGGTGCTCCGCCAGGCGGAAGGGGCGGCGCGAATAGACGGGGATCACCTCATACACGCCGTCGCCGAAGAGGAAGCCCCGGTCCATGACCGAGATCCGAGCTTCGCCGGGAGGCAGCCATTCGCCGTTGAGATAGACCATCATGCTGGATGCCTCTGTGGGTTGCGGAGAACGATCGGCAAACGCTCCGCGCCCCCCTGAAACAGCAGCTTTCCCGTCGTGCCGCCGCAAGGGAAAGCGGCCCGCGCCGGAGGCGCAGATGGTACACTACCGCCACGGAGTTCCCCGTGACTTCGAGCGCAGCGAGCTTGCAAGCTCCCCCGCCCTGGGGCGGGGGCCGGGGGGTGGGGGGGCATATCTATTCGAACCAGAGTTTCACGGTGCCCCAGGCGCGGCCGAGCAGGCCGGCGACCGGCACCGTCTCCAGGGCCTGCACCGGGTAATCGCCCCAGGGCGTGCCGTCGACCGAGACGCGCAAGGTGGCGACGGTGGCGCCGGCGGCGATCGGCGCGATCAACGGCTGGCGCGACAGCAGTTGCACCTTGATCCGGTCGGGCGGGGTGCCGCGCGGCAGCGACAGCACGAAGTCGCTGGCGAAGCCGGCCTTCACCGTGCCCTGCGCGCCCTTGAAGACCTTGAGCCGGGAGAGGGCCTGGTCCTTGGCGTAGAGCTGCACGCCATCGAAATACTGGAAGCCGAAGTTGAGCAGCTTGAGGGATTCCTGGGCGCGCGCCGAGTCGGAGTCGGTGCCCAGCACCACCGAGATCAGGCGCCGCGGCCCGCGCTGGGCCGAAGCGATCAGGCAGTAGCCGGCCGCCTCGGTGTGGCCGGTCTTGACCCCGTCGACCGTGGGATCGAGCCAGAGCAGGCGGTTGCGGTTGGGCTGGGTGATCTTGTTGTAGGTGTACTGCTTGGTGGAATAGATCGAGTAGTACTCGGGAAAGTCGCGGATCAGCGCCCGCACCAGCCGGCCCAGGTCGCGCGCGGTGGTGTAGTGCTGGGGATCGGGCAGGCCCGTGGCGTTGACGAAATGGGTGCCGGCGAGGCCCAGGCGCCGCGCCTCGCGGTTCATGCGTTCGGCGAAGGCCGCCTCGCTGCCGGCGATCGCCTCGGCCAGGGCGACGCAGGCGTCGTTGCCCGACTGCACGATCATGCCGCGGATCAGCTCGTCCACCGTGACCGGCAGGCGCGGCTCGATGAACATCCGCGAACCCGGCACCTGCCTGATGTTTTCCGAGACCGGCACCGTCTGTTCGGGCTTGAGCACGCCCTGCTTCAAGGCGGCGAAGCTCAGGTAGGCGGTCATCAGCTTGGTCAGGGAGGCCGGCTCGATCCGCTCGTCGGCCTTCGCCGACGCCAGTTCCTGGCCGGAGGCGTGGTCGAGCAGCAGCCAGGCGTTGGCGGCGAGCGGGGGGGCGGGGGGAATCGTTTGGGCCAGGGCGATGCCGGAGAACAGAGTCAACACCAGGCCGAGGAGTCGCAGTGAATGTTTCATGGCGGCGAAAAGTATACCCTTTACGATTCCCCCCCGCAGACGCGCTCCCCGGTCGTCGCCGCAGAAAAACCCCGGAACTTTTGCCGCTGCGCGCAGCCTCCCTCGCCCTCATGATCCGCCTGCCGCCCATCCTTCTCGCCGCCCTCTTTGCCAAACTGGCGCAGACAGCCCCTGTCCGGGCTGGAGATGTGCCGTTGCCGGCGGTCGCCTCGTCGTTCGAGGCCGTGCAACGTCTGAAATTGTATCGATAGGGGAAACAATCGCAGTCTCTGTAAAAATGACCGAGATCGACCTTCAGGTACCATGCGGATGTTTTCTTTGGGCTACAAGGCGCGCCCTTTGATTGTATATCCGTGGGAAACAATGAGGGAAATCAAGGCCGTCATCCGCCCCGGCAAGCTGGACGCGCTACGCCAGGTGCCGGGCTTTCCCGGCATGACCGTCAGCAAGGCCGAGGGCGTTTCCGCGCCCGAGCGCATGGGCGACGGCCTGGTCTGGGTGACCGACGTGGTCCGGGCGGCGTTCGTGCACAATCCGCCGTCCGCAGCGTAGGCGGCGCGGCACCACGCCGCGCGGGCGCGGATGGGAAAGGTCAGCGGACGATGATCGTCGGCCGCACGCCCAGGGCGTTGGCGATGCGCGAGACCGCGGCCTCGGCTTCGGCGCGGCTGGCGAAGGGGCCGATCTGCACCCGGTGCAGCTTGCCCGCCACTTCGGTGCGGAAACGGTCCGAGAGCCAGTCCAGTTCGCGGGTCATGTGGGTGCGGAAGCTGTCGGCGTTGTCGGGGTTGCCGAAGGCGCCCAACTGGATGAAGGTGCCGCGCGCCTCGGCCACGGCCGGTGCGGCGGGCGCCGGCTCGCTGGCCAGGCGGGCGATGGGATCGTCCTCCGGCGGCGGCGGGTTGCGCAACGCCAGGGTCGGCGACAGACCCGGCAAGGGGAGCGGGGTTTCGCCCGGACGCAGGCTTTCCACCTCCACCAGGCCGCTGCCGTTGCCGGTGAGTCCCAGCTTCCAGGCGGCGGTGTAGGAAAGATCGATGATGCGGTCGCCGTGGAATGGGCCGCGGTCGTTCACCCGCAGCACCACGGCGCGGCCGTTGGCCGGGTTGCTCACCCGCACGTAGGAGGGGATCGGCAGCGTGGTGTGGGCGGCGGTCATGCCATACATGTCGTAGGGCTCGCCGGAGGAGGTCTTCTGGCCGTGGAACTTGCGGCCGTACCAGCTGGCGATGCCGCGCACCTTGTAGGACGCGGCGTCCTTCATGGGCACGTAGTCCTTGCCCAGCACCGAGTAGGGATTGTTGGCGAAACGGTGCAACGGCTCCCATTGCGGCACGGCGTCGGGAATGGCCTCCATGTCCTCGGGCGGATTGTCGCCGGGGCCGTCGTCCTTGTAGAAACCGCCGCCCTTTTTCAAGACGTAGGCGGCCGCCTTGGGCGGCGCCTTCCTGGTGGTCGCGGGCGCGGGCGTCGCGGCCTCGCCCTGCTCGGCCGCGGGCCGCGGCGGCACGCTGCCGCAGGCGGCCAGGAGCAGGGGAACGACGAGGGGGAACAGGCGCGTCGCGCGCCGGCGGGACAAGGCGATTGACATGGCGCGAATCATACCTGCTAAGATGCGCCCCGCTTCAGGTGTCCCCATTCGGGGATGAAACGGGAAGCCGGTGCGCCCGCAAGGGCAATTCCGGCGCTGCCCCCGCAACGGTAAGCGAGTCAAGGAATCGGCCAGAGCCACTGTGCATCCGCATGGGAAGGCGCCGGTTCCCGGGAAACCTCCCGCTCGCCAGCCCGGAGACCGGCCTGGAGTCGAATGTCGGCGTTGCGGAGGGCGATGCACCGAGAAGGGTGCACGCCCTTCTTTCTGAATCTCCTCTGCAGGCCGTTTGGCCAACCTGGCGCGCGGGTGTGCGCAGATGAGGAGCTTTCATGAAGTCCCGCTTTCTTCCGGCAGCCTTGCTGCTCGGTTCCCCTTTTGTCCTTGCCGCCGAGTCGGCGGCGGTTGTCGATGCCGGCGCCGTGGTGGTGACGGCGACCCGCACGGCCCGGCCGGCCGAGACCGAGCTGCTGCCCGTCACCGTGATCGACCGGGCGGAGATCGAGCGCAGCCAGGCGGTTTCCGTACAGGATCTGCTGCGCTTTCAGCCCGGCATCGCCATCGCCAACGCCGGCGGCCAGGGCAAGGTGACCAGCCTGTTCCTGCGCGGCGCCAATGCCGACCATGTGCTGGTGTTGCTGGACGGCGTCAAGCTCGGCTCCGCCAGCACCGGCACCGCCGCCTTGCAGGACCTGCCGCTGGAAATGATCGAGCGGATCGAGATCGTGCGCGGCGCCCGCTCCAGCCTCTACGGTTCCGAGGCGCTGGGCGGGGTGATCCAGATCTTTACCCGCAAGGGCGGCCGGGACGCGCGGCCGGCGCTCTCTCTCGGCGCCGGGAGTCACGGAACTTGGCAAGGCGCCGCGTCCCTGGCCGGCAACTTCGGCGCCGCCGGTTGGTACAGCCTGGGCGCGGCGACTTTCGAGACCGCCGGCCTCAACGCCTGCAAGGGCAGCCGCAGCGCGGGCTGCTTCGTGGCGGAGCCGGATCGCGACGGCTATCGCAACCAATCGGGCCGCCTGCGCTTCGGCTGGCGCTTCGACAACGGCGCCGAAGCCGAGGTGAACTGGCTGCGCGCCGAGAGCCGCAACAAGTACGACGGCAGCAGCGTCAATGCCGCGCAGTCCGTGCAGCAGGCGCTGGGCGCCAGCCTGGGCGTCGCGCCGCTCGCCGGCTGGCGCGCCACGCTGCGCCTCGGCCAGAGCCGGGACGCCGCCGACAACTTCAAGGATGCGCTGTTCAAGAGCCGCTTCAATACCCGGCGCGACACGGTGAACTGGCAGAACGAAATCGCCCTGGCTCCGGGCCAGCAACTGGTGGCCGGGGTGGACTGGCAGCGCGACCGGCTGGAAAGCACCACCCGCTACGCCGTCGGCAGCCGCGACAATGCCGGCGTCTTCGCCCAATATCTGGCCGAGGCGGGCGGCCACGACTGGCAGCTCTCCGCGCGGCGCGACGACAGCGAGCAGTTCGGCGCCAAGACCACCGGCGCCCTGGCCTGGGGCCATGCCCTGACGCGGGACCTGCGCCTCACTGCCAGCCATGGCACGGCCTTCAAGGCGCCGACCTTCAATCAGCTCTACTACCCTGGTTTCGGCAATCCGCAGCTGCGGCCCGAGGAAGCGCGCAGTCTCGGCCTGGGCCTCGCCGGCACGCTGCCCGCCGGCCGCTGGTCGGTGAATGCCTTCGAGACGCGGATCGACCGGCTGATCGGTTTCGACAGCCGCTTCACGCCGGTCAACATCGATGCCGCGCGCTTGCGCGGCGGCGAGGCGACGGCATCGTGGCGCGGCCGTGACTGGGAACTGCGCGGCACCCTGAGCCTGCTCGACCCGGAAAACCTCGGCGCCGGCGCCAACCATGGCAAGACATTGCCGCGCCGGGCACGCCAATCGTTCCTGCTCAGCGCCGATCGCGAGGCCGGCGCCTGGCGCTGGGGCGCGGACCTGCGGGGCGAGGGCCATCGCTACGACGACCTCGCCAACACCGTGCGCCTGGGCGGCTACGCCACCGTCGACCTGCGCGCGGAATACCGCATCGACCCCGTCTGGCGCCTGCAAGCCAGGATCGAGAACCTTCTCGACCGCGGCTATGAAACCGCCTACCTCTACAACCAGCCCGGCCGCGGGCTGTATCTCACCCTGCGTTACCAACCCTGATCTTCCAACGAAAGGAGCATGACATGATGAACGCAACCACCCTGCGCAATCCTCGGGTACTGATCCTCGCCCTGACCCTGCTCATGGCGCTGACCCGCAGCCACCACTGGGCCGGCCTCCATACGCTGCCCGACGCCTCCTGGGCGGTGTTCTTCCTTGGCGGCGCCGTGCTCGGCTCGCTGCGCGCCTTCGCCGGCCTCTGTGCGCTGGCGGCGGCCATCGACTGGGCGGCGATCGTCCTCGGCGGCGTCTCCGGTTTCTGCGTGACGCCCGCCTACGCCATGCTGCTGCCGGCCTACGCCGCACTCTGGCTCGGCGGACGCTGGTATGCGCGTCAACGCCGGGGCGTCTCGGAGCCCTGGGCCGCGCTGGTCCTGGCCGTGCTCCTTTCCGCCCTGGTGGCGGAGCTGTGCTCCAGCGGCGGTTTCTATTTCTTCGGCGGACGTTACGCCGATCCCACGCTGGCCGGCTTCCTGCCGCGCCTGGTGCGCTACTTCCCGCCCATGCTGGGGACGATGGCCTGCTACGTGGGCCTGGCGGTCGCCGCCTGGGCCGCGCTGTCGGCCATGCTGCCGCGCCAGGCGGCCGCTCGCCGGGAGGATCGTTGATGAGTGCGGAACGCGACCAGCGCCATGCCGATCGCATGGCGCGGAAGAAGGCCGTGGTGGATGCCGCCATCGCCCGCGCCACGGTGTCCAAAGGACTGATCCTGGTGCTCACCGGCAACGGCAAGGGCAAGTCCAGCTCCGCCTTCGGCATGGTGGCCCGCGCCCTGGGCCACGGCATGCGGGTGGCGGTGTTCCAGTTCATCAAGGGCAGCGGCGCCACCGGCGAGCAGGCCTATTTGCAGCGGGACCCCCTGGTGCGCTGGGAGGAGTGCGGCGAAGGCTTCACCTGGGAGACCCAGAGCCGGGAGCGCGACATCGCCGCCGCCCGCGCCGGCTGGGAGAAGGCGCGCGCCGCCCTGGCCGACCCGGCCGTGGGTCTGGTGGTGCTGGACGAGATGACCTACCTGTTCAAGTTCGGCTACCTGGAACTGGAGGAGGTGCTGGCGGCGCTGGCCGCCCGGCCGCCCGCCCAGCACGTGGTGGTGACCGGGCGCGGCGCGCCGCCGGCGCTGGTGGCGGCGGCCGACACGGTGAGCGAGATCGCCGACGTGAAGCACGCCTTCCGCGCCGGCGTGGCGGCCCAGCCCGGGATCGACCAGTGAGCGCCTCGGCATCCCGTCGCTGTCCCGCGCTGTTGATTTCCGCGCCGGCCTCGGGCCAGGGCAAGACCCTCGTCACCGCCGCCCTGGCCCGGCGCCATCGGGCCCTGGGACGGCGGGTGCGGGTGTTCAAGACCGGCCCGGACTTTCTCGATCCCATGGTGCTGGAGCGGGCGTCCGGCGCGCCGGTGTATCAGCTCGACCTCCACATGGGCGGCGCGGCCCATTGCCGCCGGCTGCTGTTCGAGGCCGCCGCCGAGGCCGACCTGATTTTGATCGAAGGGGTGATGGGCCTCTATGACGGTGCGCCGTCCAGCGCCGATCTGGCGCTGCTGTTCGACGTGCCGGTGCTGGTGGTGATCGACGGCGCGGCGATGGCCCAGACTTTCGGCGCCGTCGCCCTGGGGCTCGCCCGCTACCGGCCGGGGCTGCGCGTCCACGGTGTGCTCGCCAACCGGGTGGGTGGTTCGCGTCACGCCGAGATGCTGCGTGAGAGCCTCGACCCCGCCCCCGCCTGGTTCGGCGCCCTGCCGTGCGAGCAGGACTGGGCCTTGCCGGAGCGCCATCTGGGGCTGTTCCAGGCCGCCGAAATCGCCGATCTCGATCTACGCCTCGAGCGGGCCGCCCAGGCCCTGGGGCCGGCGGCCGAGCGGCTGCCGCCGCCGGTCGATTTCGCGGCGCCGGCGCCAGGCGCGGCGCCGCCTCGACTGCTCGATGGCGTGCGCATCGCCGTGGCCCGCGACGCGGCCTTTGCCTTCATCTATCGCGCCAACGAGGATCTGCTGCAAGTCATGGGGGCGACGCTGCAATATTTCTCGCCCCTGGCCGACGCCGTCTTGCCCGCGTGCGACGCGCTGTGGTTGCCCGGCGGCTACCCGGAACTGCATCACCCGCCCCTGGCCGCCAACGGCACGATGGCCGCCTCGGTCCGCGCCCACCACGCGGCGGGCAAGCCGATCCTGGCCGAGTGCGGCGGCATGCTGGCGCTGTGCGAAACCCTGACCGACGCGGCCGGCGGCAGTTCGTCATTGTGGGGTCTGCTGCCGGGCCGGGCGGTGATGGGCGAGCGCCTCGCCGCCCTGGGTCTGCAAAGCCTGCGCCTACCCGAAGGCGAGTTGCGCGGCCACACCTTCCATTTCTCGCGCCTGGAAACCGCGCTGGTTCCCTGGGCGCGGGCCGTCGATCCGGATGGCCGGCCGGGCGAGGCCGCCTATCGCCTGGGCCGGCTGACCGCCTCCTACATGCATTGCTACTTTCCTTCCGCGCCCCGGCTCGCCGCCGGGCTGTTCCTGCCATGAACCAGGACCATCGCTACAGCGACGCCGAGATCGTCGGCCATGGGCGCAGGCGGCTCGCCGCCGGCCCCTTGAGGTGGTGGACTTATTGACGACGGCGGCCTTGGCCGCCGGTGCGGTATTGCTGGACGCCGGATTGGGCGAGCCGCGCCGACGCCATCCCCTGGTGGGCTTCGGCCGGCTGGCGCAATGGATCGAGGGCCGTGGCCACCGCCCTTCCCGCCGGACCGGCGCGTGCGCGCTGTTGCTGGCGGTGGCGCCCTGGGGACTGCTCGCCGCCTGGCTTGCGGCCCTGCCTGACCCGTGGGGCGCCGCTTTCTCCCTCTGGGCCCTGTATTTCGCCCTCGGCCTGCGCAGCCTCCACGACCATGTGCGGCCCATCGTCGCGGGGCTGGCGCATGGCGATGAGGGTGCGGCGCGGGCGGCCGTGGCGCGCATCGTCAGCCGCGACGCGGAGACCCTGGAGATCGCCGCCTCGGCCTGCGAAACCGTGCTGGAGAACGGCAACGACGGAGTCTTCGGCGCCTTGTTCTGGTTCTGCTGCGCCGGTGCGCCGGGCGTCATCGTCTATCGCCTGGTGAACACCCTCGATGCCATGTGGGGCTATCGCAACGACCGCTATCTGCATTTCGGCTGGGCGGCGGCGCGGCTGGACGACGTGCTCAACTGGCTGCCGGCGCGGCTCACGGCGCTGACCTACGCGCTGTCGGGCCGCACGCGCCAGGCCCTGGCGTGCTGGCGCAGCCAGGCGCCCGCCTGGGACAGCCCCAACGCCGGGCCGGTGATGGCGTCCGGCGCCGGCGCGCTGGGCATCCGCCTGGGCGGGCCGGCCCGTTACGGCGGCGCGTGGCACGAGCGGCCGCCGCTCGGCGCGGGGGCGCCGCCCACGGCCGCCGACATCGACCGCGCCCTGGGCCTGGTGCGCCACGGCGTGGCGCTGTGGCTGGCAGCGTTGCTCGTGTCGGGCATGGGGGCGCTCGTGTTCCAGCGCGGCTGGCATGCTTGAGCACGGCGGGCGCCTGCGCGCGGCGGCGCGGCAATACGGCATTGCGCTGTCGGACTGGCTCGACCTGTCCACGGGCATCAATCCCCTGGGCTGGCCGGTGCCCTCGATGCCCGCCGAATGCTGGCAGCGCCTGCCCGAGCCCGACGACGGCCTGGCGGAAGCGGCCTGCCGCTGCTACGAGGCGGATTCGGTTCTGCCCGTGGCCGGGAGCCAGGCGGCGATCCAGGCCCTGCCTGCGCTGCGGCCTCCCGGCCGGGTGGGGATGGCGCGGCCGGCCTACGCGGAGCATGCCCAGGCCTGGCGACGGGCCGGACACGCCGTGGTGCCGTGGTCGGCGGGCGATTCCCTGGACTCTCTGGACGGACTCGATGTGCTGTTGCTGGTGCATCCCAACAATCCCACCGGGACGCGCTACGACGTGGCGCGCCTGCTCCAGTGGCGGCAGCGGCTGGCCGCGCGGGGGGGCTGGCTGGTGGTGGACGAGGCTTTCATGGATGCGACGCCGGCGGCCAGCCTGGCGCGGTATTGCGCGCTGCCGGGACTGATCGTGCTGCGCAGCCTGGGGAAGTTCTTCGGCCTGGCGGGGGCGCGAGTGGGCTTCGTGCTGGCGCAGGATGCACTCGTGCGGCGATTGGACGCCGCGCTGGGACCCTGGACAGTGGCCGGGCCATCGCGCTGGTTGGCCCGGCATGCGCTGGCGGATACGGCCTGGCAGGCGCAGGCGCGCATCCGCCTCGCGGCGGCCAGTGCGCGCCTGGCCGCGCTGCTGGCTCGCCACGGACTGGCGCCCCGCGGCGGGACGGCCCTGTTTCAATGGGTGCGGACGCCGCAGGCGTCGGTGATCCAGCAGGCATTGGCGATGCGGGGCATCCTCATTCGCCGTTTCGCCGAGCCGGCCAGCCTGCGCTTCGGTCTGCCCGCTGGCGAAGCCGCCTGGGCGCGACTCGATGCCGGACTGGGGGCGGCATCGAAAGAAGCGACGGTGCGTTCGCGAGCGCGATTTCGGATTTCGCGTTGACCCGCGGTAGCGGCAACGCTTGGTGGATGTGGTCCATTGCCCGTCTGGCGCCGGGGGGATGCGTCAATTCATCATGTTATGATGTTTTTCGATGAGGAATGCATCGGCGGCGGAGAAAGGGAAAAGCGCATGTTTGGACGCAAGGCGAAACAGGAACTGACGGCGGCCTTGGCCGAGAACTCGCGGCTGCAATCGCGCAACGCGGCATTGCAAACGGAGCTGGCCGCCGCTCAGGCGCGTCTCGTCCAGCTTGAAGCGCGACAGCAGGAGCTCGTCACCCGGCAGACGCTGCTGGAAGGAGTGGCGGCCAACATTCCCCGCTTCGGCGAGTCGCTGTCCAGCATCCGCCAATCCTTTTCCGGCCTCTCGGGCCAACTGAACGAGGATTCGGCAAAGGCGGTCACCGCCGCCGCCGAGTCGGACAGCAACCGGGCCGCGTTCGAAAAGATCGCGGCCAGCCTGGGCACCATGGTCGAACGCATCTGCACGGCCGGCAGCAGTGTCGAAAGCCTGTCCCTGCGGGCCGGGGAGATCGGCGGCTTCGTGCAGTTGATCCAGGAGATCGCCGAACAGACCAATCTCCTGGCGCTCAACGCCGCCATCGAGGCGGCCCGGGCCGGCGAATCGGGCCGCGGCTTCGCGGTGGTGGCGGACGAGGTCAGGAAACTGGCGGAGCGGACCGCCAAGGCGACGACGGAAATCGGCGGCCTGGTCGCCGTGATCCAGGAGGAAACCGGCCAGGCCAAGGCGATCATCGACATCGGCGCCGGCAACGCCGCCAGCCACAGCGCCGAAAGCGAGGAGGCGATGCTCAGCATGCAGCGCCTGCTGGGGCTTTCGCGGCAGATGCAGGAGACCATTTCCTCCTCCTCGCGCCTGGCCAACGCCGAACTCGCCAACATCGAGGAGCTGACGCTGAAGCTCGAGGTCTACAAGGTGCTGCTCGGACTTTCCGACCTCGGCCCGGACGACCTGCCGGACGAAACCTCGTGCCGTCTCGGCCGCTGGTATTACGAAGGGGAAGGCAAGGCGGAATTCTCGCGGCTGCCCGGCTACCGCGAAATGGAGACGCCCCACAAGGCGGTCCATGACCATGCGCGGCGGGCGGTGGAGCGCTATCGCGCGCACGACTTCGCCGCCGCCCTGGATGCGCTGGCCCGGATGGAGGCGGCCAATCTGGCCGTGATGGAAGGCATGCAGCACATCCTGGCTTCCGGCGCGGTCCGCGCCGCCTGAGAGGAACCGGCGCCGGCGTGCAGGTGCTGGCGGTGTTGAGGGAACAGGCCCGCTCCCCAAGTCGCGCAACTGGCCCTGCCGGCATTGCGTATCGTTGGCCTGAGGCTGGCGATGCAGCGAGAGTCGTCTTCCCGCAAGTCCAGTTAAACTGCGGACGCCACGGCTCGTCGTGGCGCGTGCGTCCCAACTTTTCCTGTCGGTACCCCATGCTTCGTCGCTGGTCGCATCCCCTGCCGGACCTCGATCTGACCCTGCGCGGTTGGCTGACGCCGCCCACCGGCAAGCCGGTGATCCATTTCCTGCACGGCAACGGCTTCTGCGGCCGGACCTACGAGCCGATGCTCAGGCGCCTCGCCGAGGACTTCGACCTGTGGCTGTCGGACGTCCAGGGCCATGGCGACAGCGATTCCGGAGTCCGCTTCCTGGGCTGGAATCGCAACGCCGGGCTGGCGCTGGAAGCGTTTACCGCCCATCGGCAGGCGTTCGGCGAGGTGCCGATGTTCGCGGTCGGCCACAGTTTCGGCGGCGTCCTCACGGCGCTGCTGCTCGCGCGGCAGGGACAGCCGTTCCAACGCGCCGTGCTGCTCGACCCGGTGTTGTTCTCGCGCGGCATGGCGCTGTCCATGGTGCTGGTGAATCTGCTGAGAATCGGCGAATTCGTGCCGCTGGCGCGGGCGACGCTGCGCCGCCGCCGCCATTGGCCGGACCGCGCCGCGGCGTTCCAATCCCTGCGGGGGCGCGGTGCGTACCGGGGGTGGCGGGATGAGGCGTTGAGGGCCTTCGTCGATCATGCGCTGCGGGAAAGCGACGGCGGCGGCGTCGAACTCAAATGCCGTCCGGAGACCGAGGCCCGCATTTTCAGTTCGGGGCCACGCCGCCTCTGGCGCTCCCTCGGGCAGATTCGGATCCCGACCTTGATCGCCTTCGGAACCGACACCATGCCCTTCGTGAAACAGTCGGCGCTCAGGGCCGCCGCTGCGAATGCGCGGATACAGATCCGCCAGGTCGCCGGCGGGCATTGCTTCATGCAGGAAGACCCCGAATGCGCGGCCACGCTGATCAAGGATTTCCTGCTCGACCGGGGTGCGGCGGGCTGAGTGCACCAGTGCGCGGCCATGGGAAAAGACCACGAGTGTCGGAAGTGCAGATACCTGCGGACTACGAACATCCTGTTGGCATCCTGGTATATTCGGCGCATGGCCCGATGCCGACGATGGATGCGTCGGGGGCGTGACGCGCGGCAAGGAACGCGGCAGCTTAGCGGGCATGCGGAAAGATGATCACAAGGGGAAACCCGCCATGAATCGGTGGAATCTTTCGACAGCGTACGACGCACCGGCAACCGGCGGCTTGCGCGCCGGTATGGGCGTGGCTTGACCGGGAGCACGGCATGTCGCTGCCACCATCTCCCCCGCTGGATTATCGTGCGTTGCTGGAAGGGGCGCCCGACCTCTATCTGATCCTCAACCCGCAATTGGTCATTGTCGGCGTGAGCGACGCTTATGCGCGCGCCACCTTGACGCGTCGGGAGGAAATCGTCGGCAGAGGAATGTTCGACGTCTTTCCCGACAATCCCGACGATCCCGCCGCCGAGGGAGTCCACAACCTTCATGCTTCGTTGCAGCGCGTCCTGAACACGGGGAAGCCCGACGCGATGCCGGTGCAGAAGTACGACATCCGGAAACCGGAAGCCGAGGGCGGCGGGTTCGAGGCGCGTTTCTGGAGTCCGCTGAATACGCCGGTGGCCGGCAACGACGGGACGGTCGCCTACATCATCCACAAGGTCGAGGACGTTACCGAGTTCGTTCGCCTGAAGCAGCAGGGCGTGGAGCAGAGCAGACTCAACGACGTCCTGCGCCAACAGGCGGTGCGGATGGAGGCGGAGGTCTTCGCGCGATCGCGCGAAGTGGCCGCGGCAAGCGCCCAGCTGAAGGGCGCCAACGCGGAACTGGAAGCGCTTTACGCCAAGACGCTCGAACTCGAGAAACTGAAGAGCCAGTTCTTTGCCAACGTCAGCCATGAACTGCGCACCCCCCTGACCCTGATCATGGGTCCTCTGGAAAATCGTTTGCGGCGTGCGCAGGAGGATGGCCTGTCCACCGCGGAGCGCCGCGAAACGGAAACCATGCTGCGCAACGCGCGGCTGCTCTACCGGCATGTCACGGACCTGCTCGACGCCGCGAAGCTCGAATCCGGCCGCATGACTCTCGAATGGACGCGGGTGGACTTCGCCCGGACGGCCAGGCTGATTTCGGCGCACTTCGAATCCCTGGCCAGGGAAAACGGCGTCGAATTCACCGTCAGTGCGCCGCGGGTGCTGGTCGGCGAGGCCGACGAGGAGAAGCTGCAACGCATCCTGCTGAATCTGCTTTCCAACGCGTTCAAGTTCACGCCGCGGGGCGGCCATGTCCAGCTTCGCGTCCTAGCGCACGAATCGGTTGTTCAGATCGAGGTTGAAGACGACGGACCGGGCGTTCCCGTGGAACAGCGGGCGGCGATATTCCAGCGTTTCCGCCAGGTGGAGGGCGGCAGCCGGCGCCGTCACGGCGGTACCGGGCTGGGGCTTGCCATCGTCAAGGATTTTGTCGAACTCCATGGCGGCACGGTCGATGCTGGCGAGCCGCCGGCGGGCGGTGCCTTGTTCCGCGTCGTTCTGCCGCTCGCCGCGCCGGCCGGCACCGCGCTGGTGGAGAGCGCGAATCTGAGCGCGGTGCTCGAACGGCAGGCCGTCGAGGAACTGGCCGCGCATCGCCCCGCGGCGGCGCCGCCACTTGCGGAGGGCGGCGAGGCGCCGCTCGTGCTGGTGGTGGAGGACAACGCCGACATGAACGAGTACATTTCCGACCACCTGCGCCCGCGCTATCGGGTGGTCAGCGCCCGCGACGGACGGGAAGGGCTGGATCTTGCGCACAGCCTGCATCCGGATCTCATCCTCACCGACATCATGATGCCCAGCATGAGCGGAGACGACCTGGCCATCGCGCTGCGCCGTGAACCCGAGATGGCCGATGTTCCCATCCTGATGCTCACGGCCAAGGCCGACGAGGAACTCCGCGTCAAGCTGCTGCAGATTGGCGTGCAGGGCTACCTCAGCAAGCCATTCAACGTCGATGAACTACTGGCCAGGGTCGGCGGGCTGTTGAAGGAGCGCAAGCGGACCGGCGACCGGTTGCGGGCGAGCGAGCTGCGGTTCGAGGCGACGTTCGAGCAAGCGGCGGTGGGGATGGCCCAGTTGGCACTGGATGGTCGCTTCCTGCGCGTGAATCGGAAGCTGTGCGAGATGCTTTGCTACTCACCATCCGAGCTACTGGGCAAGTCCTTGGCGGACGTCACCCACGCCGACGACCGTGCCGGCGGCATCGGGGATCTCGCACGCCTGATGCATGGCGAGTCGGGCAGCGTCTCGGCGGAGCGGCGGTATCTGCGCCAGGATGGGGCGATCGTTTGGGGAGGCGTATCGGTTTCCGCCGTGTTCGGGGCGGGCGGAATCCCCGATTACATGATCGCGGTCCTGGACGACATCACTGCCCGCAAGCGGAGCGAGAGCCGCCTGCGTGAATTGTCGCAGGCCGTGGAACAGAGCCCGGAAAGCATCGTCATCACCGACATCGACGCCGTCATCCAATATGTGAATGATGCGTTCGTGAGCAACACGGGCTACCGCCGCGAGGAGGTGATCGGCAGCAACCCGCGCATTCTCCATTCGGGAAGGACGCCCGAGGAAACCTTCCGCTCGCTGTGGGCCGCCCTCACTGCGGGACGGAACTGGAAAGGCGAGCTTTACAACCGCCGCAAGGACGGCAGCGAGTATGTCGAGTCGGCCATCATCTCGCCCATCAAGGACGCGGAAGGCAAGGTGACGCGCTACGTCGCGGTCAAGGAGGACATCACCGAGAAGAAGCGCATGGCGGAGGAACTCGAACACCACCGCCAGCATCTGGAGGAGCTGGTGGCGCAGCGCACCGAGGAACTGCGCGAGGCCAAGGTGGCCGCCGAGTCGGCGACGCGCGCCAAGGGTGCGTTCCTCGCCAATATGAGCCATGAGATCCGGACGCCGATGAACGCCATCATCGGCATGGCCCATCTGCTGCGGCGAAGCGGCGTCACGCCGGGCCAGGGCGAACAGCTCGACCGGATAGACCGTGCGGCGCGGCACTTGCTGAACCTGATCAACGACATCCTCGATCTCTCCAAGATCGACGCCGGAAAGCTGGCGCTGGAGTCGATCGCCTTCGCGCCGGCAACCCTCCCGACCAACGTCGCGTCGATGGTCTCCGAGCAGCTCGAGGCCAAGGGGCTCGAGTTCCATCTGGAAACCGGTCCAATGCCCGATGCGCTACGCGGCGATCCGACGCGGCTGATGCAAATCCTGGTCAACCTCGTCGGCAATGCGATCAAGTTCACCGAGCGCGGCGCCATTACGCTCGGTACGCGCCAGATCGACGCGGACGATCGTGGCGTGCTGCTGCGCTTCGAGGTTCGGGACACCGGTATCGGCATTCCCGCCGAGAACCTGGACCGGCTCTTCGGCGCCTTCGAACAGGCGGACGCATCGACCACGCGCAAGCACGGCGGCACCGGACTGGGTCTGTCGATCACCAAGCGGCTCGCGGAAATGATGGGCGGCACCGTCGGTGTCGAGAGCCGGGTCGGCATCGGCAGCACATTCTGGTTTACGGCGCGTTTGGCCAGGATGGATGGCGCGGTGCCCGCCGCGATCGCAGACCCGTTGCCCACGGAAGGGGCCGAGGAGGCCCTGTCCTCCGGCTACCGGGGGACGCGGCTGTTGCTGGCCGAGGACGACCCGACCAATCAGGAGGTTTCCCTCGGCCTGCTGCGTTCGGTCGGACTCGAGGTCGATCTGGCCGAAACAGGCGCCCAGGCGGTCTCGAAGGTCGCGGCCGGCGAACGATACGCTTTGATCCTGATGGACATGCAGATGCCGGAACTGGACGGCGTGGACGCGATGCGCCAGATACGGGCGCTGCCCTCGGGGGGCCAGGTGCCGATTCTTGCCATGACGGCCAACGCGTTCGAGGAGGATCGCGAGCGGTGCCTCGCCGCGGGCATGAACGACTTCATTGCCAAGCCGGTCGACCCGGCAATCCTGTTCGCAACGTTGCTCAAGTGGCTGAAAGCCCGATCGCCCGGCGCGCTGCCGGTCCGCTCATCCGAGGCGCGGATTCCGGGTGCGGATTCCGATGGCCGGTACGAGCGCCTCCGCGCCATCGAAGGCTTCGACCTGGAGATGGGATTGCGCAGCATGCGCGGCAATCTCGACACCCTGTTGCGGTTGCTGGGCGAATTCTCGATTCGATGTCGCGACGACATGACGAAGGTGGCCGCGGCGCTGGCCGGCGGCGACCGGATGGGCGCGGTGCGCGTGGCTCACACCCTCAAGGGGTCGGCGGGCGTGCTGGGACTCACCCGCCTGCAGGCGGCGGCGGCCAAACTGGAGGCCGCGCTGCGCGATGGGCAGGACCGCGACGAGGCGAGGCCGCTGCTCGACTTGGTGGCCGCCGAGCAGGTCCGTGTCGATCGGCTGTTCAAGACGGAGTCGCCGGCGGCTGTTGGCGCGGCGGCGCGGGACGCCGAAGGAGCGAGGAGCGTCCTGGCCCGGTTGGACGGGCTCCTGGCGGCGGGGGATTTCATGGCGGGGCTGGTACTCCGCGAAAGCCTGCCGCTGCTGACGGCGAACCTGGAGCGGGAGATGCTTGCCCGCCTGAAGCGGGAGGTCGACGAGTTCGATTACGCCTCCGCGCTGGTGACGGTGCGCGCTGCGCTGGCGCAGCTTCGACGGGAGTAGCCGGCGATGGGCGCCGCGGCGAATGAGACGATCAGGGATGACGGCAATGAAGCGCCCGTCATTCTCATCGTCGACGACAGCCCGGACAATCTGAACGTCCTGGGTGACGTGCTGTGTCCGCATTACCGGGTGAGGGTGGCCGATTCCGGCGTGCGCGCGCTGGAGATGGCGGCGCGGAAACCGTTGCCCGACCTGATCCTGCTCGACGTGATGATGCCCGGGATGGATGGTTATGCCGTTCTCGGTCGGCTCAAGGCCGATCCGGCGACCCGCGACATTCCGGTCATCTTCCTGACCGCGATGGACTCCACCAAGGACGAGGAGCGGGGTCTCGAACTCGGCGCGATTGACTACGTCACCAAGCCGATCCGCCCGACCGTCGTCCTGGCGCGCGTGCGCATTCACCTGGAGCTGAAGCGCGCGCGCGACTGGCTGACCGATCAGAACGCCTACCTGGAGGCCGAGGTATCGCGGCGCATGGCGGAGAACCAACTGGTCCAGGATGTCAGCATCCATGCGCTCGCCCGTCTGGCAGAAATACGCGATCCGGAGACCGGCAACCATTTGCGCCGCACCCAGGCCTACGTGGAGACGCTGGCGCGGAAACTGAGGCATCACGAGCGCTTCGCCGCCTTCCTTTCGGAACGCACGATCCGGTTGCTGGTCAAGTCCGCACCGCTGCACGACATCGGCAAGGTCGGCATCCCGGACCACATTCTGCTCAAGCCGGGGAAACTCACCGCCGAGGAATGGGAGATCATGAAGACGCATTCGCGCCTGGGCGCCGACGCCATCGATCAGGCCGAGCGCGATGCCGCCAAACCCGTGGAGTTCCTGGCCATCGCCAAGGAGATCGCGCATTGGCACCACGAACGATGGGACGGCAGCGGCTATCCCGATGGTCTGCGGTGGAACGACATACCGATTTCGGCGCGCCTGATGGCGCTGGCGGACGTCTTCGATGCACTGATCTCGCGGCGGGTCTACAAACCGGGCATGTCGGCCGAGCAGGCACGCGTCATCATTGCCGACGGCCGAGGCAGTCAATTCGATCCGGACGTGGTTGACGCATTCGAGGCAAGCTTCGACGAATTTGCGCATATCGCGATACGCTATCGGGACGACGAGGATCAGCGCGCCGCGCCGGGCGCAACTGAATAGGGGAGACGGGAAGATGGCGACGACGGCAACGAGACCCCGCATATTGATCGCGGACGACGATTTCGTCGTCCGCGGCGCGCTGGCGGCGACGTTCGGCGGCGATTTCGAAATAGACGAAGCGGCGAGTGGCGAGGAATGCCTACGCCGCATCGAAGCACGCCCGCCGGCGCTGGTGGTCCTCGACATCGAGATGCCCGGCATGGACGGCTATGCGGCATGCCGCCAGATCAGGACGCGCCACAGCATGCCGGTGATCTTCCTCTCGGCCCACGATACGCTCGATGAACGCCTGGAGGCGTTCGCCAGCGGCGGCGACGATTTCGTCTCCAAGCCGTTCGATGGCGAAGAATTCAGGCACAAGGTTTCGCGTCTCATCGACAGACATCTGCAACTGGCCGAGATCCGCCGTGAGCAGGAGAGCCTGCAGGAATTCACCGCCCAGTTGCTGCAGGACATCGGACGCAAGGACGTGCTGTTCTCGTTCATGCGCCAGAACATGCATTGCACGGACTATGAGGTGCTTGCCGACAGCTTGCTGCGCGCAACGGATGAATACGCGATCAGATGCCACGTCCAGGTGCGTTACGGAGGAGGCGCGGTCACCCAGACGCCTTCCGGTCCGGCCTCGCCGCTGGAAACCTCGGTATTCGAGCAATGTGCGTCGCTCGGTCCGGAGTTTCGCTTCGGGCGCCGGATGATCCTCAATTGTGGCGACGTGTCCGTGATCGTTCTGCAACTGCCGGAGGACGCGTCAACGGCCGAGCGCCTGCAGGAACGGTTGTCGGTCCTCACCGAATCGGCTGCCGCGATCGCCGAAACGATCCACATCCGCAAGGAATCGGCAAGCCGCGCGGAAGCCTTGCAGGCTGCTTCCGCGTTCAGTTCGGCGGCGGTCGAGGAATTGCGTGACAAGTACCGCGCTCAGCAGGCGGACACGCACGTCTTCCTGCAAAGGCTCATTGACGATGTCGAGTCCCAATACGTGCATCTGGGCATGACGGAGCGACAGGAGGAAGTCATGAGCGCGACGGTCCGTCATCGCGCGGAGGAGATACTCAAGCTGTTCGAGGCCAATGAGGGCTTCGAGGCACAGTTCGCGGCGATCCTGACCTCGCTGCAGCCGCGATCGAGCGCGAGCGGTAATACCGTTTGGCTCTTTTAGCGCGATGATGGCAGCCATATGCGTGGCGCCGGCGCCATGACCGGAATGCCTTCAGGCACGCGTACCCAACCGGCGCTGCCTATTTCTGCACCAGCATCCGGTTCTTGTGGATGCTCATCAGGATGCCGACGCCCAGGAACAGCGTCACCAGGGCGGTGCCGCCGTAGCTGATGAAGGGCAGCGGCACGCCGACGACGGGCAGGATGCCGCTCACCATGCCCATGTTGACGAAGGCGTAGGTGAAGAAGATCAGGGTGATGGCGCCGGCCATCAGGCGGGTGAACAGGGTCGGCGCGTTGGCGGCGATCAGCAGGCCGCGGCCGACCAGCAGCGCGTAGATGACCAGCAGCACCAGGTTGCCGAGGAGGCCGAACTCCTCGGAGACGACGGCGAAGATGAAATCGGTGTGGCGCTCGGGAAGGAACTCCAGTTGAGCCTGGGTGCCCTGGCCCCAGCCCTTGCCGAAGAACCCGCCGGAGCCGATGGCGATGGTGGACTGGATGATGTGGAAGCCCTTGCCGAGCGGATCGGATTCCGGGTCGAACAGGGTCAGGATGCGGTGGCGCTGGTAGTCGTGGAGATGGGTCCAGGCGAAGGGTGCGGCGGCGGCGGCGACGGCGACCAGGCCGAGGATGATCTTGTAGGGCAGGCCGGCGAAGAAGATCACGTAAAAGCCGGCGGCCAACACCAGGATCGCGGTGCCGAGGTCGGGTTGCCGGGCGATCAGCACCACGGGCAGCAGCAGCAACAGCACCGCCACGACGTGGTCGCGCAGGCGGACCGTGATTTCGCGCTTCTGGAAATACCAGGCCAGCATCAGCGGCATGGCGATCTTCATCAGTTCCGAGGGCTGGATGCGCATCACGCCGAGATTCAGCCAGCGCCGGGCGCCCTTGGAGACATCGCCGACCAGGGCCACCGCCACCAGCAGCAGCAGGCCCAGGACGTAGATCGGCACCGCCAGGTGCATCAGGCGCTGGGGCTGCATCTGGGCGACCGTGCGCATCACCAGCAGCGCGACGAAAATGTTGAGGCACTGCGCCGCCAGGCGCTCCGGCGAGGCGCTGCCCAGCGCCAGCAGCGCCAGCGCCGCGAGCAGGCCGCAGATCGCCATCAGCGGCGGGTCCAGCGGTTCGATCAGGCGCTGCCAGAGCGTGCGCAGATAGTTCATCAGTCGCCTCCGTTCTCGCTCTCGTCGGCCGGTGCCGGTTCCTTGGGCAATTTCCCGAGCAGGTAGTAGTCGATCACCTGGCGCGCGATGGGGGCCGCCGCCTGGGCGCCGAAGCCGCCGTTCTCCACCAGGACCGCCAGGGCGATGGTGGGCTTGTCGGCGGGGGCGAAGGCGATGTACAGCGCATGGTCGCGCAGATTGGCCTGCATGTGCTCGGTCTTGTGCTCGACTCCCTTGTATGAAAACACCTGCGCGGTGCCGGTCTTGCCGGCCGCCACGTATTCGGCGCCGGCGAAGGCGCGGGCGCCGGTGCCTTCCTTGTTGACGCCCACCATGGCGTTCTTGATCACGGCGACGTGCTCCGGCTTGAGGGGGATGGTCTTGATGGGCTTCGGCTCGATCGGGGTCTGCTTGCCGCTCTTGGTGTCGGTGATGTATTTCACCAGGTGGGGCCGGAACATCACGCCGTCGTTGGCCAGGGTGGCCACGGCCTGGGCCAGCTGGATCGGCGTGTAGGCGTTGTAGCCCTGGCCGATACCGATGGAGATGGTCTCGCCCGCGTACCACTTCTGCTGTTCGGGCCGCTTGAAGCGCTTTTTCTTCCACTCCTGCGAGGGCAGCACGCCTTCCGATTCGCCTTCGACGTCCACGCCGCTCTTCTGGCCGAAGCCGAACTGGCGCATGAAGGCGGAGATGTTGTCGATGCCCAGGTCGTTGGCCAGCAGATAGTAGTAGGTGTCGCAGGACTGGACGATGGAAGCGTACATGTCCACGTAGCCGTGGCCACCCTTTTTGTCGTCGCGGAACTGGTGGCCGCCGAAGTTGAAGAAGCCCGGGTCGTGGATTGCGCTCTCGGGCCTGCGTTTGCCCAGTTCCAGGGCGGCCAGGGCCATGAAGGGCTTGAAGGTGGAACCGGGCGGATAGGCGCCGTTCAGTGCCCGGTTGACCATTGGCTTGTCCGGGGAGTTGTTGAGTGCTTCCCAGTTCTGATAGTCGATGCCGTCCACGAACAGGTTGGGGTCGTAGTTGGGTACCGAGACCAGGGCCAGGATGCCGCCGGTGGTGGGTTCGATCGCCACCAGCGCGCCGCGCCGCGCGCCGAAGGCCTTCTCCGCCACCTGCTGCAGCTTGGCATCCACCGTCAGGGTCAGATTGTTGCCGGCCACCGGCGCGGTGCGGGCCAGGGTACGCACCGCGTGGCCGCCGGCGTCGACTTCCATCTGTTCGAAGCCAGTGACGCCGTGCAGCTCGAATTCATAATGCTGCTCCAGACCGGTCTTGCCGAAGTGCTCGGTGCCGCGGTAGTTGTCTTCCTGGTTGCGGTCCTCGATCTTGCCCAGGTCGCGGTCATTGACCCGGCCGATGTAGCCCAGCAGGTGCGAGCCGAAATCCCCCAGCGGATACTGGCGGAACAGGCGGGCCTTGATGTCGACGCCGGGGAAGCGGTAGCGGTGGGCGATGAACTTCGCCACTTCGGTGTCGGTCAGGCGGTTGCGGATCGGCAGGGATTCGAAGTTCTTCGATTCCTCCAGCAGGCGCTTGAAGCGCTTGCGGTCGCGCGGCTGGATGTCGATGATGGTCGACAGCTCGTCGATCACCGTTTCCAGATGGGAGACGCGGGAGGGCGTGATCTCCAGGGTGTAGGCCGAATAGTTGCGCGCCAGCACGACGCCGTTGCGGTCCACGATCAGGCCCCGGTTGGGCACGATCGGCACCAGGGAAATCCGGTTCTCCTCGGCGCGGGTCTTGTAGTAGCTGTACTGCACCACCTGGAGCCAGACGAAGCGCATCAGCAGGAGGCTGAAGCAGAGCAGCACGAACCCGCCGGCGATGCCCAGCCGGCTGCGGAACAACTCCAGTTCGTCGCTCGGGTTCTTGAACTCCACCGCGTCCCCGCCTCAACAACCCCGCGCCGGTAGCACCGGCGCACTGATCAGTTGCCCCCGCCCTCGGGGCGGGGGTAGGGGGTGGGCAGTTCCTTCCCCAAGGGGTTGCGCTGGCGCAACTCCCACCCTCCTCGGGGCGGGGGACAGGGAGTGGGCAGTGTTCTGGGCAACAGGCCCATATGAGCTTCGCTCATATGGGCCTGTTGTCGTCCCGCTCCACCGGCTGATACTGGGGCAGCAGCAGCAGGTAGGTCAGCGGATACCAGAGCGCGGCGCCCACCACGCTGGCGAGGAACCAGGCCAGGCCGGGAAAGGCGCCGCCGGCCAACATGCGCGCCACCAGCATGATCAGTTGCGCGCCGAGCAGCATCGGCAGGATCTGCAGCGCCTGTTCCATCAGGGGGAACCAGAGGATGCGCCGGGACAGGCCGCCGGCCACGTAGGCGATCGGCACGTAGGCCAGGGCGTGCTGCCCCATCACGCTGCCATCGACCACGTCCATCGCGATGCCCAGCAGGAAGGCGGCGCCCATCCCGATCTTGAACGGCTGGTGGATGCACCAGAAGATCAGCACCAGGATCACCCAGTCGGGGATGCCCGGCAGCTGGCCGAAGGGAACCATGTTGAGGAACAGCGCGAGCGCCAGCGACAGCCAGATGAACCAGGGGCGGACCGGCAGCAGGATGCGGTTGGAGGTGTGGGAAGGCTGCATCGCGCTACCTTTTCCGGCCCTTGACGGGAATCTCGTGCTGCGCTGCCGGTTCTTCCGGGCGCGGCGGCAGGGCTTCGCGGTGGTCGAGCACCAGCACCAGGCCGTGGCGCTCCACGCCGGCCAGGGGGACGCAGAAGATGCGGGCGAAGGAGAAGGACTGGTCGCGGTCGATGCGGGTCACCCTGGCCACCGGCAGTCCGGGCAGATAGACGCCGTCCAGGCCCGAGGTGACCAGGATGTCGCCCACCTGCACGTCGTCGTTGGCGGCCAGGAAGCGCAGTTCCATGGCGCCGGCGCCGGCGCCGGTCAATACGGCGCGCAGGGCGTTGCGCTGCACCTGGATCGGGATCGCCTGTTCCTTGTCGGTGAGCAGCGTCACCTCGGCGGTGAGCGGAAACACTCGGGTCACCTGGCCGATCACGCCGATGTCGTCGATCACCGCCTGGCCGGCCTTGATGTCGGCCTGCAGGCCCTTGTCGATGATGACGCGGCGGGCGAAGGGGTCGCGCGCCGCGTAGAGGATGTCCGCCACCTGGCCGCCGACCGGCTGGCGGCCGCGCATGTCCAGCAGCGCGCGCAACTGCTTGTTCTCGTCTTCCAGATGGCGCTGGCGCAGCAGCAGATTGGCGGTGCTGAGCTGGCGGCTGTGCAGGTCCTGGTTTTCCGCCTGCAGCGCGGACATGCGCCGCAGGTGCTGGCCGATGTCGCCGCCCGCCTCCAGCGGCAGGTAGGCCAGGCGCTGCAGCGGCCAGGCCAGCGCGTTGAGACCGGTGCGCAGCCATTCCAGGGTGTGGAAGCGCAGGTCCGCCACCATCACCATGACGGCGAGGACGAGGTAGAAGGTCAGCCGGGCAAGGGGCGCCGGTCCGCGTTTGAAAAACGGAGGAGGCGAATGACCGACGACGTTCATCAAGGTTTGAATACTCCCGTCCGCGCGCTGGAAACGAAAAGGCGGCGCGTCGCTGGCGCCGCCTCACAAGCTAACGGGGAAAGGCTCACTCGTTGGCGAAAATACTGCCCAATTTGTCCATCTTTTCCAGGGCCATGCCGGAGCCGCGCACCACGCAGGTCAGGGGATCGTCCGCCACCAGCACCGGCAGGCCGGTCTCTTCCATCAGCAGCCGGTCGAGGTCGCGCAGCAGGGCGCCGCCGCCGGTGAGCACCATGCCCTTCTCGGCGATGTCCGCGCCCAGCTCGGGCGGGGTCTGCTCCAGGGCCACCTTCACCGCGCCGACGATCTGGTTCAGCGGATCGGTCAGGGCTTCGAGGATCTCGTTGGAGGAGATGGTGAAGGAACGGGGGATGCCCTCGGCCAGGTTGCGGCCCTTGACTTCGAGTTCCTTGACCTCGGAGCCGGGGAAGGCGGAGCCGATCTCCTTCTTGATCTGCTCGGCGGTGGTCTCGCCGATCAGCATGCCGTAGTTGCGGCGGATGTAGGCGATGATGGCCTCGTCGAACTTGTCGCCGCCGACCCGCACCGAGCCGGCATAGACCATGCCGCCCAGGGAGATCACGCCCACCTCGGTGGTGCCGCCGCCGATGTCCACCACCATCGAGCCGGTGGCGTCCGACACCGGCAGGCCGGCGCCGATGGCCGCGGCCATCGGCTCCTCGATCAGGTACACCTGGCTGGCGCCGGCGCCCAGCGCCGATTCGCGGATCGCCCGGCGCTCCACCTGGGTCGAGCCGCAGGGCACGCAGATGATGATGCGCGGGCTGGGGGAGAACAGGCGCGAGTCATGCACCTTCTTGATGAACTGCTTCAACATCTGCTCGGTGACGGTGAAGTCGGCGATCACCCCGTCCTTCATCGGACGGATGGCGGTGATGTTGCCCGGCGTCTTGCCCAGCATCTGTTTGGCGGAAGCGCCCACGGCCTGGATGGTCTTCTTGGCATTGGGGCCGCCCTCGGTGCGGATCGCCACCACGGAGGGCTCGTCCAGGACGATGCCGCTGCCGCGGACGTAGATCAGGGTGTTGGCGGTGCCCAGGTCGATGGCCAGGTCGTTGGAAAAATAGGAACGGAGGAATCCGAACATCGTGTTCTCTTGGGGAAGTTGATGCAGCGAACTGGGGGAAAGCTGCGACGGAAACGGCGCTTATGATACCCTAACGCGCTCGCAATCCACGCCCAATTTCCCGCATGTCCCTGACCCTTGATGAGGTCGGCCGGATCGCCCGGCTGGCCCGTATCGAACTGTCTCCGGCGCAGCTCGAGACCACCCGCGACCAGCTCAACGGCATTTTTTCCTTCATCGAACAGCTCCAGGCCGTCGACACGGCGGGCATCGAGCCCATGGCCCACGCGCTCGACGTGGTGCAGCGCCTGCGCCCCGACGTCGTGACCGAAACCGACCGCCGCGACGCCTTCCAGGCCGTGGCCCCGGAAACCGAGGCCGGCCTGTATCTCGTGCCCAAGGTCATCGAGTGAGCGCGGCCATGATCAACGCTTCCCTGAAACAACTCTCCGCCGCCCTGGCGGCGAAGCAGGTGTCCGCCGTCGAACTGGCGACCCTGTTCCTCGACCGCATCGAAAAACTCAACCCCGTCTACAACGCCTTCGTCACCGTGGACCGGGAGCGGACCCTGGTCCAGGCGGCGGCGGCGGACGCCCGCCGCGCCGCTGGTGAAGCGGGTCCGCTGCTGGGCATCCCCCTGGCCCACAAGGACATCTTCTGCACCGAAGGCTGGCTCTCCAGCTGCGGCTCGAAGATGCTGTCCAACTTCGTCAGCCCCTACGACGCCACCGTGGTCGCCAGGCTCAAGGCGGCCGGGATGGTGACCCTGGGCAAGGTGAACATGGACGAGTTCGCCATGGGCTCCTCCAACGAGACCTCCCACTACGGTCCGGTGAAGAACCCCTGGGACGTGAATCGCGTACCCGGCGGCTCCTCGGGTGGCTCCGCAGCCACCATTGCCGCCCGCCTTGCCCCCGTAGTGACCGGCACCGACACCGGCGGCTCGATCCGCCAGCCCGCCAGCCTGTGCGGCCTCACGGGCTTGAAGCCGACCTACGGCGTCTGTTCCCGCTACGGCATGATCGCCTTCGCATCGAGCCTGGACCAGGCCGGTCCCATGGCCAAGTCCGCCGAGGACTGCGCCTGGCTGCTCTCCGCCATGGCCGGCTTCGATGAGCGCGATTCCACCTCCCTGGAGCGCCCCGCCGAGGACTACGGCCGCGACCTGGAAAAGCCGCTTTCCGGCCTGCGCATCGGTCTGCCCAAGGAATTCTTCGGCCCCGGCATGGACGACGACGTGCGCGCCGCCGTCGAGGCGGCCCTCGACCAGTACCGCAAGCTGGGCGCCACCACCGTGGAGGTCAGCCTGCCCAACTCCGGCCTCTCGGTGCCCGCCTACTACGTGATCGCCCCGGCCGAGGCCAGCTCCAACCTCTCCCGCTTCGACGGCGTGCGCTACGGCCACCGCGCCGCCGAGTACGCCGACCTGGCGGACATGTACAGCAAGACCCGCGCCGAGGGCTTCGGCGCCGAGGTCCAGCGCCGCATCCTGATCGGCACCTACGTGCTGTCCCACGGCTACTACGACGCCTACTACCTGAAGGCGCAGAAGATCCGCCGCCTGATCGCCAACGATTTCACCGAAGCCTTCAAGGTCTGCGACGTGATCGCCAGCCCCGCTTCGCCCTCGGTGGCCTTCAGGTTCGGCGAGAAGAGCGCCGATCCGGTGCAGATGTACCTGTCCGACATCTACACCATTTCCACCAATCTCGCCGGCCTGCCCGGCATGTCCCTGCCCTGCGGCTTCGGCCAGGGCAACATGCCCGTCGGCCTGCAACTGATCGGCCCCTGGTTCGGCGAAGCGAAGATGTTGAACGCCGCCCACCAGTACCAACAGCACACCGACTGGCATCTGCGCATGCCTCAAGGAATCTGACCATGCAGTGGGAAGCTCAGTGGGAAGTAGTGATCGGGCTGGAAACCCATGCCCAGCTCCAGACCCAATCGAAAATCTTTTCCGGCGCCGCCACCGCCTTCGGCGCCGCGCCCAACGCCCAGGCCTGCGCGGTGGACATCGCCCTGCCCGGCGTGCTGCCGGTGCTGAACCGCGAAGCCGTGGTCTGCGCCATCAAGTTCGGTCTGGCCGTCGGTGCCGAGATCGCGCCCCGCTCCATCTTCGCCCGCAAGAACTACTTCTACCCCGACCTGCCCAAGGGCTACCAGATCAGCCAGTTCGAGATCCCCGTGGTCTCCGGCGGCGGCCTCGCCATCCGCGTCGGCCAGGGAGAAAACGCGACGGACAAATTCGTTCATCTGACCCGCGCCCACCTCGAGGAGGATGCCGGCAAGTCGCTGCATGAGGATTTTCACGGCAAGACCGGGATCGACCTCAACCGCGCCGGCACGCCGTTGCTGGAGATCGTCTCCGAGCCCGACATGCGCTCCGCCGCCGAGGCCGTGGCCTACGCCAAGGCGCTGCACGGCCTGGTCACCTGGATCGGCATCTGCGACGGCAACATGCAGGAAGGCAGCTTCCGCTGCGACGCCAACGTCTCCGTGCGCCGCCCCGGCGCGCCCCTGGGCACCCGGCGCGAGATCAAGAACCTCAACTCCTTCCGCTTCCTCGAACAGGCGATCAACTACGAGATCCAGTGGCAGATCAACGAGATCGAGGAAGGCCGCAGGATCCAGCAGGCCACCGTGCTGTTCGACCCCGACACGGGCGAGACCCGCGCCATGCGCAGCAAGGAGGACGCCCAGGACTACCGCTACTTCCCCGATCCCGACCTGCTGCCGCTGGAGATCAAGGCCGACTGGATCGCCGAGGTGAAGGCGGGCCTGCCCGAACTGCCCGGCGCCATGCAGCAGCGCTTCGAGGCCGACTACGGCCTCTCCGCCTACGATGCGGCGACGCTGACCGCGACGCGCGATACCGCCCGCTATTTCGAGGAGGCCGTCTCCGCCGCCGGCAAGGCCAATGCCAAGCTCTGCGCCAACTGGGTGATGGGCGAGATCGCCGCGCGCCTCAACAAGGTCGACCTGGAAATCGCCGCCGCCCCCGTCACTGCCGCCCAACTGGCCGGGGTGATCCTGCGCATCGCCGACAACACCGTCTCCAACAAGATCGCCCGGGAGGTCTTCGACGCCCTGTGGAACGGCGAAGGCCAGTCTGCCGATGCGGTGATCGAGGCCAAGGGCCTCAAGCAGATCACCGACAGCGGCGCCATCGAGGCCATCATCGACGAAGTGCTGGCCGCCAACCAGAAATCCGTCGAGGAGTTCCGCGCCGGCAAGGAGAAGGCCTTCAACGCCCTGGTGGGCCAGGCCATGAAGGCCACCAAGGGCAAGGCCAATCCCCAGCAGGTGAACGAACTGCTGCGCGCCAAGCTGGCCGGCTGATCCGGCGCGAACCCGGCGCAACGAAAAGGCCGCTCATCGGAGCGGCCTTTTCGTTCGGCAGGAAATCCGTGGCTAGTCCTGCTTCGGCGTGCGCAGTTCGCGCAGGCGCTTGCGGTCGGCCTCGAAGCGGGCGGCGACCTGCTCGATTTCCTTCTTCTTGTTCTCGATACTGTTCCGTTCCGCTTCCAGTGCCTGCTGGTTGCGGCGCTGGGCGACCTTGAGGTCCGCCGGCAGCGGCTTGTTCCTGTAGAACTCCGCATCCTTGGCCAGCTTGGTCTGTTCCTTGATGGCGTCGTCGAGCTTGCCCTTGGAGTCCTGGATGCCGCGTTCCAGTTCGGTGACCAGGCGGTCGCGGGCCTGGTCCAGTTCCTTCTCCGTGGCATAGGTGGCGAGCAGGGCGCTGTCGCGCCGCTTCTGCTCCAGGGCCTGCTGCTCGGCCTCGCGCTGCTTTTTCAGTTGAACGTCGCGCGCCGCCTGCTGGGCCGGGGTCAGCGGCGCCTCGACGTTGCGCACCTTGTTGCCTTGCTCGTTGAATTCCGTGTAGGACCGGCTGCGGCAGGCTTCCGGCAGGATGTCGCCGCAGGCGCGCGTGCCGTTGTCCAGGGTGCAGCAGAAGCTGCGCGCCGCCTGGGCCGGCGCCGCCAGGGCCAGCCCGAGAGCCAGCAACGACAGGGGGGTACGCGGCATCATGGGTTCAGGTCTCCTGGATTCCGTACTGTTTGCGATAGCGGACCACTGCGTCCAGATTGCGTTCCAGCTCGGGGTTGCCCTGCAGATAGGCGATCAGGTCCCGCAGGGCCGCCACGGCGACCACCGGCATCTGGTAGTTCTGCTCCACTTCCTGCACCGCGGAGAGACTGCCGCTGCCGCGCTCCTGGCGGTCCAGGGCGATCACCACGCCGGCCGGCAGGGCGCCGGCGGCGCGGATCAGCTCCACCGATTCCCGCACCGAGGTGCCGGCGGAGATTACGTCGTCGACGATCAGCACGCGGCCCGTCAGCGGCGCGCCGACCAGGGTGCCGCCTTCGCCGTGATCCTTGGCTTCCTTGCGGTTGTAGGCGTAGGGTACGTTGCGGCCCAGGCGCGAGAGGCTGATGGCGATGCCGGTGGCCAGGGGGATGCCCTTGTAGGCCGGGCCGAACAGGACGTCGAACTGGACGCCGGAAGCGACGATGGCGCGGGCGTAGAAGTCGCACAGGCGAGCCATGGAGTCGCCGTCGTTGAACAGGCCGGCGTTGAAGAAGTAGGGCGAGAGCCGCCCGGCCTTGGTGGTGAATTCGCCGAAACGCAGCACCCCCTTGGCGCAGGCGAAGGCGAGAAAGTCGTGGCTAAGATCCTGATTCGTCATGGGGCGCCATTCTACCCGCGCCGTCCGCCGCTGACGTTTGGGAATTTCGGCGGCAATATGTACGAATGCCCCGGACTCCGGCCTGCCGCCGAACCGGGTGGTGGAACCGGGGGGCCAAGTAGTGCTATAACGCCCGGCCCGGACAACACAGAGCAGGCCAGGGCCGACCCATGCGCATCGTCACCGCCAATTTGAACGGCATCCGTTCCGCCGCCACCAAGGGTTTCTTCGACTGGATGGCCGTCCACGGGGCCGACGTGATCTGCCTGCAGGAGCTCAAGGCCCAGGCCGCCGACCTGGATCAGCGGATGCGCGCGCCGGCCGGCTACCACGGCCATTTCCATTACGCCGAGAAGAAGGGCTACAGCGGCGTCGGCATCTACAGCCGGCGCGCGCCGGACCGGGTGATCGAGGGCATCGGCCACGCCGCCTTCGACGCCGAGGGGCGCTATCTGCGCGCCGACTGGGGCAATCTGTCGGTGATTTCGCTCTACGTGCCGTCCGGCTCCAGCTCGCCGGAGCGGCAGGAGGTCAAGTTCGAGTTCATGGACGAGTTCTTCCCGGTACTCGCCGGCCTCAGGGCCGAGGGCCGCGAGATCGTGATCTGCGGCGACTGGAACATCGCCCACCGGGAAATCGATCTCAAGAACTGGAAGGGCAACCTGAAGAACTCCGGCTTCCTGCCCGAGGAGCGCGCCTGGCTGTCGCGGGTGTTCGACGAGCAGGGCTGGGTCGATGTCTATCGGCGCCTCCATCCCGAGGCCACCGGCGAGGCTTACACTTGGTGGTCCAACCGCGGCCAGGCGCGGGCCAAGAACGTCGGCTGGCGCATCGACTACCAGATCGCCACGCCGGGCCTCGCCACCGCCGCGCAGGCCGCCGGGGTCTACAAGGAGCAACGCTTTTCCGACCACGCGCCGCTGACGGTCGATTACGACTTCCCCTGGTGAGATCCAGTAACGCCGTAATGCTTGGACGCTAGCCCTTGAGCGTGTCGGCAGCGTTTTGCAGGCCGTTCAGGATGCTGTCGGCGACCGACATCGGGAAGTTCGGCGGAAGTCGGGCGTGCACGGCGGCGACGACCCGTGGTGTTCGCTCGATCATTTCATCGATCAGAAAGTCGACCTGGCGCCCGTCTTCGGTCAAGACCCCATGGCGCTGCCCCACCACCCGCCAATGTCGACGCAGGATGTCCCGCATTTTCCAGTGCGCATTCCTTGAACGCACCGCCATGGCCATCCTGACCTTGAAGGGCGAAATTTTTCCAACCCCTTCACCCAGGATCGGGTAGGCCGACAGCACATCGTAAAGCGGCGTCAACTGGTAGCGCCCTCCTGGCCGAAGGAAGAGGCTGAAGTTTTTTGCATGGCCATCGGTTGCGCACAGCATCCAGAACAGCAATTGGGCCTGGAAGAAGGTGCGGCGGTCTTGCGCGCGCGTGATCGAGCCGTCCAGCACGCTCATGATGCGATCCATGCCCGGCCCGCCGTCCGCTTCGTACTTGAGGCTCGGCGACACCCCGATGGCTTGGCACATGTCTTCCTGAGGCAGGCGAATGAGCCGTTGGTCGCCAGCCGGACTCGTCCACCAGGCACGGTCGAAGCGTTCCACCACCAGGGCCTTCACGTCCTCGAACTGTCGCGGCTGACAGGCCGCCACGGGCAAACCGAACTCCCTGAGGATCAGTGCGCACAACCACTCGTTTTCGACCGAGTCGCGCATGTCGAGCTGCATGCCGCCAATCAGCCCCAATGGCAGCTTGAAAATATGCGTGGTGGGCGTGCCGCCTTGCGGCAGGCACCACTGGCCGTCTTGATGGAGCAGCGCCGTCTTCTCCTGCGCGCCCGCGATCGAGATGCGGAGGTCTTGATCGTGGTCCGGCAGGCCCAGCGTGTTGACGCTTGTCGTTTCTCGCAGCGCCTGTGCGACTTGGACCTCGTTCAGAGGCTCTGCCTGTACCGGCCCGAGCCCTGCGCTGATCTGATCCGGTGGCAGGATTTCCAGTGCGCCAACACAGTCCCGGCCAATTTCCGCCAACAGCGAGAACGCGTCGGTCGCGCCTGTCTTGTAGCGGCGGGCCAGGCGCTCGCGGATGTCCTTGCTGTCGGGCAGCAGATTCTCGAAGTAGGCGCGGACCTTGTCGCCGCGATGAGGCTCGTTGCCCGGCATGAAAGGCAGTGACAGGGACAGGGGCCGTCCTTGCTCCGACTGTGTCCAGGCAAGGTCGTACCGCAATGTGTCCGGACCGTGCGCGCCCAGGTTCCATGTGCCGACAAAGGCCCCGTTCATCCAGAGCCCGAGCGAACGAGCGTGCGAGCGGCGCCCCATGGTCACCAGGCCGGGGTGTGGGGAGATGTTTGAGTCGCTGGGGGCTTCCGGTCGGCGGCGGGTTTGCTCAATACGAGTTCCACCCCCAGGATGCCGAGCAACTTCAACAGCCGTGCCGCGCCGACCTTTTCGGCATTGCGCTCCAGTGCGGAATACGTCTGCTGCGTGACGCCCAGGCGCAATGCCGCTTCGCTTTGCGTGAGGCCGGCATCCTTGCGAAACGCCTGGAGCAGGGTCGGCAACTGTGCTGCCGTACGTACGGTGAACTGATTCATACAGATTCCACGCTGTAATTTCAGAATACGCATCATAGACTGTTATTTTGAAATACACAATATAAGCTGTATTTTAAGATAACAAATCAAAAACTGTTTTCTGGAACGCTGCAATCGATTTGAAACCGTTTGTCCCGAGCCCTTCAGTCCTTCGACAGGCCCGCCCGATTCACACCATCTTCACCACGATGTCGTGCAGGGTATTGGCGCAGTGGGCCATGCGCTCGGCGGCGTTGGTGAGGTGGCGGTAGATTTCGCGCCGCTTGAACATGTGGATGTAGTCGTCGCCCTGGAACAGCTGCGCCAGTGCCTTGCGGTAGAGCTTTTCCACCTTGCGTTCGGCGCGCCGCGCCAGGTCGGCGTCGGTGGCCGATTCGGCGGGGTTCTTGCCCAGTTTCTCGAAACCGGCGCGCAATGCCGCGGTGCCCTCCTGCAGATGCTGCGCCATCTGCAGGGTGAAGGCGTCCGGCTTGACGCCCAGGGCGTCCATTTCCGACACCGTGTCCTTGCAGTAATTGACGATCTCGTCGAGGTGCACGATCGCCCGGTACAGGTCTTCCCGGTCGATGGGCGTGGAGAAGGCTTCGTTCAGGGTGTGGATGTTGTGCACCTTCACCTTGTCGGCGGCGTGCTCGTCCTGGCGGATCTGCTGCCCCACCTCGGCGCAGTCGTCTCCGCTTTCCATGTAGCGCACCAGCAGATTGACGGTGTGCTCCACCTGCCGGCTCTGCTCGTGGAGCAGGACGAAGAAGTCCGGCATCCTGGGGAAGAAGCGTTCGAAGAGACGGGTCAGCAGGCTCTTCTCACCGGGGATCGGATCGTTCATTGGATGCTCCCGAAGGGCGCCATGGCGGCGCGCAGAATGGCGTGAAACAGGATTGCGGTGAGGGCCGCGCCGGGAACGGTGACGACCCAGGTGACGGCGATTTCGCCGGCTTTGGCCCAGCGCACCGCGCGCGGCCGCTCCGAGGCGCCGATGCCCATGATCGAGGTGGCCACCACGTGGGTGGTGGAGACCGGGGCGCCGATCATCGAAGCGGAGAGGATCACCGCGGTCGAGGCGAGCTGGGAATCCAGCGCGTGGAGCGGCCGCACCTTGTAGATGGCGAAGCCCAGGGTGCGGACGATGCGCCAGCCGCCGGAGAGGATGCCCAGGGTGAGCGAGGCGGCGCTGGCGACCATGACCCACGGCGGCACTTCGAAGCGATCGATGAAGCCGCCCAGCAGCAGCACCAGGGTGAGGATGCCCATGCTCTTCTGGGCGTCGTTGGCGCCGTGGGCAAAACCCAGCCCGGCGGCGGTGAGGAACTGGGCGTTGCGCAGGCCCTGGTTGAGCGAGGGCCGGGCCCGGCTCAAAAGCAGGCGCATCGCGCGGTGGATGCCGTAGCCGGCCCAGAAGCCGATCAGCGGCGAGAGCAGCAGGGCGAGGATCACCTTGGCCACGCCCGTGACATGGCCCCGGGCCAGTTCGGCGAAGCCCCAGACGACGTGGTCCATGCCCACCGCGACCGCCACCGTGCCGGCCAGGCCGCCGACCAGGGCGTGCGAGGACGAGGAGGGGAGGCCGCGCCACCAGGTGAACAGATTCCAGGCGGTGGCGCCGAACAGTCCGCACAGCAGGATCAGCAGCGAATCCAGGTGCGGCACGTCGGCGAGGTCGACGAAGGTGCCGATGGTGTTGGCCACCGCCGTGCCGCCCAGCAGGGGACCGAGGAATTCGCAGCAGCCGACCACCAGCACCGCCTGGACCGGCGTCATGGCGCGCGAGGCGATCACGCTGGCGATGATGTTGGCGGCGTCGTGGAAGCCGTTGGTGTAATCGAAGATCAGCACGGCGACGATCAGCACCACCGCCAGGACGAATACGGGGTCCATGACGCGGGATTACTCCGCGTCGCCCATGTAAACCCAGTGCAGCAGCGCGTCCTGCGCCGCCTGCGCGGCCTCGGCGCGCGGGTGGTTGACCAGGAACACCACGATGCGCTCCCGGCCGCGCCGGTCCTGCACGTAGCCGGCGATGGCCTTCACGTCGTCCAGGCTGCCGGTCTTGAGATGGGCGTGGCCGGCGATGTCGTGGCCGTTCATGCGTTTCTTCAGGGTGCCGTCGATCCCCACCAGCGGCAGGGAGGCGACGAATTCGGGCATCAGCGGGCTGGCGTGGGCCGCTTGCAGCAGACGCGCCAGATGGGCGGCGGAAATGCGTTCCCGGCGCGACAGGCCGGCGCCGTTCTCCAGCACCAGTTCCGGGAAGTCCAGGCCCTTCCGCGCCAGCCAGGCGCGTACGGCGAGGTCGGCATCGCCTGCCCGCAGCGGCCTGCCCGCGGCGCTGCCGGTGCCGTTTTCCGTGGCCAGACCGAGGAACAGCTGGCGCGCCATCACGTTGTTGCTGTACTTGTTGATGTCGCGCACCACTTCGGCCAGGCTCGGCGATTCCAGGCTCGCGGCGCGCCAGGCGTCGGCCGGCGCCGGCCCCGCCCTCAGGCCGCCGTCCAGGCGACCGCCCATTTCCGTCCACAACTGGCGGAACAGTCCCAGCAGGTAGCCGTCCGCCGGCAGCGGCGCCAACAGCCAGTCGCGCTCGCCGCAAGCGGCCGGATAGGCGCCGCTCAGGGTCAGGCGATAGCGGCCCCGGGCGGCGGCGAGTTCGCCGCGCAGACCTTCCTTCCAGTCGCCGCAGCCGTTGCGGCCCCGCCCCAGGGTCAGCGCGTTGACGATCTCCAGGCCATCGATGCCGGGCTCGGGCAGGACCGCCACGGTGCCCGCCGTAATGTCCGGTACCAGGGTCAGCTGCACGGCCTTGAAATTCACCAGCAGGGCATCGGGCGCCACGTTGTAGGGACGCAGCGGCTTGTCGTCGAGCGGGCCGGTGTCGTAGCCGGCGAGGTCGAACATGCCGCGGTCCACCACCAGATCGCCCTCGATGGCGCGCACGCCGCGCGCCTTCAATTGCCGCAGCAGGCGCCAGAACCGCTCCAGGGTCAGTTTCGGGTCGCCGCCCCCCTTCAGATAGAGATTGCCGATCGCGCCGTCCCGGGGCGGCGCGTCGGCGTACAGCTCGGTCTTCCAGACGTGGGCCGGCCCCAGCAGGTCGAGGGCGGCATAGGTGGTCACCAGCTTCATCGTCGAGGCCGGATTCATCGGCCGTTCGGCATTCACGCTCAGCCGCGCCTTGCCGTCGCCGACCTCCTCCACCTGGAGCGCGACCGCGGACGGAGGAATGCCGGCTTGCTGCAACGCCCGCGCCACCGGCGGCGGCAGCGACCCGGCGCGGACGGAGAGGGCGAGCAGCAGTCCGCCCAGCAGGAGCAGCGACCGCATGGCGTGGCTCAGGGCGCTTCTCCTTCGAATAGCACGATCCGGTCCCGCCCTCCCGCCTTCGCGGCGTACAACGCGGTGTCGGCGGCCCGCAGCAGCCCGGCGGCATCCTGGCCATGGCCGGGCGCTTCGACGAGGCCCGCCGAGACCGTGACGGCGGGCAGGGTCTGGCCATGGAATTCGATCGCCATGCCGCGGATCAGGTCGCATATGGTTTCCAGGCGCTTGTGGGCATCCGCGGCGCTGGAGTCGGGCATGAGCACGCAGAGTTCCTCGCCGCCGTAGCGGCAGGCGACGTCGCTGCGACGCAGGTTCTCCCGCAGCACGCGGCCGATCTCCCGCAGCACCTGATCGCCGGCCTCATGGCCGAAGGAGTCGTTGAATTTCTTGAAGTGGTCGATGTCCAGCATCGCCACCGCCAGGGTCTGCTGCCCGCGCAGGGCGCGGTGCAGTTCGCGGGGCAGGGTTTCGTCCAGGTAGCGGCGGTTGAAGAGGCCGGTCAGCGGATCGTGGGTGACCTGTTCGCGCATGGCCTCGCGCATCCGCAGATTGGACAGGGAGAGCTTGATGGTTTCGCCGGCCGAGCGCAGCAGCTCCCGCAGGTTGTCCCGCTCCTGCCGGGCCGCATGCGGCGGATACGCCAGATGCAGCAGTCCGATCATGTCGCCATGGACCATCAGCGGCAGGCACAGGTAGCCGTACGCGGGAACGGCCTCGAAATGCCGGCAGACCAGCTCGTTGGCCGGGTCGGTCACCTCGACCATCCTGCCCTGGCGCAGCGCCCAGCAGTCGTCGGTCTGGAACAGGGATGACAGCCGCCCGTCCTCTCCCCAACGGACGACGGGCTCCAGGCCGAGAGGCTGCGGCAGGACGAGCGCGCCGGCGACGCCGGGGAACAGTTCGCTCAGGGTGACGCGGATGATGGTGTACGCCTCGGCCTCGTCCCGGCAGCTCTGGATCAGGTCGTTCAGGCGGTGCAGCTGCGTGTTCTGCTGGTGGTGGGCTTCCAGTTCCGCCACCATCTGCGACATGCGTTCGAGAGTCCGCTGCTGGGCGGCTTCGGCGGACATGCGCTCGGTGAAGTCGCGGCCGAAGACGGTGACGCCGGTGATGCGGCCGTTGGCGCCGCGGATCGGGAAGAAGGCGAAATCCAGCCAGCGCTGCTGACCCGAGGAACTCTGCAACTGCGTCTCGATGACGAATCGGTCTCCGGCCAGCGCGCGCTCGTAATGCCCGCGCCAGTCGGCGCCGTTCCCGTCGACCGCGCTGTCGCCGGGCGCCAGCTCGTGACCGAAGAGGTCGATCGACAGGTCGGCGAAGGCGCTGTTGCGGATCACCAGGCGCAGATCGGTGTCCACCGACCAGACGATGCGGTCGGTATTCTCGATCAGGGCGGAAAGGTCGGCCTCGCTGCGGCGCAGGGTCTCCATCTCCTGGTGTTCGGTGATGTCCTGCACCGTGCCGATGACCAGTTCAGTCACGCCGTGCGGCGACGACAGGGTCTGTCCGCGCACCTGGATCTGGCGCGATTCGCCGCTGGGCAGGACGATCCGCAGCTGGAAGGTGCGAATCCCGGCCTGGCCGATCGCCTCCACTTGGGCGAGCAGCTCCTCCTGGTGCTCAGGAGCGACCAGGGGGAGCACGTTCGCCAGGTCCGGGTGGAACGTGGCGGGGTCCTGGCCGCAGATGCGGAACACTTCCTCGGACCATTCGAAGCGCTTGCTGATCGGGTCGAGCGCCCAGCTCCCGACCCCGGACATCTGCTGGGCTTCCTTCAGCAGCCGTTCGCTGGCCCGCAGCCTGGACTCCGAGCGCTTGCGCTGGACCAGTTTCCAGATGTCGACCGCGTGCAGCTGAAGCAGCCGCACGTCGTCGTCGTCGTAGGGCGCCTGCTTGTTGCCGACGCCGGCCATGGCCCGGATCAGCCCGCCCTCCAGCACCGGCACCCCGAGGTGGCGCTGGATCGGTACGTGGCCGTCGGGCAGTCCGTGCCGGCCCGTGGCGTGCGCATACTCGTTGTGCAGCACCGACTGCCGCAGGCGCACGCAGTCGGCCCAGATGCCGGCCTGCTCGATCGGGTAGTGGCTCGCTTCGACCGCCGCGCAGTTCGCCAGGGTGGAACGCGACCACGCCACCAGTTCGATGCCGCGCTGGTCCTCGTTGATGAAATGGAAATAGGCGATCTGGCTGTTGGTCAGATGCTGCGCTTCCTCGATGCCTTCCTGGATGATTTCGCGCTCGCTCAGTTCGTCGATGCGTTCGCTGAGGGCAAGGGTGGCGGCAATCCGCCGCTCGTTGCGCAACTGCGCGTCGTCGATGCGGTTCTGCCTGCGGCGGCGTTGCGTGTCGCGGCGCGACAGCGCGCCGATGGCGAAGACGCCCAGCAGCCAGATGCCGCCATGCGTCAGGAGAATGGACCGCATGTGCTCGTCCCGCTCGTGGCGGAACGGCGCCAGCGGAACCTGGATGCTGATGCCGCCGCGCACGCCGCCGACCGGGATGCCCAGATCCCCGTGGCAGCGCATGCAGCTCTTCTCCATATACACCGCGCGGATCAGGCGCAGGGTCTCGCCGCCGCCGACGACGGTCAGGTCGATGACCTTCTGGTCGCCCTGCTCGAAGCGCAGCAGCGCCCGACGTTCCCACTCGTCCGGGGCATTGCCCGGATTCTTCAGCTTGAGGCTGGTCAGGTGGCCCTTGAAACCGTACTGGGCGGCGAAATCCTCCATCAACTGACGCGTGGCGTAGGCCGGATTCATCAGGGTCAGGGCCTTGCCCGAGGTGGTCGTCACGTCCCGCTCGGGGAGCGTCAGATAGGGATTGGGCGGCGTGCGCTCGTCCGGCCGGACATAGACGCCGCCATGGCTGGAGAGCCAGCTTCGCACCGCCAAGTCCTTGTCCAGATAGGCGTTGGCGACCAGGGTCGCGTGCTCGACGCTCTTGTCGCGGAGGACATTGATGCTGAACAGCATGAAGGCGCCGGCCAGCGCCGTCCAGATCAGGAGGGCCACCCAGAGGATGGAACGGGGGGGAATGCCGGGGCTGGGGTCGGTAATCGGCTGGAGCGGAGGCATCGGGTTCCGGGCGCGGGCGCATGTGGGGCGATCCGGCTCAGTCTACTATCAAGCCCGGGTTCTGCCCTGAGTTCGCCATTGTCCATTTTGCCCGCGGGGCCTGCCGGATTTGATCCGTCGGCAAACGTTCGTTGCCGTTTCCCGCGAATGGAAAATGGGCGCCCCGAGCGGTTGAAGGACGTCTTTTGAGGCAGCTTCCAGGGGCGGCTCCAGGGTGGCTGTTCAAAAGGAATAATCGGGCAGCGTCCGGGCGCCATCCAGGGTCTTGACCGTATGGATGCCCAGTTCCCGCAGCAGGTCCAGGCTCAGCACGCAGCGGCCGGAGAGCTGCGACTGCGGGCGCGAGCAGAGTTGCAGCGCGGCTTCGGCCATGGCTTCCACCGGCTCCATGTGGGCGACGGCATCGATGGCGCCGGTGGCCAGGGCGCCTTCGCTGGCCACGGCTTCCACCGGCGCCAGGGTATTCACCGCGATCCGGTCCGCCGCCAGTTCCGCCGCCATGCCGGCGGACAGGCGCTCCAGCGCCGATTTGCTGGCGGCATAGAGGGTGGGGCCGACGTGCACGTGGAATTGCAGGTAGCGGTTCTGGGGATCGTAGGGGGCGGGGTCCGGGGCCCGCGAGGTGGCGCTGGAAATGTTGAGTATCCAGCCGCCACCCCGCTGCGCCATGCTCGGAATCGCCTGCTGGGAGAGTTCCAGCGGAGCGAAGAAGTTGATCTCGAAGCCCAGGTGCGTATGGCGCGGCTTCTGCTCGCGGGTGGGCCGGTAGTGGGCGGCGGCGGCGTTGTTCACCAGGATGTCCACGCCGCCGAAGCGTTCGATGGCGGCGGGCACGATGCGCGCGCGATCCTCGGGGTCGGCCAGATTCGCCTGGACGCAGAGGCATTCGCCGCCCAGTGCGCGGATGCGTGCGGCGGTCTCGTTCAGGGAGCCGGGCAGCTTGCCGTCGGCCTCCAGGGTGCGGGCGGTGATCACCACCTTGGCGCCCTCGGCGGCGAGGCGCAGGGCGATGCCGGCACCGATACCGCGGCTGGCGCCGGTGACGATGGCGACTTTATCCTTCAGGATATCGGGCATGGCGTTTCCTGTCGATCAATGATGACGGTAGCGGCGCTGCACGTGTTCCTGGCGCATGGCGATCACGGCGCGGCGTTCCTCCGGCGTGACGCGGCGGGTGTGGGCGGGCAGGTGGCGGTCCAGGTCGGCGAACTTCACCACCTGGGCCGTGGCCCAGGGCCAGTTGTCCTTGGGCCGCTCCGGATAGGCCCAGCGTACCGACATGTAGCCTTCGGGGTGGCCGGTGGTGTCGATCCAGTTGGCGATGCCGGGGTCCTGGTGGGCGATCACGTAACGCAGGGTGCCGTCCGGCTCGCGGTCGGCCTGGAAGGCGTTGAGGCTGCTCTGGGCGCCGCCGAATTCGAGGGATTCGCCCCACATGTTGCCCAGGTGGAAGCCGATGTAATAGGGCTCGATGGGCTGGCGCAGCTCCATGATCAGCGCCTCGTCGGGGGCCAGTTCGAAGATGCCGCCGCAGTAGATGTTGGTGCTCATGCCGCCGGCGGTGGCGAGCGACGCGGCGTTGGGCTTGTTGAAGGCGTTGCGGGGCATGAAGCATTCGCCGTCGCCGTTCATGTCGCCGTAGGCTTCGCAGGTGATGGCGTAGAACTCGTTCCAGAAATGCACCTGATTGCGCGTGATCCTGCCGATCTGGCGCATCTGCCCGGCCGCCTGGGCCGGCGTGTAGGCGGGGCCGGGCCGGCCGAGCCGGTCCACCCGGTGGATGAAGAGATCGAGCAGGTCTTCGTTGGCCCAGTCGTAGAACAGCTCCCGCAGCACCACCATCTGGGCCACGTACTCGCGGGTCTCGGTGGTGCCGTCCTTCTTGGTGCGGGTGCGGCTGGCGCGGGTGAGCATGAAGTTGCCGCTGTAACCCTCGGGCTTTTCCGGGGCGAGCAGAATCTCGAAGCTGCCGTCCGCGTTGACCTGGAGGTCGGTGCAGTCCAGCATCGAGCAGTTGATGCGGGAGCCGGCCTGCATTTCCTTGAGGCTGCCGCTGTCGCCGGAATAGCCGCTGGGGGCCTCGAAGATCACGTAGTGGGGCGCCTTGCGGCCGTTCTCGATGGGGGGCTCGCCGCGCCAGTGGCGCGTGTCGCCGGCGCGGCCGCGGATGACGTAGCTGTGGTTGCCGTCGATGGGGGCCGAGAGGTAGATGGCGTCGGCGTTGTCGATGGTGGAGCGGTTGAGCGGCTGGATCGCGCGCACGAAATAGGGATTCTCCGGCGTCGGCCCCAGGCCCCGGGCCAGGGAGCCGTAGAGGAAGCCGAGCACGTAGCGGTAGCCTTCGGCCAGGTTGCGGGGCGAGGCCGGGGGCGGCCAGAGGGCCGGGTCGTCGATGGCGTCGCGGGCGGAGGCCACCTGGGTGAGCAACTCGTCCCAGGCGGCGCGCAGTTCGTCGGCGTCGGCCTGGGTGGCGGCATCCTGGGGTTGGTTTTTGTCAGTCATGGTCGGACTCCTGGGCAGAGAGGGATGCCGTGTCCGCATCCCAGTGGAATTGTTCGAAGAGCGGCGCCAGGCGCTGGCGGATTTCCTGGTCGGAAAGGCCGAACTCGGCCAGGCTGTAGCGGTGCTCCGTCTCGTGGCGCTTGGCGCGGGCCTCCTCGGCGTCGAGGAAGGCGCGGTAGGCGGGCGTCATCTCCAGCCCGAGGTCGGCATACACCTGCTCGATCGTCGCCTTGGGCGCGGCGGTCAGCCGCCGGTAGTCGATGACGGCGCAAGGCACGTCGGGGTGGCGTTTCAAGGCTTCGATCGGGTAGAGATAGGTCTCGTAGGAGAGGTCGGTCATCACCCGGGTGGATTCCCGGATGCGCTCGGCCGACATGTTGCCCTGGAGCTTCCAGCTCACGTTGAGGAGCTTCAACAGGCTGGGGATGGTCTCGTAGGGATTGCGGTAGAGCACCACGAAGCGGGCGTCGGGGAACGCCTCGATCAGCGACTCCACGCGGCCGCACCAGGTGGGGTTCTTGCTCAGGTGGATGCGGTCGCCGCCGTTCAGGTAGAGCTGGCGGCGCACGCACTCCTTGTAGAAGCGCATCATGCGGCGGCGGCTGGCGGCGGGGCGCTGGTCGATGTGGAAGAAGTCCAGTTCGCCCATGTAGGGCAGCTTGGTCATCCAGAAGCCGGAGGCGCAGGAGGCCTGGTAGATCAGGTCGTCCTCCTCGGGGATGGTGAGCCCCATCTTGTGGATGTGCTGGGTGGGACCGAACTTGCGCTTTTCCCAGTCCTGCAGGCGCCGCTCGATGCGGCGGCCGAAAAGATGGCGGTCCAGCCAGGCCACCAGGCGCACCAGCTTTTTCTGCAGCAGCGAGGGCAGCAGCAGTTCGTAGTATTTGAAGGCGGAAAAACGCTCGTCGCCGCACAGCAGGCGGTGGGCCAGGGTGGTGCCGCTGCGGGCGTGGCCGATGACGAACACCGGCGCCTTGACCTTCACCCGCCACAGGCCGGGGAAGAGGATGCCGTCGAGGAAAAAGCACAGGGCGTGGACCGCGGCGCGCAGGGGCACGGCCCACAGCAGCAGCTTGAGCAGGCTGCGCCGGGCTCCGGAGTTGGGTTCCTGGGCCGCCAGGCGGACCAGCCTGAACCAGATGGCGAAGTCGAAGTAGTAGATCATTGCGGTGGTTGGCTTGGGGAAATCGAGGACAGGGGCGGCGGGTGCTTCAGGTAGCCCAGCACGAGGGCCAGCAGTTCCTCGCTGAATGCCGCGTTGAGGATCTGTTCCGGGTTGTGGTCCAGGGTGGCGTGGATGGTGCCTTCGATGGCGTTGACCACCATGGTCGCCGCTATGGAGAAGTCGCGGGGAGCCAGTTCCTCGCGATAGCGCCTGAGTACGATGTGCAGAAAGTCGGCGGTGGTCATCCGCTGGGGGAAATGCTCGAGCATGTAGGTTTCGAAATCGTAGCGCCAGTGGATTTCCAGATAGAAGTCCTTCAACTGCCGATACAGCTTGCGATGGCGGGCGACCTTCTCCTGGATGAAAAAAGCCAGGGTTTCGTCAAGGGACTTCTTGGCCATGAACAGGCTTTGTTCGGTGTAGCGGTCCAGTTCGCCCAGATCGGCCACCAGCAGGCTGTTGCAGATGTCGGCGGCGATCGCGTGCTTGTCGGCGTAGTACTGGTAGAGGCTGCCGATGCTGATGCCGGCGACCTCGGCGATGCGATTGGTGGTCAGGCGGTCCGGTCCCTCCTGTTCGAGAATCCTCAGGCACGCCTCCCGGATGGCCGCGAGCGTGGCTTCGGCGCGGGATTGAATCGGATTGCGGCGGCGGGGGGCTGGACTGGATTTCATCGTGGTCGGCGGAGTGGAGTGAACATTTAAGCGGAGCCCCCGTGCCTTTGGCTACTCGCTTTCGCCACCCTTTCCAGGGTGCCGGATTTCGCTGAAAATCAATATAAATCAATCTGGTGCGTTTTTATTTCGGAATGGCGGCGACTTCAATCCGAGCAGGCTCGGTTTTGTCGCACCCAAACCAGGCGCCCGGTGGGCCCGAGTTGTTTCTTGAAGCTTTACACCCGCGGAATCTGTAATTTACACTTGTAAATTGCACGGCAACCCTTTTCATTCTCACGGAGTCAATGCACATGGCCGGTGGAACCATTGGACCTCTTCTGGAGGCCGACGAATTCTTCAATCACCAGATCGTGGAGACCTTCGCCACGGTTTCCCAGACCGACCATGCCTGGACGGAAAAGGTCTGCCTGATGGCGGCGGCGCGGGATGGCTCGCTGCAGATCGACCTGGGCCTGGGCAAGTACACCAACCGCGACGTGGTGGACGCCTACGCCGGGGTCTCCCGGGGCGTCGAGCAGTGGAACGTCCGGGGGAGCCGCGAATTGAACGTCGATCCCAACACCTTGAACGTGGGGCCGATCCGCTACGAGATCCTCGAACCCCTGAAGAAGATCCGGGTGGTGCTGGAAAAGAACGACATCCAGCCCATCGCCTTCGATCTGGTGCTGGAAGGCACCGTGCCCTGCTTCACCGAGGAGCGCGAGGATCGCCGCACCATGCGCGGTTACCGCCGCACGGCGGACCAGATCCGCTACCACCAGACCGGGCGGGCCGAGGGCTGGGTCGAAGTCCAGGGCGTGCGGACCGAGGTGACGCGGGACACCTGGGTGATGACCCGCGATCATTCCTGGGGCATCCGGCCCAGCGTCGGCGCCCCGGTGATGGACGTCACGCCGGAGCCGATGGAGTCCGGCCTGATGCAGCAGGCCCTGGCGATCTGGAACCCGGTCTATTTCGAGCGTGCCGACGGCGGCAATTTCGCCTTCCATCAGTATTACCTCTACTACGGCGGTCCGGGTTTCCGCCACGAGAAGCTGCAAGGCCACTTCGAGTTCGCCGACGGCCGGCGCGAAGCCTTCATCGGCCTCACGCCGGCGATCAAATTCAACCCGGTCAACAAGCGCCTGCTCGGCGGCGAGTTCCGCATCACCATGGCCGACGGCCGCCAGCGGGTGCTGACGGCGCGGCCGGTCAGCGATACCGGCTTCCATCTGGGGGGCGGCCTGTATCATGGACTGGACGGCAAGTTCCACGGCCAGTGGCGGGGCCGGCAGCATCTGGAGGGCGAGTATTTCGCCGACTGCTCCCTGCCGGAAACGGTGGCGCGGCTCAACCAGTTCCGCGACTGCGTGATCGAGATGCGGGACAGTGAAACCGGCGCCGTCGGCTGGGGCAACTGCCAGACCTACGTTCATGGCGCCTGGCCCGAACTGGGCCTGCCCGAGGCCTGAGACCACGCCAACGCAAGAGGAGAAACGGGATGAAACAGGACGCGGCAACCGTCGCGGCGAAATTGACCCACTGGCTGGCCGGGGCGTTCCCGGATGCACGGGACATCGCCGTCAACAATCTGAAAATGCCCTCCAGCGGGTTTTCCAACGAGACCTGGCTGTTGGACCTGGACTGGCGGCGCAACGGCCAGCTCGAACGGCGGCCCCTGGTGGCGCGCCTGCAGCCCCGCGCCACGGCCGTATTCCCCGAGTACGACCTGAAGTTGCAGTATCGCTGCATGGATCTGTTGCAGGGCAGCGACGTGCCGGTGCCCGGACTGCTCGGCTTCTGCGACCAAGACAGCCCGTTCGGCGTGCCCTTCTATCTGATGGACCGGATCGAGGGCCTCGCGCCGCTGGAGAATCCGCCCTACCACGCCGCGGGCTGGCTGCACGACATGAGCCCGGCCGAGCAGGGCGAGGTCTGGCGCCAGTGCGTCGACACCATCGCCGCGATCAACCGGGTGGACTGGCGCGCCCGCGGCTTCGATTTCCTCGATCGTCCGCATCTGGGCAAGACGCCCCTGGCGCAGATGATCGCCTACTACCGCGGCTACCTGGCCTGGGTGGAAGGCCGCCGCCGTCCCTACCCGCTGTTGCGCCGGATGCTGGACTGGGTGGAAGCCAATCAGCCGCGCGACCCGGAGCCGGTGGCACTGTGCTGGGGCGACTCCAAGGTCGGCAACTGCCTCTACCGGGGCACGCAATGCGTGGCGGCGCTGGACTGGGAGATGCCGCACCTGGGCAATCCGGTATCCGACCTGTCCTGGGTGCTGATGCTGGACCGCGCGCTCTGCGACGGCATCGGCATTCCGCGTCTGCCGGGTTTCGCCGACCGCGCCGCGACGGCGGCGCGCTGGGCCGAGCAGTCCGGCCACGACGCCGGGCACCTGGCCTACTACGAAGTGTTCTCCGCGCTGAAGTTCTCCGCGATCATGGCGGCGATCACCACCGCCTACGTCACGCACGGCATGCTGCCCGAGGACACCGACATGGACCTGCGCAATCCGGGCTCCGCCGTGCTGGCGCTGTATGCGGCCGAATACGGGATCGATCTGGGGTCGTGATCCGCGCCCTTAAAATTTCCACTTCTACGGAATTTGTGTCATGAGTGAAATTTCCAGCGCGCCGCTGCTTGCGGCGGCGCCCACCTTCCGCGACCTGGGCGGCATCGCCGCCGTGGACGGCGGCCGGGTGCGTTCCGGCCTCATCTTTCGCGCCGGCATCCTGACCGACCCGTCGCCGGCGGCGGAAGCGGCGGTCCGCGCGCTGGACCTGCGCTGGGTGATGGACCTGCGCAGTTCCCGCGAGCGCAGCCACAGTCGCGGCACCTGGGCCGACTACAGCACGGCGCGAATTCTGAACTCCGACGTCAGCACCGACGTGCGGGCCGGCAACGCGGCGCTGATGCATCTGCTGGAGCACGATTGCAGCGTCACCGGCGCCCACCGCATGATGATGGCCACCTACGAGCACCTGCCGCAGGGGTTCCGCCAGCAGCTGCCGCGGCTTTTCGACCTGCTGCTGGACGAGGCCGGGCTGCCGCTGATGGTTCATTGCACCGCCGGCAAGGACCGCACCGGCTTCGCCTGCGCCCTGGTGCTGCATGCCCTGGGCGCGGCGGAAGAGCAGATCGTCGACGAATACCTGAAGTCCGGCGACCTGCTGGTCGGCTCGCCGGTGTCCGACTCCATGGGCAACCTGCTCGCGCAGGTGCTGGGCCGGTCGCTGGAGCCCGAGGCGCTGGCGGTGATCATGGGCGTGCGCCCGGAATTCATCGAGACCGCGCTGACCGCCGTGCGCATCGAATACGGCAGCCTGGACCGCTATCTGGAAGAAGTCGGCGGCCTCACCGGCGAGCGCCGCGAACGGCTACGCCAGCGTCTGCTGGCGTAGGGCCGCCGAGCGTAAAAAACGAGCTTTTCCGCCACGCCGCATTCCCCACGATGGCCACGATGGGGAAAAGCGGCACGCGGCGCCAGCCGCATCCTATCGGTGCCGCCACGAAGTCCCCCAAACAACCGAGTGCAGCGAGCAGTATCGAACCCCCCGGAGGGGGGCGAAGGGGGGCGAACCTCAGGTTCCGCCGCAGACCGTGCAGGCCGGGTCGCGCGGCACGCGGATTTCGCGCCATTCCATGGCGAGGCCGTCGAGCAGCAGCAGCCGGCCGGCCAGGCTCTCGCCGCAGCCGATCAGCAGCTTCAGTGCCTCGGCGGCCTGGACGGTGCCGACGATGCCGGTGAGCGGGGCGAAGACGCCCATCACCGCGCAGCGCACTTCCTCCACGTCCTCGGCCTCGGGAAACAGGCAGTGGTAGCAGGGGGCGTCGTCGCGGCGCCGGTCGAACACCGAGAGCTGGCCGTCGAAGCGGATCGCCGCGCCCGACACCAGGGGGCGGCCGTGGCGCACGCAGGCCCGGTTGATCGCGTGGCGGGTGGCGAAGTTGTCGGAGCAGTCGAGCACCACGTCCGCCTGCGCGACCTCTTCCTCCAGTTGTCCCGCTTCCAGGCGTCGGGCGAGGGGCACCACCCGGCATTCCGGATTGAGTTCGGTCAGGGTGCGCGCGCCGGACTCGGCCTTGGGCTGGCCCACGGCGGCCTCGCGGTGGAGGATCTGGCGTTGCAGGTTGGTGAGGTCCACCGTGTCGCCATCGGCCAGCACCAGGGTGCCGATGCCGGCGCTGGCCAGGTAGTAGGCGGCGGGCGAACCCAGGCCGCCGGCGCCGACGATCAGCACGCGTGCGTCGAGCAGGCGCTGCTGGCCCTCGATGCCGATCTCGGGCAGCAGGATGTGGCGGCTGTAGCGAAGCAGTTGCTGGTCGTTCAATTCGATGTGAAAGTCGCGTAGAGACTTCTGGAAGCTCCCCTCGCCCGCTTGCGGGAGAGGGGCTGGGGGGGGGGGGAGGGAACCGGCAGTAGTAACCGTTATTTCTCGTTGCGCAGGTCGGGCGGCGTCTCGTCGCGGTCGCCGTGCGGATGGCGCTCCCACGCCTTGGAATAGACCTCGTGGGATTTCTTCAGCAGGCGCTCGGGGTGGCTCAGGTTGCGCAACTGGGTCTCTTCGCAAAAGTAGATCACCGCCCGCGACAACTGGGCATACACCGAATGATCGAGGTGGAAGCCCTGGCGCACCAATGCCGTCTCCAGCCCTTGCAGGGTGAAGTCGACGATTTCATATTCCACCGTCAGCGAGTTGGGTCCCTGGCCTTCGCGCACCTGCAGCCGTTCCAGATCGAGCAGCAGCGCCATCGCCTCGGCCACCTGCCCGGGCCGGGCGCCGTCGAACCGTATCTCGCGCTGCTTGCGGCTACCGGGGTGCGGATCGTCCAGCGGCATGCGCGGTTGCCCGCGCTCCTCGTCGCGCAGGCGGCGCGCTTTCTCGACCGTCATCTTGCCGGTGTGGGACATGGCGGGCCTATGGTTTGCGGATGATCTGCCAGGCCTTGAGCAGATTCATGGCCTGCTTCAGTTGGTAATCGTTCCTGGAGGCGAACTCGAACGGTTTCACCGGCGCCGCCTCGTCGCCTTCCTCCTTGCCGCCCTTGCCGCCTTTGCCATTCGGCGCCGGCGCCTTGGATTTGTCGGCGGCCTTGGCCGGCGGCGCGCCCTTGTCCTTGTCGTTCTCCAGGTGGCGCTCCAGGTCGGCCTCCCGCATGTGCAGGGCCTGGGAGTCGCCGTTGGCGGATTCCTCCACCACCACGTCCGGGACGATGCCCTTGGCCTGGATCGAGCGGCCGCTGGGGGTGTAGTAGCGGGCGGTGGTCAGCTTGATCGCGGTGTTGTTGGACAGAGGCAGCACGGTCTGCACCGAACCCTTGCCGAAGGTCTGGGTGCCCATCACCACCGCCCGCTTGTGGTCCTGCAGCGCGCCGGCGACGATTTCAGAGGCCGAGGCCGAGCCGCCGTTCACCAGCACCACCAGGGGCACGCTGCGCACGCCGGCGGGCAGGTCCTTCAGCACGTCCTGCTTGTAGCCGCGCAGGTAGTCCTCGGGCGCCGCGATGTACTTGCGCTTGGCGTCCTCGGTGCGGCCGTCGGTGGAGGTCACCAGGGTCTTGGGCGGCAGGAAGGCGGCGGACACGCCGACCGCGGCGTGGAGCAGGCCGCCGGGATCGTTGCGCAGGTCCAGCACCAGGCCGCGCAGCTCCGCGCCCTTGTTTTCCTTGTCCTGGTAGAGCTTGTCCAGATGCTTCACCAGGTCGGCGATGGTTTCTTCCTGGAACTGGGTCACCCGCAGATAGCCGAACCCCGGCTCGATCAGCTTGGACTTGACGCTCTGGACCTTGATCTTGTCGCGCACGATGGTGATCACCAGCGGCTTGGACTCGCCCTTGCGGGCGATCGTCAGGGTGATCGGGGTCTTGGGCTTGCCCCGCATCCGCTTGACCGCGTCATTGAGGGTCATGCCGCGCACCGGGGTCTCGTCGAGCTTGACGATCAGGTCGCCGGCCTTGACGCCGGCGCGCCAGGCCGGCGTGTCCTCGATCGGCGCCACCACCTTGACGAAACCGTCTTCCATGCCCACTTCGATTCCCAGGCCGCCGAATTCGCCCTGGGTATTGACCTGGAGATCCTTGAAGGCGTCGGCGTCGAGATAGGCCGAGTGCGGGTCCAGGTTGGAGAGCATGCCGCTGATCGCATGGGTGATCAGCTTCTTGTCGTCGACGGGCTCGACGTAGCCTTGCTTGATGGCGTTATAGACATCGGCGAAGCTGCGCAACTCCTCCACGGGCAGTCCGCCCATGGCTTCCTTGCCGGCGTTGGCGGAAAAATTCAGGCTGGCGAGAATGCCGGCCACCATGCCGACACCGATGAAGCCGAGCTTTTGCAGCTTGCTACGCATTGGGTTTCCTTGGATTTCCTGGGAAGGGGCTTACGACATCGACGGGCATCAGCGCAAGCTGGACCATTTGAGCGGATCGAACGGCAGGCCCTGATGGCGGAGTTCAAAGTATAAACCCGATTCCACGCCGCCGCCGCTGGCGCCGGCGGTGGCGATGACGTCGCCGGTCTTCACCTCGCGGCCGCTTTCCCGCAGCAGCGACTGGTTGAAACCATAGACGGAAAGGAAACCGTCGCCGTGATCCAGGATCAGCAGGTTGCCGAAGCCCCGCAGCCAGTCGGCGAACACCACCCGGCCGGACGCCACGGCCCGCACCTCGCTGCCCTCGGCGGCGCGGATGAACAATCCCTTCCAGGTGCCGCCCTCCGGCCGCGCCGCGCCGAAGCGGCCGGCGATCTCGCCCTTCAGCGGCAGGCGCAGCTTGCCCCGCAGGCTGGCGAAGGCGCCGCCGGCCGCCGCGGGATCGGGCGCGTGCTCGTTCTTCAGCACCGGCTCCGCGGCGTTTCGCCGGGCCGGCGCTTTCACCGAGGGGGCCGGTTTCGCCGGCGCCGGCCGGGAGAGCCGCGCGATCAGTTGCGTCAGGCGCTGCTCGTTCTCCTTGAGCGTGCCGATCTCCCGGCGCTGGGCCTTGATCTGGCTGGAAATCCGCGCCAGCAGCGCCTGGCGCTCCTGCTGCCGAGAGAGCAGACTGGCGCGGCTCTCCTGCTGGCGCTTCTCGATTTCGGCCAGCTTCGTCCGCTGTTCCTCGACTTTGGCGGAAAGCCGCTGCTTCTGCCGCAGCGAATCGCGCAATTCCGCCAGCATCCGCGCCTCGGCGGCGGAGAGCAGGCGCAGGAAATGCCGATCCCGTGCCGCCTGGTTGGGGTCGGTGCCCATCAGCATCAGTTGCAGGGCGTCGGCTTCGCCATGCAGGTACTGGCGGTACAGCAGTTGGGAAAGCTGCTTTTGCTGGCGGCCGATGCTGCCCGACAACTGGCCCGACTGCTGTTTCAGTTGCGCCAGCGCCTCCTCCGTCTCGGCCCGCTCCTGGCCCAGTTCGCGCAGACGACGATTGGCCGTTGAAATGGCGGATTCGGTCGCCCGCAACTGGTCGCTGACGTTGTTGCGGGATGTCTCGCTCCTGGCCAGATCCTTTTGCAGCGCGCCGATCCGGCCGCGAATCTCCTTGAGTTCGGTCTGCTTGCTGGTTGCCGGCGCGGCCAGGGCGAGATCGGTTGAAGACAGCAGCAAGAGCATTGCCCAGGCGAGCAGGGGCGCGCGCAAGCACCACTTCCGGAATTCCCTCGCCGAGGCGGCGGGGCGGCTATTCAACGAGTGTGGCAGGGCGAATAGTCTCAATGGGAGTCGGAGAGGCAGGCTGTTCAACGCAAGGGCGTCCCGCCGCCGGGCCGCCCCAAGGCGGGGCCGCCATGACCCGGAGCGGGGGCAGCCCGCGAACCACCGTCACCCCCTTCCCAGGGAAGGGGGCTGGGGGGAAGGCCCATCTACTTCGCCTTACCTTGTGCTGCCACCGCCGCCATGGCCGCCTTGATCGCCTCCTGGTCGCCCAGATAGTAGCTCTTGATCGGTTTCAGGTCGGCGTCCAGCTCATACACCAGGGGCTGGGCGGTGGGGATGTTGAGACCGACGATGTCGTCATCGGAAACCTGGTCCAGATACTTGATCAGGGCCCGCAGGCTGTTGCCGTGGGCGGCGATGACCACCTGCTTGCCGCTCTTCACCATCGGCGCGATGGTCTCGTGCCAGTAGGGCAGGAAGCGCGCCACCGTGTCCTTCAGGCATTCGGTGCGCGGGAACTGGTCGGGCGTCAGGTTGGCATAGCGGGGATTGCCGATCTCCAGGCGCTCGTCGCCCTCTTCCAGGGGCGGCGGCGGGGTGTCGTAGGCGCGGCGCCAGACCAGCACCTGCTCGTCGCCGTACTTGGCCGCGGTCTCCGATTTGTTGAGGCCCTGCAAGGCGCCGTAATGGCGCTCGTTGAGGCGCCAGGAGTGGTGGATGGGAATCCACATCCGGTCCATTTCCTCCAGCACCGTCCACAGGGTCTTTACGGCGCGCTTCAGGACCGAGGTGTAGGCCACGTCGAAGGCGTAGCCTTCCTGCTTCAGCAACTGGCCGGCGGCGCGGGCTTCCGCCAGACCCTTTTCGGTCAGGCCGACGTCGGTCCAGCCAGTGAAACGGTTTTCCTGGTTCCAGACGGATTCGCCGTGGCGGAGGAGGACGATCTTGTACATGGTATTTTCTGCGAGTGAGGATGAAAAAGTCCGGATGCGGGAAATCCCTGATGGGGGCCCGGCCCGATGCATCGGTATTTTATAATATTCAGAGTACCCTCCCTCTTCGGGGCCCCGCATGTCCAACACCAGCATCGTTCAGGATCTCATCGTCAGGCAGGAACACATCGAGACGGCCGCTCGCGCGCTGAAGGCGATCGCGCATCCGTTGCGCCTGAAGATCATGTGCGTGGTGGGGGACCAGGAAGTCTGCGTGCAGGACATCGTCGACATGGTGGGAACCTCGCAGAGCAATATTTCCCAGCATCTGGCCATCCTGCGCGACAAGGAGGTGCTGCAGACCCGCAAGGACGCCAATCGAGTGTTCTACCGGGTGGCCGACCAGCGCACCCTGCAATTGATCGGCCTGATGCGGGAAGTTTTTTGCGGCGCACCGCCGCCCACGAAAAAAGGATAAGAAATTTTGCTTCTGGACTTCATTCAACAAAACGTCTTCCTGGTGCTGCTGGCACTGATCAGCGGCGGCATGCTGCTCTATCCCCTGCTGCGGGGCGGTCCGGGCGGCGGCGTGTCGGTCGCCGAGGCCACGCTCAAGATCAACCGCGAGGACGCCGTGGTGGTCGATGTGCGGGAGTCCGACGAGTGGGGCAAGGGCCACATCCCGGGCGCCCGCCACATCACCCTGGGGCAGTTGGAAAAGCGCCTGCACGAAATCGAGAAATTCAAGGCCCGCCCCCTGATCGTCTGCTGCGCCAGCGGCGGCCGCTCCACCAAGGCCTGCGAGGTGCTGAAGAAGGCCGGCTTTGCCCAGGTCTTCAACCTGAACGGCGGCATGGGCGCCTGGGCCGAGGCCAACCTGCCGATCACCACCAAGTAGCGCGCATGGGAACCTGTTTCCCACACCTGCGCGCAGCGGGGTATTTCATCGTAAGGAATCCGCCATGCCACGCATCCTGATGTACGCCACCGCCGTCTGTCCCTACTGCATCCGCGCCGAGCAACTGCTGCGCCGCAAGGGCGTGACCGAGATCGAAAAGGTCCGCGTCGATCTCGAACCCGAACGGCGCGAGGAAATGATGGCGCGCACCGACGGCCGTCGCACCGTGCCGCAGATATTCATCGACGACTTCCATGTCGGCGGCTGCGACGATCTCTACGAACTGGACCACCAGGGTCGGCTCGACGCCCTGCTCAAGCCCTAGCGCGTACAATGCCTTTCCTTTTTATGCAGTCCCACTTCAACCTGAGTCCGATTCCATCATGAGCGAACAGCAGCAGCCCACCTTCAGCATCGAGAAGATTTTCGTCAAGGACCTGTCCCTGGAAGTGCCCAACGCGCCCCAGATCTTCCTCGACAACCAGCCGCCCGAAATCCAGATCCAGTTGCAGACCCAGGCCGCCGACATCGGCGACGGCTATTACGAGACGGTGCTGACCGTCACCGTCACCGCCAAGCACGAGGAAAAGACCTATTTCCTGGTGGAAGCGGGCCAGGCCGGCATTTTCCAGATCCGCAACATCCCCGCCGAGGACATGGATCCGCTGCTCTCCATCGCCTGCCCCAACATCCTGTTCCCCTACGCCCGCGAGACCGTCTCCGATGCCGTGAGCCGCGCCGGTTTCCCGCCCGTGCTGCTGGCGCCGGTGAATTTCGAGGCGATGTACCAGCAGCGCCTGATGGCCCAGCAGCAGGAACAAGGCCCTCACGAAGTACCGATTCAGTAAGCCGATGAACCTGGCGCGCTGCTCGATGCTGGGACTGGGGCTGCTCTCCGCGCTGGCCGCCGTGCCGGTGCGGGCACTGGATTTCCGTTCCGTGGCGGAACCGGCGGTGCTGCAGGACGGGCCCGCCGCCAAGGGCAAGCCGCGCTATGTGATCGCCCGCGCCACTCCGGTGGAACTGGTGTTCGACGCCGAAGGCTGGAGCAAGGTGCGCGACAGCAGCGGCGACATGACCTGGATCGAAACCAGGTTCCTCTCGCCCAGGCGCACCGTGATGATCCGCGCCGAGCGGGCGCAGGTCCGGAGCCAGCCCGACGACAAGGCCGCCCTGGTGTTCGAGGCCGAGAAGGACGTGGTTCTCGACCTGCAGGAGGCCGCGTCCGCCGGCTGGGCCAAGGTCCGCCATCGCGGCGGCCAGTCGGGATATGTCCGGGCGCTCCAGGTCTGGGGATTGTGAACGCGGAAAAGCTCTGTCGGGACAGCGTTGGCCAATCACCATCCGTTCGGGCTGCGTCTGTCGAAGTCTGTCCTGAGTCCCGTCGAAGGGCACAGTACTGTAGGAGCGGGCCATGCCCGCGACAACTGTGCGACACCATGTACCGGTCGCGGGCATGGCCCGCTCCTACCAAGTCTCGTCATTCCGAAGTACAGAAGTATTACGGATTTTCACGTTAATCGATCATGAACATCGTCGTACTGGGCGCGGGCGCCTGGGGCACGGCCCTGGCGATCTCGTTGGCGGAGCGGCACCGGGTCACCCTCTGGTCGCGCGACGCCGCCCAGGTGGCGGCGATGGCCGCCGCCCGCGAAAACCGGCGCTATCTGCCCGGCTGCCCGTTGCCCGCCGATTTGCTGCTGAGCGCCGAGTTCGACGTGGCGCGTGCCGCCGACATGGCGCTGATCGTCACGCCGCTGGCCGGGCTGCGGGAAACCGTGGCGCGCCTGGCTCGCTGCGACCGTCCGCCGCCCGTGCTCTGGGCCTGCAAGGGCCTGGAGGCCGGCAGCGGCCTGCTGCCGCATCAGGTGGTGGCGGCCGAGGGGCCGGGGCTCCAGAGCGGCGTGCTGACCGGCCCCAGTTTCGCCGATGAAGTGGCGCGTGGCCTGCCCACCGCGCTCACCCTCGCCGCGGCCGACGAGTCCTTCGCGCGTGACATGGCCCACGTCCTCAACGGCCATCGGCTGCGGCTCTACGCCAACGGCGACCTGATCGGCGCGGAAGTGGGGGGCGCGGTCAAGAACGTGTTGGCCATCGCCTGCGGCATCAGCGACGGCCTCGGCCTCGGTCTCAACGCCCGCGCCGCCCTGATGACCCGGGGCCTGGTGGAGATCACCCGTTTCGGCGTCGTCCTGGGCGCGCGCCGCGAAACCTTCATGGGCCTGGCCGGGATGGGGGACCTGATCCTCACCTGTACCGGCGACCTCTCCCGCAATCGCCGGGTCGGCCTGGCGCTGGCCCGGGGGCAGGCGCTGGAGGCCATCACCCGGGAGCTGGGACATGTCGCCGAAGGCGTCTCGACGACCCGTGAAGTGATCCGCCGCGCCCGCGAACTGGGCGTGGACATGCCCATCACCGAGGCCGTCTACACCGTGCTGGATGGCCGATTGTCACCCGCCGCCGCGGTCGATGTCCTGATGGCGCGGGAACCCAGGGCCGAATAGCGTGGCCGGCCGCGCCGGCGCTTGCGCGGGGCGGCGTGTTCGGCGTTTTCTCAGCCGCCGCCGGTGAAGCCTTGCTGCCGCCAGGCTTCGAACACCAGGATGGCCACCGTGTTGGACAGGTTGATGCTGCGGTTGCCAGGCACCATCGGCAGGCGCAGGCGTCGTTCGGGCGGGATTTCGTCGAGCACGGCCTGGGGCAGGCCGCTGGTCTCCGGGCCGAAGAGGAAGGCATCGCCCGGCTGATAGCTCACCTGGTCGTAGCGTACCGTGCCGCGGGTGCTGAGCGCGAAGACGCGGCGCCGCGCGAGAGAGGCGCGGCATGCGGGCCAATTTTCATGCACCACCACTTCCGCCAGTTCCGCGTAGTCCATGCCGGCCCGCCGCACCGCAGCCTCCGAGATGCTGAAACCCAGCGGCTCGACCAGGTTCAGGCGGCTGCCGCTATTGGCGGCCAGACGCAGGATGTTGCCGGTATTGGGGGGGATTTCCGGCTGATATAGGACAATGTCGAACATTTTTCGAGAGTAGGCTGACACACGCTCCGGGACGGACCGGGGCGAATCTTAAACTGGAGTGGTGAAATGGCACGGCCGGAAAAAGTGCGTCTTGGCGACTTGCTGATTCAACAAGGGCTGCTGACCCAGGAGCAGCTGCAACTGTCGCTGGAGGAGCAAAAACGCTCCGGCCGCAAGCTGGGCCGCATTTTCGTCGATAGTGGCTACGTCACCGAAGCCAGCATCGCCAACGCCCTGGCCCGCCAGCTCAACGCGGAATTCATCGACCTGCGCAATTTCCAGATTCGGTCCGACTTGATCAAACTGCTGCCCGAGGCCCAGGCCCGGCGCTATCGCGCCCTGGTGCTCGACGAGCGTAACGGCGTATTGCGGGTGGGCCTGTCGGACCCCACCGATCTGGCCGTGTTCGACGAAATCACCCGTATCGTCCATCGTGAAATCGAACTGGCGGTGATCATCGAAAGCCAGTTGATGCCGCTCCTGGACCGGGTGTACAAACGTACCGAGGAAATCTCCGGCCTGGCCAAGGAACTGACCCAGGAGATGGGCGACGTGCCGCTGGGGTTCGGCGCGATGCTCGGCATCACGCCCGGCGCCGAGGACGCGCCGGTGGTCAAGCTGCTGCAGACGGTGTTCGAGGAGGCCCTGCGTTTCCGCGCTTCCGACATCCATATCGAGCCGCAGGAAAAGGCGGTGGTGATCCGCTTCCGCATCGACGGGGTGCTGCACGTGCAGACCGAGGCCGACAGCAAGATTTCCACCGCGCTGGTGCTGCGCCTGAAGCTGATGTCGGGCCTGGACATTTCGGAAAAGCGCCTGCCCCAGGACGGCCGCTTCAACATCAGCATCCGCGGCTTGAGCGTGGATGTGCGTATCTCAACCATGCCCACCCAGCACGGCGAGTCGGTGGTGATGCGTCTGCTGGTGCAGAACACCGGTCTCATGGAACTCGATCGGCTGTGCATGCCGCCGCGCGTGCTGGAGCGCTTCCGCCACGTGATCGGCCGCCCCTCGGGCATCGTCCTGGTCACCGGCCCCACGGGCTCGGGCAAGACGACGACCCTGTACGCGGCATTGAACGAACTCAATACGCCGGAAAAAAAGATCATCACCGTCGAGGATCCGGTGGAATACCGCCTGCCGGGCCTCAACCAGGTGCAGGTCCATGAAAAGATCGACCTCAGCTTTTCCCGCGTGTTGCGCTCCGCCCTGCGCCAGGACCCGGACATCATCCTGGTCGGCGAAATGCGCGACCAGGAAACCGCCGAGATCGGCATGCGCGCGGCGATGACCGGCCATCTCGTGCTCTCCACGCTGCACACCAACGACGCTCTGACCACGCCCATCCGCCTGCTCGACATGGGCGTGCCGCGCTACATGGTGGCGCTCTCGATCCAGATGGTGCTGGCGCAGCGGCTGGTGCGGGTGATCTGCGACAACTGCGCCGTCGACTACCGCCCCGAGCCGCACGAGCGCGAATGGCTGCGCTACGAACTGGGTGACCGGGTGGACAACTTCAAGTACCGCATCGGCACCGGCTGCGCGCATTGCGCCAGCACCGGCTTCCAGGGGCGGCAGGCGGTCTACGAGTTCATCGAAATGACCAACGCGCTGGTGGAGGCCGCCAACTACGGCGATCCCAGCGGATTCATGGCCGCGGGGCGCGAGCAGATGGGCGGCAACACCCTGCGCCGCGATGCCGTGCGTCTGGTGGTCAATGGCCGTACCACCGTCGACGAGGCGATGCGCATTTCGAACCAGCTGGAGGATTGACATGCCCGCGTTCGCCTACCGGGGACGCAATGCCGTCGGTGAAATGGTGCAGGGCGTGCTGAATGGCGCCACGGCGGCGGCGGTCGCCGACGTCTTGTTCAGCAGCGGGATCACGCCGCTGGAAATCAAGGATGCTCCCGCCAGCGCGCAGCAGAAGCAGGCATCGGTTGCCGCCAGCCTGTTCGGCGCCAAGATACGGCACGTTGACGTGCTGCTATTCACGCGCCAGATTTACACCCTGCTCAAGGCCGGGGTGCCGATCATGCGCGCGCTGACCGGTCTACAGGAATCGAGCCAGAACAAGGCCATGCAGGGCACGATCGGGCAGGTGCGGGAAAGCCTGGACAGTGGACGGGAACTCTCCGTTTCCCTGGCGCGGCATCCGCAGGTGTTCTCGTCTTTCTACCTGTCCATGGTCAGAGTGGGAGAAATGGCCGGACGCCTGGAGGAAATCTTCCTGCGCCTGTTCCACCACATGGAGTTCGAGCGCTTCATGCGCGAGCAGGTGAAGTCGGCCTTGCGCTATCCGTCGTTCGTGATCATGGCCATGGTCGTCGCCATGTTCGTGGTGAATATCTTCGTGATCCCCGCCTTCGCCAAGGTCTTCAAGGGGTTCGGCGCCGATCTGCCCCTGATGACGCGGATCCTGATCGGGCTTTCCGATTTCATGGTGGCCTGGTGGCATGTGCAGATCGCGGCCATCGCCCTGGCCGGCGCCGGCTTCAAGGCCTGGATCGGCACGCCTCGGGGGCGCTATCTGTGGGATCGGTTCAAGATGCGGATTCCCATCGCCGGCAAGATCGTGCGCAAGGCCACGCTCGCGCGCTTCGCCCGCAGCTTCGCCTTGGCCGCCCGCTCCGGGGTGCCCATCATCCAGGCGTTGACCACGGTGGCCATGACCGTGGACAACGATTTCATCGCCCGCAAGATCGAAAAGATGCGCGACAGCGTGGAGCGCGGCGAATCCGTGCTGCGGGCGGCCATGGCCTCCCAGGTGTTCACCCCCGTGGTGCTCCAGATGATCGCCGTGGGCGAGGAATCCGGCGCTCTCGACGAAATGATGGAAGAAGTGGCCAACATGTACCAGAGCGAAGTGGAATACGAGCTCAAGACCCTTTCCCAGCAGATCGAACCCATCCTGATCGTGCTGCTGGGGACCATGGTGCTGGTGTTGGCGCTGGGCATCTTCCTGCCCTTGTGGGACCTGGGGCGGGTCGCCATGAAAAAATGAGCCCGATGGCCGGCCGTCAGCGGGGCATCGGCAAATTCGAGTTTTCCGTGCTGGTGGCCATGCTGGGCATTCTCGCCCTGGCCTTGATCGTCCGCTTGCAAGGGGTGGAGGAAGAGGCCGAGCGGCTGGAGGTGGCGCTCACGGTTCGCAATATCGGGGTCGGTTTGCAGTGGGCGATCGGCGAACGCCTCATGCATGGAGAGGAGCATCGGCTGGCCGAATTGTTGGAGGCCAACCCCGTGGCGCTGTTGGGGCATGCGCCCCGGCGCTATGGCGAGGCGCCCGGAGGGGCGGGGTCCTGGTGGTTCGATCCGGAGACCCGGACTCTGGGCTACCGGCCGCGGCAGCCCCATGCCTTTGGCGGAAAAACGGTCTTGTACTGGCGCATTGGCGCACGCGGGATGCTGGGCGGGCGCGTCGTCGGCCTGAGATTGATGCCCGTGGAGGCCAATTGATGACAAAAATCCCTGTAAATGCTGGCATCGAGCTCAAGTTTCAATGGTAAGTTCCGTAATAGGAGCGGATATGATAGAAATTCCCCATCGCCCAGCCCTGGGTTTTACTTTGATCGAGCTTGTGATCGTCATCACCATCATCGGCATCCTCGCGGCCGTGGCGTTGCCGCGTTTGATCGACGCCCAGCGCGACGCTCGCATCGCCAAGGCGAATGCGATCTACGGCTCCATTCGCTCCGCCGCCGCCCTGGCCCGTTCCCGTTGCGAACTGGATATCGCGGCCGTGGCACCGAGCCTGACGGCGACCAACTGCGCTTCCAGTCCGCCCTTCGTCAATATGGACGGCAACATGGTCCGCATCGTCAATCGCTATCCGGCGGCCACGGCGGACGGCATCGAGTCGGCGGCGCAGATCAATCTGGCAGCGGATGGACTGACGGCTTCCAGTACGGGCACCGGTACGGCGACAAGGACTTTCGACGTGGCGGGCGGAACGGTGCCTGACTGCCGGATCAGCTACCAGGAGGCAACCCTGAGTGGGGCGGTGGTCGTGGCACCAGTGATGAGCGTTGCGACGAGTGGCTGCTAGTTCGATTATGATTAACCGTGGATTTTAAAGGAGTTGAAAAATGCGTAATCTCAGGAAACAGGAAGGCTTTACTTTGATCGAGTTGATCGTGGTGATCGTGATCCTTGGCATCTTGGCGGCGACAGCGCTGCCCAAATTTGTCGATTTGTCGTCTGACGCTCGCAAAGCGAAGCTTGATGCCTTGGAAGGAGCGGCGAAAGCGGCTGCTGTGATGGTTTACGGCAAAGCTGCTGCAGGAGGAGTGGATTTGACATCGACTAGTGGGGCTGCTGTGACGGTAAATGGATCTTCAGTCAGTCTGGCATATGGCTACCCGAAATCTACCGAATATGTGACGAAGCTTTTTCAGGATACGGCGGGAGCTGCGGCCTCTGGAAATGGGCTCAAAATTCAAACCGGTTGCTCAATCACCTTTAAAGACTCAACCGGTACCGGGGTAGCGCCTTCGTTTACCAAAGTGACCACTGGTTGCTGATCGCAGCTTAAAAATCGTCAGATATTCATATGCCGCCTTCCGGGAATCCGGAAGGCGGTTTGTTTTTGGGGGTCGCCAACATCGCTGACGGCAAGATTTTGGAGATGAGATTGGTGAGAAACTGCATCAAATCGAAATTTGCTAAAGCAATTGCCCGTGGGGTCTTTTCCGTGCAAGGAGGGGGGATTTTTGTACTTTTATTGTTAGTTGTAGGGATTTATCTGCCAGGGCTTACTGGTGGTTATGAGTTTGATGATTTTTCGTCGATTGTTTGGAACTCCGCTCTTGGCAAGGTAAGCGTACCAACGGTCGAAAAATGGCTCGCGATCGTACGTTCCGGCAACGCCAGTGAGTTGGGGCGCCCCTTGGCTATGTTGAGTTTCGGGCTCAATGTTTATTTTCAGGGGGCAAACCCTTACGGGTTCAAGCTTACGAATATTCTCATCCATGCGCTGAATTCGTTGCTGGTCTTTGGCACCGCAAGAGCTTTACTGACACTCGCGCCAGAATCCAAAGAAAACAAGGCCAGCCCAACCTTGTTGGCGTTTTGCATTGCGGGTTTATGGGCAATGCATCCGATACATGTCACGAGTGTTCTTTATGTCGTGCAGCGAATGACGAGTTTGGCTGCGACATTTGTTTTTGCCGCACTCTGGGCATATTTAGCACTTCGACGGGCAATGGTCCTGAAGGAAACAAAAAAAAGCTACCTGCTATCGATTGTGGTTGTACTACTAACCGTGGCCGGCACGTTGGTGAAGGAAATTGCGTTTTTGGTCCCGTTGTATCTCATTCTTGTAGAACTGATGCTGCATCCGGGACTGGGTGGTTCAGAGCGTGGGCAGCGGTTGGCATTGCGGGCACTGCAAGGAATAGGCCTGACCGCAGTTGTCTTCGTATTGTTTAAATGGTCATGGTTTGAAGGCGGCTACCAAATTCGTGGCTTTACGCTCTATGAGCGGGTACTGACTGAGTTCAGAGTGGTTTGGTATTACCTGTGGATGCTGTTTACCGCGGACATCCATGCGATGGGGTTGCATCACGATGACTTCGCAATTTCCCATAGGCTCCTGAATCCATCGACGACCCTTTTGTCCTTGGTGGGGGTCTTGGGATTGGTAGTGGGGGCTTGGTGGGGCAGGAAGAGAAGTCCATTAATAGCCGGTGGGATTCTTTTCTTTTGTGCCGCGCACTCTCTGGAATCATCGATCCTGGCACTGGATATTGCCTACGATCATCGCAACTATGTTCCAAGCCTTGGGTTGGCGCTGGCACTTGTGGTCGCACTGAGTAAGACCCCGCTTCGTTCCTCACCGATCATTGCCGGTACCGTTGCTATTGCAATAGGGACCGGTCTTTCTTTGTTGACATACGAAAGAGCCAGGGACTGGGGCGACCCGATGCGTTTGGCACAGGTAGAGGCGGGCAATCATCCCGACTCCATGCGGGCCAACCAGAATCTCGCCAGGATGTACTGGAGAATCATTGACCATCCCGATCTTGGTGCGGCTGCCTATACAAAGGCTGCCTATTACTTGGGAAAAGCGGCAAATGCTGATCCATGCAACTCCTTGCCGACAATCAGCCAGATTCTTATGGCCGGCCAAGCAAGGAAGCCAATGCCTTTGGCAGTGCTGGACAAGATAGCCTGGCAATTTGCCTCCTGCCCGGTTCGGCAAGATGCGTTGAGCACTTATTCTGCGTATGTGGGGTGTGTTGCGTTGGGGCAATGCGAGGGCGATGCAAGGAGAATGACGGTGCTATTCGATGCGCTGGCCAGTAATCCTCGGGTTATCGTGAGCCATAAGGCAGATATCGCGATGGCGATGGCCGATTTCATGCTGGTGAAACGCGATTTCAGTCAAGTGGAAAGCTATTTGCAGGCAGCTTCCCAGTGGGCGAAAGCGCAGCGCGAAGCGCAGTGTTTGATGTTGGTAGACTTCTGGGTTGGAATGGGCGCTCTTGATCAGGCAATGGAAGCAATAGGATATCTGCGGGGAAGGACCAAGGTTTGCCAGGTAAACGAGCAAGCCTTGAACATACGTTCTCACTGGGTGGAAGCTAAACTCCCCGCATCTTCGGACGGGATGCGCTGAACTTGCGCATCCCGCCATGAATGGCAAGACAAGCAGATAGTTATGGATCGGGTCAATGCATGCCTGGCAAGAAAACAGGATTTACGCTGATCGAAGCAGTGCTGACGATTGTTGTCCTCGGCATACTGACCTCTTTTGTCATGACCCGCTTCGATTTCTCGGGTTTTGACCAGCGGACTGTTCGAGACAAAGTCGTGGCTTCATTGCAGTTTGCCCGGAAATCCGCCGTGGCTCAGCGTCGATATGTGTGCGTTACCCTGAGTCCGGCAACTTCATGCACGAATGCCAATTTCCTGGAGTTTGGAATAGATACCCGTGCGCCAGAGACGGCCGGAGCCTCATTTTGTGACAGCTCATCCGCGCTTGACTTGCCTTCGCCAGATATTCGGGATTGTGGGGGGGGGGGAGGCAGTAATCGAATTTGCTGCCGGACGAGTGCGTCGATCACAAGTGCAAGTTCTGGGTTGTGTTTCGATCCTCAAGGCAGGGGGCTGAATGCGACTTGTGGAGCCCCGACTTCCACTGTCATTACGGTGACGGGACAGCCTGCCATCACTATCGAAGGGGAGTCCGGATATGTCCACTCCCCCTGAAGCCGGGCAGCGCGGATTGACGCTCATCGAGATGATTGTTTTCATCGTGATTGTCAGTGTTGGACTGGTCGGGATCATGTCCGTGCTGAATATCGCAGTTTTCCAAAGTGCCGATCCCATGATCCGTAAGCAGATGCTTTCTATTGCGGAGTCTTTATTGGAGGAAGTGGAGGCGATGCCCTTTACTTATTGCGACCCCGATGACCCGCTGGCTGCGACGGCTGCTTCTGGGGGGTGTACCGCCGGTTATTCCGAAGCGTCGGGACCTGAAACCATTGCCAGTGATACAGAGGCTCGGCCTACCGTCGCAGCTCCAAGCCCGCCGAAAACCTTCGACAATGTAAATGACTACCATGATCTGACGCTTAGTCCTGTCTCGTCTGCAGATGGGCAGACCACATTCCCGGGATATTCGGCGACAGTCATGGTTGCCAACGACGGGAATTTTGGTGCGACGGGGAGTTTGCTGCCGAGCGATGCGGTGCTGCGTGTTACTGTCACTGTGTGCCATAGTTCGACACAGCCCTGCCCCTTGGGGGCCGACAGCTTGACCCTTCATGGCTACCGAACACGCCATTCACCGAATGCCTTGCCATGAAGGCACAGCGCAAAAAACAAACCGGCTTCACGCTCATCGAGGCGATCGTGGTGATAGTGATTACCGGCATTGTCGCGTCGATGTTGGTGGTGTTTGTCAAAGGAGCGCTGGATAACTATTTCGATGCCGTACGTAGAGCAGAACTGACCGACGCGGCGGACATCAGTTTGCGGCGGTTCGCGCGGGAGATTCGTCTCGCGCTGCCCAACAGCCTGAGGGTGGATTGTGCGGCAGACTCGACCCGCTGTTTTATCGAATTCATCCCGACGATGGATGGGGGACGTTATCGAGATGCCGGGGACGGGTCTACGGGTGGCAACATTTTGGATTTTACTGACAGCACGGAAACCTCTTTTGATGCATTGGGCCCAGTCATTGCCGGGGCCGGAGATTTCATCGTGGTCTATAACCTGGGGCCGGGGTTTGCGCCGGCGGATGCTTACACCGGAGGTAATCGGGCGACTATTGCGCCGGGATATGCAGGTGGTAATCCGATACAACTGACCACAAACCCTTTCGCGGCCCAGTCTCCTCCGCTGTCATCTCCCAATAGTCGATTCCATGTGGTGCCGTCCACCGGTCCAGTTACTTATGTTTGTCAGCAACTAACACCTGGTCAGGTATTGCGCTTTTCCAACTATCGAACGACAACCCCATGGACGAGTCAGCCTATTTCTGTTGCCACTGGCGCAGTGCTACTAGGTGGAGTATCGACGGTGGTCGAGAACCAAGCGACTTGTACGGTGACTTATACGCCGGCAGTATTGCAGCGAAACGGCATCCTCTTCATTCAACTCAACATCTTCGATGGAACGAGTAGTGGAGAGCGTATTCAAGTATTCCAGCAGATCCATGTGGACAATTCTCCATGAGCTTGAGTAAACCCGTCCATCAAGCTGGGTTTACCTTGGTTTCCGCCATTTTCATTCTTGTGGTGCTGGCGGGCCTGGGGGCCGCGATTTTGATGGTTTCCTCCAATCAACAATTGGGCTCGGCCCTTGATGTTCAGGGTACTCGGGCCTATCAAGCGGCTCGGGCGGGAATCGAGTGGGGGGTCTATCAGGTCAATAGCGTTGCAGCCTATGATTTCGGGCATGCGTGCCCCGCGTCAGATACCTTCAGCATGTGTTCGAACCGACGCTCTTGTGAGAATGCCGCGGGTACATTCAAGCCATCGGCGCCATCGCTGGCGAGTTATACCGTTACCGTGACATGTACTACACCTACTCCATCAGGAGGGCTGAATGGTGGGCCGCAGGTCTTTGTGGTGGAATCGATTGCCAGTGTGGGAAACGTAGGAACCACAAGCTTTATCGAGCGGCGCCTTAGAGTGGTGTTTTGAGCCGTATTAATTACTATGGTTTCATAGGCAGATGACTTCAGATCGCCTACGGGATTGCGTTATGAATTCAGTTTTTTCAGCACATATTTCATTGAAATCTGATTCTGGTCGAGGGATTGGGTGGGTGGCATTGTGGGCCGCGCTGTTTTGTTTGGGCTTTGCAATTTCAAATGTTTGGGCGGCCATGCCGTCCTACGTGGGGGCGGGTACGGCGAGGAGCGGCACGGGGACGGCGACGCCCACCTGGCCGACCCATCAGGCCGGTGATGTCGCCCTGTTGTTCGTGGAGACCACCAGCGGCCAGGCGGCGACCCTGAGCAGCAATGCCGCCGGCTTCGTCGAGGTGGCGAATTCGCCCCAGATGACGACCGGGGGAGGCACGACGGGTACTCGCATCACCGTGTTCTGGGCCCGCGCCACCTCGTCTTCCATGGCGAGTCCCACGGTGGCCGATGCCGGCAACCACGTCAATGCGCAGATCCTGGTCTATCGTGGCGTCGTCAGCACCGGGAATCCCTGGGATGTGACGGGCGGGGGCAATAAATCCACGGCCAGCACGTCGGTGACGCTGGCCAGCGTGACGACCACGGTTCCCGATACCCGGATCGTGCAGGTGTGTGCGAAGGATCTGGATTCCTCCTCCGCCGGTTTCAGTGCCGAGACCAATGCCAACCTGAGCGGCATCGTCGAACGCACGGACATCGGGACAAGCAGCGGCAACGGCGGCGGCTTCGCCGCCTGGGATGGCGGCAAGGCCACGGCCGGGGCGATCGGCAACACCACCGCGACAGTGACCAATTCGGTCAATGCCTGTCTCACCATCGCCCTCAAGCCCAACGGCCCAGCGGTCTGCACCAGCACCAAGAGCGGCAACTGGAACGACAGCACGGTCTGGGATCACACGGGCGACGCCTGCAACGGGCCGAGCGGCATTCCCGTGGCCGGGGATACGGTGATCGTGGCCAGCGGCCATACCGTGACCCAGAATGTGGCGACGACCCCGGCAATCGGCAGCCTGACCGTATCCGGGACGTTGCAGGCAACGGCGGCGAACATCCTCACCCTGGGGGGCAATCTGGTCAACAACGGTTCGCTGGCCTTCGGCACCAGCGGCAGCATCACCTTGTCCGCCGCGTCCCAATGGAGCGGCACGGGTGCCACCTGGACCCTGAACAATCTGAGCCTCGGCAATCAGGCGCTGACCTTCAGCGGCAGCCCCGCCATCAGCATCAACGGCACGGTGACGGTGGGCTCCGGCACGATCAATGCCGGCGGCGGCAACACCACGGCGACGCTCGATTTTTCCCGCAGCGGCGCCCAGGCCGTGCCCACCACCGGCGCCACCTACCCGAACCTGACCTTGTCCGGCAGCGGCGCGAAGACGCTCTCGGGCGGCGGCACCCTGGACGTGCGCGGCGGCTTCACCCTGAACAGCGGCCCCACCTTCAACGGCGGGGCCTACAACGTCAGCCTCTATGGGGATTTCACCAACAACGGCGGGGCGAGCTTCAACAACGGCGCGACCGATACCGGAACCTGGAGCTTCGTCGGGTCTTCCATCCAGAATATCAACAGCACCGGCATCAACACGGTCTTTCCGAAACTGACACTGAACAACGGCAACGGCATCGCCCTGAATGCCAGCACGACCGTGAAGACTCTGCTGACGCTGACCAACGGTTATATCTCGACAGGCGGCAACATCCTGACGCTGTCGGCCTACTGCAATACGCCCAGCTGGGCGAGAACCAGCGGTTTCGTCAGCGGCAATCTGCGCCTCACCTTCAATACCGGCACGACGACATGCACCTATCCCATCGGCAGCGGCACGACCTATGCGCCGGTCGGGATCACCATGGTGGCTTCTTCGGCGGGCGGCACGCTGACCGCCAGAACCACGGGCAGCGAACATCCGCAGATAGCGACTTCGAGCATCGACGAGACCAATGATGCCAACCGCTATTGGACGCTTTATACCGCCGGCGACAGCACCGGGAATTTCAGCAGCTACGGGGCTACCTTCAATGCGGACAACGGGGATATCGACGCCGGCACGACGACGTCGAATTTCGTCATCGGCAAATACACCAACAGCGCCTGGAACCTGCCGACGCCGGTGAGCGGCGGGGCCTGGGCCAATGGCTGGGCGACCGGCGTCTCCAATATCTCGGTGTCCGGCGCGGGCTTCGGCGATTTCATTATTGGCCAGATTTTCAGCACGTGCTTTACCGATAACTTCAATCTGGCGAATGGAAGCCCCGGCTCGAACTGGAGTGTGGGGCGGCAAGGCGGTAGCTTCACACCTCAGATTTATGACAGCACGCCAGGGAATACCGCCACGGGAAGGTTGCGTCTGACCGATACAAGTGGGGGCGTTTCGGCCTGGGCAACGCTCGGAAGATATTTTCCCGGAGCGGGCAACAAAATCACCGTCGATTTCGATCATTATGCATACGGAGGTACCGGTGCCGATGGTATCGCAGTGATCCTGTCCGATGCTTCGATTGCTCCCGCTGCCGGAGCGTTCGGGGGATCCATGGGATATGCGCAGAAATCGAATCCCGGCTCCGATTGCACAACGCCGCCGGGTGGATGCCCGGGATTTACAGGCGGCTGGCTGGGGGTTGCGCTTGATGAATATGGCAACTTCTCCACGAATACCGAAGGGCGCGTCGGTGGCTATACCTCTCGGGTGGTCGAATCCGTTGCGGTTCGTGGTTCGGGTTCCGGAATGTCGGGCTACCGTTTCCTGACGGGTACTTCCTCCTTGTCCCCCAACGTGGATGGGAATGGTAGCGCCAATCCGCCCCATCACTACCGTATCACGGTAGACCATTCAGACAGCATCCATGCGTGGCTTGCCGTGGAACGGGCCACCAGTAAAGATGTCGGCGGCAACTATGTCTATACGACCTTGCTGGGCTGCCCTACGGGGGTGACGAGCGGATGTACGGCTTTCGATGTCAAGGATCCCGGAAACAGCCAGAACGCGGTACCCAGCAACTGGTTGTTGTCGTTTACCGGTTCGACGGGAGTATCGACCAATACCCATGAGGTCGACTCTTTGCGGGTCTGTACGGTGAGGGGTATTCAAACTCCCAGTCTGCACCACATTGAGATCGACCATACGGGCTCGGCCTGCACCGGTTCGTCGAGCCCCGCGGCGATTACCGTGAAGGCCTGCGCCAACGCAGCCTGCGATGCGCTATATCCCGGCGTGGTGACGGTAACCCTGGCCACCGCGGGCAATGGCATCTGGTCTACGAATCCCGTAACGATCAGCGGCGGCAAGGCGACCTTGACGCTGAGGGACAATACGGCGCAATCGGTGACTTTGGGGACCAGCAGCGTGAGTCCGACGGCGGCGAGTTCCGCGACCTGTTACAACGGGAGTTCCTATAGCTGCACGCTGACTTTTGCCGCCTGTGTTTTTGATGCCGTGGAACGCGGTGCCTCAGCCTTTACGCCTATTTATACAAAACTGGCAGGGACGGTCTTTCCCAACAATGGTCTGGATGTGGTTTCCTTGAGTGGAAGTAGCCAGACCGTGCGGGCGGTTGAAATTGTGGATGCGAGTTCTGGAAGCAGTTGTTCTGCGTATACCGCGCCTTCGGGGGGAGCGACGACCACGTCAGGCGGGCCGTGGACGATCGCAGCCAATGGCAGTGCCACTTTCGCCTTCAACTATGCAAATGCGTTGCGCAACGCCCGCATACGGATCCGGTATGGATCGAGCGCACCCTACCAGTATGCGTGCTCATCCGATAATTTCGCGATCCGTCCGCAGAGTTTCACGCTGGTGAGTTCGGCGAGCAATTCCGGCAATCCGCCCCTCGGTTCCGGCGACACCAATACACCGATTTTCAGGGCTGGCAGTGATACGTTTACCTTGAGTGCGACTGCGTTGTCCGGCTACGACGGAACACCGAAACTGAATCTGAACAACGCCTCGTGCGGAAGCTCTCTCAGTTCTGCCTGCATCACCTCGACGCTCGGCAGCATCGGAAATTTGGGAACGACCGTCTTTCCTCAAGCAACACTGGCAACGGGTGCGGCGACTGCCACGGGGTTCACCTATTCCGAAGTCGGTAATTTCAGCCTTGCGCAATATGCGGTCTACGACGATGGTTTTACGGCCGTCGATTCAGGAAAGGCGAACCCGGAATGTACTTCCGATTTCAGTAATACGGCCAGCAGCAGTACGGACTACAAGTATGGATGCATGTTCGGGTCGAATGCGGGGGGGGCTTATGGGCGCTTCATCCCGGATCACTTTACCGTTGTCGGCGCAGTGAGCAATGCGTGCGAGACCGGGGCCGTGCCCTTCAGCTACATGGGGCAGGCGTTCATCTTGTCGAAGTCGGGAAACCCCAGCCTTCCCCAAGTGGTCGAGGCGCGAAATGCCGCCGATAACGTGACGGCCAATTATTCCGGTGCCACCTGGGGACGCGGCGCGGTGGCCTTTGGGCTGGAGAATGCCGACGCGGGGACTAACCTGACTACGGCGACACCACTCGTCTTCTATAGCGATGGCGCCTATCGTTCCCTGGGCGGAAGTTGGGTGAACGGCGTCTATACGCTGGCGGATTCCCCGGCAGGGAATGAAACGCGGGTCGCCGTCAAGCGCCCGACAGGGAACCCCGGCGCGAGCTGGGGGGAATTCAATGCCCTTGATATCGGTGTATCGGTCACCGATGCCGATGTGAGCTCCAAAACGAGCGGCGCCATCATTGTTTCGGCAGACATGAATCCCGCGACAACAGGCGCGTGCGGTAGTACGGGCTGTCCTTATAAGATACTTCCTTATAGGACATCCTCCGGCGAAATCGGATCGATGAGCTTGCGCTACGGGCGTTTGCGACTGCTCAATGCCTATGGATCGGAGCTTCTGGATATCCGGGTTCCCGTACGGGCCGAGTATTACGACTCCGGTAGCTGGAAGATCAATACGGACGACTCGTGTACCGCGTTAACAAACCTCGGGAAGACCAATGGCTCCAATACCATCGGCTTGGCTGTCGGGGCGACTTTGCCGGGGTTCGGCGCTTCAAGCCTTAAAACGCAATCCCTCACGCTCGCAAGTGGATCTGGGATTTTGACGATGAGCACACCGGGCTCGCGTGGGAGCGTCGATATTGCCTTGAATCTTGCGGGTTCCGGTACCAGCGGAAAGGATGCGAGTTGTATTTCCTGGGGGACCCAGCCGGCATCAATCACGGTGAATTCGCCGACGAGCGGGGTGGCGGCAGAAGGTATGCCTTGGTTGCAGTATGCGTGGTGCTCTGGAAAGCTGGATCCCAATGCACGGGTCAATTTCGGGTCGGCTAAGGTTCCATTCATTTATCTACGCGAACGTTATTGAATCTTGAGCAACGTTATGCATAAATGGGGGGCGATTCCCCCATCAGTTATGTGGATTGATGAGGTGTCTGCCCCGACATAATCCCATTCGTAAAAAAGTAAAATGGATAGGATTATGGCTTTGGGCCGGCGGCGGCAGCGCGAAGTGGAAGGTTGGGAATCCGTGGTCTTCTTCCCCACGGAGGTGGAAGTGGCACGGGTGCGCCGCCGTCCCGGCGAGCGGCCGCAGTTGCTTTCCTGGGATAGCTACGGCACGGAAGGTACGGAGACCGAGACTCTCAACCGCCTGCAAAAAGCCAATCGGCTGGGGCAGGGGCGTTGCACGACCCTGCTTGCCCATGGCCAGTACCAGATGATCCAGACCGAGGCGCCCGCCGTACCCACCGAGGAGCGGCGCGATGCCTTGCGTTGGCGTATCAAGGAAATGGTGGATTTCCCGGTGGAGTCGGCGGGGATCGATGTCTTCGACATCCCGGCATCCTCCGGCGGCATCGGGGGGCGTGCGCCTCAGGTCTATGTGGTGGCGGCGCCCAATGCGGCCTTGGCGCAGCGGATACAAGCCTTCCAGGCGGCCAGGCTCCCTCTGTCGACCATCGATATCCCCGAGTTGGCGCAGCGTAATGTGGCGGCCCTGTTCGAGGAGGAAAACCGTGGCTTGGCCTTGCTGGCTTTCAGCCACCAGGGGGGATGTCTGACCTTCACCTATCAGGGGGAGTTGTTTGCCAGTCGTCATATCGACGTGACCCAGGCGGAAATGCTGGCGGCCGGCAACGGCGGCAATGCGGCGCTGTTCGAGCGTGTGCTGCTGGATGTGCAGCGCTCGATGGATAATTTCGATCGGACATACAGCTTCATCACGTTGAGCCGCTTGCTGGTCGCGCCTTTGCCGGGGGCGGAAGCGTTCATCGGTTTGCTGCGGGAAAGTCTGTTCCAACCGGTGGAAGTGCTGGATCTTTCGCTCGGACTCGACATCGCGGCGGTTCCGGTATTGGCGGAGCCTTTGCGGCAATCGGAGGCGCTATTGGCTATCGGGGCCGCCCTGAGGGACGAGTTGCCATGAGTCAGCAAATCAACCTCTACAACCCCGGGCTGCTGAAAAAACGGGAATGGTTGACGGCCGCCAATGTGGCGATGGGTGCGGCCTCGTTGCTCGTGCTGGTCGCGCTCTGGGGGGGCTGGGCGCGATTCCAGGCCGATCGGCTGGAAAGGGAGGCGGCGCCGGTGGATGCTCAGTTGAAGGCGATGCAACAGCAATTGACCGCGTTGAGCAAGGAAATGTCGGAGCGAAAGCCGAGCCCCAAGTTGGAGCAGGAGCTCAAAACCGCCCAAAACGCTTTGTTGGCCCGTCAAACGGTTGCGGGAATTCTCGAGCGGGGTTTGGGGAAGCAGGCGGTGGGTTTCGCCGAGTATCTGCGGGGGCTCGCGCGCCAGACGCCGACGGGCGTCTGGTTGACCGGATTCGTCGTGGCCGCGGATGGCTCGGGCATGGAAATTCGAGGACGAACCACGGACCCCGCGTTGTTGCCGGACTATATCCTGCGCTTGAATGACGAGAAGGTTTTTCGGGGTCGGGCTTTCGCGGCCTTGCAAATGCAGGAAGGCTCCCTGGCCGAGAAGTCGCAGAGTGCGTCGATACCCGCAGGGACCGCCGCGCCGCTCAAAGCGGCCGCGGGCTTTCACGAATTTGCGCTCGTTCCCAGTCAGCCTGGACCGGATGCGGCCGGGGGGGAGGGCGTCCCGAGCCGCTCCGCGATTGCGAGCGGTCACTCGGAGGCGCGGAAGTTATGAAGGCGCGATGGCAAGAGATTTCTGGTAAATTCGCAGCCCTGAGCCCGCGCGAAAAATGGATGGTCGTCGGCGCGGTTTTTTTCGTCGTCGGCTTCGGCGGATACACTCTGGGCGTGGAGCCTGCCTTGATCAAGTACCGGGCTCTCGAAAAACAACTGACCCAGCAACGCTCGGATTTGACGATTGCCACGACTCAATTGTCGGCCCTGAAAACCCGGTATCGGGATCCGGATGGCGTCAATCGGGCGGCCTTGGACGAAACGCTTGGCAAGCTGGCTCAGCTCGATCAGCAATTGCACCAGTATGACAGTGCATTGGTGCCGCCGGGCAGGGTGCCGCAATTGCTGAATACTTTGCTGGTCCGCCACAGGGGCCTGCAACTGGTGAGTCTGCGCACCCTTGACCCCGCGCCACTGCTGGCGCCCACGGCCAATGAGGCGGGAAAGACGACCGTGAAACGGGAGGAGACGGCGTCGCTCCCGTCACCTTCGTTGTCCGCTTCGTCGCCGCTGGCGGATCGGGAACGGGGAGCGAACAACCTGTTCAAACATGGCATCGAAATCAAGGTGGCGGGAAGTTATCCCGACTTGCTGGCCTATCTCGCGGAATTGGAGGGATCGGCCCAGAAGTTGTTGTGGGATCAAATGAAATTGTCGGTCGTCGCCTATCCCCGTAGCGAGTTGACCTTGAGGCTGTATACCTTGAGCCTGGAGTCGATATGGTTGGTGGTCTGATGCGCTTGCTGTTCTCCTCGGTGCTGGCGTGGGTCGCGGGTTCCGGAGCGGTCGCCCATGCCCAGGGGCTCGGGGATCCGACGCGCCCCGCGATCGGAGAAGGCGCGTCTGTTGCGGGGGAGACGGGAAAAACGAGGATCGATGCGCCCGCCGGCCTGCAATCGATCATCCGCCGCAAGGGCGCCCGCCCGGCTGCGATCGTGAACGGGCAGCTCGTCGAACTGGGCGGCAAGGTGGGGGAGTCGAAGCTTGTTCAGATCAACGACGGCGACATCGTGCTGCAGGGGCCTGCCGGACGGGAGGAAATGAAGCTCACACCGGCGGTCGAAAAGACGACTCCCGTATTGCCGCAAACCGAGCAAGCCGAAAAGGAATCGGGACATCAGTCCAGTCGGGGCAAGAAGACAAGAAAATGAGCCTGAAGAAAACCATTTATGCTTTGTCTGTGCTGGTCCTGCTGGCTGGGTGCGCTTCCCAGCTGCCGCCCAGGCCGGGCGTGGTGCGCGACCGGATCAGCGAGGAAATGCAGCAGGCCCTGGCGGAACGCCGCATCGTCGATTCCGCGGACAAGGCGTTGATGCCGCCCCTGGCGGTCCAGCTGCCCGGCAACGGCCAGGAGACGGGGGGGCGCTTCGATCTTTCGGTGGTCAATGCGCCGGCCACGCAGGTCTTCATGGCCATCGTCAATGGAACCCGTTACAACATGCTGGTGGGGCCCGAGGTCAGTGGGCAAATCACCGTCAACCTGAAGGACGTGACGGTGAAGGAGGCGCTGGAAGCCATCCGCGATCTTTACGGCTATGAGTTCCAGATCAAGGGCAATCGCATCAGCATTCAGCCCAACACCATCCAGACTCGCATGTTCCAGGTGAACTACCTGGCTTCCCGGCGGCAGGGCAATACGGACCTGCGGGTGACCTCATCGGCGATCGTCGGGACGGGGCCTGTCGGTGGGACCAATACGGGAATGCCAACACCGTCGACAAGCGGCACGACTACGCCGGTTCAGGGAAGCGGAAGCCCCACGTCGGCGACCGGCAATCTGACCAGCCGGGTTCAAACCAGTTCCGACAATGACTTCTGGCGCGACATCACGACGGCCATGAATACCCTGATCGGAGGCGGGGAGGGGCGCAGCGTCGTCATCAACCCGATCTCCGGCGTGATTCTGGTCAAGGCATTGCCGAGCGAATTGCGCGCCATCGAGGGCTACCTCAAGGCCACCCAAGTCGTCGTGGATAGACAGGTGATGCTGGAAGCCAAGATCATCGAGGTTTCCCTCAATCAGAATTACCAGGCGGGCATCAACTGGGCAGCTTTCGGCAATGCGTCCAACAATTCTGGAAGCGGGCGCAGCGCACTGGGGGTCTCGGCACCCGGAACGATTCTGAACACTTTGGCCGCGAACGGCAGCCCGACGGCCTTCGGCAACAGCGACGTTTCCGTACTGCCAGGCCGCTTCGGCGGTTTGTCCACGGCCTCCACCGGCGCGGGATTTTTTGGCCTGGCCCTGCAAACGGCCAGTTTTTCCGCCCTGCTGAATTTCCTGGAAGGCCAGGGGGATGTGCAGGTGCTTTCCAGTCCCCGCATCGCCACCATCAACAACCAGAAAGCCGTGTTGAAGGTCGGCACGGACGATCTGTTCGTGACCAACGTGACCACCAACACCACGAGCACGACCACGGGCAGCGTGAGCACGCCCAGCTTGACCCTGCAGTCGTACTTCTCCGGGATTTCCCTGGATGTGACGCCCCAGATCGACGAGGACAACAATGTGATCCTCCATGTCCATCCGGCGGTGACACAGGTGGTGGAAAAGGAAAAAGTCATCGATCTCGGCACCGTGCTGGGCACCTACAAATTGCCGCTTGCCTCCAGCAGCGTCAATGAGACCGACAGCATCGTCCGGGTGCAGGATGGCAACATCGTCGCGATAGGCGGCCTGATGAAGCAGAAACAGACCAGCAACAGCAGCGGCTTGCCCGGAACCACGGGTTCCGCCGCCGGGACGCTGCTTGGGCAGAGGGGCTCGTCCATGAGCAAGACGGAGCTGGTGATTCTGATCAAACCCACGATCATCGGCGACGACAAGGCGTGGGTCCAGGATCTGGAGCAGGTCAGCCAGCGCTTGCGGGGATTGGATGGCAAGGCGCCCGACCCCACCAAGATGGTGAAGTAGCCGGCGGAGATACATGACATGGTGTATCTGGCTCATTTTGGACTCGCCGAACCGCCTTTCAGCATCACGCCGGACACCGAATATCTTTACTCCGCCGCCGCCCATCGCGAGGCGATGAACACGCTGCTGCTGGCGCTGCAAAGCGGTGAGGGTTTCATCAAGATCACCGCCGAGGTCGGCATGGGCAAAACCTTGCTGTGCCGCCGGTTTCTGACCACGTTGGGCGAGGAATTCATCTGCGCCTACATCCCGAATCCGCAGATGGACGCCAAGGCGCTGCTGCAATTGGTGGCGGAGGAATTGGGGGTCGGCATCGGTCCGGGAGAGGCGGCCCATGTCATTCGTCGCATCAACCAGCGCCTGCTGGAACTGGCGGGGGAGGGGCGTTCGGTGGTGCTGTGCATCGACGAAGCCCAGACCATGCCGATGCTGACGCTGGAAAGTCTGCGCCTGCTGTCGAACCTGGAAACCGAGAAACGCAAGTTGATCCACATCGTGCTGTTCGGCCAGCCCGAATTGGACGAGATGCTGGCTCAGCCACGGGTGCGCCAATTGCGGCAACGCATCGCCTTTCATTACCGGATGAGCAATCTGGATCGCGAGGAGATGGATCTTTATCTGGCTCATCGCCTCAAGGTCGCCGGCCGGCAGGGCGACTCCCCCTTCACGCCGGCGGCGCGCCAGGCGCTGCACCGCAGTTCCGGCGGCGCCCCCCGGCTGGTGAACATCCTGGCCCACAAGGCTCTGCTGGCCGCCTTCGGCCAGGGCGCGCAGCGGGTCACCGTGGGGCACGTTCGTCTGGCGGTGGCCGATACCGACGGCGCCGGCAGCGTACCCTGGTGGCGACCGAACTGGTGAAGAGATGAGTCTGCTGAATCAAATGTTGCGGGACCTGGACCGCCGGGACGCGCCGGCGGTGGAGCGCGCCGGCTTGGCCGCCCACGTGCGGACGTTGCCGGCGCGCGCCCGGCCTTCCCGGCGCCGGGATGCGATGCTGCTGCTGGTGGGGGTCGTCGCTGGAGGCGTCGTCACCTGGGCGGTATCGCGGTATCCGGGGGACATCCACCAGGGGGCGGCCGCACCGGCTCCGGCCCCAGCCCCGACGCCGGCCCCCGCGCCGGAGCCGGCGGTGTCCATGATGCCGCCGGCTGCGTTGTCTTCTCCCCCCGCATCCCCGGCCTCCGTCCCGGCGCCACCATCTGCCCGCTCCTTGCCTTCGCTCAGAATGACTCCCGATCTGGGGGCGCGTCCGCCGCCCGGGATGAAGCCCGCGCTTCCTCCTCAAGCGGCGGCGCCGCAAAAGGCGCCGCCGCCCCCGGAAGCGAGAACGCCGGAGACGCCGCCCCAGATCGACAAGACGTCACGGACGCCCAAAGTGTCCGAGGTGGCCGATGCCGAATACCGCAAGGCCCTGAGCGCGGTGCGCCGGGGCAGCCTGGCCGAAGGCGTGGACGGCCTGCGCCACGCCCTGCAGTTGGACAGCCGCCACGCCCAGGCGCGGCAGGCGTTGCTGAGCGTGCTGGTGGACCAGAAGCAGTGGCGCGAAGCGCAGACGGTCGCCGTCGATGGCCTGGCCCTCGACCCGACGCAAAGCAGTTGGGCGATGATCGCGGCGCGCTTGCTGGTGGAGCAGGGCGAGGTGGCGCGGGCCGCCGAACTGCTGGCCGCCCACGGTGCGCCCGCGGAACGCAACGCCGACTACCAGGCGTTTCGCGGCCTGCTGCTGCACAAGCTGCAACGCTACGGCGAGTCCGCCCAGCGTTACCAGGCCGCGCTGAGCCTGCGCCCCGCCGAAGGCCGCTGGTGGTACGGCCTGGGCCTGTCTCTCGATGCCGACCACCGCGATGCCGAAGCCCAGGATGCCTATCGCAAGGCCCGTGACAGCGGCACCTTGCCTCCGGACCTGGCGGCCCAGGTGGCGCAGAAGCTGCGCTGATCCAGAGGCGCTGCGCAAAAAATCAGCTTTCCCGCAGGGCCGCCCCAAGGGAAAGCGGCACGCGCCGGAGGCGCAAACGGACGGTTCTTACCACGAGGCACCTCGTGATTCCGAGCGCAGCGCGCCTTTAAGAACCCCCCGGGAGGGGGGTGAAGGGGGGCGAATCCTTCAATGTTCGCGCCACCACCCAGTTGCCGACGCTGACGGCGCCGTGACGTTTGAGGGTGGCGGCGAATTCGTCCAGCGTGGCGCCGGTGGTCATCACGTCGTCCACCACCAGCACCCGGGCGCCGGCGAGATCGGTCAGGCATTCGAAGGCATGGTGCACGTTCTTCCGTCGCGCCCGCCAGGGCAGATGGGCCTGGGAGGTGGTGGCGCCGCGGCGCCGGCAGATCTCCGGCGCCAGTTCCAGGCCCAGTTGGCGGGCGATGGGCCGGGCGATTTCCAGCGCCTGGTTGAAGCCCCGCTGCCGTAGCCGGTCGGGCGCCAGCGGCACCGGCAGCAGCAGGTCGCCGCTCGGCCGCGGCCCCGCCAGCAACGCGGCGGCGAAGAAATCGGCGACGGCCAGCCGATGGCCATATTTGAGGGCCTGGATCAGGCGGTCTACGGGGAAGCCGTAGCGATAGGCCGCCGCCGTGGCGTCGAACCGGGGCGGCTGCTTCAGGCAGGCGCCGCAAGGGCCGTCCGGCGGCATGGGCAAGGCGCAGCGGGGGCAGCCGTCGCCGGGCAGGGCGGGCAGATCGGCGCGGCAGGCGGCGCACAGCAGGGCGTCGCTTTCCCGCGCGCCGCACAGCAGGCAGTCCGGGGCCGGCAGCAGCAGGGTACCGAGCACCGCGCCGAGGTTTTGCCCGATGCGCGGGATAAGTCCCTGGTTGGACATGGCTCCCTCCTTCCGCGATAATTCCGCCCCTTCCCCGACAGATTCAGCAGGTTTTCCCATGTCCATCGCTCCCGTCACTCTGGTCAAGCGCGCTGGCGCGCCGGCCGAGAATCCCAATCAGCGCTGGAGCACCGCCCAGGTGGAGGCGCTGTTCGAGCTGCCCTTCGCCGACCTGATGTTCCGTGCCCAGCAGGTGCATCGCGAGCATCATGATCCCAACGTCATTCAGTTGTCCACCCTGATGTCGATCAAGACCGGCGGCTGTTCCGAGGATTGCGGCTACTGCTCCCAGTCCGCGCGCCACGAGCAGGTCGAGCGCGAGCGCCTGCTCGATGTGGACAGCGTGGTGGCGGCCGCCAGCGCCGCCAAGGAAAGAGGCGCCAGCCGCTTCTGCATGGGCGCCGCCTGGCGCGGCCCGAAGGACACGGACCTGGACGTGGTGGTGGACATGGTCAAGGCCGTGAAACGCCTGGACATGGAGACCTGCGTCACCCTGGGCATGCTGAAGGACGGCCAGGCCGAGCGCCTGAAGGAAGCCGGCCTCAATTACTACAACCACAACATCGACACGGCGCCCGAGCACTACGGCAACGTGATCACCACCCACAGCCAGGCGGATCGTTTCGACACCCTGGAGAAGGCCCGCGCCGCCGGCCTCAAGCTGTGCTGCGGCGGCATCGTCGGCATGGGCGAGTCGCGCCGCGGCCGCGCCGCGATGATCGCCACGCTGGCCTGCATGGAGCCGCCGCCCGATTCCGTGCCGATCAACAACCTGGTGCGGATTCCCGGCACGCCGCTGGAAAACGTGCCGCCGATCGATCCCTTCGAATTCGCCCGCACCATCGCCGCCGCCCGCATCACCATGCCGGCCAGCATGGTGCGCCTGTCCGCCGGGCGCGAGGAGATGAGCGACGAATTGCAGGCCCTGTGCTTCATGGCCGGCGCCAATTCGATCTTCTACGGCGACAAGCTGCTCACCGCGGACAACGCCGAGGCCGCCCGGGACGAGGCGCTGTTCGCCCGCCTGGGGTTGACCGCGCTGGCTTGAGGCCGCTGAGAGCGGTGCGGCGTGCGCGCTGATTTCGCCCGGGCCGCCGCCAGCTACGACCAGGCCGCCGTGCTGGCGGCCGAAGTGGGGCGCCGCATGGACGCGCGCCTCGACGTCGTCCGCCTCCAGCCCGCGCGCCTGGCCGACATCGGCTGCGCCACCGGCGCCGGCGTGCGCGCCTTGCAGGCGCGCTACCCGGAGGCGCTGCCCGTCGCGCTGGATTACGCGCTGCCGATGCTGGCCCGAGTGACACAAATGGAGCGGACCCCGGCAGTCCGTGGCGCGTCCCTTCTTCAACGACTGGGAGAGCGGCTCCGGGGCGGCCCGGCGGCGCGCGGCGCGCGCCTGGTGAATGGCGACGTGAATTGCCTGCCGCTGGCCGACGGCAGCCTCGACCTGATCTGGTCCAACCTGATGCTGCACTGGCTGGACGATCCCCTGCCGGCCTTGCGCGAACTCCAGCGCGTGCTGGCGGTGGACGGCCTGCTGACGTTCTCCCTGCTCGGCCCCGACACCCTGAAGGAACTGCGCGCCGCCGCCCGCGCCTGCGGCATCGAGCCGCCGCTGCGCGCTTTTCACGACATGCACGACATCGGCGACATGCTGGTCGCCGCCGGCTTCGCCGACCCGGTGATGGACATGGAGCTGATCACCCTCACCTACCGCACGCCGCGCGGCCTGCTGCGCGACCAGCGCCATCTCGGGGTGCGCGACGGCCTCCTCGGGCATCTGCCCTGGCGCCAGTGGCGGCGCGTGCTGGCGGCCTGGGCGGAAAGCGGCGATCCGCTGCCGGCGACTTTCGAGGTGGTGTATGGCCACGCCTGGAAGGCGGCGCCACAGCCGCCCACCAGGACCGCCGACGGCCGCTCGGTGATCCAGTTCCAGAAACGGCCGTGAGGCCTGGTCAGCGGTCCAGATATTCTCTGGGCGAGATTACGGGTATCCGCCGGTAAGGATTGAGCGTCAGCAGATCCTCATCGCTGGAGATCACCACGTCAGCCGCGCAGGTCCCCGGCGGGTAATGGTAACGGGCTCCCGCGATTCTGAGCCGCGACCGAGGTGGCGGTACGCATTGTTTGCTCCCGCAACAATTGTTCATAGAATGATTGTATCTTTTATGGATACAATCAATGTGCTTTTCCAAAAGCCAAAAATAAAGACCCGGATTGTATCTGGGCCTACTTTTTGCCCTTACCAAATCACCGTTGGATTGTAGCGATTTTAACGACAATCCGTCGCTTGTCGATGCTCTCCGCCAGTGCGATGGAATGAACCCCTCACTCCTCATTCATGCAATCGCCCTGGCTTGACCATGATGGGAATGACCCGGCCGCGTCGGGGATGCAGGTATTTGCCGGCCAGCTGCGCCTGCCGCTCCTGGTTGCGCCAGTAGGCGCGCATGCCCAGCAGCAGCGCGACGAGGGCGAAATACAGCACGGGCAGGAACAAATCCTTTTTAACCAGCCAGCTGTAGTGCAGCACCGCCAGGATGGCGATGGCGTAGATGCTGCGATGCAGTTCCTGCCAGCGGCGGCCGCCCAGGCGGCGGATCGCCCAGGCGTTGGAGGTCAGCGCCAGGGCGGCGGTGAGCAGGAAGGCCGCCATGCCCACGGTGATGAAGGGGCGCTTGACGATGTCCTTGCCGATCGCGTGCCAGTCGAAGAACTGGTCCCACCACAGATAGCTCGTGAGGTGCAGGCAGGCGTAGAAGAAAACGAACAGCCCCAGCATCCGCCGCAGGCGCAGCAGCCAGTGCCAGCCGGAAAGCCGCCGCAGCGGTGTCACGGTGAGTGTGATCAGGAGAAAGTTCAGCGTCCAGGTGCCCAGGCCGCGGGTGACGAATTCGATCGGGTTGGCGCCCAGGTCGTCCTGCCAGGCGCCCCAGCCCAGGTGGGCCAGGGGCAGCAGGCAGACGAGGAACAGGCCGGCCTTGACGGCGGCGATGGTGGTGGCGCTGGGGTTTTTCACGCTGGCGGCTTTCATGGTCAGAAGTATTTTTTCAGGTCCATCCCGCTGTAGAGGCCGGCCACCTGCTCGCCGTAGCCGTTGAACGGCAGGGTCTCGCGCTTGAGGAATTCGCCCAGGCGGCGCTCCCGGGCCTGGCTCCAGCGCGGGTGGTCCACCGCCGGATTGACGTTGGAATAGAAACCGTATTCGTCGGGGTTGGCCTTGACCCAGCTGGTCGAGGGCTGTGTTTCCACGAGACGGATCGCGACGATCGATTTGGCGCTCTTGAAGCCGTACTTCCAGGGCACCACGATGCGCAGCGGGGCGCCGTTCTGTTTCGGCAACGCCTCGCCGTAGAGGCCGAAGACCAGGAGGGTCAGCGGATGCAGCGCCTCGTCCAGACGCAGCCCCTCGGTGTAGGGCCAGTCCAGCACGCGGCGGCGCAGCTCGGGCATGGCGTCGGGCTGGGTGGCGGAAACGAATTCCACGTACTTCGCGCTGCCCAGTGGTCCCACGGTCTTCAGCAGATGGGAGAGGGGATAGCCGATCCACGGGATCACCATGCTCCAGCCCTCGACGCAGCGCAGCCGGTAGATGCGATCCTCCAGCGGCGCGAGCTTCAGCAGTTCCTCGATGCCGAAGCTGCGCGGGCGCTGCGCCAGTCCTTCGACGCGCACCGTCCAGGGCCGGGTGCGCAGGCGCTGGGCCTCTCGTTCCGGATCGGTCTTGTCGGTGCCGAATTCATAGAAATTGTTGTAGCCGGTGACGGCCTTGTAGGGCGTCAGGGTTTCGCGCGTGGAATAGGGGCCGGGATTGGGGGCGAGATTCGGGGGGGATGTGGCCGGCAGTTTCTCCCCGGCCAGGGCCGGCGTCCCCAGTGCGCCGAACGACGCGGCGGCGGCGCGGAGGAACTCCCGACGCCGCTCGAAGATCTCGCGCGGCGTGATTTCGGAACTCGGAATGGGGTACATGGCACATATCCTACTGGAACACTAGGATATTGACAGAAAAACGCCGCGCCGGTTCGGCCTTCCTTGACAGCTCGCCGTGGCGCCGGGGGTCGTCATGGACGCCGCGCCGACGGCGCGGACGCATGGTCGTTCAGCCGGCGGGGCGGGCGATGAAGTCCACCTCGTCGCCCGGCCGTACCTCGGTCCCGGGCGGGATGACGGCGAGGCCATCGGCCCAGACGGCGGAGGACAGCACGCCCGAGCTCTGGTCCAGATAGCAGTCCAGCCCGCCTTGGGCGTTCTTGCGCACGCGCAGGAACTCCAGGCGGTTGCCTTTCACCTTCCAGGAGAAGTCGGCCCGCAGCCGCTGCGGGCTCGCGGTTTGCTCCGTCGCGCCCTGGCGGCGCGCCAGGAAGGGCTCGACCAGCAACAGCAGGCCCACCCACACCGCCACCGGGTTGCCGGGCAGGCCGATGAACGGGGTCTGCCCGACGCTGCCGAAGGCCAGGGGCTTGCCCGGCTTCATCGCGACCTTCCAGACGTCCAGCCGCCCCTCGGCGCGGACGGCGGCGGCGACGTGGTCTTCCTCGCCCTCGGACATGCCGCCGCTGGCGAGGATCACGTCGGCCGCGGCGGCGGCGCGCAGCAGCGCGTCGCGAGTGATCTGCCGATCGTCGGCGACGATGCCCAGGTCCACGACCTCCAGCCCCAGCGACTGGAGGAAGCCGCGCATCACGTAGCGGTTGGAGTTGTAGATCTGGCCCGGCCCCAGCGGCTGGCCAGGGTTGCGCAGCTCGTCGCCGGTGCTGAAGATCGCCACCCGCAGGCGCCGCCGCAGCGGCAGGCGCTCGACGCCCACCGAGGCGGCCAGGCCCAGGGCGGCGGCCGAGAGCCGCGTGCCGGCGGCGAGGATCGTCGTGCCGGCGCGGATGTCGGCGCCGGCCAGGCGCACGTGGTCGCCCGGCCTGGGCTGGTGCTGGATCGTCACCATGCCGTCGCCGGCCTCGCACAGCTCCTGCATCACCACCGTGTCGGCGCCGGCGGGCAGCGGGGCGCCGGTGAAGATGCGGGCGGCGCTGCCCGGTGCCAACGGTTCGCCGCTGGCGCCGGCGGTGATGCGCTGGCTCACCGGCAGGCGCGTGCCGGGCGCCGGCACGTCCGCCGCCCGCAGAGCGTAGCCGTCCATCGCCGAATTGTCGAAGGACGGCACGGTCAGGGGCGAGGTGAGGTCCGCGGCCAGGACGCGGCCGTAGGCTTCGGCCAGATCGGGCCATTCGATGTCGTCGATGGGGTGGGCCGAGGCCAGGAGTGCGGCGCGGGCGGCGTCGAAGGAGAGCAGGGTCATGGCGATGGGATCGGAAAATGAAGGAGCCGTCCGCCTGCGGCGCACGGCGAGGCGGTACTATAATTCATCTCCAATTCGTTTTCCGGCTTGCCCATGCAGGTCTTCGCCCTCGGTCTCAATCATCACACCGCCCCCCTCGCCGTGCGCGAACGGGTGGCTTTCGACCTGGCGCGCCTGCCACAGGCCCTGCACGATCTGCTGCGGGCCAAGCCGGTGCAGGAGGCGGCGATCCTGTCCACCTGCAACCGCACCGAGGTGTACTGCGCCACCGAGGACCCGGTGGCGGCGGCGGCGTGGCTGGCCGAGTATCACCAGTTGTCGCCCCAGCAGGTCTCGCCCTACCTGTACACCCATCCCCAGCGCGACGCGGTGCGCCACCTGTTCCGGGTCGCCAGCGGCCTGGATTCGATGGTGCTGGGCGAGCCCCAGATCCTGGGCCAGATGAAGCAGGCGGCGCGCACGGCGGAAGAGGCGGGCACCCTGGGCACCTTGCTCAACAAGCTGTTCCAGCGCACTTTCGCGGTGGCCAAGGAGGTGCGCTCCACCACCGCCATCGGCGCCAACATCGTGTCCATGGCCGCCGCCGCGGTGCACCTGTCGGGGCGGATTTTCGAGAGCCTGTCTGCCCAGCGGGTGCTGTTCATCGGCGCCGGCGAGATGGTCGAGCTCTGCGCCGCCCATTTCGCCGCCGAGAAGCCGCGCCGCCTGACGGTGGCCAACCGCACCCTGGACCGGGCCGGGGTCCTGGCCCAGCGTTTCGGCGGCGACGCCCTGCGCCTGGACGAGCTGGGCGAGCGGCTCGCCGATTATGACGTGGTGGTGTCCTGCACCGCCAGCCCGCTACCCATCGTCGGGCTGGGCATGGTGGAGCGGGCGCTGAAGGCGCGCCGCCATCGCCCGATGGTGATGGTGGATCTGGCGTTGCCGCGCGACATCGAGGCCGAGGTGGGCAAGCTCGACGACGTGTTCCTCTACACCCTGGACGACCTGGCGCAGATCGTCGAGCTGGGCCTGGAATCGCGTCAGGCGGCGGTGATCGAGGCCGAGGCCATCATCGATGGCCAGGTGACCAGTTTCCTCGACTGGGTGGACGCGCGCGAGGTGGTGCCGGTGATCCGCGCCCTGCGCGACGCGGCGGAGCGGGCGCGGCGCCACGAGATGGAGCATGCCCTGAAGCTGCTGGCGCGGGGCGACGATCCGCTGCGGGTGATCGAGGCGCTGTCCCGTGGCCTGACCAACAAGCTGATCCACGCGCCCACCCAGGCGCTCAACGAGGGCGGCGAGGAACGGGAGCAGGTGGCCCGGCTGATCTCCCGGATCTACCGCCTCCACCAGCACAATTAGCGCTCATTGCCGGAGCGCCGCCCGGCCGGGCGGCGATCGTCGTTTTTTGCCATGAAACCCAGCATCCTCGACAAGCTCGAAAACCTCACCCTCCGCAAGGAGGAGATCGACGCCCTGCTCGCCAGCGAGGAGGCGACGCGCAACATGGACGGCTTTCGCAAGCTGACCCGCGAACACGCCGAGATCGAGCCGGTGGTGGCCCTCTACGATGCCTGGCGCCGCGCCGAGGCCGATCTGGCCGGCGCTCGGGAGATGCTGGCCGATCCGGAGATGAAGGAACTGGCCGCCGCCGAGATCGAGTCGACCCAGGCCGAGCTGGCGCGGCTGGAGGACGAGCTGCAGGTGGCCCTGCTGCCCCGCGATCCCAACGACGACAAGAACCTGTTCCTGGAGATCCGCGCCGGCACCGGCGGCGACGAGTCGGCGCTGTTCGCCGGCGACCTGTTCCGCATGTATGCGCGCTATGCCGAACGCCAGCGCTGGCGGGTCGAGGTGGTGTCGAAGAACGAGTCCGACCTGGGCGGCTATCGCGAGATCATCTGCCGCATCGAGGGCCAGGGCGCCTATTCCCGGCTCAAGTTCGAATCCGGCGGCCACCGCGTCCAGCGCGTGCCGGAGACCGAGTCGCAGGGCCGCATCCACACCTCGGCCTGCACCGTGGCGGTGATGCCCGAGGCCGACGAACTGGCGGCGGTGGAGATCAACCCGGCCGACCTGCGCATCGACACCTTTCGCGCTTCCGGCGCCGGCGGCCAGCACATCAACAAGACCGACTCGGCGGTGCGCATCACCCACCTGCCCACCGGCATCGTCGTCGAATGCCAGGACGACCGCTCCCAGCACCGCAACAAGGCCCAGGCCATGAGCGTGCTCGCCGCCCGCATCCAGGCCGCGCGCGAGCAGGAGCAGCAGCGGAAGATCGCCTCCACCCGCAAGAGCCTGGTGGGCAGCGGCGACCGCTCCGAGCGCATCCGCACCTACAACTTTCCCCAGGGCCGGGTCACCGACCATCGCATCAACCTGACCCTCTACAAGATCGACGCGATCATGGACGGCGACCTGGACGAACTGGTGGCCGCGCTGACCGCCGAACACCAGGCCGAGTTGCTGGCGGCGCTGGCCGGGGAACAGTAGATGCGGTACCCCACCCCCCAGCCCCCGCCCTGGGGCGGGGGAGCCCGCTTGCTCGCTGCGCTCGGTTGTCACGGGGAACTCCGTAGAGGCGGCCGGCGGATGTTCGCTTCGCGAACGGGCCGTCTCGCCTTGGGGGCTGCCCGGCGGCGAGACTGCATGGGATGGTGGCTCCCATGATCCTCGCCGAAGCCCTGGCCTGGGCGAGGTCGCTGATTCCTGCCGCCGAGGCGCGTCTGCTGCTGGGCCACCTGCTCGGCCGCAACGGCGCCTGGCTCGAGGCCCATCGCGACGATCCGCTGCCGGCCGCTGTCGCCGCCAGTTTCGAGGCCCTGGTGGCGCGCCGTGGCGCCGGGGAGCCGGTGGCCTACCTGCTGGGGCAACGGGAGTTCTACGGGCGGGATTTCACGGTGACGCCGGACGTCCTCATTCCCCGGCCGGAAACCGAACTGCTGGTGGACCTGGCGCTGGCCAAGGTGCGTGAGGTGGGCCAGATAAGCGCGCCGCGCATCCTCGACCTGGGCACCGGCAGCGGCTGCATCGCCGTCACCCTGGCGCTGGAATGCGCCCGCGCCGCCGTCACCGCCGTGGACGCCTCTCCGGCGGCGCTGGCCGTGGCGCGCGACAACGGCGCCCGGCTCGGCGCCAAGCTGGAGTTTGTCGCCAGCAGCTGGTTCGTGGAGTTGGCCGGACGGCGTTTCGACCTGATCGTCTCCAACCCGCCCTACGTGGCGGCGGGGGATCGCCATCTGGGCGAGGGCGACCTGCGCTTCGAGCCGCTGTCCGCGCTGGCCAGCGGCGCCGACGGCCTGGACGATATCCGCCACATCGCCGCCGCCGCGCCGGCGCATCTGGCGCCGGGCGGCTGGCTGCTGCTGGAGCACGGCTACGATCAGGCCGAAGCCGTGGCGGCGATCCTGGCGCAGAGCGGCTTCGTGGAGATCGAACAGCATCGCGACCTGGCCGGCGTCATCCGGGTTTCCGGCGGCGCCGTCGGGGCGGCTGGAAACGAATTCAATACTTGTTCGGCTTGACCGGGCTTCCCGCGTACCGGTACAATTTCCCGAGTAATAAACTCAACTATTCATCAAGGAATTCCCATGGACGTCCAGCAGCAGATTCACGAAACCGTGACCAAGAACCCCGTCGTACTGTTCATGAAGGGCACGGCCCAGTTTCCCCAGTGCGGCTTTTCTTCCCGGGTGATCCAGATCCTCAAGGCCTGCGGCGTGACCGATCTGGTGACGGTGAATGTGCTGGCCGACGAGACCATCCGCCAGGGCGTCAAGGACTACGCCAACTGGCCGACCATTCCCCAGCTCTACGTCAACGGCGAATTCATCGGCGGCTGCGACATCGCCAGCGAGATGTACGCGTCGGGCGAACTGCAGAAGCTGCTGGAGCCGCTCCTCAAGTCCGAGTAAGCGGCCCCTGACGGAGCTTTTCCCGCCGGCCACCGCAAGGAAAACCACGGCGACACGGCGGGCACGGCGAAAACCCTCCGCGTCTCATAGGAGCGGGCCATGCCCGCGACCAGCGCATTGCCGCCCACCGGTTCGCGGGCATGGCCCGCTCCTACACGTACACGGTCAGAACTCCCGTGCTTCCTTGACAGAGCTTTTCCGCCGCGCCGCCAGGCGCAAATGGCAGGCTGCTGCTACGAAGCCCCCAAAACACCCGAGCGCAGCGAGCCATATCGACCCCCCCGGAGGGGGGCGAAGGGGGGCGAGCCAGGGGGCGAGCCGGAATTTTAGCGCCGCTCCAGCCGCCCCTTGTCGCCCAGCCAGCGGGGAGCGTCCTTTCGCAGCCATTCCTGCGCCGTGGCGTCCTGGCGCAGATAGGCATCGAGAAAGGCGGTGCTGACGCCCTGTACGGCGCTGGCTTCCAATGCCTGTCGGGTCAGGGAAATCCCGCCGCCCTGCGGCGGCATCCGTCCGCCGTCACCGCGCTCGCCGCCGCCCGCGGGCATGCCGCCGCCGTGTCGTCCGCCGCGTTGCCGGCCCTGGCCGCCTCCACCCCCGCCTTCGCCGCCGCGGCGGCCGGAGGTTTCGTGGCCTTCCCCATTCCTGCCATCCCTGTGCTCCGCGTTCGGCGGCGCTACCGTGCCGTTGCCGCCCAATCCCTGATGGGGCAGGCCGGAGAGAGTCAGCAGCAGCTTGTCGCCGGGCGGCATGTGTTCGAAGGGCGCGCGGCGCAGGTAGGGCGAGGTCACCAGTCCCAGGGCGTCGCCATCCTCCTCGCTGGTCACCGACAGCACGGGAACATGGACACCGTCGTAGCGGCTGGGAAAGGGCAGCCCGCCGAAATCGGCATAGGGGCTGATGGCGATGACGGCCTGGAAAGCCGGCAACGGCGGCCGGGGGTCGGCCAGTCCGCGCAGGTTCTCGCCCGCCGCCACCAGGCTGGTGTAGGCGCCCAGGTCGTAGCCGGCCAGGGCGAGACGGGAGGTATCGATGCGGTCGTAGGGCGCCTCGCCGGCGGCGGCGCGGCGCCGCACTTCCGCGATCACGTGGTCAAGGGTCGTCAATCGCTGCGTCATGACGGCGCCGGAATAGCTTTCCTTTGCCAGCGTGGTGAAGTCCCCCGCACGGGCGCGCGGAGAGGACCAGGCCTGGCTGTCCTGCGGGCGCAACTGGCAGGACAGCACCGCGAAGCCCGCCTGCGCCCAGGCGGTGCGCCAGGTGGCTCCCGCTGCTCGGCTCTCTCCCAATGCCGGTAGGTAGACGACCAGCGGTACCGGCCCTTTGCCGGTGGGGACGGCGAGGGCGACGTCCAGCGGCTGATCCTGGATCCGCCAGGTGGCGAAGGAGGTGCTGACGCCGAAGCGGTCGTCGCTCAGATAGCCGCGCCCGGCGAACTGCTTGACCAGGTCGTCGTCGATGCGCGGTACGGGCGGCGACGACGCGCAGCCCGAGAGCATGGCGAGGGCCAGGGTGGCGATGCTGAAGTGGCGCAGGCCGTTGCGGTTGTGCATGGTGTGCGGGCTCGGGAGGCAGCTGGCTGCGGGACGTCCGCCGCAAGAGGCGCGGACCCGCTGAAGTCTAGCGCCGTCGCGGCCGGCGGGGTGTTGCGGGAGGCGGGGCGAATGTAAGGCGATGTAAGGGCGCGCGGTACGCGGTTCGCCCTGGACCTTCGCTTACAGCAGCACCAGATTGTCGCGGTGGATCAGCTCTTCCTCGTCCACGTAGCCGAGCAGGGTTTCGATTTCCTGGCTGGCGTGGCGGGCGATGCGGCGCGCTTCGGAACTGGAGTAGTTGATCAGGCCGCGGGCGATTTCGCGTCCCGCGCCGTCGCGGCAGGCGACCGCGGCGCCCCGCTCGAACTCGCCCTCGACGGCGATGACGCCGATCGGCAGCAGGCTGCGGCCGGAACGCAAAGCCTGCTCGGCGCCGGCGTCCAGACTCAGGCTGCCGGCCAGTTGCAGATGGTCGGCCAGCCACTGCTTGCGCGCGGCCATCGGGCTGGATCCGGCATGCAGCAGCGTGCCCAGGGTTTCCCCCGCCAGCAGCCGCGGCAGCACGTTGTGTTCGCGGCCGCTGGCGATCAGGGTGTGCGCGCCGCTGCGCGCCGCCCGTTGCGCGGCGCGAATCTTGGTGATCATGCCGCCCTTGCTGATGGCGCTGCCGCTGCCGCCGGCCATCGCCTCGAAGCGGCGGTCGCTGGCCTCGCCTTCGTGGATCAGGCTGGCGCCCGGGTCCTTGCGCGGATCGGCGCTGTAGAGGCCCTGCTGGTCGGTGAGGATCACCAGCGCGTCGGCTTCCACCAGGTTGGCCACCAGCGCGCCCAGGGTGTCGTTGTCACCGAACTTGATTTCGTCGGTGACCACGGTGTCGTTCTCGTTGATGATCGGCACCACGCCCAGGCCCAGCAGGGTCACCAGGGTGGAGCGGGCGTTCAGGTAGCGGGTGCGGTCGGCCAGGTCGTCGTGGGTCAGCAGAATCTGGGCGGCCTTGAGGCCGTGGCCGGCGAAGCAGGTTTCGTAGGTCTGACACAGCCCCATCTGACCGACGGCCGCCGCCGCCTGCAATTCGTGGATTTCATGGGGGCGACGGGTCCAGCCCAGGCGCTGCATGCCGGCGGCGATGGCGCCGGAGGAGACCAGCACCACTTCCCGCCCCTGGGTGTGCAGGGCGGCGATCTGCCGGGCGCATTCGGCGATGAAGTCCTGCGACAGGCCGGCGCCGTCGTTGGTGACCAGGGCGCTGCCGACCTTGACGATCAGGCGCTTACTCTTCGCGATCCTCGCTCTCATCGGCATCCGTGTCCGTGTCGTCGTCCGCCGCGACCTCGCTGGTCGGGCGGGGATGTTGTTCCAGGTAGTCCATGACGGCGAAGGTCAGGGGCTTGCAGCCGTCGCCGGTGAGGCCGGAGATGACGAAGTGGCGATCCACCGCACCGTAGCCGTCGATCAGCGCGGCGATGCGGTCCGCCCTTTCATCCTCGGGCACCAGGTCGATCTTGTTGATCACCAGCCAGCGCGGCTTGGCGTGGAGGGCCTCGTCGTACTTGCGCAGTTCCTCGAGGATCGCCCGCGCGTCCCGCACCGGGTCGGCGTCGGGGTCGAAGGGGGCGATGTCGACCAGGTGCAGCAGGATGCCGGTGCGCTGCAAGTGCTTCAGGAACCGGTGGCCGAGCCCCGCGCCTTCCGCCGCGCCCTCGATCAGGCCGGGGATGTCGGCGATGACGAAACTGCGGTTCTCGTCCACCCGCACCACGCCCAGGTTGGGGTGCAGCGTGGTGAAGGGGTAGTCCGCCACCTTGGGACGGGCCGCCGAGACGGCGCGGATGAAGGTGGATTTGCCGGCGTTGGGCAGGCCCAGCAGGCCCACGTCGGCCAGCACTTTCAGTTCCAGCTTGAGCAGGCGCTGCTCGCCCGGCGTGCCCGGCGTGCATTTGCGCGGCGCCCGGTTGGTGCTGGATTTGAAATGCAGGTTGCCCAGGCCGCCGCGGCCGCCCTGGGCGATCAGTGCGCGCTTGCCGTCGCGGTCGAGGTCGGCGATCGGCTCGCCGGTCTCGAAATCGGCAATCACCGTGCCCACCGGCATGCGCAGTTCCATGTCCGCGCCGCCCTTGCCGTAGCAGTCCGAGCCCCGGCCGTTCTCGCCCTTCTGGGCGCGGAACATGCGCGTGTAGCGGTAGTCGATCAGGGTGTTGAGATTGCGGTCGGCCACCGCGTAGATGCTGCCGCCGCGACCGCCGTCGCCGCCGTCGGGGCCGCCGAAGGGGATGAACTTCTCGCGGCGGAACGAAGCGACGCCGTTCCCGCCGTCGCCGGCGACGACTTCGATTTTCGCTTCGTCGAAGAACTTCATGCGGGGAACTCCAAAAATACAAAAGCCCTATCGCAGGGATAGGGCTTTTGCCGGGCTACGGACCCTTGCTGCGTCGTCAGGCTTGCTCGGCAACGGGGACGATGTTGACCAGCTTGCGCTGCGCCGCGCCCTTGACGGTGAACTGCACCTTGCCGTCGATCTTGGCGAACAGGGTGTGGTCCTTGCCGATGCCGACGTTCAGGCCGGGGTGGAACTGGGTGCCGCGCTGACGCACGATGATGCTGCCGGCGGAAACCAGTTGGTCGCCGTAGCGCTTGACGCCCAGGCGTTTCGATTCCGAGTCGCGGCCGTTGCGGGAACTGCCGCCTGCTTTTTTGTGTGCCATGTGATGACTCCTTCGCTTACGTCATCAGGCGGCGATGCCGCTGATTTCCAGTTCGGTGTAGTTCTGGCGATGGCCCTGGTGCTTCTGGTAGTGCTTGCGCCGGCGCATCTTGAAAATCCGGATCTTGTCGTGACGACCGTGGGAGACGACCTTGGCCGTGACCTTGGCGCCGGAAACCAGGGGCGCGCCGATCTTCACCGACTCGCCCTCGCCGACCATGAGAACCTGGTCGAGAGTGATTTCAGCGCCCACGTCTGCCGGTATCTGTTCTACTTTGATCTTTTCGCCGGCAGCGACGCGATACTGCTTGCCGCCGGTTTTTATGACCGCATACATGATATGGACTCCATTGATGGATGGTACGAAAGGGGGCGGATTATACGCAGCTGTTGCCGCCAGGTCAAAGCAATGTTGAATTTGCGAGGGTTTTCCCCTACAATTCGCGGCCTTTCAACCTTGCCCCACCCGCACGCATCCGGGAGGGCTGTCAGCCATAAGGAGATTGCATGCGACACTACGAAATCGTTTTCATCGTTCATCCGGACCAGTCCGAGCAGGTTCCGGCCATGATCGAGCGCTACCAGACCCTGGTGACCGGCCGCAACGGCGCGATCCATCGCCTGGAAGACTGGGGCCGCCGTCAGATGGCCTATCCGATCCAGAAGGTGCACAAGGCCCACTACGTACTGATGAACATCGAGTGCGACGGCGAGACCCTGGCCGAGCTGGAAAACGCCTTCAAGTTCAACGACGCCGTGCTGCGCCACCTGACCATCAAGATGGACAAGGCCGTCACTGCGCCCTCGCCGATGATGAAGGAAGAGAAGTCCCGCTCCCTGACGCCCGCGGTCGAAGCCAAGGCGGAGGCGCCGGCTGCCTGACTTGACGTTCCCCGCCGCAGCCACCAATCTGATCCGGCTCTCCGGGCAGATCCTTGAGCGGGGGGCATTGCGCTACACGCCAGCCGGCGTTCCGGTCGTCGAATTCCGCTTGGTACACCAGTCCGAGCAGGAGGAGGCGGGAGCGATGCGGCGCGTGGAATGCGAAATGCCCTGTGTGGCCGTGGGGCCGACAGCGAATCTGCTGACCGGCGCACAAACGGGCGACGGGCTTCATCTCGGCGGCTTCATCGCCGCCCGGAGCCTGAAGAGCCGGACGCCGGTGCTGCATGTGAAGACAATCGAATTTTTGGAAGGAAATCCAGATGGCATTCAAACCAAAAGGTAAGGGCGCTAACAACAAGCGCAAGGACGACAAGGGCCGCAGCCTGTTCAAGCGTCGCAAGTTCTGCCGCTTCAGCGCGGAGAAGATCGAAGAGATCGACTACAAGGATGTTGAAATCCTCAAGGACTTCGTCACCGAGACCGGCAAGATCATGCCCGCCCGCATCACCGGCACCAAGACCGGCTATCAGCGTCAGCTGTCGACGGCCATCAAGCGCGCCCGCTTCCTGGCCCTGATGCCCTACACCGACCTGCACAACGCTTGAGCGAGGGACAGACCATGCAAATCATTCTGATGGAAAAAGTGGTTAACCTCGGCGGCCTCGGCGACGTGGTCAAGGTCAAGGACGGCTATGCCCGCAACTTCCTGATCCCGAAGGGCATGGCCAAGCGCGCCACGGCCGAGAACCTGAAAGTGTTCGAAGCCCGCCGCGCCGAGCTGGAAAAGGTCCAGGCCGAGAAGCTGGCCGCCGCCCAGGCGCTGGGCACCAAGCTCGACGGCATGATGGTGCAGATCACCCGCAAGGCCGGTGTCGATGGCCGCCTGTTCGGCTCCGTCGGCAATGCCGACGTCGCCGATGCGCTCAAGGCGCAGGGCATCGAGGTCGAGAAAGCCGCCGTGCGCATGCCCAACGGCCTGCTCAAGACCATCGGCGACACCCAGCTCGAAGTCGCGCCCCATCCCGACGTGGTGGTCACCATCACCGTCTCGGTGCTGGGCGAGCACTGATCGCCGGCAGCAACGCGTTTCAACAAAAAGCCGCCTTCGGGCGGCTTTTTGTTGGGTGCCGGTATGGAAGCGCTTATCTCGCGTAGTTCACGATCAGGCAGCCTTGGCCAGATCCATATGGATTTCGACGGCGTCGAATTTCACTTCCACGGTGTCCTCGTTGCGTTCCACCATGCCCAGTTCGATCAGGCGGGATATGTCGGCATGGACATTGGAGTAATTTCGGCCGGCAGCCTTTGCCAGGGCATAGATGCTCACAGGGCCCATGCCGTGCAATGTATTGATCAAATCCAGCCTGGCGGGCGTCAGTTCCGCAAACATGACCCTGGCCGATTCGAACGTCAGCCGATAGTCGGGTGCGTGGCCATCCTTTGAATCCGCCAACTGGGTGCGCACATTGCGAAAGATGGAACCCTTGGGACCGACCTCGATAATGGCTTTCATGGCTTACCTCCAGTTTGTGACATCGCGCTCGAAATCGTCCAGCAGCGCATTGATGGATGTGAATGCGTAGGCCGTTTCCTCATTGCCGAAGTGCCGATGGTCTCCCTTGCCGCGCTCATTGTCATAACGGACGTAGCATTCACCGGCACGACCAAAAAACAGACGGTATTTGTAACGGTGGGCGCAGGGTGGCAGCGGCGCATCGAGCTCCCAGGCCACGATCTCGACGATGGAACCGTCGTCCCGGATTTCTTTGGCTTGGACAATGCGGGCGGCTTTCATATATTGCATTCTAGCAATGTATTGTTCATGAGCAATATAACAATCGTTCGCCTGGTATGAACGTGTTTCACCAGATGCGCGGTGCGCTTGGGATTGTCGATGGAGGTGGGGGCCGTGCTACCTTGAAATATTCCACGACGGAGAGCGAACATGAATCTGGATGATCCCGGCCTGTTCCGTCAGCAGGCCCATGTCGATGGTCAATGGATCGATGGCGCGGGCGGCGGGTTCGATGTCCGCGATCCGGCCACGGGCGCGCTGCTGGGGACCGTGCCGGACCTGGGGCGGGCGCAGACGGAGGTGGCGATCCGCGCCGCGGCCGATGCCTGGCCGGACTGGCGGCGCCGCACCGCGCGCGAGCGGGGCGCCGTCCTGCGCCGCTGGTGCGAACTGATCCTGACCCACCAGGAAGATCTGGCCCGCCTGCTGACGGCGGAGCAGGGCAAGCCCCTGGCCGAGGCGCGGGGCGAGATCGCCTACGGCGCATCCTTCATCGAGTGGTTCGCCGAGGAGGGCAAGCGGGTCTATGGCGAAACCATCCCCGCCACCGCGCCCGACCGGCGCCTGCTGGTGCGGAAGACGCCGGTCGGCGTCTGCGCCGCGATCACGCCGTGGAACTTCCCCTCCGCAATGCTCACCCGCAAGGTCGGCGCGGCGCTCGCCGCCGGCTGCACGATGGTGGCCAAGCCGGCGGAACTGACGCCATTCTCGGCGCTGGCGCTGGCCGAACTGGGCGCGCGGGCCGGTCTGCCGCCGGGCGTGTTCAACGTGATCACCAGCGCCGATCCGCAGACCGTGGGGCAGGTGCTGTGCGCCAGCCCCACGGTGCGCAAGCTCAGCTTCACCGGCTCCACCGAGGTGGGCAAGCTGCTGCTGCGGCAGTGCGCCGACACGGTGAAGAAGGTCTCCCTGGAACTCGGCGGCAACGCGCCCTTCATCGTCTTCGACGACGCCGATCTCGACCTGGCGGTGCGCGGCGCGGTCGCCTCCAAGTACCGCAACGCCGGCCAGACCTGCGTCTGCGCCAACCGTCTGCTGATTCAGGACGGCATCTACGACGAGTTCGCGCGCCGCCTGGCCGTCGCGGTGGCGGAGCTGGCCGTCGGCGACGGGCGCGATCCGGCCAGCCGCATCGGTCCCCTGATCGAGGCGGCTGCCGTGAGCAAGGTGGAGGCCCACGTGCGGGACGCGCTGGACAAGGGCGCCCGCCTGCTGGCCGGCGGCGCCCGCCACGCGCTGGGCGGCAACTTCTTCCAGCCGACGATCCTGGCCGACGTGACGCCGGCGATGCGCATCGCCCGCGAGGAGACCTTCGGCCCGGTGGCGCCGCTGTTCCGCTTCCGCGACGAGGCCGAGGCGATCCGGCTCGCCAACGACACCGAATACGGCCTTGCCGCCTACTTCTACAGCCGCGACGTGGCGCGGGTGTTCCGCGTCGCCGAGGCGCTGGAGTACGGCATGGTCGGCATCAACGAAAGCGCGATCTCGACGGAGGTGGCGCCTTTCGGCGGCATGAAGGAATCGGGCCTGGGGCGGGAGGGTTCCCGCCACGGCATCGAGGATTACCTGGAGACCCAGTACTGGTGCCTGGGCGGCATCCACGCCTGAGCCGGCCCTCAGTGCTCCAGTACCGCCGGCGGCGTCCCCGGCGGCGCGGCGACGGGGCGCGCCAGCCAGATGAGTGCCGCGATGCCCAGAAACAGCAGTGAGGAAAGCCAGAAATAATCGTTGGCGGCGAGGGTCTGCGCCTGCGCCGTGAGCTGATGCTCGACCGCGATCAGCGCCCCCGTGAGATCCATGCCCAGCGCCGACGCGCTGTTCATGAACTGGCCGATGGCGTTGTCGTAAGGGGTGACGTGGGCCGCCAGTTCGCTGCGATGATGGTAGGTGCGGCTGTCCCAGATCGTGGCGGCGAACGACGTCCCCATGGCGGTCGCCATCAGGCGCACGAAGGATGAGAGTCCGGAGGCGCTGGCGATCTGCCACTGGCTCAGGCCGTTGAACAGCAGCAGGCTGCTGGCCAGGGAAAAGCAGGTCGAGCCGATGCCGTTGCAGATCTGCGCCGGGACGATGTGCTCCGGCGCCACGCCGCTGGTGAACCCCGCCCGCAGATAGGCGGCCAGGGCCAGCATGGCAAGGCCCACCGTGGCCAGGGAACGGATGCCGGACACGCCCAGCAGGCGATTGGCCACCGGCTGCATGATCACCGCGGCCAGGCCGCTGGGCGCCACCACCAGACCGGCCCAGGTGGCGGTGTAGCCCAGCGACTGCTGCAGCCAGAGCGGCAGCAGCAGGATGTTGCCCAGGTAGATGAAGCTCCAGAGGCTGTTGGTGGCCGTCCCCACCACGAAGTTGCGGTTGGCGAAGAGCCGCAATTCCACGATCGGATGGGCCTCGTACCATTCCCAGACCAGGAAGAAGCAGAACCCCATCAGCGCCGTGACGCCCAGGGCGAGGATTTCCCCCGACTCGAACCAGCCCAGTTCCCGCCCCTTGTCCAGCAGGATCTGCAACGCCCCGACCCAGATCGCCAGCAGGATCAGGCCCACCATATCCACCGGCTGGCGCACCCGGGGCGATTCCCGGTCCTTGAACAGCCGCCACGAGGCGATCGCCACCAGCACGCCGATCGGCACGTTGATGTAGAAGATCCAGGGCCAGGACAGATTCTCGGTGATCCAGCCGCCGATGATCGGCCCCACCACGGGCGAGAACATCATGGTGAACATCGAAATGGAGACCGCCAGCGCCGCCTGGCTCGGCGGATAGGCTTGCAGCAGCAAGGCGATCGCCACCGGCATCAGCGGCGCCACCACGGCGCCCTGCAGGCAGCGGGCGAGAATCAGCAGCGGCAGGCTGGTGGCCAGCGCGCAGAACAGGGAGGTCAGCGCGAACAGCAGCAAGGAGTAGACGAACAGCCGCACCTGGCCGACGCGGGCGGTGAGCCACCCGGAGAGGGGGGTGATGATGGCGCTGGTGACGGCGTAGGCGGTGATCACCCAGGTCGCCTGGGGCGGTGACACGCCCAGGTCGCCGGCGATGGCCGGCAGGGAGAGATTGGCCACCGCCATCTCCAGGGTGTACATGAAGCAGGCCAGGGAGACCGCCAGGGTGGCCAAGAGGCGCTTGCCGCCCTCGATGGGGGGCAATGGGGCGTGGGCCGCGTTCATCTCAGTGTTCCAGTATCGGCGCCGGCATCGCGGCGCCGGCCGGCCGGCCCGGCTTTACCAGGAGGATGAAGGCGATGCCGGCCAGCAGCAATCCGATCGCGAACACGTTGTAGTCATTCACGCCGAGGGTCTGGGCCTGCACCGTGATGAGCCGCTCCATCGTCGCCAGGGCACCCTCGTTGCCGAGGGACGCGCTCAGCCCGCCCAGCGCCTGTGTCGCGGCATCGTTGTAGGGGGTGATCTGGGCCGTCAACTGCGCGTGGTGATGGCTGGTGCGGTTGTCCCACAGGCTGGTGGCGACCGAGGTGCCGATGCCGATCGACAGCGTGCGGGTGAAGGCGTAGATGCCGTTGGCGCTGGCGATTTTTGCCGGCGGCATGTCGGAGATGTAGAGCAGCGCGATGGGCATGAAGACGGCGCCGGCGCCGATGCCCTGCAAGGCCATGGGTATGATGATGTCGACGCTGGTGAGGAGCGGGTTGAAGCCGGTGCGCAGATACACCGAGACGATCAGGATGCACAGCCCGACCACCGCCAGCCGGCGGCTGCCGAGCCGCGGCACCGCGCGGGCCACCAGGGGCTGGAAGAGGAACATGAACAGCCCGCTGAACATGGCGACCTGGCCGGCCTGGGTCGCCGAGTAGCCGAGCGAGCTTTGCAGCCAGAGCGGCGTCAGCACGATGTTGCCGAAGAAGGGCAGGCTGGTGAAGATGCCGATGGTGGCGCTGACGGAAAAGGTTGGAATCTTGAACAGCCGCAATTCCACCACCGGATGGGGCTCGTACCATTCCCAGACCAGGAAGAAGATCAGACCGGTGACGCAGGTGATGCCGAGGAAGATCACCCAGGCGGAGTCGAACCAGTTGTGTTCGCGGCCCTGCTCCATCATCACCTGGAATGCGCCGACCCAGATGGCCAGCAGGATCAGGCCCACGTAGTCCACCGGCTGCTTGACGCGTGGCGACTCGCGGTGGCGGAAGATGCGCCAGCTGACCCAGGTGGAGAACAGGCCGACGGGAATGTTGATGTAGAAGATCCAGGGCCAGGAGAAATTGTCCGTGATCCAGCCGCCCAGCACCGGTCCCAGCGCGGGCGACATCATCGCCGTCATCATCGAGGCGCCCATCGCGAACGCCGCCTTCTGCGGCGGATAGGCGGCCAACAGCAGGGCCATCGCCAGCGGATTCATCGGTCCGGCCACCGCGCCCTGCACACAGCGGAAGAACACCAGCATCTCCAGGCTGGTGGACAGGCCGCACAACGCCGAGGCCAGGGTGAACAACAGCGCGGAAGTGAGGAACAGCCGCACCTGGCCGAAGCGGGCGGTGAGCCAGCCGGTCAGCGGGATCACGATCGCGTTGGCGACGGCGTAGGAGGTGATCACCCAGGTGCCCTGGTTGAGCGAAACGCCGAGGTTGCCGGTGATGGCCGGGATCGAGACGTTGGCCACCGCCATGTCCAGGCCGTACATGAAGATGGCCAGGGACACCGCGATGGTCGCCAGCAGGCGTTCGCTGCCGGGCAGGGGCGGGTGGGGCGCGTGGGCGGCGGACATGGTTCAGTGGTCTCCGGCCGGGACCGGATGCGTGGCCGCGGCCTGGCGGCGCAGGGACCAGATCAGCACGATGCAGAGCGCGAACAGGACCAGCGCGAACACGTTGTAGTCGTTGATCGCCATGGTCTGGGCCTGGGAGGTGATCAGCCGATCGATGCTGCGCAATCCATCCTCGGCGCCGAACTGGCGGGTCAGGTCGCCGAGGGCGGCGGCCGCGTCCGCGTTGTAGGGATTGATCCGCTCGCTGAGGATCGCATGGTGATGGATGGTGCGCTGGTCCCAGAGCGAGGTCGCGATCGAGGTGCCGGTGCCGGTCGCCAGGATGCGGGCGAAGGCGTTCAGTCCGGAGGCGCTGGCCACCTTCGACTGCGGCACGCCGTTCAAGGACAGCAGCACGATGGGCATGAAAATGGCCGCCGTGCCCAGGCCCTGCAGGACTTGCGGCAGGATCAGATCGCCGGTGGTCAGATCGGGGGTGAAGCCGATGCGCAGATAGCAGGCGACGATCAGGATGACGAGCCCGAGGGTGGCGAATTCCCGGCTGCCGAGCCGGGGCACCAGCTTGCCGACGACGGGCTGGAAAAAGAACATCGCCAGGCCGCCGCCCATGACGACGAAGCCGGAGAGGGTGGCGGTGTAGCCCAGGGAACCCTGGAGCCAGAGCGGCGTCAGCACCACGTTGCCGAAATAGGGCACGTTGACGACGGCCAGGATGCAGATGCTGACGGCGAAACTGGGAATCTTGAACAGCCGCAGCTCGACCGCCGGATGGGCTTCGTACCATTCCCAGACCAGGAAAAACAGGAAGCCCGCCAGAGCCACCAGCCCCAGTGCCACCACCAGCGGCGACTCGAACCAGCTGCGTTCCCGTCCCAGGTCGAGCATGATCTGCAGGGCGCCGACCCAGGTCACCAGCAGGGCCAGCCCCACATAATCGACCGGCTGCCTGACGCGGGGCGTCTCGCGCCGGCGGAAGATGCGCCAGCTCACCGCCGCCGCGAACAGGCCCACCGGAATGTTGATGTAGAAGATCCAGGGCCAGGAAAGGTTGTCGGTGATCCAGCCGCCGAGGATGGGGCCCAGGGCGGGGGACATCATGCCGGTCATCATCGAGGCGGCCATCGCCACCGCAGCCTGCCGAGGCGGGTAGGCGGAAAGCAGCAGCGCCATGGAGAGCGGATTCATCGGTCCGGCGACGAAGCCTTGCACCCCGCGGAAGAACACCAGCATCTCCAGGCTGGTGGACAGGCCGCACAGCGCCGAGGCCAGGGTGAACAGCAACACCGAGGCGACGAACAGCCGCACCTGGCCGAAGCGGGTCGTCAGCCAGCCGGTCAGGGGAATCACGATCGCGTTGGCGACGGCGTAGGCGGTGATGACCCAGGTGCCCTGGCTCAGGGAGCCGCCCAGGTCGCCGGCGATGGCCGGGATCGAGACGTTGGCCACCGCCATGTCCAGGCCGTACATGAAGATGGCCAGCGAGACCGCCAGGGTGGCGATGAGGCGTTCCCCCGCCGGCAGGGGCGGGTGCGTGGCATCGGCGGCAGCCATGGCGGGGGAGGAGAGGGGGGGTCAGTACCTTGCCGGTTCGGCCAGGTTGGCGGCGATGATGGCTTTGAGGCGGGTCTCGGCTGTCTTCAGCGGGTCGCCATAGACTTCGCTGACCACCAGCGGCTTGTCGCGCTGGGCTTCGGTCACCGGCTTGCCGCCGCGGTCGTGCGTATCCACGTCGGCCAGCATCGAGAGGCCCACCCGCAGCGGATGTTCCGCCACCTGCTTGGGGTCGAGGGAGATGCGCACCGGCACCCGCTGCACCACCTTGATCCAGTTGCCGGTGGCGTTCTGCGCCGGCAGCAGGGCGAAGGCGGCGCCGGTGCCGGCGCCCAGGCCGACGATCCGGCCCCGGTATTCCACGCCGCCGCCGTAGAGGTCGGCATGGAGCGCGACCGGCTGGCCGATGCGCATGTGTTTGAGCTGCACTTCCTTGAAGTTGGCATCCACCCACAGCGCGTCCAGGGGCACCACCGCCATCAGCGGCGTGCCCGGCGCGATGCGCTGGCCGGCCTGCACGGCGCGCTTGGCGACGTGCCCGGTGACCGGCGCGAGGATGGTGGTGCGGGCCTGGGCCAGGAAGGCTTCCTTGAACCTGGCGGCGGCCCGCGCCACGTTGGGATGGCTTGCCACCGTGGTGCCGCTGGTCTGCGCGCGGTTGGCGGTGAACTGTTCACGGGCGGTGGTCAGCGCCGCCTCGGCCGCCTTGACGGCGGTGGCGGCGTGGTCGACTTCCTCCTTCGACACCGCGCCGCTGGCGGCCAGACCCTGGCGCCGGGCCAGGTCTTCCTTGCGGCGGGCGAGGTCGATTTCGCGCTGGACCGCCAGCGCGGCGAAACCGGCATCGTTGGCGAACAGGGCGCGCGCGTCGCGCACCGCGCGGGCCAGCTCGGCTTCCGCCTGTTCCAGGGCGAGCCGGGTGTCGGCCTGATCCAGCTTGACCAGCGGCGCGCCGGCCTGGACGAAATCGGTGTCCTCGACATAGATGGCGCTGACCGCGCCGGCGACCTGGGGCGTCACCTGCACCACGTTGCCGGCCACGTAGGCGTCATCGGTGGTTTCGTGGAAACGGCTGTGGAAGGCCCAGTAGGCGCCGTAGGCGATGCCGGCGCCGGCGAACAGCAGGGCCAGCAGTTTGAGGGCGCGGGCGCGGCGCTTGTCGTTGCCGTTCTCGATGGGGGTAGCTTCGCTCATGATGACTCCTGTGGAATTCGGTTCAGCGCCGCGCCAGGACGGTGGATTCGGCATAGCCGCCGCCCAGCGCGCGGGCGAGTTCGATGGCGGCGGCGAAACGCTGGGCGCGCAGGTCGGCGCTGCGCCGCTGTTCGGCGATGGCCTCGGTTTCGGCGCCGATCACCGCCAGCCGGTTGTCCACTCCGGCCTCGTGGCGGCGGCGGGCGGCGTCGAAGGCCCTGCCGCTTTCGTTGGTGGCGACGCGCTGGGCGGCTTCCCTTTCCTCCACCGCGCGCCAGGCGCCCACGGCGTCGGCGATTTCCCGCAGGGCGGTGGTCAGGGTGGCGTTGTACTGGGCCGCCGCGGCGTCGTATTCGGCGTAGCGGCCGGCGACCCGCGCCCGAGTGTTGCCGCCGGCGTAGATGGGCAGGCTGACCGCGGGACCGAGGCCGGCGATGCGGCTGCCCGACTTGAGCAGGGTATCGGTGCCGATGGACTGGAAGCCGAGGAAGGCGCTCAGATTGACGTTGGGATAGAAGTCGGCCTTGGTGGCCTCGGCGTAGTGCTCCGCCGCCTCGACCCGCAGCCGTTGCGCCACCACGTCGGGGCGGCGGCCCATCAACTCGGCGGGCAGCACCGAGGGCAAGGCCAGCGCGCCGGCGTTCTTCAGGTCGGGGCGGCCGATCGCCAGCCCGCGGTCGGGACCGGCGCCCAGCAGGGCGGCGAGTTGATGGCGCACGCGCAGGACCTGCTCGGCGATGGCGGCCTGTTCGTTTTCCAGGGCGGCGGCCTGGACGCGGGCCCGGTTGCGCGCCGGCTCGTTGTCGATGCCGGCGGCAAAGCGCTGGTCCACCAGGTGGGCGGCCTCCCGCGCGGCCTGGAGCTGGCGGTCCGACAGCGCCTGCAGGGACAGCAGCCGGTCCAGCTCCACGTAGCTGCGGGCGATGCCGGTGGCCAGCACCAGACGTGCCGTCTCCCGCTCCAGTTCCGCGGCGCGCGCCTCGGACTGGGCGCCTTTCATGGTCTCCCGGTGGCGTCCCCAGAAATCCAGCTCGTAGGAGAAGTCGAGCGCCAGCCGGCTCATCGTCACCGTCGAGCCGCCGAACGGCGGCGGGTAGAGGAAGTGCTCGCTCATGCGCTCCCGGTCGCCCTGGTAATTACCCATCACGCGCGGCCGCGTGGCCGAGTCGGCCACGCCCGCCTGGGCCAGGGCCTGGCGCAGGCGGGCGGCGGCCAGTTGCAGGCTGGGCGCGGATTGCAGGGCTTCGTCGATCAGGGCGTCGAGTTGCGGGTCGCCGAATTCGCGCCACCAGGCGGCGGCCGGCGCGCCCTGGGCGGCCGGCCCCGAGAGCGTTTGAGCGGTGGCCAGTCCCGCGCCGTCCACCGGGCGGATGGCGGGCGCCAGATCGCCGTGATTGGCGCACCCGGCGAGCAATAGTGCGAGAGGAAGCAGATAGGGTTTCACGGGGGATTCTCCGGGGCGGGGGCGGTCATTCCATATTGGCGATGACTTGGCGCAGGGCGTTCTTGAAAACGTCCAATTCTTCCTTGCTGAAACTGCGGACCGAGTGGTTGAGGGTCTTGACCGCGGCGGCGATGCCCTGGGCGCACAGCGCCCGGCCTTCGTCGGTGAGGTCGATGCGGACGACGCGGCGGTCTTCGCTGCTGCGCTCGCGGCGGATCAGCCCCTTCTCGTCCAGCTTGTCCAGCATCCGCGCCATCGAACCGGGGTCCATGTTGTAGCGGCGGCACAATTCGGCGGCGGTATCGTCGCTGCCGTCCTGCACCACCTTGAGGATGCCGAATTGGGCGGTGGTCAGGCCCAGTTCGGCCATGCGCGCGTCCACGGCGCTGAGGCAGCGGGCACGGGCGACGCTCATCAGGTAGAGGACGCTCTCCCCCATCTGGTAGCTGTCCGCAGTGTAGTGTTCGATGGAGGCGTCCGCTTCCCGGCTCATCGTTTTAAGTGATAGGCACATCAATAGTTGACTCGACAACATTAAAATTGACCAGGCAAGGGTTGTCAAGTCAATTTCTGTTAGCGTCCGTTTCAGCATTTAATGAAGATGTTTGCATTCGTCCGACGCCGACTCGGCCCCGTGGTACCCTCTACGATGAAAGCGGGCCATCGAGCCCGCGCTTTAATGTCACAAACTGGAGGAGGCAAGCGTGTCACAGACCTATTCCCCGTCCCGCCCCTTGCGTCTGAGCGAGGTCGAGCGCTGGGACATCGAAACCGACGTGGCCGTGATCGGTTTCGGCATTTCCGGCGCCTGCGCGGCGATCGAGGCGAAGAACGCCGGCGCGCAGGTGACGGTCTTCGAGGTGGCGGCGGCCTCCGGCGGCAGCGCCGCCCTGTCCGGCGGCGAGTTCTACCTGGGCGGCAACGGCGGCACGCCGGTGCAGAAGGCCGCCGGCTTCGAGGACAGCACCGAGGATTTCTTCAAGTACCTGATGATGGCCGGCGGACCCGGCGCCGACGAAGCCCGCGTGCGGCGCTACGCCGAGAATGCCGTGGCCCACTTCCACTGGCTGGAAGCCCAGGGGGTACCCTTCAAGGGCACCTATCTGCCGGGCAAATGGCTGGAACCCATGACCGACGATACCCTGGTCTGGTCGGGCAGCGAGGCCGCCTGGCCCTTCGCCCAGCAGGCCAAGCCCGCGCCCCGTGGCCATGCCGCCCAGATGGTGGGCATGGGGGCCGGCAGGACGATCATGGAGCGGCTGACGGCGAAGGTGGAGAGCCTGGGCATCGAGACCCATTACAGCAGCCGCGCCCTGGCCCTGGTGGCCGACGAGGAGAACCGGGTCCAGGGCGTCGTGGTGCGCATCGATGGCGAGCCCCGCCGCATCAGGGCACGGAAGGGCGTGCTGCTCTGCGCCGGCGGCTTCATCTGCAACGACGAGATGCTCAAGACCTACGCGCCGGCCGCCCGGGTGGGCGACTGGCCCGTGACCGGCGGCAATGACGACGGCTCCGGCATCCGCATGGGTATGTCGGTCGGCGGCGCCGCCATCCACATGGACCAGTTCTTCATCACGCGCCCCTTCTTTCCGCCGGAAAGCCTGGTCAAGGGCATATTCGTCAACGAACGGGGGCAGCGTTTCATCAACGAGGACGTCTATCACGGCCGCGCCACCCAGTACATCCTGCGGCAGCCCAACCAGCGTGCCTGGCTCATCGTGGACAACGCCATCTTCGACCGTCCCATGACCCGGCCCGACATCGAGGTCGCCGCAGTGGGCGAAACCTGGGAAGAACTGGAACAGGAACTGGGGCTGCCCACGGGCGAACTGGTGCACACCGTCGAGGCTTACAACCGCTATGCCGAAGCCGGCAGCGATCCGGTCTGCCACAAGGACGCCAAGTGGATGCAGCCCCTGGTGGAAGCGCCCTTCGCCGCCCTGAGCTACTGCACCACGGATTTCCCCGGCGCCGCCTTCACCCTCGGCGGCTTGTCCACGCTGCCCACGGGTCAGGTGCTGACGCCCGAAGGCGCGGTGATCCCCGGCCTCTATGCGGCCGGCCGCTGCGCCTGCGGCCTGCCCCGCTGGGGCGATGGCTACAGCTCGGGGATGTCGCTGGGCGACTCGAGCTTCTTCGGCCGGCAAGCCGGCCGACATGCCGCGATCGGCGAATAGCGCCGACGACGGAACGGAACGAACAGCGAGGAGGAGAAAACGATGGAAAAGGTGATTTACATGCTCTGGCGCGACCCCCGCGAGGAGGTCGAAACCTGGTGCAAGCGCATCCGCGGCGAAGTGGCCGATGCGCTGGCGAAACTGGGGGCCCGTTTCGTTCAGGCCAACGTGCAGGACGGCGTGGCCCTGCAAGGCGCCCAGTACATCCAGACCTCGCATCAGCCCGCGATCGAGGGCGTGCTCCAGCTCTGGCTGGACAGCGCCAACGACGAACAGCGCAAGCCCTTCGACGCGGTGATCGGCGCCGCCACCTGGCGCATGGCGGCCTATCTGGTGAGCGAATCGCAACTGCTGTTCAACGACCGCCATCCGCCCAAGGTCGGGCAGCGCACCGAGTGTTATGCCCAGATCGCCGCCTTCCAGTGCCCGCCACGCATCAGCAAGGCGCACTGGCTGGACACCTGGCGCAATTCCCACAGCCAGATCGCGATCGACACCCAGGACACCTTCCTCTACGTGCAGAACCTTGTAGTGCGCCCCCTCACCTTCGGCGCGCCGCCCTACGACGCCATCGTCGAGGAGGGCTTCCCCGAGGCCGCGCTGACCAGCGCCCACGCTTTCTACGACGCGGTGGGCGACGACGCGAAGCTGAAGCGCAACGTCGATGCGATGATGGAAAGCTGCGCCCGTTTCATCGATCTCGATAAGCTGGACGTGGTGGTCACCAGCCAGTATCTGGTCAAGCCGCTAGGCTAAGCGCCCACGTGAGCCGTCCCCGCGTGGCGGGGACGGTCGATGCCGTTTTACGGTTTCCGCTGCGGCCCCGCGCCGAGCACCGAGATGTCGCCCAGGACGGCGCGGCTGAGCTTGGCGCGGTGGCTCATGAACCAGCGGCCATCCACCTTGCGCCAGGTGTCGTGATAATCGCCCAGGGTGGAGAAGGTGAGGTGGGATTTCTCGCCCGCGCCCTTGTGCATGTCGCTCACATAGCAGCGGCTGGTTGCCGTGTCGCCCGCCACGTCGATCAGCACGTTGCCCAGCAGGTGCTGGGTCGGGCCGCAGTCGTCGAGGAAAGTGCGGATGAAGGCGACGATGGTGTCACGGCCGGCAAGCGGCCCCATGCCCAGGTTGGCCGTGGCGTCGGGCAGCAGGATGTCGTCCAGCGCCGGCCAGTCGCGCTCGTCCATGGCCCGCGCCATGCGCACGATGGCGCGCTGGATTTCCCGTTCGGCGAGCAGCGTCTCCAGATTCATGGTGCCGTCCTTGAGCGTGCGGGTCAGCGGTTGAGCGCGGCGACCGCATCGGCGCCGCCGCGGATGGCGCCCTCGATGTAGCTCACGCCGGTGCAGTCGCCGAAAGCATGGACGTTGAGGCCGGCTGCGCGCAGCTGGTCAGCGACCACCGGGTTGCCCGTGGCGCCCTTGGCGACGATCACGTGGTCGGCGGGGACCGACTGGGCGCCGCCCTCCTTGAGGGTGAAGCGCACGGCGTCCCGGTCGATGCGGATGTCCTGGGCGCCGGGGTGGAGCCCCACGCCGTGTTCCTTCAACTCCTCCAGGATGCGCATGCGGCGCACCAGCAGCAGGCCGGCGCCGAAGCGGGCGGTGTCATCCACCACCGTGACGGTGCGGCCGCGCTCCATCAGGAACTCGGCCAGCTCCAGGCCCACCAGTTCGCCGCCGATGATGACGATGCGCTTGCCCAGGGGCATCCACCAGTGGGTGGCGCGGCGCAGGAAGTCGAGGTTGGAGGTCATGCCGGTGGCGGCGGCGAGCCTGGTCGCCAGGCGCACCGGGGCGCCGACCTTCTTCGCCAGCTCCGGCGAGGACAGGCCCAGCACCAGGCGGCGCATGTCGTCGCCGCTGAACACGTGGTTCTGCTCGCTGCCGGGAATCGGCGGCATGCCGCGCAGCGCGCCGGTCGCCACCAGCACCGCGTCGGGTTTGAGGCTCGCCACCAGTTCCGGCGTGGCGCGAGTGTTCAGCCGCACATCCACCTTGGAGGACTCGATGCCCCGGCGCAGCCAGTTCAGCAGGCGCTGGTTGGGCTCGTAGGCGATGGAGGCGAATTGCAGGGTGCCGCCGAGGCGGTCGGTGCCTTCCAGCAGCGTTACCTGATGGCCCTGTTCATCCAGGCGGCGCGCCGCTTCCATGCCGCCGGGGCCGCCGCCGACCACCACATAGCGCTTGGATGCCGGCTTGCCGGTGGGGCGCTGGTACTCGAAGGCGCAGTCCGAATTGACGGCGCAGCGCACCGTGTCCTGCAGGTAGATGGCGCTGACGCAGGTGTAGCAGTAGATGCAGGGGCGGATGGTTTCGGGCTTGCCTTCGGCCAGCTTGCGCGGCAGATGAGGATCGGCCAGGAGCTTGCGGCCCATGGCGAGGAAGTCGAAGGCGCCGGCGGCGATCTTGGCTTCGCCCACCTCCGGCTCCACCCGGCCGGAGGCGATCACGGGGATGGAGACGGCCTGCTTGATGCGCTCCGCGGCGGGCAGGTTCCAACCCGGGATGTGCGGGATGTTGGACTGGGAATGGAGCTTGAGCTTGCCGGTGTCGTGGTAGGAGGTGACGGTGATCGCGTCGGCGCCGGCCTGCTCGGCCATCTGCGCGGTGCGCACCGCGTCCTCGATCTTGATGCCGGTCTCGACGCCGTATTCCTGGGCGTCCAGCTTGACGATGATGGCGAACTCGGGGCCGGTGCGCTCGCGCACCGCGCGGATGACTTCCAGCAGCAGGCGCACCCGGTTTTCCAGGGGGCCGCCGTATTCGTCGGTGCGCTTGTTGGACTTGGGCGAAATGAAGCCGGAGATCAGGTAGCCGTGGCCGCCGTGGATTTCCACGCCATCGGCGCCGGCGCGCTTGGCCCGGTCGGCGCCGTCGGCGAACTTGCCGACGACGGTCCGGATGTCCTCCAGGGTCATTTCATGGAATTCGGGTTTGGGCCGGGGCTTGGCATTGGCCATCATCTGCTGGAGCTCGGCGCTGGTGAAGGCATCGGTGACCTGTTGGGTGCCGGCGCCGGGGAAGGGGCCGGGAAGCGAGGGCACCCACACCGGCCGCCCGGCCGCCATGTCCTCGACGCTCACCACGCCGCCGTGGTGGATCTGGATGGTGAACTTGGCGCCGTGGGCGTGGACCGCGTCGGCGACGGCCTTCAGGCCGGGAATGAAGCGGTCGTCGGAAATGGCGATCTGCCCCGGCTGATTGCCGCCATGAGGCCAGGCCACGCCGGAGACGCCCATGTTCACCAGGCCCACGCCGCCCTTGGCCTGCTCCTCGTGGTAGGCCCGGAGGCGCTCGGTGCAGTGGCCGTCCTCCGCCAGGTTGACCCCCATGGCGGTCACGATCATGCGGTTGCGCAGCTCCATCTTGCCGATGCGGCCCGGGGCGAGCAGGTGGGAATAAGCGTTGGCGCTCATGTCGTCTCCTTTGATGAATTTCGGGTGCGGCGGTCTTCTGGCGAGAGCCTGTTGTGGACGCGGATTCTAGTGGTTATCCGACAGCTGTCTTGATCTGATGCGTAAAGGCGAACATTGCCCAAGCGTCACTCTTGCAGGTCGTGGCGCGCCCGCTGCCGCAGGTAATGGCGGATGGCGTCCAGGTCGTCGGCGCCGAGGTCGGCGAAGGGCGGCATGCCCCGCTGGGCCAGGGCGCCCTGGCGCACCACGCTGTCGAAGACCTCGACGGCAAGCGGAATCGGCGAGGCGCGCAGATCCGGCGCATAGCCGCCGGCGATGGCGTCCATGCCGTGGCAGGTCAGGCAATTCAGGGCGTACGCGATGAAGCCCCGTTTCGCCTTGGCGGCATCCACCACGAAGGCGGGATCGTCGATGGGCGTTGGATGGGTATGGTGCGGCGGCCGGGGCAACGCGCCCTTGCCGTCGAGGACGAAGGTCAGCAGGCGCCGCGGCTGCTCTCGTCCGACCCAGCCCATGGCCGCCGAGCGTTTGCCGTAGACGGTGCTTCCGCCCATCCAGCCGGCGAGGATGGACACGTATTGGCGGCCGCCGACCGTGTAGGTGATCGGGGGCGAGAGGGTGCCCACGCCGAGGTCGCCTGCCCAGAGCCGCGTGCCGCGCTCGGCGTCATAGGCGTTGAGCTTGCCGCCGGCGTCGGCCTGGAAGACAAGACCGCCGGCGGTGGTGAGCACGCCGCCCGAGTATTCGCCCGGAGTGGGGACGCGCCAGGCCTGTTGTTGCGTGAGCGGATTCCAGGCCAGGAGCGCCGAACTCGGTTCCATCAGGGGGCCGTCGGTGGGCGCGGCGCCGGGGGCCAGCCCCGTACTGAAAATCATGCCCGGCGGGTGCTTCCAGTGCTTGGTGTCCACGCCCTGATCGCTGTAGAAGTCCTCCGATTCCCGTACCGGAATGTAGGCCAGGCCGGTGCGCGGATTGAAGGCCATCGGATGCCAGCTGTGGGCGCCCTGGTTGGCGGGGGAGACGCGGGCGCCGCCGTTGGGGTAGCGGGCCGCGGGGTTCTCCACCGGCCGCCCGGTGGATAGGTCGATCCGCTCGGCCCAGGTGACCTTGACGATCTTCTCGGCCGAGATCGGCTTGCCGGTCGCACGGTCGATCACGTAGAAGAAGCCGTTCTTCGGCGCGTGCAGCAGCACCTTCCTCGGCTGGCCGTCGATGGGCAGCGTGGCCAGCACCATGTCCATCGCCGAGTTGTAGTCCCAGGTCTCGCCGGGATTGGTCTGGTAGTGCCAGGCGTATTCGCCGGTGTCGGCGTCGAGCGCCACGATGGAGCAGAGGAAGAGATTGTCGCCGCCGCCGGGGCTGCGGATCTTCTGGTTCCAGGGAGCGCCGTTGCCGGTGCCCAGGTAGATGCGGTTGAATTCCGGGTCGTAGGTCATGGCGTTCCAGACGGTGCCGCCGCCGCCGTGCTTCCACCACTCGCCGGTCCAGGTCTTGGCGGCCATTTCCATGGCCTTGTTCTCGAAGCCGTCGGCCGGGTTGCCGGGCACGGTGTGGAAGCGCCAGCGCTGCTTGCCGGTCTCGGCGTCGTAGGCGGTGACGTAGCCGCGCACCGGGCCGTAGTCGGCGCCGCCGTGGCCGATCACCACTAGGCCGTTGAAGACCTTGGGCGCGCCGGTGATGTAGCGGTTGTCGTCCTTGGCGATGGTCATCACGCTCCAGACGAGCTTGCCGGTCCTGGCATCGACGGCGATCAGGCGTCCGTCCTGGGTGCCGGCATAGACCCGGCCCTTCCAGAAGGCCAGGCCGCGGCTGCCCCAGGCCGTCTTCAGCTTCTGGCCGCCGACCTTGGTGACCTCGGGATCGTAGCGCCAGAGCAGCTTGCCGCTCCGCGCATCCACCGCATGGACGATGCTGTAGCCGGCGGCGAAATAGATGACGCCATCCACTTCCAGGGGCACGGTGGTGACGTTGGGCACGTCGTCCAACTCCAGGCTCCAGGCCAGGCCCAGGCGCTTGACGTTGCCGGCGTTGACTTGCCGCAGGGGGCTGAAACGCTGCTCGTCGAAGGTGCGGCCGTAGCCGGCCCAGTGGGCGCCGCTGGGTTCGCGGGTGAGCAGGGCGTTGTCGACGACGCTGGCGGCGAGGGCGCAGGTGCTGGCGAACGTCGCCAGCAGCCATGGCAGGATTCTGGAGGACTTGGAAGCGATCATTGCATCGGCTGTTTCGAGGAAGGGGAACGACAAAGGGGATTGCGTTCAGCGCAGGAAACGGAAAGCGGGGTCCGACGCGTCCCGGCGCGATTCGGCGGATTTCTGGGGGGCGGGCAGGGGAATCTCCGACTGGGTGTCGATGACGTGCTCCCGTTCGACGATGCGCCAGCGGCCGTCCTGTTTCGCCCAGCGGTCCAGGTAGCGGCCGCGACACTGGATCTCCGCGCCGCCCGACGGCCGCCGCTGCTGCAACACCACCGTGACGTAGGCTTCGCTGATGGCGCTGTCGCCATCCAGTTCGATCAGGACGTTGGTGATCTGGTGGGAGTGGGACTCCATGGCGCGGTGAGACTCCCAGACCCAGTCGATGAAGCCGTGCCCCGTGCCTTCGTAGATGCCGTAATATAGGGCGCTGGAATCGGCGGCGAAAACGTCGTAGGCCATCGCCTTGTCCATGCGGTCGAGGCTGTGGCAGTAGCGCGAGAGCGCGTCACGGATGGCGGACTTTTCCAGCAGCGCATCGATAGGCGGTCGGTTCATGGTGGGGCCTCCAGGGCCGGACGGTGCGCCGCTTCCCGTGGGAAGGGACTGGGGGATGGGTTCCATCTTGTTCCACAGAGGCCCGGCCAGCAGGCGGAACAGGGCCTCGTCCGCGTAGATGCGCTCGCCGGCCAGGGCGTTCTCGCCGAATACCAGCACGCCGAGGATGCGGTAGTCGCGCGCCTGGCCGTCGTCGCCTTCCAGCGTGACGGTGTATTCCTGATAGAGGCCGTCGGCGCCGACCGCCTCGCCGTGGAATTCGACATTGCGGATGCGCGGCTTGAAGTGGCTGACGAAGTGTTCGTAGAAACGCCGCGTATTGTCCATGCCTGTGAATTTGCGGCCCGCCGGATAGAAATGGTAGGCCGGCTCCGCCTCCAGCGTGGCCAGGGTGCCTTCCACGTCGGCGTCGCTCTCGGCCTGGGCGTGGCGATGGGCAAGGGCGATGAATTCTTCCTGGGTCAGGGGCATGACGGATTCCTCCGCGTGATGGAATGAAACGATTAGGCGCCGGCCGCCGCCGCGATCTCGGTCAGCCGGGGGTTGGTGCGCAGGGTCTGGCCGCCGCTGACCTGGATGTTCTGTCCGGTGACGAAGGCGGACTGGTCGCTCGCCAGCCAGACCGCGGCATTGACCACGTCCTCGGCGACTCCAGGGCGACCGAGGGGGATGTACTTGTTGTAGAGCGCTGCCACCGGCGGGAAGTGCAGTCCGCCGCCGGACATCGGCGTGTCGGCGATGCCGCCCGGCGACAGCGAGTTGGCGCGGATGCCCTGGTGGCCGAACTCGTGCGCGATGCAGCGGATCACGTGGTCGATGCCGGCCTTGGTGCCCATGTAGGCGGCATGATGGTCGAACATGATGGTGGCGGTGACCGAGGAAATCTGGATGATCGAGCCGCCCTGGGTCATCGCCTTGACCAGCGCCTGGAAGAAGCGGAAGGGGCCGATGAACTGGATCTGGGCCATCTGCTCCAGATCCTCCCGGCTGTGTTCGGTGAACGGCTTGAGCAGGCCCCAGCCGGTGGCGTTGAGCCCCACGTCGAGGCGACCGAAGCGCTCCAGCGCGGTGGCCACCAGGCGCTCCACCTCCGCGTCCTTGGTGATGTCGCAGGGCACGGCGAGGGCGCCGATCTCCGCCGCCACCTCGGCCAGCGGCTCCGCGCGGCGACCGCCCACAATGACGCGAGCGCCTTCGGCGACGAAGCGGCGGGCGATGGCGTGGCCCAGGTTATTCGGTGCGACGCCCAGCACCACGGCGACCTTGTCTGGTAATTGCATTGCGTTCGTCATGAATGTCGAGCCTCGGGGAGTGCGGTGGGCGGGCGGGTGAACTCAGCCCAGCAGCCGGTAGGGATTGCTGCCGTCCCAGACGGCGGCTTCCGCCGCGCAGCGCTCGTAGTCGGCGACGAAGGCGGGATCGGCCTGCATCAGCTCCACCACCAGGCCCGCGAGGGCGGGGGAGTCCAGGTAGTAGTAGCGGGAATAGGCATTGCTCAGCATGCCGCGTTCCGTCAGGCCGGCCGCCTTGCCTTGAGCCACGGCCGCGTCCAGGTCCGGCACCATGTAGGCCACCTGGTGCAGCATCTGGGCGTGGGGCGTGTCGTAGAAGGCGCGGTAGGGGGAGATGGCGTCGTTCTTCTGCTGGATCAGTTCGATCTGCACGCCGTTCTGATAGGACAGCGCCACGTCGATCACGATATCGGCGTCCACGCCCTCGAAACGGGACTTCAGGGGCACGTTGCGGTAGCCCCACCAGGGGCCGATGCCGAGTTGCTCGACCCAGCATTTCATCGCCGCGTCGATGTCGCGAACGACGAAGCCCCATTGTTTGACGGGGCCGAAGAGTTGCGTGTGCATGGACGATCCTCCTGTTATGAGTTCGATAGAGCCGGCAGCACCTGGGTCTCGAGCAGGCGCAGGGTCTCCCGGCCGATTTCGGGGTCGAGGCCCGCCAGCAGCGGGTGGATGTACATCTGGCCGGTGGGGCCCAGGCGTTGCGCCAGATCGATGCATTGCGCCGGCGTCAGCACCTGGTAGAGGCCGGAGGCGCGCAAGGCGTCGGCGCCGTCGAACGGGGTGTAGGGGCCGGGGATGTTGCCTTCCCGGTACCAACGGGCGTAGCAGTTGGTCTCGTGCAGCGCGTGGGGCGCGATGCGCCGCCAGGCGGCTTCCGGGTCCTCGCTGACGAAGATCGCCAGGGGGCCGAACACCGGCTCCGGCGCCACCGGCTTGCCCAGTTGCCGGCAGGCGGCCGCATAGATGTCGTAGAGTCCGGCGATGCCCGGCACGAAGCCGTCGCCCCGCTCGGCGGCGCGCCTGGCCGCCAGGGGCGTGGCGCCGCCCAGCAGCAGCGGCGGTCCGCCGGCCTGCCAGGGGCGCGGCGTGACCCGCACCGTTCGGCCTTGGTAGGCGAAAGGCTCGCCGCGCCAGGCCTGGCGCAGCACGGCAATGCCGTCCTCGAGCAGTTGGCCGCGCTCCGCGTGGGCACGCCCGAACATCGCGAACTCGCTGGGCAGGAAGCCGGCGACCAGCACCAGTTCCAGGCGGCCCTGGGCGATGTGGTCGAGCACCGCCGCGTCCTCGGCCAACCGCAGCGGATCGTGCAGCGGCAGGATGATGGCCGAGATGCGCAGCCGCAGCCGTTCGGTGCGCGCCGCCACGGCGCCCCCATAGACCAGGGGCGAGGGCAGATAGCCGTCCTCGGCGCCGTGGTGCTCCGACAGCATGCAATGGTCGAAGCCGAGCGCATCGGCCATGGCCGCCATCTCCAGGCCGGCGCGGTAGAGCGCCGGATTCTCGCCGGCGAAGGCCGGCGAACGCAGGTCCAGGCGCAAAATCCATTGAGCCATGATCGTCAGTGTGGAAACAGAGCTTTTCCGCCGGGGCGCCCCAAGGAAAAGCGGCACGCGGCGCTAGCCGCAAACGGAAGACTGCGGCTACGAAGTTTCCCCAAACATCCGAGCGGAGCGAGCAGATGAGAACCCCCCGCGAGGGGGGCGAAGGGGGGCGAGCATTGCTTCAGCATCAGGCAGCGACCGTGCCGCCGTCCACCGAGAGGACGGCGCCATTGACGAAGCGCGCCTCGTCCGAGGCGGCGAAGCAGATCATGTTGGCGATGTCCTCGGGCTGGGCCATGTCCGGCAGCAGTTGCATGTGGCCGATCAGGTCCATCTCGGCGCCCTCGGGGACGGCGAAGGTCTGCAGGAAGGGGGTCGCGGTGCCGCCGGGGCAGACGGCGTTGATGCGCAGGCCCTTGCGTCCGAACTCCACCGCCATGGACTTGGTGAGGCCGACGACGGCGTGCTTGGAAGCGGTATAGGCCGGCATGTAGGCCTGCCCCTGCAGGCCGGCGGTGGAGGCGACGTTGACGATGTTGCCGCGCCGCGCCAGCAGATGGGGCAGCGCCGCCTGGCTGAGATGGAAGGGGCCGTTGACGTTCACCGCGAAGGCCGCGTTCCAGCTCTCCACGGTTTCCTCGGTGAAGGCCCGGAGTCCGCCCCGGCCGGCAATGTTGCAGAGCACGTCGAGGCCGCCGAAGCGGGCCACCGCCTGATCGACCAGGGCGCGGCATTGGGCCGGATCGCCGATGTCGGCCGCCGCCGCCTGGGCCTGGCCGCCGGCGGCGCGGATGGCCGCGGCCGTGGCTTCGGCGCCTTCCGCGTTGATATCGGCGCAGAACACGCTGGCGCCCTCACGGCCCATGCGCAGCGCTGTGGCTCGGGCCATGCCGGAGGCCGCGCCGGTGATCAGGGCCACCTTGTTGTTGAAACGCTGGTTCATTTTGTTTTCTCCTCCACCGCTAACGTAAAAAAATCAGCTTTTCCGCCGGGCGGCCCCAAGGAAAAGCGGCCCGCGCCGGAGGCGCAAACGGTAAACCCGCGCTACGGAGTCCCCCGTAACATCGAGCGCAGCGAGCCATATCGAACCCCCCGGAGGGGGGCGAAGGGGGGGCATCATCAATAGTCCCAGGGGGCGACCATCACCTTGCAGTCCGGTGTGGCGCCGCGCAGGGTCTCGAATTTCTCCGGCAGGGCAGCGAGGCCCACGGTGCCGGTGATCATGGCCTTGGGACGGTGGTCGCCGCCGGCCATCACGTCCGCCGTGTATTGGAAGTCCTGCTTGTCGTAGCACATGGAGAACAGCAGCCGCAGTTCCTTGGTCAGCGCGGCCACCGGCACGAAACTGTCGGGCTCGCCGCAGAAGCCCAGGGACACCACGGTGCCCAGGGGCTTCACGTAGTCGATGGCCTGGGCGATGGCGCCGGGCAGGCCCACCGCTTCGAACACCACGTCGGGTGCGCCGCCCAGGGCTTCCTGGATCGCGGCGTTGGCGTCGGCCACTTCCTTCTGGGCGATGAAATGGCTGGCGCCCAGGGCCAGGGCGGTGTCGCGGCGGCGGCTGGATGCCGCCATCACCGCGACCTTGCCGGCGCCCAGGCGCTGGGCCCAGAAGGCGGTGGCGAGACCGATGGGGCCGGCGCCGGTGATCAGCACGCGGGCGCCGATCGGCAGCGTCGCCTTGCGCACGCCCTGCAGGCCGACCGCCAGGGGTTCGATCAGGGCGCCTTCCTCGTCGCTGACGCCGGCTGGCAGCACCACGCAGTCGCGGGCGCCGACGCGGGAATATTCGGAAAAGCCGTGCACGATGTCGAAGCGGGTCTGGGGGCAATGATGAGGGCGGCCGGCGAAGCAGGCCGGGCATTTTCCGCAGCCGACGTAGGGCATCGGGGCGACACGGTCGCCGAGCTTGATCTGGTCCACCCCGGCGCCCACCGCCACCACCTCGCCGCAGAACTCGTGGCCGATGATGCTGTCCAGGGGCAGTTGCAGGCCGTGGCCGGAAGTCAGGTGAATATCGCTGCCGCAGATGCCGGCGCGGCTCACCTTGATCAGCACTTCGCCGGCTTCCGGCAGCGGGTCGGGGCGGTTTTCGATGACCAGGGCCGGGCCGTTGCCGGCGCCCTTGAATACGGCTGCTTTCATAAGACTGTCCTCCTTCTAGGCGTTCCGGTTCAGCGCTCGAACAGATCGTGGCGCGCGATGTAATCGGCGAAGCGTGCGTGGATGCCGGCCTCGGAAAGACCGAACTGTTCCGCGTTGTATTCGTGGCGGCCGTGCTTGTGTTGGGGATTGCCGGCGATCCACTGGCGCATCCGCTGTGCGGCGTTCTCGCTCAAGGGCAGGCCGAAGTGCCGGTAGATGGCCTCGACCACGGCCATCGGATCGCGTCGGAAATCGGCGAAGCGCACGTCGAAAAAACGCTCGGGATGCGCCTGTCGCACCTTTTCCGCGCGTTCGGCGGACCAGGCCCAGAGCTCCAGTTCGCGTGGGCCGAGCAGCGTCGGGTCGGTCTGCCGCGCCTGGAAGAAGTTGCGCGCCGGCCAGATCAGGGCGCAGACGGAGGGGATGCACTTGGCCGGGTCGCGGTGGGTCTGGATGATGCATGCGTCGGGGAACACCGCCAGCAGCGCGTCGAGATGGGTGATGTGGCCCGGGTTCTTCAACAGCCAGCGCTGCTGCGGCGCATCGGCACCGATCAGACGCAGGTTGTCGGCGTAGCGTCGGTAGCTCGGCGTCTCATCCTGCCCGCGCCACCAGCGGTCGTAATGGGGCAGGCCCAGGCCGGTGGACGGATAGTGGCTGACGAAGCTCTGCGCCAGGAGGTTCAGGCATTCGTCCACCTCGTCGGCATTCACCTCGTGGGCGACGCGCAGGGCCGGCACCGCCTGCAGGAAAGCCTCCTGGTTGGCGACGGCGGTGCGGAACAGCGGATTGTCGTCCCAGGTCGCGCGCGGCGGGCGCGGCAGCGGCGTGCCGATCAGCCACTGCTCCAGGCCCTGGAACTGGGGGTCCATCGACAGCAGCTTGTGCAGCGCGGTGGTGCCGGTGCGGGGAATGCCGGTGACCACCAGGGGCGCGTGGATCGCCGTCTTCAGGCAGTCGGGCCTTTGCTTCCAGCCGGCCTCGGAATAGGCGCGGCTGATCAGCAGGCTGAGGATCTGCGACGACATCTGCTGGAGATTGCCGGCGTGGATCGGCACGTCGGCGCGGATCGCTTCCACCAGCGCGGTCAGGCCCGGTTCGAAGCCACTGCCGAAGTCCGCGGCAACGCCACTTGCGCGGCAGGCGGCCGCCGCCTGCGCCAGCAGTTGATCGACACTCGGGAAAACGGTTTGCGTCATGCCCGGCTCCTCACCAGCGGCGGCGCAACTGGGCGCCGATGCGGCGGGCGCGCAGCTGTTCCGCGCGCTCTTCCGTGTTCACTCGCGGCGTGTCCGCCGGCAGGTGCCGGCGCAGTTCGGCGAAGGGTACCGTCTTCAGGGTCGGGATCGGCAACGCGTCGGCCTGATACCAGCGGCCGATGATCATGCCCTGCAGGGTGCCCACCGGGTCCAGCCAGTTGGGCACGCCCGGATCTTCCAGACTGATCACGGCGCGGAACTTCCCGTCGCTGTCGAGCCGGGCCTGGTGACCGTTCAAACTGCTCTGGCGCTGCACGAATTCCACCGCGTTCCACAGTTCGTCGTTCAACTGCACGTTCCAGTAGCTGTGACGGGCCGGCAGCTCGGTTTCCAGGATCAGCGCCTCGTCCGGCGCGAAGCGGAAGATGCCCTGCCAGTAGGACTGGGCCGGCACCGCACCGCCGAAGTCGGCCAGCTCGATCTTGTTGATGACGCCCCGTTGCAGCACGGCGTTCTGGTAGTTGAGCCACATCTTCGACAGTCGCTGGGTGAAGCCCGAGAGCAGCTCCCGCATCTGGCGGTCGATGGTTTCCAGTGAGGGGCGCGGCTTCAGGGCCGGCGCACCGAGGCGCTCGATCGCCAGGCTCGCCTCCCGCTCCACGCCCCAGGCGTAGGAGCGCTGGCGCGACATGATGAATTCCGCATCCGGGTGCAGGGGCCACCAGTTGCCCTGGTGGCCGGCGGGGCGCTCGGCGCTGAGGATCACTTCCAGCTCGCCGTTGGGGCCGAGCGCCAGATCGTCGGCGTCGAAGTAGCCGAAGTTCCTGCCCGGCGCGTCGGCCATGCCCATCATGTTGGCACCGGTGGAGAAGGTCAGCAGCTTCACCGTGCCGCGGTTGCCGACGATGCGGTAAACGCCGTCGCCGCGCACCGGCGCCAGCTGGTAGGTGTCGTCGGGATTGGGCTGCAGCAGATAGACCGAGTTGAGGAAGGGCGCCCAGTCCGGATGGTCGGCATCGGCCTGGAAATACAGGAAATAGCCCTGGGAAAGATTCATCAGCAACTGCCGGTAGAGCTCCGCCCGCAGTTGCTGGTTGTGCGGTTCGAAAGTCAGGTCGATCAGCTTTTCCGCCGGTTTCAGCAGATCGACGTAGTCGGACCAGGGCAGCAGTGGTGAACTCATGACGGGCCGACGCTTCTCACGATGGATGACGACGGCCAGTCTAAGGGAGAAACATTCCGGCACGGGAAACGGCTCGGCGGTGATTGCGAAAGCACACATGGCGTTACCGGGCGGGTACAGCGGATGTATCCGCGAGGGTGCGCCCGGCGTTATTTGCTGCGCTGCGGCGCCAGGAAGGAGGGCTCGCGCACCTCGGAGAGATCCACCGGCTGATCGGCGAACAGCACACCATGCCACTGGCACTGGTCGGCGGGCAGCCGCCGGTCCTCCTGGGCCAGCGCATGGACGGTCCGGCTCCATTCCTCGAACAGGCCTTCCAGGCGGCTGCGTGATTTGGCGGACAACTTCACCAGGCGGTAGCGCCAGAGCACCTCGGGATCGGCGAAGTCCTTGGTGAAATGCTTTTTCAGGTGCAGGTTGAAGCTGCGCTTGAGCCGCGGATTGCGCGACCAGGGGATATGCCGGGCGCCACGCAGACGCACCCGGTTGTCGGGCAGCAGATCGATGAAGCCCAGGCGATCCAGGTAACCCAGCGTCGCCACCAGCACCGGCTCCGGGAGGCCGAACTCGGCCTGGATCTCCTGCGGCGCCCAGCCGGACTGGAGCAGATGCAGCAGCACCGCCAGGCTGAAGTGCTCGGCCAGCGCGCTTTCCTGGGCCTCGGAGAGATTCGCCTCGCGCGGCGCGGCGTGCTGGACGGCCAGTTCCGAGAGCTCGGTCAGGCTGATCCCGGCCAGCCGGCACAATTGTTCGAGTACGCCCAACCCCAGGCCTTTGCCGGACAGATAGCGCTTCACCGTCATCTGGCTGATGTCCAGGGCGGCGGCGATGTCGGCGTAGCGCAGGCCCTGGTTGCGGAAGACATCCTTCAGGGCGCTGAGCAGCAGGGGAATCTCGCTGTTGGACTGGGGCGTGGTCATGGACGAGGCGTCGGTGGTCGAAGCGTGAAAGGGGGATGCCGTCGCCGGAGGTTGCGCGGGCGCCGGCGACCGTCAATCCTAACGCCCATGGCGCCAGACTCCAACCTCCAACCATGGCCCCGGCTTCGGGCAGAATGGCGCAAAACCGAACCCAGGAATACCTCATGCTTTCCGACATCCAGGCAGGACGCCTGCCCAGCGCTGCTTTCCCCCGCCGCCGCCGATGGCCACCGGGAGCACATCCAGTCGCTGCAGCGGTCCGCCCGCTACCAGGTGTTCGATATGGAGATCCAGGTCGCGCCGGGGCTCTACCATCCGCATGAGGCATCCAGCAGCGCGTTCATCCTGCGCACGCTGCTGCGGGAAGGGCGGCCCCTGGGCGAATTGCTGGAGCTGGGCTGCGGCAGCGGCGTGCTCGGCCTGGCCCTGTTGAAGCAGGGGCTGGCCGAGTGCGCGACGATGCTGGACATCGACGCCGTCGCCGTCGCCGTCGCGGCGGGCAATGCCCTGGCCGCCGGGCTCGCGGACCGCGCCCGCATCCGCCGGTCGGACCTGTTCGCCGCGGCCGAGGGCGAGACCTTCGACAGCGTGCTGTTCAACCTGCCGCTGCAGCACAGGGCCCAGGCCGGCTCCAACCACCCCGCGCTGGACGACGCCGACGGCGATCTGGCGCGCCGCTTCTTCCAGGAGGTCGATCGGTATCTCAAGCCGGGCGGCGCCATCTATTTCTCGTATTCGAACCTCTCCGATCCCGCGCTGCTGGCGGATTTCGGCCGGCAGCGCAAGGTCGGGCTGGCCGCCGCCGAATGGGTGGCCGCTTCCGGTGTCTGGTTGCTGGTCTATCGCGCCGAGGCGGCTCCGCCCGCTGGCGCGGACAATTGAACTTTCGGAACGATCTCAGCCGTGCGCCGTGGTCGGCCTCATGTGCGCGGACACGTCATGGAGGACCTGGCATCGCCATTGAATACCAGGTCGATCTGGGGCTTGCCGCCGCTCTTGAGGGAAAACCGGCCGTGGGCGTTGGCCATCGGGCCGGTGAACCCCAGCGTTCCATTCCCGGACAGACTGTAGCTTCCCGACTTGCCGCCGACCGCATACCGATTTCCCGGTTCGATGACGATGTCGGTGTAGGCGTAATTCAACTGGCCGCTGTCGAAGGTATAGCAGGCGTATTTGCCTGGCGGCACTGTGTCGGTGGAGAAACCGGCTGACTCTGGCATGCTCTTGGCCGGTGCAGTCGCACTCTGGGTCGCCGGCCGCATCCGGTCCGCGCCGACCCATTCATCCCAGTTCGAACCGAAGCCATCGTAGGAGACCAGGCAGGTCCCCGTCTTGTCCGGTCCCCGGAGCACCTTCGCCGGATACCACGTCCCGGCATACCGCACGCTGACAGCCTTGCCCGGCTGGCAGCCGGCGGCCGAGGCGTCGCTCGCCCGCGGGAGTTTCGCCGCGTCCTGGGCCGTGGCCGTGAGCGATGAGGCCAGGCCCAGCGCGGCCATGAGAATGGTTTTTTTCATGACGTTACGGGTGGATGTTCGAATGTGTCCGTTACTCTACCTTTTATCGCCCACGAGTCGGTGATGCCGTACTGCGCACCACGGCTCACCGTTCCCCGTCTCGACGATTGAGGCGCGGCCGATTCGAGTGCCTGACGCGCGCAAGTGCTTCAAAAGCAGGCAACCACTTGACACGCCGGTCAGGCCGGGGACGACGCGGGATGCCCCCCGTTTTGCCCACAGTTTTTGTGGATAAAACACGGCCGTCGCGAGGCGGCAAATCATCTTCTCGGGTGACACGCCCAGTCTGTATTAAATTAAACTGCGCGGAATATTTTGCGGCCGATTCCAACGATGACAGGAGGCAGCGGTGGGGGCGTTGGACTTTACCGATAAGGCCACGATCCTCGTGGTCGACGACACGCCGGACAATCTTTCCCTGATGTCCGGCCTGCTCAAGGATTTGTACCGGGTCAAGCTCGCCAACAGCGGCGAGAAGGCGCTCCGCATCGTCCAGGCCGCGCCGCCGCCCGACCTGATCCTGCTCGACATCATGATGCCTGGCCTGTCCGGTCACGAGGTGATCCGCGAACTCAAGGCCAACGCCTCGACGCGCGACATTCCGGCCATCTTCCTCACGGCGATGAGCGAGGTCGAGGACGAGAGGAAGGGGCTGGAGCTCGGCGCCGTCGATTACATCACCAAGCCGATTTCGCCGCCCATCGTACTGGCGCGCGTCGCCAACCACCTGCAGATCAAGGCCGCCGCCGATTTCCTGCGCGACAAGAGCGACTTTCTGGAAGCCGAGGTGGCCAAGCGCACCAAGGAAATCTCCGCGATCCAGGACGTCACCATCCTCGCCATGGCCTCGCTGGCCGAAACGCGCGACAACGAAACCGGCAATCACATCCGCCGCACGCAGTTCTACGTCAAGGCGCTGGCCGAGAAGCTCAGGACGCATCCGCGCTTCGGCTACTTCCTGTCGGGCGACGCCATCGACACGCTGTTCAAGTCGGCGCCGTTGCACGACATCGGCAAGGTCGGCATCCCGGACCGCATCCTGCTGAAACCGGGCCGCTTCACGCCGGATGAATTCGAGATCATGAAGACCCACACCACGCTCGGGCGCGATGCCATCATTCACGCCGAAAAGCAGCTCGGCACGCAGGTCGACTTTCTCCGGATCGCCAAGGAGATCGCCTATTGCCATCAGGAGAAATGGGACGGCAGCGGCTACCCGGAGGGCATCGGCGGCGACGACATCCCGATATCCGCCCGTCTGATGGCCGTGGCCGACGTCTATGACGCGCTGATCAGCCGGCGCGTCTACAAGGATGGCGTGCCGCACGAACAGGCGGTGCGGATCATGACCGAAGGCAGGGGCAGCCATTTCGACCCGGACATCCTCGACGCCTTCCTCGACCTGCGGGACGAGTTCCAGGCCATTGCGGCGCGCTTCGCCGACAGCGACGCGGACATCGCGCAGGAGGCGGCCATGCTGCAGACCCGGACCGGATAACGAAATTCACGAAAGGCATGATCATGCGGACGACATTTTTCCGGACGCTGCTGCTCCTGTGCGGCATCGTGAGTGGCCAGGCTTTCTCGGCCGAACTGAAGATCGTGTTCAGCAAATACACCCCTCCCTACGTCTTCGAGGACGGCACCGGCATCGTCGTCGATATCGTCCGCACCGCCCTGGAGGCGGGCGGACACACGGTCAAGCCGGTTTACGTGCCGATCGACCGCGGCTTCAAGATGTTCGTCGAGCGGCAGGTCGATGGCACCACCATCATCCAGGAAAGCTCGGGCCTGAAGGCCGAGTACTCCGACGATTTCATGCAGTACCACAACCGGGCGTTCGCATTGAAGTCCCGCAACCTCGTCATTCGCGGCGTGGCCGATCTCGGCGACAAGTCCGTCGTCGCCTTCCAGAACGCCGACAAATATCTGGGCGGGGATTTCGCGCGCGCGGTCGAGAAGAACCGTCGATACAAGGAAATGGCGCAGCAGGAAGCGCAGGCGCAGATGCTGCTGCTGGGCAGGATCGAGGTCGCGGTCATGGACGAGAGCATCTTCCGCTACTACAGGCAGAAGCTCATCGCCGAGCGCAAGGTCGAGCCGGCGCAGGAGGTCGTCGACTACGACATCTTTCCACCGACGCCCTACAAGGCGGCGTTCATCGACAGGAAGGTGCGCGACGATTTCAACCAGGCGGTCGCGGCCATGCGCAAGGATGGAAGGTACGACGCCATCTACCGCAAGTACACCGAGCAATACTTCGCCGTCAGAAAATGAGGGAAAGTGCATGATCCAGTCATTGCGCGTCCGGCTGTCGCTGCTGCTCATCGTCGCGGCGTCCGCGACCCTGGCGGGTTTCGGTTTCTACGGCCATTCGCAGCTCGTCGACGAACTGAACGAGAGCTTCCGCGCGATGCAGGCGGGAGCCTTGAACCGGATCGCGCGGAGCGCGGCCACTCCATTGTGGGAGGTCAATGCCGAGGCGATGGCCAACATCCTGCGCGCGCAGTTGGAGATTCCCGACATCGCCGCGCTGGCCGTGCAGGACATGGACGATACGATGGTCGCCGCCTTCGTGCGCGATGCCTCGGGGAGCGTCGTGGCCGCCAAGGAAGTCGACTGGAAGAGTCCGCAGACGCTCGAAAAAGACATCTTCCGCCCCGACCAGCCCAATGAGCGCGTCGGACGCTTGATCATCCGTTTCACGCGTGACCAGCTCGACGCGACGATCCGGAGAAACGCCTACCAGCTGGTACTGCAAATTCTGGCCGTCGACATCGTCCTGATCCTGCTGCTGCTGGCCAGCCTGCGGATCGTCTTCCGGCCCCTGGCGGAATTGCGCGCGGCGCTGATGCAGCTCGCCGGCCAGGAAGTTGGTGCGCAGGCCACGATCACCGAGTTGCCGGAGGGCCGCGATCAGGAGATCGCGAGCGTCATCCGCGGTTTCAATCTCGCGCTGCGGCGGATTCGCGAAGCGGCGCAACGGCAGGAAACGGTCCTCGGCGGCAAGGCGAAGGCCGGGGAATTGTCGCAGCGATTGCAGAATGCCGACGATTACGCGGAATTCGGCGCGCAGTTGCTTGACTGCCTCGCGACCTGGCTGGGCGCCGAAATCGGTGCATTCTTCGTGCGCGACGAGGCCGGCGGCGTGTTTCGCTGCCATGCCGGTCATGGCGTCGACCACGCCGCCTGCAGGCCCTTCGGGCCGGGCGAAGGGCTGGCCGGCGAGGCCGCCGCCAGCGCCCGGATCGTGATGTGCCGCGATCTGCCGGACGACGCGCTGCGCATCCAGTCCGGCCTGGTGTCGATCAAGCCGCGCACGCTGGCCGTGGTGCCGGTCAGTGGCGCCGAAGGGGTCATCGCGGTCATCGAACTGGCCTATCTGCACGAACCCCGCTATCAGGAGGAGATCCTGGCCGACGCCATTCCGGTGATCGCCTTCAGCCTGGAACTGCTCATGAGCAAGCGGGCCACGCTCAAGGAGCTGCAGGAGCGTACCGCGCTCGAAGAGCGCACCCGCCTGATCCTCGAATCGGTCAACGACGGCATCGTGGGACTGGATACCGACGGCGTGGTGACCTTCGCCAACCCCGCCGCGCCGGCGATGCTCGGTTACGAATCGAACGAGTTCGTCGGCCAGCCGATGCATGCGCTGGTCCATCATCATTACCCCGATGGCCGTGATTTCCCGCACGAGGAATGCGCGATGTGCCTCACGGCGCTCGACGGCACGCCGCACACCGTGGACAGCGAGGTGCTCTGGCGCAAGGATGGAGGCTCGATTCCGGTCGAGTATTCGACCACGCCGGTGCATAAGGACGGCGCGCTGGTCGGCATGGTGATCGTCTATCGGGACATCACCGAGCGCAAACAGGCGGAACGGGCGCTGCGCCACATCAACTTCCTCAGCGACCAGGCGCTCGGGCTGACCAAGGCGGGTTATTGGCATGTGCCGCTGGACGGCTCGGGCTGGTACAACTCCTCAAAACGCGCGGTCGAAATCTTCGGCGACATCCCCAACGAGAATTATCGTTACCGGGTCAAGGAGGACTGGTTCGTCAACGTCGAGGCCGGCGATCCGGAATACGCCAAGGCCACCGGGCAGAATTTCCAGGACGCCATCGACGGCAAGATTCCGGCCTATGACTCGATCTATGCCTACAAGCGTCCCATCGACGGGAGCGTGGTCTGGATTCACGCTTTCGGAACCGTGACCAAGGACGCCGACGGGAAATCCGTGGACATGTATGGCGTGACCCAGGACATCACCGAGTACATGCATACCCAGCAGGAACTGGCTCAGGCCAAGGAGCAGGCCGAGGCGGCCACTCGGGCCAAGAGCGACTTCCTCGCCAACATGAGCCACGAGATCCGCACGCCGATGAACGCGATCATCGGCATGTCGCATCTGGCGCTGCAGACGCCGCTCGACAAGAAGCAGCGCAACTACATCGAGAAGGCCCACCGCGCCGCCGAGAATCTGCTCGGCATCATCAACGACATCCTCGACTTCTCGAAGATCGAGGCCGGCAAGATGTCGATGGAGAAGATCGACTTCCGGCTCGAGGATGTCTTCGACAACCTCGCCAACCTGGTCGGCCTGAAGACCGAGGACAAGGGCCTGGAACTGCTGTTCGACGCCGCGCAGGACGTGCCGACCGCGCTGGTCGGCGATCCGCTGCGGCTTGGCCAGGTGCTGATCAACCTCGGCAACAACGCGGTGAAGTTCACCGAGACGGGTGAGATCGTCGTCGGCGTCGAGAAGGCGGCGGAAGATGCGGGCGCGGTGGAACTGCACTTCTGGGTGCGCGACACCGGCATCGGCATGACGCCGGAGCAATGCGGCAAGGTGTTCCAGAGCTTCAGCCAGGCCGACAGTTCGACGACGCGGAAATACGGCGGTACCGGCCTCGGTCTGACGATCTCGAGGAATCTGGTCGAGATGATGGATGGCCGCATCTGGGTCGAGTCGGAATACGGCAAGGGAACCACCTTCCACTTCCAGGCGCGCTTCGGCTTGCAGGCCGAACCGATGCCGCGGCGCATGTTCCGCGCCGACGAACTGTTCGGTGTGCGTGTGCTGGTGGTGGACGACAATGCGGCGGCGCGCGAGATACTCGCCACCATGGTGAAGTCCTTTGGTCTCGAGGCCGATGTCGCCGGCGACGGCGGGCAGGCGCTCCACATGCTGGCCGCCGCCGAGCGCCAGGATCGGCCCTACGACGTGGTGCTGATGGACTGGAAGATGCCGATGATGGACGGCGTCGAAACGGTGCGGCGCCTGCAGGCCGATGCATCGCTGCGGACGCCGGCCGTGATCATGGTGACCGCCTATGGCCGGGAGGAGGCGATCGACGCCGCCGAGGCGAACAGCGTCGTACTCAAGTCGGTGCTGACCAAGCCGGTAACACCCTCGACGCTGCTCGAGGCCGTCGGCGAGGCGCTCGGCAAGGGCGTCGTCGCGGAGACCCGCGCCAGCGAAAAGGCGGACCACAATGCCGAGGCCATGGCGCGGCTGCGCGGTGCCCGCGTGTTGCTGGTGGAGGACAACGAGATGAACCAGGAGCTGGCGCTCGAACTGCTGCGCAACGCCGGCATGACGGTCGAGCTGGCGAGCAACGGTCGGGAGGCGCTCGATCTCCTGGCCCGCGACGCGGCCTTCGACGGTGTGCTGATGGACTGCCAGATGCCCGTGATGGATGGCTACGATGCGACCCGGGAAATCCGCAGGAACCCCATGTGGCGGCATATACCGGTGGTCGCGATGACCGCCAACGCGATGGCCAGCGACCGCGAGAAGGTGCTCGCCGCCGGCATGAACGACCACATCGCCAAGCCGGTCAACGTCAATGAAATGTTCGCCACCCTCGCCAGATGGGTCGTGCCGGAAAGCCCGGCGGAATCCGAAGCAAGCGCCAGCGCCGACGGGGCGGCGGCAATCCCCGAGCTGCCGGGCATCGACACGGCCGCCGGACTGGCGACGACGATGCAGAATCCGCGGCTCTACCTGAAGCTGCTGCAGAAATTCCGCGACAGCCAGGCGGATTTCGCCGAGCAGTTCGCCCAGACCCGCCGGGACGCCGACCCGCGGGCGGCAACGCGGGCGGCGCATACCTTGAAAGGCACGGCAGGCAACATCGGCGCCAAACGGTTGCAGGATGCGGCTGCGGAACTGGAGCTGGCCTGCAAGGGCGGCGCTCCGGCAGCGGAGATCGAGGCGCGGCTACAGGCCACCCTCGCGGCCCTTGCGCCGGTGATCGCGGGTTTGCGGAAAATCGGCATGAATCAGACGATAACGGCCGAAGTCCGCGCCACGGCCGATCCGGCGCGGGTGGCGGCACTGCTGGCGAAACTCGGTTCCCTGCTGGAGGACTGCGATTCGGAAGCCACCGACGTGCTGGAAACGCTCGTCCCGCTGGTGCACGGTACGCCGCTTGCTGAGCCCATCAAGAACGTCGCCCGTGCAATGGAGGCTTTCGACTTCGATGCGGCGCTGGCGGCCATGCCTGGATCGTCATGAGGACGGAACGATGGATTTCCCCTTCAAAACCGGTAGCGCGTGGCAGCGGCATCAACGGCTATCTCCCCACACCCGCCGACGACATGTCGGCGCGGGTCGCCTCATTCACTCGTGCTGTCGCAGAGCAGGCTTCATGACCGTGACGATCGGAGGCTCTATTTCGCGGCGGGCAGGTCGATGGTGACCAGCAAACCACCGTCGGGTCGGTTGGCGGCGGTAATCCTGCCGTGGTGTGTCAGTATGACGCGGCGTGCAATGGCCAGCCCGAGGCCGTAGCCAGAAGGCGTATGCGCACTGCCGCGGCAGAAGGGTTCAAACATGGCCTCGAGATCGCCCTCGGGCACGCCAGGGCCGCGATCCCCAACCGCAACAACCAGTCTTCCCCCGAGAGTGTGGGCGAAAACGTCGATATTGGAGCTGTGCGCCGTGTATTGCACGGCATTTCGCACGACGTTCTCCAGGGCGCGGTGAAGGAGTTCGCGGTTACCCCGAACAAAGAGCGGGTCGTCTGCATCCGTGGTGATGGAGCACGCTTTCGCGGCAGCTTCGAGACTGGCATCGTCAATGACGTCCGCCACGATTTCACCGAAATCGACCGATTCGTCAAGGCCATCGGTGGTGCCGGCATCCAGTCGTGCCAGCGTCAGCAACTCGCCGACCAGCGTATCAATGCGTCCGGTATCACGCTGTATCCTTTCGATGAATTCCTGAGCGCGTTCAGGTTGCTGCTGCAACAGATCGGCAGCGGCCTGCAAACGGGCCAGCGGCGATCGCAATTCGTGGGAGACATCATGCAGCAACCTGCGCTGGCTTTCGACCAGTTGTTGCAAGCGTTCTGCCATGCGGTCGAAGTCTTGCCCGAGGGCAACCAGCTCGTTCTGGCCACTTCCCATCCGCGTGCCGATCCGGGTATCCAGCTTGCCGTTGGCTTCGGCTTCAAAGGCTTCATGCAAGGTTCGGATCGGACGAGCGAAGTAGCCTGCCAGCCACCAGGCGAAGAGCAGGCTCACCACGCTGCCTACCGCAACCGGCATCAAGGGCGGAAGGATCGATCTTGGCGGCACCGGCGGCTGATGGGGAGGAGAGGCTTCCGGGCCACCAGGTGCCTCACGGAATTCATGGAGACGCGGCCGATCCTCATGGCGATGGGTCCAGATCAAGACGCCCACACCGAGCGCCGTGGCGAATTGCGCCAGCCACAGGATGATGAAGAACTTCCAGAACAAGCGGCTTGTTTTCATCATCATCATCATCTATCCCGAAAGCAGCTGGTAACCCTTGCGGATGATGGTCTGGATGCGCGACCGTCCGTCTTCCAGAGGCTGCATCTTGTTGCGGATGCTGTGGATGTGCACATCGATGCTGCGGTCGAACCGCGTCATCGGACGCCCCAGCGCCTGTAGGGAAAGTTCTTCTTTGCTGACGACCTTTCCGGCATTGCGGGCCAATACTTCCAGCACGCTGAATTCGGTACTGGTGAGTTCAAGTGGCCTGTCGTGGTCGGTCGCGAGCCGTTGCGCAGGGCAGATCGAGAAGCGGCCAAGGCTGATCGGCTGGTCTGCGTTGCTCTCGGTTTGAGAACGCATGCCGACCCGTTTCAGAATGGCGCGCAACCGGGCAGCCAGTTCGCGCGGGGAGCAGGGTTTCGGCACGTAGTCGTCGGCGCCGTGCTCAAGTCCGGCGACACGGTCGCCATCGTCGCCGCGAGCAGTCAGCATCAGGACGGGAATCGAACTGACCGCCCGAATCCTTGTCAGTGCCTGGAATCCATCGCATCCCGACATCATCACATCAAGAACAACAATGTCGTGCTTGCCCGACAAGGCCGCTTCCACACCTTGAATGCCATCGTATGCGCAGGTGACCGCAAACCCCTCACGATTGAGATAGTCGCGTATCAGGTCTACCAGCTCCCGATCATCATCGACCAGCAGGACATTCATCTGGGTGAATGGTGAGTCGTCGGGGTTCATGGTGACGGGATGTTATGGCACAAGACACCATGCCTGAGCCACTTTTACAGAGATTTACCCCAAGGGCTGGGAAAATCTGGCCGGTATGCAGGCCGTTCTCGGCGGCATTGCCACGTCTATCGAATCTGAAAGGAAATCTCTCATGGCAAGGTCCGGCGGATCAATGCCGTCCTGCGCCTGTTGCGCGAGCAAGGCTATACCGTTCCCGTCATATTCATCACCGGGTATGCCGAGGTCGGTACCGCTGTCGAGGCCATGAAGTCTGGAGCTTTCGATTACATTGAAAAGCCGTTCGCGCATCAAACCTTCCTGGACAAGGTGCTGCGGGCTATTGCTGAAAGCAAGTTGCTCTACGTGAAGGACATGCAGCGTCGCGCCACCGAGGCTCGCTTGGCTCTGCTGACAGCGACCGAACTGAAGATCTTGAAACTGGTCGCCCAGGGTAATTCAAGCCGTGAAATTGGAGAAAAGTTGGGGATATCTTCCCGCACCGTCGATAACCATCGTGGGCACATGATGGAAAAGCTGCATGTCAGCTCGGTGGTGGAGCTTGTACTTATCTATACAGGGGAAGGCAAGTAGTTACGAGGCGTGTCCATCAGTCGCCCGGCATTCATCCCTGTTTCCCTCCATGGGCGCGAGGAGGGGGCTTACAATCCCCATGTAGCCCTTTCCATTCCATGGAAGGAGTCCACCAAGGACGCATCCGCTGCGGCCGGGCGACTTTCCCGCCTGCACCCAAACGAAAACGGCCCTCCCGAGGGAGAGCCGTTTGAAGATTATGAATCCGAACAATAACTAGCACTACCGTAGTGCCAAAAGATGTTACTAATGCCTTAAAATTATCAATATCAGAGGTCTACGGCAACACCCAAGGCAATTTTGGCAGCCATTTGCCTAGCTGTTAGCGTCAATTTTGGTACCTCAAGTTCATTTGAGGATTACCTTTCTGCCCCGGCTTTTTTGACCTACGGTGTTCGTACCAGTCTCCTCAGTGCCCAGATCTGGCTCTCCCATCTGGAAGATCGGGCACCTTCTCACCGCACCTGACGGTGCTGAAGCTCAAGGCCGGATAGTTGTGAGCCGCGAAAAGAGTGCTTGGCAGTTACGGCGGCGGTCACCGAAGTTAATCATGTCACGGACAAAGTCTGTAACACCAGAAAGACCCTAACAGATCGAGTCGCTTGTGATTGTAATGATTGCTTCGTGACGCAATAAATAATTTGTATGTATTGCTCTATAATGCTATATACAAACTGTATAGTTTGCGTTATTGGGCAATGCTATGAAATTGAACTTCTCCGAACTCAAGCTTCGCCAGCTCGATGCTGCCTTGAACCGCTGGCGAGATGCCGATTTGTCGTCGCGTCCGCCGTCTGGCTGGATCAAGGCCATCCGCGAGAGCCTGGGCATGGCCGCCGCCCACCTGGCGGCAAGGCTCGGCGTCGCCACCTCCACGGTGACCCGGTTGGAAACATCCGAGGCAGATGACACCATCAGCCTGGGTACTCTGCGGCGCGTCGCCGAAGCCTTGGGCTGCGAACTGCACTACGCCCTGGTGCCGAAGCAGAGCCTCGCCGATACCCTGAAAAGCCGGGCCATGACTCTGGCGCGCCAGCAGATGGCCGCTGTCAGCCACACCATGGCACTGGAAGCACAATCGACCTCCCGGGAGGCGGTCGAGTTGCAGACTCGCGTCCTGGCCGAAGAGCTCCTCAAGGGATCGCGCCGCACCCTATGGCGAGGGGCGGGTAAAGAAGTGTCGGAAAGGGAGCGGCCGGCCAAATGACTGTCCAGCTTGCCTATCCACCTGGTGCCACCCCACTTGATGCAGACGAACTCGCCAGCCTGATCCCCAGTCACATCACCACCCAGGGCGATCTGAACGAATGGGAGCAGCTCAACATCGTCCAGGGTGAGCGCTGGGCGCGCAAGCAGCGCAAGGAAATCCTCAACGAGGGTTTCCTGCGTCAGCTGCACCAGCAGATGTTCGGCGAAACCTGGAAGTGGGCCGGCGATTTTCGCAAGTCCGACAAGAACATCGGTGTCGATTGGCTCTGCATTGGCGTTGATCTGAAAAAGTTGCTCGATGATGTGCGTTATCAGGTCGAGCACGGTATCTTCCCGGCCGACGAGATCGCCGTCCGCTTCCACCACCGGCTCGTCGCCATTCATCCGTTTCCCAACGGAAACGGACGTCATGCCCGGATGATGGCGGACCTGCTGGTTGAGCGCTTGGGCAAGCCTCGATTCAGTTGGGGCAGCAAGAGCTTGGTCGACGCCAACGACACTCGCAAGGACTACATCACCGCACTGCAAGCCGCCGACGCGCGCGACATTGCGCCTTTACTCGCCTTTGCCAGAAGCTGAAAACAGAATGAACAGGCGCACATCTGCGCCCGTTACGGACTTTCTCCGGAATATCAGTAATCGGCCTTGCTGACATTAGCCTACGGCTCGGAATCGGACAGCATGCTTCACTCGTAAGCTGCCGTAGTGCCTATTCACACAACTCGGCCAAGCCGTCGGCGGTGAGGTACGGTGACTACGTCAGCAATGAGCTAGATTGCTGCCTTTGGCAGCATCGAATTCCTGAAAGGCTGCTTTTCTCTGCAGCCCGGAACTTCCTAGACTTTCAGCGGCCTGACAATATCGAAAAATGCCCAACACCAAGTCCCTAGTCACGTCATGATCTAGCGCTAACCCGTTCCTCCCTGATCAGAACAATATGTTGTTGACCTGCCTGTTTATCTTCGTGAGCGGCTTCTGAGCTGGCGATGTTGGCAATGAGGCCAAGTCGTTTTTTCAGATACGATGACAGAGCCTCACGGACTATGAGCTTCGTCAGGCCTCCAACCATACCGTAGTCGAGTTCGATTACTCTGCGTGGCCCGCCAGCCAATGAAGGATTTGGCCCAATCGTTAGTTCGATCCAATTGTTCCAGGCCGAGTCTTCGCTGGGGTCAACTTCACTGTCCTTCGACTCCCCAATCGCCAATATTCTGCCGAAAACGAAGTCGATGAATTTATTGTTTTCGTAGCAGTAGGCTCTGATATGCCATCGAAAGCCATCGGACCCGATGGCGTGAGGCGATATCCAACGCCAAATGGGCTCCGGTCGGTTCATCGACTGGTACTCCATGTGCAGTGCCCGTCGCTCCCGAATGGCATGAAGCACGCGTTTGAGGGTTTGCGGATCCACTACCCGTTCGGGGAATGGCGCGATGTCAAAGCTTGGCGGAACGCTAACAAACGAACGATGAGAAAACGGGCTGTCTTGCTCGGCTTGGAGCATTTCAAGCTGCGCTAGGTAGTCTCTCGCGTTCGGTGTAGTAAGCACCGGTTTGAAACTACTTGTCGCAAAGTAAGCCTTCCGTCGACTGTCGTATTCGACATTGCCTGGTGCAAGTTCTAGGTAGCTTCTCAGGTCAAGGGACGATTGCGGAACCGATATGCCGAAATGGCTAATTAGGTCCGCTCGATTGATTCGCCCTTCCCAGTAAAGCCTGAACTCGATGAACTGGAGTCTAGCCTCGGCACTCCATGCCCGACTTTGTTTTTTCACAAGCCTCCGATACGTATATAAATTATGTTGACATAGAAATTATACCCATACTATCATGCGGCCAGCTGGCATGGTACGTATAGTATTTATATGTATTTTCTCGCCAGCAATATTTCTATATGGAGATGTAACGATGGAAACTGGAAAAGTTAAGGAAGGCACGCCGCACGAGAATCAGTTCTTCTTTTTCGTAGGTGAGAAGATCGACGTGACTCAGGCGGTCCTGACGGGGGCCCAAATCAAGGATGCAATTCGCGCGGCTGGAAAGACATTCGACCCCAACCATACCCTCGTGCTTGAGGGTAACGGCAACGAGGCCGATCGCACGATTGGCGACAACGACCCGATCGATGTTTCCCACGGACATGGCAATGGTGGACCGCTGCACTTCCATAGTCGTCCGAATGCCGATTTTGGAGTCTGAAATGGAACCCGGAAGTACGCTGGAACGGCATTTTTTTCGGCTGAAAGAACGTTTCTCCGATGTGGTGATTCGGCAAGACCAAGGACACCGGACCCACAGCATCTATATTCCGGCAGTAGATCTACCAGCTGGCTGGAATAAAGCTGCGACTGCAATCTGGTTCACGGTTCCGGATGGTTATCCGTCCGCTGCCCCCGACTGCTTTTGGTCGGAAGATCTGCGATTTGTCGCTGGCGGTGAGCCGAAGAACAGCCAGACTTCCAATCCACACCTTATGGCGCCGCCGGGATCCCGTTGGTTCTCCTGGCATGTGAACAATTGGAATCCTGCGACCTGCGACTTGTGTTCGTACATGAGCACGATCCGCGACCGATTGGAGCGCCTGGAATGATTGATTTGGTTTTTAAGGCTCCCGAACTTCAACGGCTAAAGCAAGCACTTCTTGATGACAAGTCGAGGGAGAGTGCCGCGATTCTATTGGCGACACCCGCCGCTCGGGCCGACGGATTCCGGCTACTAGTCAAAGAGATTCACCTGCCAGCAGAAGGTGACTACGATTGCCGGACGCCAACAAGGGTTCGTCTCTCCCCGGATTTTGCGATCCCGTTAGAACGTCGCGCCAAAGACCGAGGTTGGTCCCTGATTTACTGCCATAGCCATCCAATGCAGGATAGGCCGGAATTTTCTTCCATAGACGATGACGCCGAGCGTCAACTGGGCCCGTACATGGACTATCGCAGCCCCGGAGTTCCCCATGCATCGTTACTTGTTGGAAACACAGGTTTCGACGCGAGGATAATGACCAGCGGCGAACCAATTCGGGTGGTGGAGGTAGGAGCAGAACTGCATTTCGCCTGCAATACCGGAGAGGCTGTGCTTCTAGAGGACCAGCACAACCGCCAAATTCTCGCCTTTGGTGAGGAAGGGCAGCGGCGGTTGCACAGTCTGAGGGTAGCCATTGTCGGATTTGGCGGCACTGGTTCGGCCATTGTCTATCAGTTGTCCCGCCTCGGCATTGATCAGTACATCTTGGTGGACTGGGATGTTGTTGATAGGACCAATCTAAACCGCATCTACGGCGCCACTGAGGGAGATATTAATCGCCCGAAAATTGAAGTGGCTGAGCGCGTGATCCGAGAGGCGCGAGCCAGTCCGTCCATAGTTCCCATCCGCGCGGACGTGACAAAGAGAGGTGTTGGACGGAGACTGGTAGATGCCGACCTCATCTTCTGTTGCACGGACTCTCACGCAAGTCGCGATCAACTTAACCGGATTGCCTACAAGTACATGATTCCGGTTATCGATATGGGCGTGGTAATCCAAAAAAATGAAGGCGTCCCCCTTTTTTATGGCGCTCAGGCGACAATGTTGGCGCCGGGCCTGCCGTGTTTATGGTGTATGGATCGGCTTGACGCCAAGAGAATACGGCATGAACTCATGACCCCTGAGCAACGTCAGGCGGACCCTTATTTCTCGAATGCAAACGCCGTAAAGCAGCCGGCAGTGATATCTCTGACGTCCACTGCGGCGTCGCTCGCAGTAACGATGGCGCTATCCGCAGTTACAGGTATTCCCCACAGAGGGCGCTACGTGTACTACAACGGTGCCGATTCGCGTATGAATCCAACTCAATCGTCGTCCAAGCCGAATTGTCCTTTTTGCGGCGCCGAGGCTGTTGGAAATGGCGACTATGGTGACCCACTCCACGAGATAGACCATGAAAGTGAATAAGCTTCGGTTTTGCGGCGTTGTGCAACGCTATTCGAACGGTGTCGAATTGCTGAAGCATCCTGGCGATTGCGTGATTGTCGAACGAGGCGTTCCACGTTCCGTCTTGATTCGCTGTCCGGATGGCTGTGGTGACACGATTAGCGTCAATCTCGATGGCCGGAGCGGTCCAGCCTGGCGCAAGTACGAACGCAAGGGCAAGATCACGTTATATCCCTCTGTCTGGAAGCAGGATGGCTGTCGAGCACACTTTATTGTTTGGAACGACGAAATCCTATGGTGCGGCGCATATGGCGCTGCGCGCGTAGAACGGATATCGGAAGGTTGGATCGCTTCTGTACTCGCCTCGCTTCCTACCGAATCCACTGATCATCGGATCTTGGCCGAACGTCTGGATGCTGTACCTTGGGATGTTTATTGGGCCTGCGAGGAACTAGTTCGAAGGCACCAAGCCGCAAAGGGAAAGCAGGAGGGGCATTACTTGTGCATACTAGGGTCCAGTACTCAAGGTCGAATTAGCATAAGGGTTTAGTTGGGTTAATAATCGCCGTCGGTCTTAAATTCGGCCAGTGCTGCCGTTGCCGGATCAGTCCTTGTCGGGCGGCAGTCTGGCGGTAAGCCGCCCCTCATCAGCAATCGGGCTCGAAGGTCACGGGCACCAATACCCATTCAGACGAACGACATGTGGCGATCAGCGGCGGAAGCTCAGGACTACCATCGTCGCGATAATCGCAGCCACGACCATCAGGCTCATCCGGGCTTCTATCACAATCGATGCAGGCTGGTCATTCCCTCGGTATACTGACTGACTGGCCGCGCTGCGATATATGATCGTAGTTTTGGCTACGTCAATTATATTTTGGCGATGACCAGAAAGAGCAATGTTGGAGCCATCCGAAATCAATGTGCAGATTGCAGCAGCGCCCTTCCTGCGTTGGTCGGGAAGCAAGGCGCGGTTGGTGTCTATACTGGAAAGGTCTGCACCGAAGACTTTCCGTTCATATATCGAACCGTTTGCAGGATCGGCTTGCCTTTTCTTTCGTATGCGTCCGAATAGGGCGACGCTAGGTGACATAAATCCAGAGGTTATTGACGTCTATACGGCCGTCCGAGATAACCCATCTGAGGTTCATCGTTACCTGGCTTCGATACCAGTATCGTCCGATGCCTATTACATCTTGCGTGAGCTGGATCGCACGACACTGACGTTGGAGCAGCGCGCAGCGCAGCTCATCTACCTCATGAAGGGGTGTTTCAACGGGGTATATCGGACGAATAGGAAGGGCAGGTTCAACGTTCCGTTGGGGTCGAGAATATATGCAATCCCGACACTCCAGGAGTTGCGTGCGGCCTCGTCCCTTCTTCACGGGGCCACTCTTATCTCAGGGGATTTTCAGGCGGCGCTAGCTGATGTTCAGCCAGGTGACTTCGTGTACCTGGATCCGCCCTATCCCACGACTACGCGTTATCGAGGCGAATACGGCTACGCAGCTCGTTTTGATGATGAGGACAAGCGTCGTCTCGTTGCGGCAGCGAAACAACTGACGGAGCGAAACGTGAACGTGATGCTATCCTATGTTCATGACAAAGAGATAATAGAGGAGCTTGAAGGGTGGTCGCGTATGTACGAATCGGTCCGTCGAACGGTTGCCGGCGGAGTGAAGTTCCGGACCGACATAAATGAAATGATAATGACAAACTATCGTACGACAAGCTAGGATCAAAAATATGGCTGAGCTTAGCTTTGCGGTGATAAGCGACTTGCATGCTTTCGTAGATGCAAAGAATTCGAGCAATTCATCTTTGCAATTCGGCACGGCGGCGTTAGAGAGTAGAAACCCACTCGTCAATCTAATTGAGTATGTAAGGCGCGAGCGTGTTACCGCCGACATACTGGTCTGCGCCGGCGATATATGCAATCAAGCGGACCTGCAAGGCTTCAGTTCTGCGTGGTCAAGGCTCCAAGAACTGAACGCGGCTCTCGGCTCGCGGCAGTTGGTGTCGACCTGCGGCAATCACGATTTGAATTCGAGATATTTGAAGGACCGTAGCGAAGACGACGACCCCGATCCGAAGGGTGCTCTTTTGTGTCAAACGCCAGGGTTCCCTTTTGACGATCCAGCCATCAACAATCAGTACTGGGCACAGAACTTTGTCTTCGTCGATCTAGCTTCTGACTGCTGCACATTGGTGCTAAATACGAGCGCATACCATGGTGGCCGCGAAGAAGAAATCGAACACGGAAGAGTAAGTCAGCGTACGATTGATGCCATTCTATGCGAGTTGGCTAAGTGGAAGGACAAGCAGACATTCGTTCTTGTCTGTCACCACCATCTCATGCCTATGACGAGCCTCGCAGGCAAAACAGACTACCAGTATGTGCACAAAGGCGCGGAACTGTTGGAAAAGCTAGAACGCGCGACAAGAAAGTCCTGGCTGGTCATTCACGGGCATCGCCACCATCCACGTCTGGTGTACGGTCAAGCCTCGACGTCGTGTGCGCCCATTATTTTTGGTTCCAGTAGCCTTGGAGCAAGGCTAACCGGTATTCCGAATCAGTTTCACCTCATTGAGCTAAAGAAGTCGAATCAGTCTGATCATTCGTCGATTGTCGGCACTGTTAAGACTTGGTCGTGGACCGAGACAACCGAATGGAGCCAAGCAGGGCGTAGCAATTTGGGTATGCCAACCATTTGTGGCTTCGGATTTAAGGGTCAAGTGGGTTGCTTAGCCGATGAGCTTTCAAAGCTCGTCGGCACTGCGTACATTACATGGTCAGAAGCACTCGGGACGCTTCCCTCGCTTAACTACTTGACGCCAGAGCATTTGGAACAGTTGGAAGACGAGTTGGAATTGCGGGGAATTGCAGTCAACTACGATCGTACGGGGCTTCCCAGCCAAATTGCCCCGAGGGCAACATGATAAAGTCATCAAAGGTTTTCTTCTCGGCATTTAACGCGCGACACCTTGATGCGGAGAAAATCGCTTCGCATTTTGTTCCAAATCTAAATTTTCACCAGCTAGCGACCTTGCAGCATGCGCTGGTTGTGGGGCCGCGAGGGAGCGGTAAGACGCACCTATTAAAGATGCTTCAGCCGAAGGCGTTGGCGTGCTGGAATCATCCGAGTGCAGATCAGACCCGGGCATCAGTTGGATTCATTGGTGTCTTTATTCCGGCGGACGAGGCATGGAAGCAACAGATTACTTGTATTGCCGAAGCAATTGAGCAGCCGATAGCCCTCCGCTTTACAGATGCTATTTTCGTTACCCATTTCCAGAGGGCGCTGCTTGATACGTTTCTTCAGTTGACCCATGATCGACCGCAGCAGGATAACGGCTTCCTCCATTTTGACGTGTCGCGGGAACGAGAATCGGAGCTTTGTAGGGCTCTCGCCAACAGCTGGAACCTTTCTCCCTTGATCTATTCGCTGTTGGGTATCAAGCAATCGCTCGTCGACCGGATGGCAAGGCTTCACGAAGTCGCAACCAATAGTCCTGACCAGCTAGCGCACTTACTTTCATCTGCCCAGACTGCCCTTGTTCCATGTGCGAGCCAGGGTATTGAGGCCTTCAACGCTATGACCGGCCAATACCAAGGACGTTGGGGGCTACTTTTTGACGAACTTGAAATTGCTCCCGATAGTGTTCAGCGGATGCTCTTTTCGTGCCTTCGATCGACCGATCAACGGTTGGTATTCAAACTTGCGATTAGCCCATCTGCATCGGCAGCCGATGTCTTCCACAGCGTTCTCGGGCCATCAGCAGGCAACGACTTCGAAGAGATATCTCTGTACGCCGACCCGAAGGATGCGCAAGGCTTCTGCGAAGCGTTATGGGGTCGCCTAGCTTTGGCTGCCGATAAGACGAGCATCGTACAACCCACAGCTGTTTTGGGTCATTCAGTATTTCATGCGCCAGATGTACGAGGAACCTATCGGCGTACAGGGGCATGGCAGCGCGCATTTAGCGAACTCGCGAACAAGGATCCATCCTTTCAGGAAGTCCTTTCCAGGAAGGGTGTGAACGCAAATGATCTGGAGAAGGTACCTCCAGAATTGATGGACGCGGTAGTTCGTAAAGCAGCGCCTCTCGTTGGCTTTAGAAATCTTCTGATCGACCGAGGCCCTTCACGTAGGGGTGAAAAAAGCGTACTTAAGAAAGGTAAGAAGTCTACGGCCAAGATTTATAGCGGCTGGGAGGCCGTTTGCTTTATTTCAGAAGCGAACCCGAGATGGTTTACCGGTATTGCCAGACAACTGCTGATTGAACGGTCGCGGGGTAGTTCTGGCCGGGATATCAGCGTCGACAAGCAGTTTCGAGTTATTCAGGGAGCATCGCAAAAGTTCCAAGACTACATTACGACGATACCGAGTAAGGTGGCGGCGCCGGATAACAGTAGGAAGGGTGGCCTTCGTTACATCGTAGACGAACTCACAGGCTCCTTCCGCCGTAGCGTCCTGGAGGGTGTCTTCACAATGGATCCAGTGATGAGCTTCGAGGTTCCCGAAGATTGCGATGAGGCGGTGAGAGACGCAATTGCCGATGGACTTTACTCAGGAGCTTTTATCCCAATTGGAGGGTTAGAAGGGCGTTCCGTTTTTTCTCAGGTCGCGGGAGTTCGGCTCCGATTGACCCACCTCTTTGCTCCTCTGGCGCTACTTCCACTGCGTTCCGCGAGCAAGTCCAGATCCTTGGCGACGCTAGTAAAGAAGAGCCCTCGGATACTTGAAAGAGAGCGGCCCAAACCAACACAGTCATCAAACAAGTCCGAAGATGATCCGCAAAAGGGGTTATTTGATGAATGACTTACGGTTTGAAAGAATTGCCCTAGAGCAAGAGCGCGAAGTTGGTTACGACTTGGTTCTTGTTGCACTTGGTTATGAGTCAAGAGCTATCGCCGTTTCAACGGAACTACTTTCCTTTAAGGACCGTATCGTCGCTATCGGCTTTGACCACAACCGGGAAGCCGCGTACGCAGCTAATACGAGTTGGTATTCGTCCAATGGCATCCGACTTCTCAACGACATTTCGGATGGAGACTTTCCCCAGATTATCGCGAAAGAGCTTGAAGAGTTGGCATCACAGCGGGGCTCATCCTTGGAACCGTCTCGGGTCGCCTGCGATGTGTCTTGTTTGAATCGATTTCGTATCGCTTCAATACTGGCCGCTGCTATTCCACTAACACAGCAAGGAAAGATTACGCTCGACATCTGGTACGCGCTGGCGGAATTTCAACCTCCGGAAGGCGGCTTCGTTCAGAACGAGATCGTCGGTCCAGTACACAGTCGATTTGCCGGGTGGTTTAGGGATCCGGGAAGGCCAATTGCCCTCGTCGCGGGCCTGGGCTATGAACCGGGCAAGGTGATGGGGGCGACTGAGTATCTACAGGCATCCAAGGTTGTTGCGTTCATGCCAGTGTCGCTGATTAAGGATTATGAACCAGATCTACGCCAAGCCAACGAAAGCCTTCTGGCGGAATTGGGCGAGCGAGACGTGATTGAATACGCGGTCGAAGACCCTGTCGGTACTCTCGCGATCTTGGATTCAGCGATACGCGGCCTCGAAGAGGAGCACAACGTTGTGATTCTTCCGCTAGGACCGAAAATGTTTTCGGTCCTAGCGTTATTAGCCCAACTGTTTCACGCTGATTCGTCCGTATGGCGAGTTAGTAGCGGTCGCCATGGGTTGCCACGTGATGTCAGATCAAGCGGATATTTTTACGGCATTGGGGTCAGGCCGGAGACAATTGCGGTCGGCGTCGCAAAACAGCTCTAAACCGGCCGCTCGCCGTTTCTGACGCCAACGGCAACATGGCCGAGCACCGGACTATGACCTGAGCGATAACCCGTACCACCATAGTGAGAAAGCCGCCTCTAATATCATAGAATCATGCAGACTTAAAAGTTTACGGCAACACTCAAAACTATTCCGGCAGCTACCCGCCCATCTGTTAGCGTCAATTCCGGTACCTCAAGTTCATTTGAGGATTGTCTCCTTTCCCCGGTGTTTTTCACCTACGGTCTCGCGCGCTCGGTTGCCTGGGCAAGAAGCCACGGTGTATTGAAGGAACTCCTTCTCCTTAGCAATCTAGGGCTCGTCGCTCGCGATCGTAGAATCCTCGGTACCCTATTGGGACACCTTGCCGACGCTGATAAACACTCACTTCTCGAATCGTGGTCAATCCAGTGTGTTGCTGCGGAACCTTTGTGGGCACTCTCGAACGCACTTCACCAATATGGGCCGCCTCCTGGCATTGAGCACCTGCCTGACGACCAGCCTGCGAAGAAGGCCCTTCGAGGTGATCTGAAATCCACCTATATTGCGGCGGCACTAGCCACTTCGACCCCGCAAAAAACCCGCGCTGAATCCATCTGGTGGGCCAAGTTGTGCTGTTGGTTGCTGGTTCACGCGACCGATCGAGCGATTCACGGAATTATCCAGGACACCCATCTCCGAACCGTAGCCACCGCGATGTACCGGATCCATGAACCCGGCCGGTGGAGAACGTTTCTGATGGAGCTGGAAGTCCTCTCCGAGGATTTCCTGACAATCAACGGACACATCGAGAATACCGCTATCGCACTGCGAAGAGACTACGCACCGCTCAGTTCGACCGAAGACGGATTCTTTCGGGCAATCATCGCCGCAGCCGGATTCAGTCGCTTGGAGGATGCTGGCAGCGCAGTAACCGAACTGGTCCCCTCCCAACTCCTCACTTCACATGCACCAGACGAAACGGAGTCTGATGACGAAAAGTTTGTAGCCATCGAGTCGGTCGCCAATCTCATCGACGCCGATCCTCCCGATCGGCTGCTTAGCGGTGATGAGGACGGGGTTCTGGTACAGGACGTCCGCGAAGATCTGCCGATGAGTGAGAAGGTTCGTGTCGGACGCAGTGTTCTGCTCCTGACGGCGGAACAGCGGCAGTTTCTTCCGTGGTCCTGGACGACGCCCAATCGATGGGACCGATCGAGGATCGATGACTGGATCGCTGCGACAATAGAATCGCCCGACTCGAAGTCAGCCTTATTGGCAGCAATTACCTGGATCGCCATGACGGCTGGGCGGTCGATTAACCAAGTTTGTCGGATAGTGGTTGATGGGAGTCAAATATCCGATGACTGGACATTGAACGTCGGCAAAGGCCAATTGCAGCGACAGCCGCCGCGGCGCTACAGCTCCTGGGTACCCGACACCCCAGATCAGCGAGAATGGCTTCGTCCATTGGCAACGGCCCAAACGATCACCCTACCATCGGCAATTATCCACTGCCTTGCGCAACATATTCGCCAAAATGTCCGCACAATTGGCGATATTTGGCAGGCCATTGCTGTGGAAGAAGTCTGTGCCACAGCGTTCCGCCAAGCGATAGAGACCATCGCTCCACGGGTCACTGGTGGAATGTTGGCGCATGCCCTTACTCAATTCACCTTCGAAGCTTCCGACGACACTTCCTTTGCCCGGTTGCTGGGCTCGTCTCCCAATTCGGGACTTCCCGCCCCATGCGCCTATGCCCGCTGGACGTCGGATCAACTGCCTACCCCCTTCGGTATTAGCGAGGGCCAGAGTGCTGCCAATATCATTGCCATGGGAAGCCGGTTGGATCCGCTCGACGGGCTGCTGGCAGAAGCTTTTTCCCAGGCAAAGCAAACCCTGGATGGCCTGCGCAGTAGCAGCTCGATCCTGGAGTTTCACAACGCCTTCGTCTCCTATTGGGCGGTCGGGCTTTTGGCGGCGACAGGATGTCGCCCGGTCAGGGACATTTTCGAATCCCCTTGCCACTTTGACCTTGAAAACAGTTTTTTGTACGTCGATGACAAAGACAGCGACGAATTGCACCAGGGGCGCTTAATTCCCCTCCCCTCGGCCCTGGCCAGCGATTTCATGACCGAGTATGGTCGGCACCTCAAAATCCTGGCGGACACGCTGTATGAGGTGACACCAGATCTTTCTTTCGAAATCCGCGCTTTGATCGATCAACAGCCAACTGGGCGATTGCCGTTTCTATTCCTGTTGAGCCAAACAGGGAGCCGAATTCAGTGGGCTTCTGTTTCGGCGAAGATCATGACTGCAGACGATGGGCTATTCCACTGGCCGCTCCCGGCCAACCTGTTTCGGCATCGCCTTGCCCAACGACTTCGCGAGCTGGGGTTGAATGCGGAGATCATCGACGGCATGCTGGGGCACGCTGAAGAACACGCTGCAAGCTATGGTGACCGCTCATTCCGTTGTTGGGCGGACGATGCCAAACGGGCCCGCCCCATGCTGGCTCACGTATTTTCTGAACTCGGCTTTTCCTCGGCATCTACTTGGGCAGTCCCACCGCCCCGGCTTGTCGTAGAAGGTGCACCGGGGGAATTCCAGTCCCGGCCATTCGGCATCGACTCGCGAGCACGTGATCGACAGAAGAGACGTATCGCGGCATGGCGGCAAGCCCAGGCAGATATCACCCGATTCCTCAATTCACGTCCCTTAGACGAACTTAGCCCCGATGAAATTCTCAAACTATCGAAAAGTTTGCTCTTCGGTTGGTCGGCAAACCCGACGGACATCGGGAAGCTCAAATATGCGTACCTAATTCGCTTGCTCAGCCGGGAGGACAAAAAGTCCGTTGCTCCGATCCGACTCAACCGCCTTTTCCTCCAACATGCCCAGGAAGCGAGTCCGTTTGGATCCCTCGCCACTGAATCACTCAAGCGTTGCGAGCAGGCTCAGACTATCGCCAAAGACAGAAACGGCTTCGTGTCCTCCAAAAATACGCGTCGCCACAGTCAGGCCATGGCGGCTGCGCTCCTGCTCTGCATCGAGCATCGGTGGACTGACGTTAAGCTCCTCTGTGATGTCGCCACACTGACCAACATTCACCTTGTTATCGCCGGTGGTATCCCCTACCTGGAACACTTTGAGAGCGGACAGACGGCCGGCCCGACTACTCCAGTTCGAAGGATCCCGCTGTCGGAAAGAGCCGCTCACCTGTTGGCCAAGTGTGGCTCGACGCCCCTCAAACGGGAGATTCTCGACCTAAAGATCGATACCTTGATGCAACCGTTGGCACAAGCCATGATAGGTCAACCAGCAGACCAGACAACCAGTCGCCAACTCATCAAGAACCTGGCTGCGCTGAGGGAGCAAACCAACTTTATAGAACTCGAGGGGATCCGGGCGGGCTACTTGAGCGGTCGAGTTTTGTCCTATTCGCCCTCATGGGCTGACCTGTATTACGTCCATCACGGACAGCGGCCTCGGCTGCCCACGCAAGCAGATCAAGGCACCAACAATATCGTCGATGAGTCTTTTGGTATCGAGGGGCTGACTTCCCAATCAATCAAGGTTACCGAAAGCCATCCCGCTAGTCGTCAGACGGCAGCGCGATTACTGAAGGCCGTTCGGGACAAGCTCATCGAGACCCAGAAGCTGGGGGCCACTCCTGAAAAAAAGGTCAAGGGGACAGCTCGGCAACGCAAGGCTATCGCAATTGATCGCCTCATCAAGAATCACGAAAACGGCGCAAAATCAGCGGTCACACTGCTGGTCCGCTGGATTGCGGCGCTTCTGAGAGACGATCGTCGCAAAGTTAAGATAGAAAGTATTGATCGATATCGCAATTCCCTCTCATCTGCCTTCGAGAACCTTGGCTACCATATCGATCTGACCAATCTCGATGATGACGAACTGACGGATTTCTACGCGTCGGTTCTGGAGCATGGCAAGGCCCGCGATCGCGCCTATGTTGCTGCCCGCCTGTTTGATTTTCATCACTGGGTTCGGTCGGCGGGATATGGAATCGCTGAACCGAACTGGTCGGAGCTACCGGATGTGCGTGGTGGAATTGGCGTGCTTCCTGGCATGATCGGAGAGCGGGAATACCAAGACGCCCTTCTTCTCGTGTATTCGTCGATAAAATACCCAGAAGACGTCAGGGAAGCGGCATGCTGGCTGTTGATCTGCGCGCATCGGGCTGGCCTTAGACGAAAAGAGAGTTGGGGACTGCTTCGCCAAGACTGGATGGTGCATCCTGAATTGACGGTCGTCGTGGTCAAGGGAAACCGGCATCGGTCACTTAAGACCTTGGGTTCCCGCCGCCTGATGCCGCTCCTTTTTCAGCTGTCAGAGCTCGAGCAGAAGATCATAGACAAGTTACTTGAGCAAAACTTGGCCCTTCATGGCCGTGCGGATGCATCGCCAGTTCTTTCTGATGCCAGTAGGAATCTTCCATCACTCGAGGCGGCCTCGACGCTTTGTAACTTGGCCCTGCAACATGTGACGGGACAGGCCAAGATACGACTGCATCATCTAAGACACGCCTACGCGAACCGACTTTTCCTGGCTGCCATTCCCCAAACCCTACCCCAGGCCAAGCAACTTTATTGGGCCGGGGACAATCGGGAGGGAATACTGAGTACTCTGATGGCTAACCCTGCGTGCCGTAGGCGTACCTCCTGGGCGCTCGGCCGTGCGCTGGGACATATGGGTTCCCAAACGACGTTCCGGAGTTACATACATCTGCTCGGTGATTGGGTGGCGCTTGCTGGAAAACAACCGGCGAAGGCATTTTCGGCATCTGATGCGTTCCTTGATCTTGATAGCATTCCTGCATACAAGCCACCGGATTTAACAATCCTTGAATCGATTCGGCGCGATCCTGCCCCGATGACGGCCAAGGCTGCCCTGAAGGTCATGAGGCGCCTAGCTGATGGCAGGGAACCCGTGATGATCGCTCGGGCACTGAATCTATCAGAGGAAGCAACCATGATGTTGTGCCGGGCGGTTGATCAGATCGGTACTCGCCTCGTTGTCAGAACTCCTGCAAAAGCAGGCCAGGACTTTCCACAAAGTCGTACATTTTTGAGACACGTGACAGAAAGCGGATGGGCTCGTCTTTTTGGCATCCAACTGCCTGAACTGCTTGATGCCACGCCAGGAAAATCGACTCTCTTGTCATTCACTGAGATGATTGGCCGAACTAGGCAGTGGGTGATGTGGAAACCATCCCATGGCCAGCTTGCCAAAGGAATAATAAATTGCTTGAATCTGTCCAATGAACGGTTTGTGGTGCTTGCATCCTCCACCGCCACTGATGAAATGATTTCAGCATGTCGTGACGTAGGGTTTCAACCCATCAGTATCCGAGTTGCACGCACATTGGCTGCACCGCGTAGAGCGCAGGACCCCACCAAAATAAAGAAAGAGGCCAAACATCCTCCGCCATTGAGAACAGATAACAAGGTCCAAATTGATGCGATATACACGCCTGAAGGGTCCAGAGTTGAGAGGAAAGTAGCACTGAAGTTTAGCGAAGATGGCAGCGTGGAAATTCGGAATGCTGATGAGCTTCTTATTATGGGCATTGTTATTGCTGCCGCGATGGACTGTCAGCTAAGCTAAGCTAGACTAGCGATCATAGCCAAATAGGTCTGGATTTATACTAGAGCTGTCTTGAAAATCCTTGAGGGACAGTAAGGGATTTTTCCCATCCCCGTTAGCTTGTTCTGCGCACACGAACCTACTTGACATGGTTTCTCCCAGCCACACTCTAAGCTTCTTAAGGAATTTGTCTGGGTTGTAGTTCATTGATATAAGTGATTTGCTACCTTTGAGTCGTACATCAATCGACTGCTCGCTTGTCCGCATGTTCTCGATGAATCCGATGTGCTCAATACTGTCGCGCAGTGGTATAGGAGCTGGCTGCCTTTTTTGTGCATAACGTGGCCCACAGTTGATTACCTCACCTCCAATATGAGCCTTAAATGTCGTAGTGACATTCTCATCTCCTACTTGGTCTAGGATTTTGTATATAGCTTGATCCGCCAGGAGTCTGAGTGAATCGTCAAGATGCAGGCCATTTGCACTAACATCCTCATCTCCAACAAGCTTTCGTGGTGCAATTTGACTGCAAATATAATACAAGCCTTGGTGGATCTGAGATAAATCGGGCCCTCCGTTTTCATGTTCGACCGAGGCCATGCCCAGTACCTCAAGATGCGCTTTCCCGTCACCACTATCGACTAAATGGTATTGAATTGAAACCGCAGCTTTCCTTGCCAGGCGGAGGGCCTTTTGTATGTAACACAGCAAAGTATGCGATATGTAGTGGATGTCTTTGGTCTTTCTGCCGTTCAATCTTTCTTGTACAACATAGCGGCCTTTGGAAATCATATGGAATAATTCGGCTTCAGCCTGAACTAGCCGAAACACTACCTTCTGCCCTGGCGGACACCAGGAAAACTCTTCCTGGAAAGCTTGCGCACCCGCCACCCCTACTAGATAGGCAGAGCCATCAGATTTTTCGCTGCTGGTGTGAGGATGGACATTATTACTGGGCTCGGACATCTCGACCACACGGTGATCCACGAGATCATGTTGTGCCAGATCGGTAGTGGCTGGCCGCGGCTTATGACTTAATTGATCCTTCGATTCGAACTGGGTCTCTACATTGGAGGAGTGGAGATAGCTGCCCGTCTGGTGCGTTCGCTCATCTATCCAAAATTCATGATCTACAGCAGTTTTGCTAGTTTCAAACTTGACGCGACTTGGTGTTGCCGGAGGAGCTTCTTTTTTTGCCATGATTTCCTATCCATTTGGGTTACTGTCGTGCGGGGTATCCGCGAGACGATGGAGGAATTTTGGACAAGTTCTGAAAATAAAACGGCCAGAAAGCGCGGAAAATCGTAACATTCCGCCGGTAGTTATGATCTATTCAATTTTATTTTGGATATTTCATCAGCAGATGTCGGATTGCTAGAATCACGGCCTGAGTCATTTAGTCGAAACAGTATGAGTATTTTTCACGGCTCCTGTTGAGGATTTTCACGAACATTGCCATCATCCTCACTTGCTTTATGGACCGTTTCCGACAATCACCCTGTCGTCCTTTATCGAGTAGGTCCATGCCCAATATCGCCGCCCTCCTGAAGCAAGAAATCGTCCGTCAGGTTCGTAAAGAATTACGGGCCGAGACTCTCACTCTCAAGAAGTCTCTGGTTCAGCACCGAACCGAGATCAGGGATCTGAAACAACGGCTCGCGGTTTTGGAGCGTCAGCCCTCTAGGACCTCGGCTTCCCAGCCCCGGGCCACCCCGTTGCCCACGCAGGACGGGGCCTCACCGAAATTCCGTTTCCGTCCCGCGGGGCTCAAGAAGATGCGGGAACAGTTCGAACTGACGGCAGCGGTATTGGCGTCGATTCTCCAGGTCTCCACTCAGACGGTTTACAACTGGGAAGCTGGCAGTTCACGGCCCAGTCAGGAACAGCTCACAAAGTTCGCCATTCTTAAAAAGATGGGCAAGCGCAAGGTCCAGGCGACCCTGAAGCAACAGTCGGATCACTGAGACGGGGAGGTTCCGGAGTTTTATTGAAAGTTAAAAACCACGTCCTATGGGCGTGGTTATCGACTAACTGGCTTTGCCTGTTAGAGAGCCTGCTCGTGCAGGTACCTTTTTGAGAGTTGTCCCCACAACTTTCTGAAAGGAAACGAGCATGAGCAGGTTTGCAAGAGCATCGCATGTGATCTTCTGGCATTGTCAATATCACGTGGTCTGGGTGCCAAAATACCGTTACCGGTTGTTGCAAGGCCCGGTCGGGAATGAGGTGTACAAGTGCGTGATGGTGTTTTGTCAGCAACTTGGATGTGAGGTGGTGGAGTTGAACATTCAGGCGGACCACGTTCACTTGCTGGTGAAGGTACCGCCAAAGATGTCGATCTCTGGATTGATGGGGGTCCTGAAGGACGTACCGCGATTCGGCTCTTCACGGCCTTTCCATTCATGAGGAAGAAGCCGTATTGGGGTAATCATTTCTGGGCGAAAGGGTACTGTGTGGACACGGTCGGTTTGAACAGCGAGATGATTCAGAAGTACGTGAGGTTCCAGGAGCGAGAAGAGTTGCATCGAGAGCAACTTCAACTGGTCCCAGGCAGCGGGCCTTCTAGGAAGGGCCGCTAGGTATGCCCCCCTCTGGGGGGCTTTAGGCAAAACCACGTTCTACGAACGTGGTTGATTTACTTTCGGTTCTTCAGAGATTTCTGTGGGTCGGTAGTACGCTTTCGCGCACGGTCTGCAAGGAGGGCATATCTGAACACTCATCCAGAAAATATGTCGATACTTCAAAGGTCACTTTCGCACTTATATGGTCACAGAACGCCTTGCATTTAGGGTTCCAGCAACCTGTCGTTCTGCATCATAACTTGAGCGCACCAGGGGGGCGCAGGCGGCGTTGGTGAAGCCCATTTCCCCCGCTTCGGCCTCGTACATTCTGAAGATGTCCGGATGTACATAACGCAGCACCGGCAGGTGATGGCCCGAGGGGGCCAGGTACTGGCCGATGGTCAGCATATCCACGTCGTGGACCCGCAGGTCCCGCATCACGGCGAGGATTTCCTCGTCGGTCTCGCCGATGCCCACCATCAGGCCGGACTTGGTGGTGACCTCGGGGTGGCGGGTCTTGAAATTCTTCAGCAGTTGCAGGGAGTGGGCGTAGTCGGCGCCGGGCCGGGCCTGCTTGTAGAGGCGGGGCACGGTTTCCAGGTTGTGGTTCATCACGTCGGGCAGGGCCTGCTCGAAAATCTCCAGGGCGATCTCCAGGCGGCCGCGGAAGTCCGGTACCAGCACCTCGATCCGGGTGCTGGGGGAATGCTGACGCACGGCCCGGATGCAGTCCACGAAATGCTGGGCGCCGCCGTCCCGCAGGTCGTCCCGGTCCACGCTGGTGATCACCACGTACTTGAGCTTCATGGCGGCGATGGTCCGGGCCAGCTTTTCCGGCTCCTCGGCATCGGGGGGCAGGGGCTTGCCATGACCCACGTCGCAGAAGGGGCAGCGGCGGGTGCAGATGTCACCGAGGATCATGAAAGTGGCGGTGCCCTTGCCGAAGCATTCACCGATGTTGGGGCAGGTGGCTTCCTCGCAGACGGTGTGCAGGGCGTGGTCGCGCAAGGCCTGCTTGACCTCGTCGAAGCGTCCCGCGCTGCTGCCCACCTTGACCCGAATCCAGTCGGGCTTCTTCAGGGGCTGGGCAGCCGGCACGATCTTGATGGGGATGCGGGCCGTCTTGGCCTCGCCCTTCTGCTTGATGCCACGCTCACTCATGGAATAGCTCCAATAATCGGCATTAACCAATGCCACTAAAAGCTTGCAATCGTTGCCCAGTCAAGGGAGGCCTCCACTGCATCGGCCAACCGATCCAGATCCATCTCGCGGCGAGCAGCGAGATCCACGGGTGCGGCCTCATGCATACCGGCCCAGGCCATGATGGACGCCAAAGCATCAGCATGATCCAGAAGGCCATGGCAATAACTGCCCAGGATATTGCCCTCTGGTACCATGACACCTTCTTCGCGGCCATCATCGAGCCTGACCAGCGGATAGGCGAGTGCCGGGCCATGGGTGACACCCATGTGAATCTCGTAGCCAGCCATAGCCGCCGATAAATCCAATAGCAGCCGTCCCTTCACGTTGCGAAGTTGTTTCTCCTCCTCCAGGGTGGTTTCGCAATCCAGAAATCCCAGTCCAGGGCTGCTACCCGGCACGCCCTCCAGCCCCCTGGGGTCGTGGAGTTGCCGCCCCAGCATCTGGAAGCCACCGCAGATACCGATCACTTTTCCGCCGTAACGAAGGTGGCGTAGGAGGTAGTCCTCCCAGCCCTGATAGCGCAACCAGTCCAGATCGGCCCGCACGTTCTTGGAGCCGGGCAGGACCACCAGATCGGCGGGGGGCGGTGTCTGACCCGGCCCGACCCACTGGAAGTCCACCTCTGGATGCAGGCGCAAGGGGTCCAGATCGTTGTGATTGGAAATCCTCGGCAACACCGGGGCGATGACCCGCAGGCGCGGCGGCGCCTTGTCCATCTCCCCCTGGGCGATGGCGTCCTCGGCGTCCAGCATCAGGCCCTGAAGATAGGGCAGCACGCCCAGCACCGGCTTGCCGGTGCGCTGTTCCAGCCAGTCCAGACCCGGTTGCAGCAGGGCGATATCGCCCCGGAAACGGTTGATCACGAAACCCTTGATCCGCGCCTGCTCCGAGGGGGAGAGTAGGTCCAGGGTTCCCACCAGATGGGCGAAGACGCCGCCCCGGTCGATGTCCGCCACCAGGATCACCGGCACGTCGGCGGCCTCGGCGAAACCCATGTTGGCGATGTCCCGGTCCCGCAGATTGATCTCCGCCGGACTGCCGGCTCCTTCCACCAGTACACACTCGAATTCGCCGGTGAGGCGTTGCCAGGACGCCATCACTGCTGTCATCGCCACCCGCTTGTAGTCGTGATAGGCCTGGGCATCCAGATGGGTGACGGCCCGGCCATGGATGATCACCTGGGCCTGGCAGTCCGTGGTGGGCTTGAGCAGCACCGGATTGAAGTCGATCCGTGGCGGCAGGCCCGCCGCCTGGGCTTGCAGGGCCTGGGCGCGGCCGATCTCGCCGCCATCGATGGTGACCGCCGAATTCAGCGCCATGTTCTGGGGCTTGAAGGGCGCCACGCGCACCCCCCGACGCTTGAGGATGCGGCACAGGGCCGCCACCAGGGTGGTCTTGCCGGCGTCGGAGGTGCAGCCTTGCACCATCAGGGCGGAGAGCTTCATATAGGTACAAACCAGCGGTGCTGACCATCCCGCAGTTCCCTCAGGGGATGGCCGTAGAGCCGCGACAGATTCTCGGCGGTGATCACGTCGGCACTGGCGCCCTCCAGCCACTGGCCGTCGCCGAACAGCAGCAGGGTGCGGCTGCAATAGCGCAGGGCCAGGCCCGGCTCATGGAGCACCATCACCACGGTGGCGCCCCAGTCCCGGTCCGGGGTGGAGAAGAGGTCCAGCACGGCGATCTGGTGGTTCAGGTCGAGGTGGGCCAGGGGTTCGTCCAGCAGGAAAAGCTGGGGCTGCTGAGTGAGCAGCATGGCAATACCCAGGCGCTGGCGCTCGCCCCCCGAGAGGGTGTGGACTTCCCGTTGGGCGAATTCCGCCAGGCCCACGGCCGCCAGGGCGGTGGTGGCGAGTCGCTGATCCGTTTCGCCTTCCCATTCCCAGCGGCCCAGGTGGGGGTGGCGGCCGACCAGCACCGATTCCAGCACGGTGGAGGCGAAGGGATCGTGCTGCTGCTGGGGCAGGTAGCCCCGAATCCTGGCCAACGCGCGGGGATCGGCGTTCGCAGGAGCGAGGCCGCCGATCCGCAGCACTCCGGCCGATGCCGGGCGCAGTCCCGCCAGGGTGGCCAGCAGGGTGGATTTGCCTGCGCCATTGCGTCCCAGGATGGCCAGGGATTCCCCGCTGTTCAGTCGCAGGTCCAGGTCGTGGCAGAACAGATGCCCGGCGATCGACACATCCAGGCAGCTGGCGTCGAGTAATAGGGTACTCATGGCTTGGCCGCAGGCTGCCGCGCCAACAGGAACAAAAAAATCGGCACACCGATCAGGGCGGTCAGCACCCCCACCGGCAATTGCTGGGGTGCCACCACGGTGCGGGCCAGGGTGTCGGCCAGGACCAGCAGGGCACCGCCGGCCAGGGTGGCGGCGGGCAGCAGCAGGCGCTGGTCGTTGCCCAGGGCCAGACGCAGCAAATGGGGCACCACCAGACCGATGAAGCCGATGCTGCCGGCCGTGGTGACGGCGAAGGCGGTGAGCAGCGACGCCAGTAGATAGATCAGGCTCCGCAGTCGGGGCACCGCCACCCCCAGGGAACTGGCCAGGGTGGCGCCCCGGGCCAGCAGGTTCAGTTCCCGGGCAAAAGGCATGGCACAGGCCAGCCCCACCGCCAGGGCAGCCAGGGCTGGTTCCGGCCGGAGAATCTGCCCGGCATCCCCCATCAGCCAGAACAGCATGCCGTGCAGTTTCTGCTCCGGCGTGATGGACAGGATCAGGGCCACCACCGCGCCGCAGCCGGCGGCGATGATCACCCCGGTGAGCAGCAGCCGGGTCTGGGTCCAGCTACTGTCGCCATGGGCCAGGCCGAAGACCAGCAGCATCGCCCCCAGGGCGCCGCCGAAGGCCAGCAGGTTCAGCCCCATCAGGGAGAAACCCAGCAGCATGGCCGAAAGTGCGCCCACCGCTGCGCCTCCGGAAATGCCCAGTACGTAGGGATCGGCCAGAGGATTGCGCAGCAGCACCTGCATCAGGGCGCCGGCCAGAGCCAGCAGGCCGCCGCAGGCGAAGGCCCCCAGCACCCGGGGCAGGCGCAGGCTGCGCACCACCTCGGCCCCCATGCCGCCGCCTTCGCCGCCCACCAGGGACAGCAGATCGGCGGTGCTGACCGGCAAAGTCCCCGCCGCCAGACCCACCACCAGGCTGGCCGCTACCAGGAGCAGCAGCAACAACAGCACGGCGAGGGCGCGACGGCGGGTGGGCATGGCTTACTTTGTGAGATAGCGGAGGCCAATGAAAACCGTGCTCCCCAGACTAGAGAATGTGGCATTCGAACTACGGGCCAGCTCATAGTGTTTGTCGAACAGATTGTCCACCCGGGCGAAGGCAGACCACTCAGGGGAAAGTTGATAACTGCTATGGACATTGACCAAGCCATAACCGCCGAGGAGACGCGTATTAGCCAAATTATCGTAACGGTCGCCCGATGCCTGCAGTTCTACACCGATTAGCCATTGCTTTGTCTCATGTTCCAGGCCCAAGGTGCCAAATTTCTCGGCACGGCGCGCCAGGCGGTTACCTGTGGTGACATCGCGAGCATCCTGATCATTCCAGGTGGCCCTCAGTTTCCATCCGTCGATGATTGACCATTGATAACTCAGGCTCCAGCCATCAATCCGGACCTTGCCGACATTCGCCGGAGTGTAGAACCAGGACCCGGGGCTGGTTTCTTCCCAACTGATCAGGTTTTTAATGTCGTTGCGGAACACTGTCAGGCTGGCTTTATGGACCTCGGTCTCATAATGAACAGCCACATCCCGGTTGCGGGATGTTTCTGGCCTGAGATTGGGGTTGCCGCTGCCGACAAAAGGAATGTTAGGGTAATACAGGTCGTTGAATGATGGCGCCTTGAATGCTGTGCCAACATGGGTTGCCAGACGCCAAGCGTGGGTGAGCTGATACCCATATCCCAGGTTGTAGGTGTTCTTTGCGCCATATTGTGAATTGCGGTCCCGACGAACATTTGCCTGCCAGCGATGCTTCTCCATGCTTGCATCCCATCCCAGGGACAGGGAGTTGATATCACGTTCAGTCAGGCTGAAAGCACTCGATGTAACAATCTGTTCTTTCAGATGGTCCACCGCTATGAGCGCACGTCCGATGGGCAGGTTGATGTCGTTCTGCCAAGTGATCTGTTTTCGTTCGGTGCGAAAGTCGTCACGGAGCTCACCGATGGTTTGCGAGGGCACGGTGTCGCTTTCATCCACGCTGCGATCGAACCGTATCGAGGTAGTCCATTCCTTGGCTGGCTGAAAACGAGCATATGCACTGGACCCGCTGATCCTGCTGTATGTTTTCCAGTCGTAGCTCTTGCTCGGCCAGGAAGTATCGAACTTGTTCTGTCCCTGGCTGTAGAAATATTGGGCACCAATTTCTGCTTCAGACGAAAGCTTGTAGTCTATGCGCATAGCAGCACTGCGTTTCCAGAATCCGTCCTTATCAGGGTTGTAGGCGAAACTATCGCTATTGGTCACGTTGGACTTGCCATCTTCACCATTGGTACCGAAGCTGACCTGATAGTTCAGGTCACCGATATTGCTCTTTTTCGCGACATTGGCCGCATAGCTGCCGCGACTACCAAATCCCGCCTTGGCAGAGAAGCTGCTCTCTTTCGAACCACGAGTGAAAATATTGACCACCCCGCCAATAGCATCGCTGCCATAAAGTGCGGACTCCGGGCCACGAACCACTTCGATACGCTCCATCTGCTCAACTGGTAGAGCCGAAAGATTAGCCTGCCCCAGGGTGGCAGAACCTACGCGAATACCATCAATGAGAATTAGGGCGTGACCTGCGTTTGTGCCACGGATGAAAATATTTTCATTGGCGCCACGTCCCCCTTCTCGGGATAGCTCAATACCAGGTAGGCGTGAAAGCAGATCACCCAGCGTCGCACTCGGCCCCGCTTTATCGATATCACTACGGGTCAATACGCTGAAGTCGTTCAGCAAATCTCGCGCCGGAGTCGGCTGACGGGTGGCGGTGACGACGATGGTGCCGTGGTCCGCGAGGGGCTCGGCGGCCTGGACATTGAAAGCGGCAAGAATGGCAGCGGCGATGGCGCTGCGCGCAAGATGGCGTTGCATGAGGACTCCCTGTTCCCCGGTCGGCGTCCCCGCAGACCGGTCACGATTGATGAAGGCAACGCACAGGGAGTTCGATCGGACAAACGCCGGCCGCCACCACCCCGTGGCGTTTCCATGGTGATGTTCGTGGCCGGTCTCCGGGCTCGAAAGTCTTGAATCGTCGCCTTCCCAGACCGAAGCCCAGTGGCGTGTGTGACGATTCCGCACTTCCTTACCGTTGCGGGGGCAGCGCAGGATTTACACCAGCTTCCCGTTTCACCTGGCGTCCGGATGGACTGCCGGGTACCGCGAACAACTTTCTGCGATAAGTCTATGATCGTATAAATAACGAGTCAAGCTGTTTCGTTATTAAAACTTGACGACCTCGTACGTATTTCATACTGATCAAACCTCCAGCCTTGATTAGTATCGAATTGACAGCTGAACAGCAAATCATAAGAATCACGGCCGACTTCAGTATCCAGGAACACGGTGCAATTCCGTGGCGGGCCCGCCGCTGTAATCGGGGACGGATGCCGCAAGGCCGGAGGCAATGCATCCGGCCAGCCACTGCCGGGGCCTACCCTGGTGGGAAGGCGCGGCAAATCCGGGAGATCCGAGAGCCAGAAGACCTGCTGAACGTCGTGTTTGTGTATTTGTAGAAACCAATGGCAAGGGTTTCGTCAGCGCACTTGGCTGTGCGTTGGCGAAGCCCTTTTTTCATTGCTGCCGTGCTTTGGCGAACGGCTGGACGCCCTGGTTGCACAGGGTTGAAAAATAACCGGAGGATGGTGATGAGACGACTGGCTCAAGGGGTACTAATACTTGGCCTCAGCATGATGTGGACAACTTCGGAGGCAGCGGTCAGCACATCCGAAGCCAAACGGCTAGGCCGGGAACTGACACCAGTCGGCGCAGAACGGACTGGTAACCGGGATGGCAGCATCCCAGAATGGCAAGGAGGACTGCCCAAGGAAAAACGCAAACTCACAGATGCTCGTATTGATCCTTACGCTTCTGAAAAGCCCCTGTTTTCCATCGACGCCACAAACCTCGAAAAGTACAAAGACAAACTCTCGGCAGGGCAGATTGAATTATTAAAAACCCGCAAGGGTTATCGTATGGACGTGTATCCCAGTCATCGATCCTGCGGCTACCCCGAAACGATCACCGAGCGGACCAAACAGAATGCGACACTGGCAAAGCTTTCCAATGATGGGAGTGACAGCCTAGATAGCGCTCTGGGTGGAGCATTTCCGTTTCCGATTCCCCAGAACGGAGCAGAGGCCGTCTGGAATCATCGCCTTCGCTGGCAGGGATTAGGCCGTATCGAGGCTTACCAGACGAACTTCATCAATCCGGATGGAAGTTTCTATGGTCTGGGACAGGAGCAGCTCGCCTTAACCCCCTTTGCGTCCACCAAGGTCAATTCACCCAGGGAGGCCAACGGGGTACAGATGATGATCCTCGACATGATGACCTCCCCACCTTCACGCAACGGCGAAGTACTGCTGGTGCATTACTTCCTGGGCAACAAGGCCAACAATGGGTGGATGTATTTCCCAGGGCAACGTCGGGTACGGCGGCTTCCCGCATTGGAATATGACAACCCAGTACCGGGGTTTGAAAACCTGGAAACCGCCGATCAATATCCCATGTTCGCTGGCGCTCTAGATCGCTACGACTGGAAATTAGTGGGCAAGCAGGAAATGTACATCCCCTACAACAACTATAAATTCGTTGCCAAACGCAAGATGAGCGAGGTGTATCAGGGCCTCTACCCAAACCGAGATCTGATGCGCTATGAACTTCATCGTGTCTGGAAGATTGAGGCCACGGTAAAACCAGGCATGCGCCACATGTTTGCCCGGAGAACCTTCTATCTTGACGAGGATACCTGGATGTTGATGGAGGCAGATCAATACGACAGCCAAGGCAAGCTCTGGCGCGTCATGGAGGCCACCATCTACCCTGCCGTTGAATTGGGGGCCTGCGTCAGCCAGGAGTTCATGTCATGGGATCTCAATGCTAACCGCTACTTGGGTGAGTACGCCACACAGGAATCAAAGCCAACTGACTGGTTGGCGGGTGATGAGGGTCGTATCGATCCAAGACAATTCGAGCCCGAGGATTTGCGCCGAATTGGCGCCCGTTAACCCGGTCTAACGATGAAGAATACAAACATGAAAAACATAACACCGTATCTGATCCGCCAGATCCTAGTCCTTTGCACCCTTGGTATTGGTCTTTCAAAACCGGCTGCCGCCTTCAAGTTTGAACTTAATAATGGCTGGATTGGCAGTTTTGACTCAACACTGTCCATCGGCATGCAAAAGCGATTGGAGTCTCCGAGTACAAGCATTATTGGCAATGATTCCGGTGGCAATGTTTCCATTGCCGGCCCACTGGGGGAACTGGTCAATGGTCCAGGAATGGGATTCACCGCTCCACCCGATTTCATCTACAGCAATTCAGATGACGGTAACCTGAATTACAGGAAGGGACAGATTGTTTCTACCGTACTGAAAGGCACCCATGAGATTTTCCTCAAGTCTCCAACGGACTGGTCCGCCTTTAGCCGATTCACATGGTCCTCGGACTTCCGTGCCGACAAAACCCAACGTACTCCCTTGGAACGAGATGCAAAAAAAGCAATGCAGCAGGATGTCACGTTGCTGGACCTCTGGGTAGCAAAGGAGCTAACACTGAACGGCCAACCAGCCAAAATTAAACTCGGCAATCAGGTCATCAGTTGGGGAGAGGATATATTCATCATCGGCGGCGTGAATTCCATTAATGCCGTCGATTTGAGGAAGATTCACATCCCAGGAGCACAGTTGAAGGAGATATTCGTTCCCGCTCCCATGCTGTCGCTTTCTACCGCTCTGGGTAATGGTTTTTCCACCGAAGCCTACTATCAGTTCCGTTGGAACAAGTTCATCCTAGATCCGGCCGGCACCTACTGGTCCTATGGAGATTTCCTTGGCAAGGGGGGAAAGCGCGGCGCATTCATTCCAACCTCGATCATGGATCCCCTCTATGCAGGAGGTAAGCCTCTGGGGGTATTCGGCGACTTTGCTCCGAAATCCGGGAGAACCCTGGAATATCTAACCAACTCAGTGGCACCGGGACTAGGCACCATCGTTCCCGTTGACATCACCACTCCAAAAAACCGGGGGCAATATGGCATCAACCTCCGCTACAAACCGACAAATGGAGATACCGAGTACGCCGCTTATTACATCCGTTATCACGACAAGCTTCCCTTTGTTGGATTCAAATATGATCCCAACACGACCAACGTCATCAACGTCCGTGCAGTTGAACAATATGGCATGGACAAGGATCTGTTCGGCTTGTCCCTCAATACCACACTGGGGGACTGGGCAGTGGGCGCCGAAGTATCCTATCGTCCCAGGGATAGCGTAGCTATCGATCCAGTGGTTCCCCATGCGGGCCGCTACAGTTATTTCAATGGATTCGGCGGTGCCACTCCCTATGTAGTAAACGGGTACAAGGAAGAGCGCAAATGGCAGGCCCATCTCACCGGGTTCCTGGAGCTTCCCTCGTCACTGACACAGATGATCAATGCCGACGAGGGGTATTTCCTGTTCGAAACAGCAGTAACGCACTATCCGAACCTGACACTGGACGGAAGCATTCCCTACCTCCTGAATGACTACTCACTCCCAAGCCGGACCTCCTGGGGTTATGTAGCAGAACTGTCCCTTACCTACGCCAACATCCTGGGATCTGGCTGGACCCTGTCACCAATCGTCGATTACTACCACGACGTCAGGGGCGTCGCGCCCAATAGCCTTCCTTTTGTGCAAGGTCGCAAGGCGCTATCTGTGGGAATGAATTTCGACTACCACAACACCTGGAAAGCCACCATCGGCTACAGCAGATTCTGGGGCGGAGGAAATCTCAACATGCTGCGCGATCGCGATGTATTGAGCGCATCCATCTCTTACAGCTTCTAAATACAACAGTAACGGCGGGGGCTCCCCCGCCCCACTGCACCTAGGAGTGTGACCTGATGGTCGGCACCAATCGATTCGTCCTTGCTCTTGAAGGCTATTTATTCCGAAGGCGAGCAATCGTCCTGGCGGGACTTCTACTGTTTACGTCATTGATGGCCTTCAAGGCCATGGAATTACGCATATCGACCCACTTCGATAAACAAATCCCTATCGGGCATGAGTATTCACAGGTTTTCTTCAAATACCGGAACGAGTTGTTTGGCACCAACCGTCTCATGATTTCATTGCGCGCTCGCAACGGGGATATATGGAATCCCACCACGCTCGGGAAACTGCATCAGATCACCCAGTCAGTACTCTTTCTTCCCGGCGTAGACCGACGTTCCGTGCAATCCCTTTGGACACCCAACATCCTGCTCCATGAATTGACCGAAGAGGGATTCCATGCCGAGAACGTCATCGGTGGCAACATCACCCCCGACAACCTGGATGCCAACAAAATCGAGCAGATTCGCGACCGGGTAGTACGCGGAGGCTATCAGGGAAGCCTGGTGTCCAGAGATGGCACTGCAACGATGGTCATTGCCGATATTCTCGACGAGAACATCCATTTGGGCCAAAAATTGGACTATCTGAATCTCTCAGCCAGGCTAGAAACGGAAATACGCCAGAAATACGAAACACATGAACATTCAGTGGAGATTATCGGATTTGCCAAACAGATGGGCGCCATTGCCGATGGTGCCGGGAACGTATATCTATTCTTTGGTTTGGCCTTCCTGCTCACAGCCCTTGCAGTTTACGGGTACTGCCGCTCCATCAGGCTCACGCTACTGCCCTTGCTCTGCTCCTTGTGTTCCGTCCTGTGGCAATTTGGAACGTTGGTCATGCTCGGCCTTGGCCTTGATCCTCTTGCCATTCTGATCCCGTTTCTAATCTTTGCAATTGGCGTATCCCATGGTGTTCAACAGATCAACGCCATCTCGTCAGCAGTGGCACGGGGCAAGAATCCTTCAGAAGCAGCACGAGAAAGTTTTTCGAGTCTTTTGTTACCGGGTACGCTTGCATTGTTTTCAGCCTTGATCGGCTTCGTATCGCTCCTTCCCATACCCATTCCAATGATCCGGGAACTTGCAATCGCCGCCGCCATCGGTGTTGGCTTCAAGGTTGTAACAAATCTCGTGATGCTACCCCTAGCCGCCTCCTATCTGAGTTTTCCTCCCAGTCATGCTGTTACCCTGGCCAGAATCCAGGCACGACGCTCCAGCAAAATGCGACGAATAGCCTGGGTTGCAGATATTCGCAATGCACAATGGGTACTGGGTGCAGCCATCCTGCTGCTGATCTTTTCCGTATGGCAGAGTCTGGACAGACAGGTCGGGGCTCTCCAGGGCGGCGTACCGGAATTACGTGCCGAATCACGTTACAACCGAGATATGGAAAGTATTGCCAATCGCTTCGACATGGGCATGGATGTGCTGACTGTGGTATTCGAGACGCCAACTGACGGGTGTACCCGATTCGATGTCTTTGATTATCTGGACCAGTTCACCCAGCACCTATCCCAGGTACGCGGCATCATTTCGGTTACGTCGCTCTCGACCCTAACGAAAACCGCCAATGCTCTACTCAACGAGGGCAACCCGAAAATGCTGGCCTTGCCCAGGGACAGTCGTGCCTTGCAGGCCGCCCTGGGCTTCCTGCCCGAGTCTTCCGGTTTGCTTGACCGCACTTGTACCATGATGGCCACCAATCTCCATCTGACCGACCATCGAGCAGAAACCATCCAGACGGTGATTAATACAATCAAGTCATTTCGCAAGAACTATCCCCCTCCCGACTCCAGAATCCAGGTACTGCTTGCCTCCGGGAATGTCGGCATCATGGCTGCCATTAACGAGGAAATCGAGGCAAGGGAATTCCAGATGATGGTGCTGGTCTATACCGGCATTTCCCTTCTGGTGCTACTCGCCTATCGCGACTGGCGAGCCATTCTTGTCTGCTGCTTGCCGCTGACCCTGGCAACCTTCCTCGGCTACGTTTTCATGGAGGCATTGGGCATCGGCCTGACTGTAGCGACTCTGCCTGTCATGGTGCTCACCACCGGAATTGGCGTCGACTATGCTTTCTACCTCTACAACCGACTTCTCATCCACCTTTCGCAAAAACTACCCATGAAGCAGGCTGTGGAAGAATCCCTGAACGATGTGGGCATGGCCACGCTCTTCACTGCCATCACCCTTTCTCTCGGAGTGTCCACCTGGATTTTCTCTCCACTGAAATTCCAGGCCGACATGGGTGCCCTCCTCACTTTCATGTTCATGACAAACATGGTCTTGGTCATAACAGTGATGCCTGCCTTCGTCGCAATTCTGGAAAAAGTATCCAATCGCAACGATTTACCTTCGGCAACCTTTGCAGCCAGATAAATCATGCCTCACTTTGTTTTACTGATCCCCCTCCTCCTCGGCATCCATTTCCCCATAGCGTCCTATGCCGAACAGGTGCCTCCTCAGAGGGCTCCTCACCTCATCACTCCCGAACGTGCATCTGTAATTGCAGCCACCCTGGCGAAGGACCGGATAGTTGCCGTCGGTGATCATGGAATCATTCTGCTGTCAGATGATGGAAAGACATTTCGTCAGGCCAGATCCGTTCCCAGTCGTGCCACTCTGACCAGCGTTTATTTCATTGATGAAAAGTCAGGATGGGCAGCAGGTTACGATGACACGATTCTGATGACCACCGATGGTGGAGAATCCTGGCGCTTGCAGCGGCAAGCGCCAGGGCAGAATAAAGTGTGGCTCTCCCTCCGGTTCGACAGCCCCCGCCACGGCCTGGTAGTGGGACAGTTCGGCCTATTGCTTGAAACCCATGATGGTGGCGCTACATGGCAAGAAAGGCAGCTGGCCCAGAATGAATCAAACCCGCGTCACCTGATGCATATTTTCCCCGGAAAGGACCAACTATTCATCGCCTCTGAGGCTGGCGCCCTATACCGCTCTGAGGATGGAGGCAGAAATTGGCGTCAGATCCAGACCGAATGCCGGGGATCGTTCTGGACTGGACTGGCACTGGATGATGGTGGAATCATCGTGGCTGGCATGCGCGGCAATATTTATCGTAGCGATGACAGAGGCACAAGCTGGAAGAAGGTGCCGAGCGGCACCCAACAGTCTATTACGGCCATCACACAGCGATCGGATGGGATACTGCGACTGGTCGGTACCGGTGGGACCCATCTTTTCAGCACGGATCGGGGACGCAGTTTCTCATCTTCATCCCGCCAGGATCGTACCGACCTGACTACCTTGGTATCGACTCGGCATGGTGATGTTTTGTTCGACCACAAAGGGGTCGTCAAAAACGAACACTAGACTCGGCACCTAAACGAACACCATGAAGAAACACCGCCTATCAGGATAATTTCGAGACAGTGAGCGGTATCTCGCCTGATCATCATCTCATTATAAACTCCGCCCCCAGTGTTCGCGGTGCCTTAAGGCTATGTCTGCCAAGAGGTGAAACGGGAAACAGGTGCAAGACCTGTGCTGCCCCCGCAACGGTAAGGAAGTGAGGGACCGCCCCTCAGCCACTGGGTATTTGCCTGGGAAGGCTGCGGTTCAAGACTTCCGAGCCCGGAGACCGGCCACGGACATCACCATGGAATCGCTACGGGGAAGTAGCGTGTGGCTTATGCCTGTTTCCCCCGAGGATTCCGTTGTCCAATCCACGCCGGCTTGCGGGGACGCAGTCCGGGGAACAGGGAGTCTTCATGCATCGCAGTCATCTGCACGGCGCCCTTGCCGTCGCCATCTGGTCGGCAAGCCAGGGACATGCCGCCGATCTTTCCACCATCATCGTCACCGCCACTCGCCAGGCCCAACATGCGCCCGATGTTCTCGGCGACGTCAACATTCTTACTCGGGAATATCTGGATAAAGCGGGACAGTCCACCCTAAGCGAAGTTCTGGCACGCCAGCCTGGGCTACAAATGTCTGCCAACGGCGGCCCAGGTGCACAAACTGGCATATTCATTCGTGGCGCTGAGGCCCGGCATACGCTGGTACTGGTGGACGGCCTGCGGATCAATTCCGCCACCACCGGCCAGTCAGCACTGGAAAATATCCCCCTGGCAGATATCGAGCGGGTGGAAATCCTGAGAGGCCCCGCATCCTCCCTTTACGGAGCCGATGCATTGGGAGGCGTTATCCAGATATTCACCCGACGTGGTGAGGGCGCTCCCCGCTTCGACGCTTTTGCCGCCATAGGCAGTTTTAACACTCAACAAACCGAGGCCGGCCTGCGGGGCAGCCTCAATACCCTCTCCTACAGCCTACGGATCGGAACCTACGATACTGATGGCATTTCTTCCGCTAGCAGCGCCGTTAAGCTACCACTGAGTTACAACCGGGACCGGGATGGTTTTAGTCAGCGGCATTTCAGCGGCAGTCTCAACTACCGACTGGAAGGACACGATGAGATCGGTCTGTCTCTGCAACAAGCCGATGGTGTCACTCAGTATGACGCAGGCTCGGGCAACTTCAACGACCGGATCGACAAGACTACCGCCAGCTACCAACTGTCCCTGCGCAACCATCTCGGCAAGGATTGGACCAGCTTGATGCGGTTAGGCCGCAGTCTGGATGAAGGTAACACCATCAACGCAACCAACACTTCTCGGTTCCGCACTGTCCAGAAACATTTTCACTGGCAGAATGACGTAGTGCTGCCGCTTGGCATCGCACTCCTAGCCTACGAGCACAACGAGCAGAAGGTCAGTAGCACGACCATCTATCTGGTTAATGAGCGCAACATCGATTCCTACCTGCTGGGCTGGAGCGCCAACCTAGGAAGTCATCGCCTGCAACTCAATTCCCGCCACGACCGTAACTCCCAATTTGGCCGTCAGACTACGGGGCAGATCGGCTACGGCTATCAACTGAGCACAGCCTGGCGGATCAGGACCGCAGTGGGAACCGCTTTCAACGCCCCCACCTTCAATCAACTATATTGGCCCCAGGATCGCTTTGGTGGTGGCAACCCTCGACTGCAACCAGAAAAGGCGCGCAATGCTGAAGTGGGACTGGACTGGGAACAAGAGGGTCAGAAGCTGGGGTTGACCCTGTTTCGCAATCGGGTGCAGAACCTTATCTCAGGCTGGCCACCGGCCAATGTGAATCGAGCCAAACTGGATGGCGCCACCCTGGCTTACGCTGTCAGCTTCAATAGTTGGCAGTTGAATGCCAGCCTGGATCTGCTGGAGGCACGGGATGAGGTGACCCACAAGCGCCTGCCGCGACGCGCTGAGCAACAGCTGCAATTGAGCCTGGGCCGTGATGTCGGCCTGTGGCATCTGGGTGCTGAATGGAGCGATGTGGGGCGTCGTTATGATGACACGGTCAATCGCAGGCCGATGGCAGGCTACAGCGTGCTCAATGCCTATGCCCGTTACCGCCTTGACCCGGAGCTGAGCCTGGAGCTGCGAGCCAACAATATCACTGACCACAAGTATGAGACCGCCTATGGCTATGGCACACCTGGCGCTAATCTGTTCGTCGGCCTGCGCTATGCCATGCGCTGATCACACCACCGTCGGACGCCCGCTAATTTCAACGACTTAATCGAAAGAATCTGATGATGAATTCACTTTCCTGTACCCGTGATCATGGCATTTACCGCGCTAGGCAAGCGGCTATTGCCGCCGTACTGATCTCTCTGATGGTACTCATCCGTGGCCACCATTTCCCCCTTTTGCGCAACATCGTTCCCGGTGCTTCTTGGGCCGTGTTCTTCTTGGCAGGCATGTACCTGAATGCACCCCTGGCCCTGGCCGGCTTTCTCGGCTTGGCGGTCGGGCTGGACTACGCGGCGATCGAGTGGGGCGGTACCAGCGCTTTCTGCGTTTCCCCAGCCTACATCGCCCTACTGCCGGCCTATGCCAGCCTCTGGCTGGCAGGGCGCGGCTATCGGCTGGGGTGGGGCCTGGAACGCATTGCGCATTTCCCCCTGGCGTTTTGCGGCCTGCTCGGCACCCTGGTTTGCGACGTCATTTCCAGTGGTAGCTTCTATCTCTATTCCGGGCATTTTTCCAACCCCAACTGGAGTGAGTATCTGGCCCGCAGCACCCAGTATCTTCCCCGCTGTCTGGTGGCCATGGGCCTCTGGTTGAGCCTGGCGACCCTCATTCACAGCTTGTTGCTGGTACGCCGTCGCAACCCTGTCCATCACTGAGATTCAAGTCATGAACGAGAGTCATAACGAAGCACGCAATCAGCGTCACAGCGCCCGCATGCAGCGCAAAAAAGCGTTAGTGGATCAGCATATCGCCGAAGCCCAGACCGAGCGTGGCGTGCTGGTGGTTAACACCGGCAATGGCAAGGGCAAGTCCTCCTCCGCCTTTGGCGTGGTGGCCAGGGCACTGGGCCACGGCATGAAAGTCGCGGTGATTCAGTTCATCAAGGGCCGCTCCGACACGGGGGAGGAGGCCTTCTTCCGAGGTTTTCCCGATCTGGTGAGCTGGCATGTGATGGGAGATGGCTTCACCTGGGACACCCAAGACCGGGACAAGGACGAGGCTCGAGCCCAGGAAGCCTGGAACCTTGCCGCCCGCTATCTGGCGGATCCCGCCTATGGCCTGGTAGTGCTGGACGAATTCACCTATCCCCTCAAGTACGGCTGGCAACCTCTGGCGCCGGTGCTGGAGACACTTGCTGCACGCCCCCCCCTACAACATGTGATCATCACTGGCCGGGCGGCGCCGCCAGACTTGATCGCCGCAGCGGATACGGTAAGTGAAATCAATCAGGTGAAACATTCCTTCGCTGCTGGGGTTAAGGCCATGCCCGGACTGGAGTGGTAATGAAAACCCTGAGCCAATGCCCCGCCCTCCTCATCGCTGCCCCCTCTTCGGGTCAAGGCAAGACTTTGGTTACCGGCGCCCTGGCCCGCCATCATCGGCGGCTAGGTCGGCAAGTACGCGTCTTCAAATGCGGCCCCGACTTCCTTGATCCCCAAATACTGACTGTCGCCTGTGGTGCCCCGGTCTATAACCTGGATTTGGGCATGGGAGGCGAGGCGGATGTGGCATCGCACCTTGCCAGTGCGGCACAGGATGCTGACCTGATCCTGGTGGAAGGAGTAATGGGACTCTTCGATGGCAGGCCCTCAGCCGCTGATATTGCCTGTAGATTCAAGATTCCCGTGCTCGGCCTGATTGATGCCTCAGCCATGGCACAAACCTTTGGTGCCATGGCCCATGGACTGGCCAGCTACCGACCCGAGTTACCCTTTGCCGGTGTACTGGCAAACAGGGTCGGCAGCCCCCATCACGCCGAACTACTGCGCAATAGCTTGCCCCCCGGTATAGCGTGGTTCGGCGCACTGACAAGGGATGATGCCGTCGCCCTGCCCGAACGCCATTTGGGTTTGTGGCAGGCGGATGAGATCGACGACCTGGAAATACGTTTGGACCTACTGGCGGACCAGATCGCCAATACCACCAGCGCCGATCTACCACCCAAAGTTGAATTCCCGAGCATTCAGGGCGATGACATACCGCCTTTACTGGCCGGGCGCACCATTGCCATTGCACGGGATGCCGCCTTCAGCTTCATCTACCCGGCCAACCTGGATGCGTTACGCCGTTTGGGTGCAACCCTTTGTTTTTTTTCACCTCTAGCGGGTGATCCTTTGCCCTCTTGTGATGCCCTTTGGCTGCCCGGCGGTTATCCGGAACTTCATGCGCCGGCCTTAGCCCGTCGCCATGACCTCTGGCAGCAGCTCACCGCTCACCACGCGGAGGGGAAACCACTCCTGGCTGAATGCGGTGGCATGATGAGCTTATTTGAAAGCCTTGTAGATCAAGAAAATAACTGCCATCCACTTGCCGGATTGCTACCTGGAAGTTGTGTCATGGGTTCACGCTTAGCCGGACTGGGGCTACAACAAGTCAATCTGCCGGAGGGGACTTTGCGCGGACACACGTTCCACTACTCCCGCTGCGAAACGCCCTTGAAGCCCTATGTACAGGCACACGACCCCGATGGGAAAACAGGTGAAGCAATTTACCGACTCCGCCGCCTTACCGCATCGTATGTACACTTCTACTTCCCATCAAACCCAGTAACGACGGCGCTACTCTTCCTTCCACTTGCATAGCTGAGCATTCTCTTACGCCGCCAGGCTTTTGGGTTCCGTGACTTCCAGGTAGAGGGTGGTGCGGAGGCAGGGTAATCCCCCCATTTCTACTCTAATTGCCGGGGGGATTACCCATGTTCATGGCCTCACAGTTCAAATGCCCAAATCCTTCGAGGTTTTTATGCGCCGATGCGTCACGTACTGGGGAGCATCCCCTGTGTGACGTTTGTCTTCATCAACCAGCGTGCTACGCAGATCAAGGTCCTCAAATGGAGGGGGCAGCGGCTGGAGCAAGGACAATTCTTGTCTGACTGGTGCCAAGTGGTGACAATGGAAGTGCCATGCATACGGCAGGGGGTTACTTTCTTAGGCGATTGATTCCAAATAAGGCCGCCTCGATGAAGGGGCGAATGTGGTTCTCATCTAAATTGTTTCCCGTAAAGAAAATACGGTTAACAATAGGCCCCATAACAACATCGGCCGCTGCATCGAGATTTAAATCTGGTGGAAGTTCATTTCGGGCAACGGACCTTTCTAAGACATCCATCAATGGCTGTCTTCGTGCCTTAAAAACAGGTGCCATCCTTTTGGCAAGTGCAGCGTCATGTGCTCTCTCGCCACCGATGGCAGCGAGAACTAGAGCTAATGGAGTTGAATTCAAAGAGTGCACAAAGTCCTTGAGTAGTTCTTCAAGATCATCAATGAGGCTTCCAGTATCCGGGGATTTTAAGGTTGGCAGTTCTTCAAACGCATCCATAACCAACGGCAACTTGGAAGGCCACCGTCTGTAAATTGTGGCCTTACCAACACCGGCCTTTGTCGCAACTCCAGAGATGGTGAGCCGTTCGTAGCCGATATCTGCGAGTAACTCTAGAGTTGCACTAAGAATGGCGCGATGAGCGTCATCGCTTCTCGGACGCCCTGGGGCTGCGTGACTTTTTCGCGACTTAGCCTTATTTCGTGAATTTGATTGGAGTGTGGCCTTCAGCATGCGTTTGATCTCCATCGTGTAGATCGATTCAGTGGGCAACATAAATCCCTTTCGCTTTTATCACACATTAGGGTGACCAGATCGAGCCCACCCTTATACGATATCAACAGTATCGTAAATAGTAAATCCATGTAGAGCGCGATGCTGCTTTCATATGGTGAAAAGTGTTAAATATCATGACTGTGTTGCACATATTGTGCATGGTTGACAATCTCAATACCAGGCTTGTAGTATAACAATACGCAACGCCTCGTATTGTTTATTGTAACGCACATGATTTTCAGGTGAGCGGCCGCCGAGTTAATTGGACAACTTGCGAGGCGGATGGGCCGGGTTGTTGGCTCGAAATATCGCTAAAGCGTCGACTGCCTTTGTTCCCCGGAGACTGTCGCGCCAAACGCAAAACCCGGGGAAAACTAAACAGGAGCAGCTCGTTATGTCTCAAGAATACTTTTTCACTTCCGAATCGGTTTCCGAAGGCCACCCGGACAAGGTCGCCGACCAGATTTCGGATGCCATCCTCGACGCCATCCTGACCCAGGACCGCCATGCCCGGGTTGCGGCAGAAACCCTGACCAACACTGGTCTGGTAGTGCTGGCCGGGGAGATCACCACCCACGCCAACGTCGATTACATCCAGGTCGCCCGGGACACCATCAAGGAAATCGGCTACGACAACACCGAATCCGGCATCGACTACAAAGGCTGCGCCGTTTTGGTGGCCTACGACAAGCAGTCCCCCGACATCGCTCAGGGCGTGAATAAAGCCTACGACGACAACCTGGACCAAGGTGCCGGCGATCAGGGCCTGATGTTCGGCTATGCCTGTGACGAGACCGACACCCTGATGCCCCTCCCTATCCACCTGTCCCATCGCCTGGTGGAGCGCCAGTCCCAACTACGCAAGAACGGCCGGCTTTCCTGGCTGCGCCCGGACGCTAAATCCCAGGTTACGGTACGCTATAAGGATGGCAAGGCCGATGCCATCGACACCGTGGTGCTGTCCACCCAGCACTCTGCGGACATTAGCCTTGATGACATTCGGGAAGCGGTGATCGAGGACATCATCAAGCCAGTGCTGCCCAAGGAACTGATCAAGGGCGAGATCAAGTATCTGGTGAATCCCACCGGCCGTTTCGTGGTGGGCGGCCCCCAGGGGGATTGCGGCCTCACGGGACGCAAGATTATCGTGGACACTTACGGTGGCGCGGCCCCCCACGGCGGAGGTGCCTTCTCGGGCAAGGACCCCTCCAAGGTGGACCGTTCCGGCGCCTATGCCGGCCGTTATATCGCGAAGAACATCGTCGCCGCGGGCCTGGCCAGCCGGTGCCTGGTCCAGGTGTCCTACGCCATCGGTGTTTCCCAGCCCACCAGCGTCTGGGTCACTACCTACGGCACAGGCAAGATTTCCGACGAGAAGATCGCCGATCTGGTGAGAAGGCACTTCGACCTGCGTCCCAAAGGCATCGTCAACATGCTTGACCTGCTGCGCCCCATCTACAAGAAGACAGCGGCTTACGGCCACTTTGGTCGCGAAAATGCTGGACTACCTTGGGAACTGACAGATAAGGCTGCCGCGTTGAGGGCGGATGCGGGTTTGTAGCATTGCATTAAGAAGCTTGTTATTCCGAGAGGCGCTGCAGCAGCTATTCCTATCTGGGAAGAACTGTCAGGCTCGGAACGACAAGTTGTAAGAAACGGCGCCTGTTCAACTCAATTTGAACGGAGACCATTATGAGTGTAAGTGCTGTATTGAAATCTGCCCCTGACTACGCTATTGCCGACCTGGGCCTGGCCGACTGGGGCCACAAGGAAATCCGCATCGCGGAAACCGAGATGCCCGGCCTGATGGCCATCCGCGAGGAATTCGCCAAGAGCCAGCCCTTGAAGGGCGCTCGCATCACCGGGTCGCTGCACATGACCATTCAGACCGCGGTTCTGATCGAGACCCTGGTGGCCCTCGGCGCTCAGGTGCGCTGGGCTTCCTGCAACATTTTCTCGACCCAGGATCACGCCGCCGCAGCCATCGCCAAGGACGGCATCGCCGTCTTCGCCGTCAAGGGCGAGAGCCTCACCGACTACTGGGACTACACCCACCGCATCTTCGAGTGGTCCGATGGCGGCCATTCCAACATGATCCTCGACGACGGCGGCGACGCCACCCTGCTGCTGCACCTGGGTGCCCGGGCCGAGCAGGACATCGCGGTGCTGGCCAAGCCCGGCTCCGAAGAGGAGACCATTCTCTTCGCCAGCATCAAGGCCAAGCTGGCCAGCGACAAGGCCTGGTATTCCACCCGCCTGGCGAAGATCAAGGGCGTCACCGAGGAAACCACCACCGGCGTCCATCGCCTGTACCAGATGCATCAGCGGGGCGAGCTCAAGTTCCCCGCCATCAACGTCAACGACTCGGTGACCAAGTCCAAGTTCGACAACCTCTACGGCTGCCGCGAATCCCTGGTGGACGGCATCAAGCGCGCCACCGACGTGATGATCGCCGGCAAAATCGCCGTGGTCTGCGGCTACGGCGATGTGGGCAAGGGCTCGGCCCAGGCCCTGCGCGCCCTCTCCGCCCAGGTCTGGGTCACCGAGATCGACCCGATCTGCGCCCTCCAGGCCGCCATGGAAGGCTATCGCGTGGTCACCATGGAATACGCCGCCGACAAGGCCGACATTTTCGTCACCACCACCGGCAACTTCCACGTCATCACCCATGAGCACATGGTGAAGATGAAGAACAACGCCATCGTCTGCAACATCGGCCACTTCGACAACGAAATCGATGTCGCTTCCCTGGAAAAGTACCAGTGGGAAGAAATCAAACCCCAGGTGGACCACGTCATCTTCCCTGATGGCAAGCGCATCATCCTGCTGGCCAAGGGGCGACTGGTGAACCTCGGTTGCGGCACCGGCCATCCGTCCTATGTGATGTCCTCCAGCTTCGCCAACCAGACCATCGCCCAGATCGAGTTGTTCACCAAGACCGCCGCGTATCCGGTGGGCGTGTATACCCTGCCCAAGCATCTGGACGAAAAGGTGGCCCGCCTGCAGTTGAAGACGCTCAACGTGCAACTCACCGAGCTGACCGATCAGCAGGCAGCCTACATCGGGGTGCCCAAGGAAGGCCCCTACAAGGCCGACCACTACCGCTATTAATGCTTTTCATGAATGAATAGTCATGACTAAGCAAATTTCATTCGAGTTTTTCCCTCCACAAACTCTAGAAGGTATGGAGAAGTTGAGGAAGACGTGGGAGGCACTGGAAAGCCTGAATCCAACATATTTTTCAGTGACATTTGGTGCTGGTGGATCAACTCGTGACCGGACCCTGGAAACGGTATTGCAAATACAGCGCTCTGGATTAAGTGCGGCGCCGCATTTGTCATGCATTGGGGCAACGCGAGATAGTCTCGGAAATATGCTGGAGGACTACAGAAGTGCAGGAGTAAGTCGCATCGTTGCCTTACGAGGCGATTTGCCTTCTGGATTTGTTGCGCCAGGTGAGTTTCGCCATGCGTCAGAACTGATTCAGTTCATCCGGCATGAAACTGGTGACTTCTTCCATCTGGTAGTCGCCGGATATCCTGAGGTTCATCCAGAATCGAAGTCCAACCGAGACGATATTGAAAATTTTGTTCGAAAGGTAGAAGCTGGTGCCGACTCTGTAATAACGCAATATTTCTACAACGTAGATGCCTACATACAATTTGTTGACCAGGTTCGATCACGGGGTGTCCATATTCCTATTGTCCCCGGCATCATGCCCATATCTAACTTCGAAAAAATCGTCAGATTTTCTGATGCATGTGGCGCGGAGCTACCGCGCTGGATGCGCAAGCGCTTCGATGATTTTGAGAATGATGCAGAGTCAGTAAAAGCATATGGTTTAGACCTCGTGTCGGACTTATGTAGGCGTTTGTTGGAGAGTGGCGCTCCGGGCTTGCATTTTTACACCCTCAACCAGTCACCGTTGGTGGCAGAAATTTGCCGTCGTATTGGGGTGGCTTGATCTCCAGAAGGCGGCAACCCCGCCTTCTGGAAATTCCAAGAAAACGGCAATAGGTCATTTGTATATCTGAAATACATCTTTAGCCAGTTGTTATTGGCCATTGGAGCATATTGATATGGCACGTAGGCGGAAAGAAGAGGCAGACCAAACCCGCTCCCGAATTCTTGAGGCGGCTGAACGAGTATTTTTGGCGCGTGGCGTCAGCCTGGCAAGTATGGATGAGATAGCAAGAAACGCCGGTGTTACCCGGGGCGCGATTTACTGGCATTTCACTGGCAAGCGAGATATTTTGAATGTGCTCTGCATGGAGCTTCGCATATGGCTACTGCAGGTTAAAGATGACCTAGCCGTACAACTTGATCTGCACGAGCCGCTAAATGCTGTAGCGCTTGTATTGAAGAAGTCGGTCGCGGATCTTGAGAATCATCAGAAGATTCGGAAGGCGCTAAAAATTATCCTCACTTGCTCCGAGTATCAGGAAGATTGCGGGCCAATCTGGAATGAGCTTCAGAATACCCAAAACGAACTACACCGCATGACAGCACTTGCTTACCACCAAGCCGCTTTACAGAATGCTTTGAAAGCTGAACTAGTTCCAGAACGGGCAGCGCAAGACACCCGCATTTTTATAGAGGGGTTAGTGAGTTTGATGGTGATGACGTCATTTGTTGGAAATGCTTCACAATTGATTGACTACCACATCGATTTGAGAAGAAAGGTCCCGGCAAGTGTCTGCAATTCTGATAACACTGGGGCAACATCAAAAGAGCAGCAATCACTTCATTCCATTAGAGCCCTTGAGCATGTTGGCGAGTGGTTATAAAAATTGCGAAATTAGCTACAGCAGATGAATCTTAATTTCTGGGCAATCGTTTTAATGTCCCGTTTATTCTAATAAGACCGTTTTCATGTTTTCCGACGAAAACCACCAGGTAAAAAATACCCTTGCAGGCATAGGATTCCCGCAAGAGAGAGCCCTGTCGCAAGCAACTGCGAATGCTGCCGCTGAAGCATTAATCCGGCAAGGATTCCACCAAGTAGTGGAACATTTCACTGTCCAGAGCCTCCACCTGTCCAGCGACACCCGCAAACTGAACGCCATCATCGACACGGCCCGCCAGGGCCATCGCCTGAGCCGGGAGGAGGCCCTGGCCCTGGCCGACTGCCAGGACCTGCCCGCCCTTGCGACAGCGGCGGAAGCCCTGACCCTGGAAGGCTTCGGCCGCATCGTCACCTATTCGCGCAAGGTCTTCATTCCGCTGACCCAGTTGTGCCGGGATGTCTGCCACTACTGCACCTTCGCCCAGGCGCCCCGGGAACTGGCCAGCCCCTACCTCAGTCCCGAGGAAGTCCTGGCCATCGCCCGGGCCGGCGCCACCGCGGGCTGCAAGGAAGCCCTGTTCACCCTGGGCGACAAGCCCGAGCTGCGCTACGGTGCCGCCCGTCGTGCCCTGGACGAGATGGGCTACGCCAGCACCCTGGACTATCTGGAAGCCATGGCCCGCCTGGTATTCGAGGAGACGGGCCTCTTGCCCCACCTCAACCCGGGAATCATGAGCGCCGAGGAAATGGCCCGGCTGCGCAAGGTCTCCTTCTCCATGGGCATCATGCTGGAATCGGCCTCGCCCCGCCTGTGCGAAAAGGGCATGCCCCACCATGGCTCCCCCGACAAGGACCCGGCAGTGCGCCTGGCCTGCCTGCGCACCGCCGGGGAACTGGCGGTGCCCTTCACCAGCGGCATCCTGATCGGTATCGGCGAAACCCGGGCCGAGCGCATTGAATCCCTCTTGGCCCTGCGGGACCTGAACGACGAATTCGGCCACATCCAGGAAGTCATCATCCAGAACTTCCGGGCCAAGCCCGACACCAAGATGGCGGATGCCCCGGAGCCCTCCCTGGACGAACATCTATGGACCCTGGCCGTGGCCCGCCTGATCTTCGGTTCGGCCATGTCGCTCCAGGCGCCCCCCAACCTCCAGCGCGACGGCCTGGCAGCCCTGGTGGGTGCCGGGGTCAATGACTGGGGCGGCGTCTCCCCGGTAACTCCCGACCACGTGAATCCGGAGGCCCCCTGGCCCCACCTGGTGGAACTGGCCGCCGAGACCACGGCGGCGGGACGCCACCTGGCGGAACGCCTGGCCCTGGCGCCGGCCCACGCACTGCAGGCGGCGCGCTGGGTGGATGCCGCCCTGATGCCGGCCCTGCTGGCCCGCATCGACATTTTTGGTCGTGCCCGCACCGATAGTTGGCACGCTGGCGCCGGACACCCCATGCCGGTCCATGCCGCCGCCTGGGTGGATCCGGAGCGTCCCATTGCGCCCCATCCCGAGATCGCCGCCATCATCGACAAGGCACGGGCCGGGGCCGATCTCTCCGAGGCCGAGATCGTCGCCCTGTTCGACTCCGAAGGCGACGACTTCCGCGCCGTGCTGCGGGCCGCCGATCAGTTGCGAGCCGAAGTGGTGGGGGACGGCGTCTCCTTCGTGGTGAACCGCAATATCAACTACACCAACATCTGCTCCTACCGCTGCAATTTCTGCGCCTTCGCCAAGGGTCGGGCCACCCCGGAACTGCGGGGCCCGGCCTACCGACTGGACCCGGCCCAGGTGGCCGACATCGCCGAAGAAGCCTGGAACAAGGGCGCCACCGAGGTCTGCATGCAGGGCGGCATTCATCCCGAGTACACCGGCCACACCTACCGGGAGATCATCGAGGCGGTGAAGGCCCGGGTGCCGGACATGCATCTGCACGCCTTCTCGCCCCTGGAGATCCATCAGGGGGCCAGCACCCTGGGCATGGGCCTCCACGACTACCTGCGCATGCTGAAGGAGGCCGGCCTGTCCACCCTGCCCGGCACCGCTGCCGAGATCCTGGACGACGAGGTGCGGGCGATCATCTGCCACGACAAGCTCAGCACCCAGGAATGGCTGGAAGTGGTGCGGGCCGCCCACGAGGTGGGTATCAAGACCACCGCCACCATCATGTACGGCCATGTGGACCGGGCCGAGCACTGGGCCCGCCACCTGCTGCACATCCGCAACCTGCAGAAGGAGACCGGCGGCTTCACCGAATTCGTGCCCCTGGCCTTCGTGCATATGGAAGCGCCCATGGGCCGCCGAGGCAAGTCCCGGGCCGGCCCCACCCTCAAGGAATCCCTGCTGATGCACGCCGTGGCCCGGCTGGCCCTGCACCCGCTGATCCCCAACATCCAGACCTCCTGGGTCAAGATGGGGGGGCAGGGAGCAGCCCTGTGCCTCCAGGCCGGCGCCAACGACCTGGGCGGCGTGCTGATGTACGAATCCATCACCCGCTCCGCCGGCGGCACCCATGGTCAGGAGCTCTCGGCCCAGGCACTGGAGAAGCTGGCCCGCAGCATCGGCCGACGGCCCTGGCGAAGGACCACCCTCTACCAGAAATTCATGGAATCTATGAATCGGGTAGCATAGTCATCGGGTAAAACCCTGCCAGCCGTTTATTACGGCTGGCAGGGTTTTGTCGCGTAAGGCCTCAAATCAGCCAGTCGGCGATTTTCTCGTTCTCAGCATTACGCTTGACATCTCCATCTCAAGCCTCCCTCAATTGACGCAGCTCCTCGGCGTCGAGCCGGATTGCACAAGCCGCGATGCTTTCCCGCAGCTGGGCGAGAGAACTGCAACCGATGATGGGCACCGTCGCCAAGGGCTGGGAGGTCAGGTAGGCCAGCACGATATCATTGACCGAGGCACCGAGACGGATGGCGATGGCCTTCAGCGCGTCCACCTTGCGCAGATTGGCATCGTGGTAATAGAGGGCGGCCACATCCGGGGAAATGGCCTCCTTGGTCGTACTGGTCGCCAGCTTGCTGAAAATGCCCCGGCTCTGCCCGGAGTAGGGAACCATGGTCATGCCAGCCTGGTGAAGCACCTGGTAGCCGTCCTCGTAGTAGCCCCCTGGCGCGTAGGTCATCATGGCTGCACGGTTCGGTTCGGCCAGGCCCCACATGGGCTGGCAGGCGACAAAGCCCCCATGACCCAGGCTGGCCGCGTATTGCTGGGCCTCCAGGATGCGGTCCACGCTCCAGTTGGAGCAGCCGAAGTGGCGGATGCGGCCCGCCTGCTGGTGGCCGATCAGCGCATCGACGATGTCCTTCACCGGGCGGCTCTGGTCGTCCCGGTGCAGCCAGTAGAGATCGATGAAACCGACTCCCAGCAGTTCCAGGCTGCCCGCCAGGTCGGCCGCTAGATGATCCGGGGTCACCCGCGGCGCGTAGTCGCCCTTGCGGTAGTCGAACTCACAACCCTTGGTGGCCAGCACATAGCCGGCGCGGGGTTTTCCTTTCAGCAACTCGCCCAGGGTGCGCTCACTGGCGGCGTTGGGAATGCCGGGAATCCAGTCGCCGTAGGAATGAGCGGTGTCGATGAAATTGCCGCCGCCGGCAAGGAAGGTCTCCAGAATCTCGCCCGCCTTGTCTAGGAGCTGCGCGGTACCGAACATGTTGGTGCCCAGGCAGAGCTGGCTGACATTGAGGTCCGTATTGGCAAGAGATAGTTTCTTGAGCATGGCTGATCCTTTTGTCGGTAAAGCCTGAAAAAGCCCACAGGAATCCGAGGGCCGAAAAATATACAGCCGACCTGCTACCCGGAAACGGTCGACAAGATTCAGTCGTTACATAACAGGCGAGCCGGTTGTGTGGAAATTACTTTGCGCGTTGTTTGGTGATGAAGTCGTCGAGTGTCTTTTTCAAACACCGCCCGCGCGAATAATCGTGGTTGAGAAGCTCAGCAGGCGTTAAGCGCCACCAATTTTAAAAACTTGGACATCAATTCACTCTGCTGCTCTATGTGGACAGGATCTGGAAAGATGCAGTCGACTGGACAAACCTCTAAGCACTGCGGTTCGTCAAAGTGCCCTACACACTCTGTGCACTTGGCCGAATCAATAATGTAAATATCATTACCCTGGTAAATTGCATGATTAGGACATTCACTCTCGCAAACATCGCAGTTGATGCATTCATCATTAATCATCAAAGACATAGTAAAGCCTCGAAGTTTGGACTGGGATTGACTAATCCAACATCTCGTCACTGAGCCGGATAAATCTTTACTCGTGCGGCGCATTCCGCCTGGAGAGTAGATGGCCCCATATATTTCAGACCATGGCCTAGCAGACTGTTGAAATGGCCTGGTCCGTGCCCCTTGGCCACCGCGGCGTCGGTGATGTGGCCCCAGCAACCGATGGTACCCAGCACCTCGGGGTGGATGGTCTCGGTACATTTCAGAGTCCCCTCGATGCGGCCGTGGGGGGATTCGACGCAGACCCGCTGGCCGTCCTCCAGCTTCTTTTTCCGTGCTGTGGCGGAATTGATCAGGATGCGGGAAAAATACGGATCGCGTTCAGCAGCTTCCAACAACCAGACATTCGTGGCGGGTACAGTTCCCGCACCAACGCCTCCCATGGCAGTTCTCCAATTCATTACGTAAAGGTCGAATTCCGGCGGTTCACTCTCCAGAACGCTGGGAAACCAGAACGGTAAAGGCGCATATTCGAAAAATACCCGCTCAGGATCCAGGCCCGGCGCCTTGGCAAAGACGTCATTGCTCTCCATGTTGCGCCGCAGATCATCACCTACCTGCTTGAACCAGTTGGAATAGAGAGGAATGCGGTGGCCGCCGAAGCAGCTCGGTGCGTAGCGTTTGACCACCGGCTTAGTACGTAAATTGTGACCCTGCTGCCAGATCAGGGTTTCCTCCTTGGGTGCAACAACCCTCACAAAGGTCTCCACATATTCCTTGGCACTCCGATAGATATGTCCAATATCATTGACGTGCTCCTGTCCCTCTGGTGGTCCCCCAAGCGTTTGTAGCATGCTTAAAAACGAACTGAAGCCCAACGGGCCCGTCATGAAGCCCAGGCGACTGGCAAGTTCAATATAGATATCGGCACTATGTCGGACCCCATAGAGGGGTTCCACCACCGGTTGCTGAATCTGAACCCCTTCATCCTCCACGGACCACATGCCTTCCCAACCATAACGCTCCAAGTAGGTGACATCCGGTAAAACCAAGTCGGCAAATAACGCCGTCTCGTCCACATAGAGTGTGATGTCCACCACATAGGGTATGGCCTTCAAACCGGCTATCGCGGACTTAGGATTCTGACCGGTAAGAACAGGGTTTCCGGCCTCAAAGATCAACATTTCTATGGGGGTGCTACTGTAAAGTTCAGGATGTGCTTGAGTTTCATATGCTAAAAGTCCAGCATCGAACGCCATTGGGAAAAACTCCTGGATAGTCGTCAGCTTGGGAGGAAAGTTAAATGGTATCGGCTGAAATGGTGTAGCAATCAGGCCATCTGGTCCTGGTAGGGTAGTGGCTGGCATCTCATGCATCATGGTGCCGATCCAGGCCCGGGCGCCGCCCACGGCGCGGGTGGAGCCGATCAGTACGTTGATCAGCTCCATCGCCCAGGAGGTGTGGAGCGCGTTGGTGTGGGTGCTGAGACCACGGTAGCCGGACACCGAGGCCGGACGGTAGGGATAGGTCTTGCCGTCGATCTCGATGGTCTCGCCGATGTGCGCGGCCTGGCCCAGTTCGTTGGCCAGGCGGCGGATGGTGGCGGCTGCCACGCTGGTGATGGGCTCGGCCCACTCGGGCGTGTATTGCTTCAGGTGGTCATGGAGCAACTGGAAGCCGGGGCGGCCCTCCCCCACAAGTGTCTGGAAGACACCCAGCAGGGCCGCCTGATCCGCCTGATCACCGTTGACGGCGGGATCGTCGTATTCCAGGGCCTGGCCGGATGCCAGGTCCCAGACCAGAGGCTTGCTGCTGTCGGCATGGCGTAATGGATAGCCGTCGCCACCGATCAGATAGCCGGCATTGGTATGCACTCGCAGGTAGTGGGCGTCGTAAATCTTCGCCTCATGCAGCAACACGTGCATCATGGCCAGCAGCAGGGCGCCGTCCGTGGCCGGACGGATCGGCACCCATTCGTCGGCCATGGCGGCGGCGCGGCTCTGCTGGGGGTCCACCACCACCATCTTGAACTTCTCGCGGCCCTTGGCGTCGCCCATGATGCGACCGTAGGCCACCGCGCCCTGGTAGGCCTCGCCGATGGCGGCGCCGACGATCATCGCGTACTCGGCATATTCCAGGTCGGGGTGGGTGTTCATCGAGTTGTGGATCATCTCCCCCGCCGTGTGGGCGCCATTGCCGCACATGTGGCCCATGGCGCTGAACAGGATCTTGGATGAATTCACCGTGCCAAACGACATGCCAAAAGCGTTGTTCCAGTGCCAAGAGTGGGGGTTGAAGCCACCCATGGCTAGGAGGTTGGGATCCTTCTCGCGGATCGCCCGCAGCTTCTGCTCCAGGATGTCCACCGCCGCGTCCCAGGTGATCTCCTCCCAGCCGGGATCCACATCCAGCCCCTTCTCCGGATTGGTCCGGCGCAGCGGCACCTTCAGCCGCTTGGGATCGTAGAGCCGCATGGCCCCGGCATTGCCCTTGGGGCAGAGGCGGCCGCGGGTGGCCGGCGTGGTCGGGTTGCCCTCGATCTTGACCAGCACGCCATCCTTGACGTGGGCCAGAATCGGACAACCGTGGTAGCACATGCTGCAGTGGGAGGGTACCCATTGGTCAGCAGGTGTGGAAGTGGTGGCGTCGACGTGGGACATGAATAAAACCTCGATTGGTTTGGGTTAGCCGCTGGCGATGGCCTTCACCAGGATCAGCAGCACCCTGATCCGGCCTGTGGCATCCACATGGACGTCAAGGACCTCATCCGCGTCGTTGATGGTCTTGTCATTGACGAACAGGTGCACATTCTTCAAGCGGCAGTGCGCCTCCCGGGCCGGGCCCAGGGCCGGTTCCAGGGGGGCGCCGAAGCGTTCCAGCAGGGCCTTGAAAACTTCCCTGCCGGTCAGGATTTCGAGCGCCAGTTCCAGGTCGAGGGTCGGTTGGCCGCCGTCCAGTCCCAGATCGGGGAAGCCGTGGAGCGTGACACTAACGGTGGTCATTTCCTTTCCCCCGATTTCATCATAGACCGGAGCGATCCCGGGTCATTTGAGCTGAGAGGGAAAAGCTCTTCCGATAAAAGAATGCTGCCTGAGTAACAATGGTGTATTTCAACGACCACCCGACAGCCATGACAAGCAGACCAGCCGCAGCCGGCAGTCCATTCGGTGGGCCACCAAAGCCTAAGGTCGCAACCAACAACGCAGCCGGTATCCAATGGCCCGATACTTCGAAATCACCACTAAATCTATCCAGAACAGCAAGAGTTTCACGAGGGATTCCCGGCCCCCGCAAGCCTTGTCGATAGCTGCGCCAAGCGATGTAACGCATTACCAGAGTTATGAACAGCAGCCAGGCTAATACTGACGGAACACCCTCCAGAAAGAAGGCAGTACAGAAGGTCGCCAGGCCAGTCCCTTCCGCCAGACCGGTGGTCAGAATCAGGGGCACGATCCGGGGATCGGACCAGGCGGGAATGCCCTTGGACTCACCCAGGATGCGGGCCTGGCAATAGAGGAAGAACAGGGCGGACAGGGTGGCCACCACGGCCATGGCCCCCACCTCGGACTGGAACAGGGACAGGGCGCCGCAACCGAAAAGGGTGGGCATGGCAAAGCCCTCCCGGGTCATCCAGGAGGTCTGTACGTGGCGGAAGATGTTGAAGGCCCGGGTCGGCCGGCCCATCTTGGCCATGATGCACAGCAGCCCCAGGGCGACGATCACTAGTCCCAGGGCCGCCTGGACTCGGTAAGCCTGGATCGAGGGGGCCAGCCAGGTGGCCGACAGCAGGAGGCCAGCGCCGGTGCCTCCGCCGATGAAGTTGCCGACGGCGCGCCAATCCCATTTGGTTTGCAAATGGGCAGTGCTGGACCACTGGGTCGCCGTACCCTTGAGGAGTTCCGGTTGCGGTGTTGTAGGGGACATTTTTAAGTTCCGATACGGTGCGTCAGGAAGTCAGAACAAGCTCAGTCGCTCCCGGGGGTGGTATCCCCGGGAAGATAAAAAATGGAGGGCTTGGTACCCGCTTCCGGCAACAGGGGGAAGCCCTGACGCGCCTCGATCAACCGGCTGATCGGGCTGTTGGGGTCGTCCAGGTCGCCGAACTCCATGGCGTTGGAGGGACAGGTATTGACGCAGGCGGGTGTCACTTCCCGGTCCACACCCGGGGTCAGGCCGGTTTCCTTGGCCTTGTCCAGGCGATGCTGGCAGAAGGTGCACTTGACCACCGTGTCACGCTTGGAGTCCCAGTCGTGACCCGCCTCGCCGCCCTTGAGTTCGTGGGGGGTGAGGCCTTCGTCGAAGTGCTCCAGCTTGTCGCCGACAAAATGGCGATGCTCGTAAGGGCAGGAGGTCATGCAGTAGCCGCAGCCGATGCAGATATCCGCATCCACCAGCACCAGACCATCGGCCCGCTTGTAGGTGGCCTTGGTGGGGCAAACCGGCACGCAGGGCGGCTCGGCGCAGTGGTTGCACTGCACCGGGGCATGGATGCGCTTTGCCTTCGGATACTCGCCGACTTCCTCGAACATCATGCGTCGGAAATGAATCCCCGAGGGCGTGCTGTGTTCCTGCTTGCAGGCCATCACGCAGCCGTAACAGCCGGTGCAGCGCTGCAGGTCTATGGTCATGCCCCATCGCATGTTTGCCGTCTCCTCATAGATCTCGATGAAACCCTAACCTAGGCTCGGACGATGCGGCAGATATGTGCCCGCAAATGGTTGTCGCCGGCGAAGCTGGCAAAGTCCTTGTCGTCGGGGATGATGGAATTGATGTTCGATTCCCAGACTCCGGACAGGTTGGGTTCGTAGGCCTCCTGCTCCGGATACCACCACAGGCCATCCGCATGGACCACGCCGGGGTGCAGGGTGTCGTTGAGCTTGGCCCATTGCCGCACCCGGCCCATGGGCGTCTCCACCCATACTGCATCCCCGTCCTGGATACCCAGGCTGGCGGCCGTTTCCGGATGGATCGAGGCGAAAGCCTTGGGATGCTGGCGGCGCATCTTGTCCAGTTGTTTGTGTTGGGAACGGTAGTAGAAGGGCGATGAGGCACCCGCCGTCATCACCAGGGGAAACTCCTTGAACAACTCCGGCGTGCGGACAGGGCTCCAGCCCGGTTCCTCGCAGGGGAGGATGCCCGGGTAGCCCAGCTTCTGCATCAGGCTGGAGGAGAGCTCCACCTTGCCGGAGAAGGTGGCGAAGCCGGTCTTCTCGTAGCGCTTTTCCTGGGGCGGCTCGGGGAACAGCCAGGGCATGTCGCGGCTGGCCAGTTCCGCAAAGGTGATCTTCGACGGTTCCAACAGCTTGTCGAACCAACCCTCCAGGGTATCGGGCCATTGGCCCTGCTGGCCCAGCCGGTTGCCTAGTTCCCGCCACAGCTGGTAATCGTCACGACGCTCGAATTGCGGTTTCACCGTGGGCATGGCGGCCGAAGTGACGTTGCCGAAGCCCCACATGCCGCCCAGGTTGGCCCGTTCCAGACCGTCGGTGGCGGGCAATACGTAGTCCGCCAGTTGGGCCTGGGGCGTCATCCAGTGGTCCATCACCACGTGCAGTTCCAGGTTGGGGCTGGTCAGGGCCTGATAGACCCGGCGCGAATTGGCCAGGGCCACCATGGAGTTGGTGCCCTGGGTGATGACGGCCTTGATGGGGTAAGGGTCCTGGTCGATGATGGCGGACCAAACGGCGGAAGGCGCGGTGCACATCATGTAGAAGGCCGGACCCGGGCCCAGGGGATTCAGCTTGGACATGGCCTCGCGGAAAGTCTTCATGCCGCGCACGCCGGCCACTGGCCAGCGGTTGGCGCCGACATTGTCACGGGTGCGCAGGGGGTGGTTGAGCAGGGTGTCCCACTTCAACTCCTGCCGGTACTGAATGAATTCCGGCATGTCGTCCAGCAACTGTCCACCGATCAGGTCCAGGTTGCCGGTGATGGCGCGCAGGTAGGCCTTGCCGAAGACGGTGGCATTGGTGGCGTTGCCCAGTTCCACGGTACCCAGGCCGAAGGAGATGTTGCCCGGCTTGTTGTTGGCGTAATAGCGCGCCACTTCGACGATCTGCTCGGCGGGAATCCAGGTCAATTCAGCGACCCGCGGCGGGGTGTAATCCTTGACCGCTTCCTTCAGCTCATCGAAACCCAGGCACCACTTCTCGACGAATTCCTTGTCGTAGATGCCTTCGTTGATGATGACATTGAGGAAACCGTAGGCCAGGGCGCCGTCGGCGCCGGGCCGTATGCGCAGCCAGATGTCCGCCAGTTCGGCGGCTTCCGAACGGCGCGGATCGATCACGATGATCTTGGTGCCCGCCTTGCGCGCCGCCTTGATGGCCTTCTCCGCCGCAATGCCCCCTGGTACCGGGGGATTGCCTCCCCAGAAGATGGCGGTCTTGGTCACGCCAGCCACCGGATTGTAGCCAAGTACGCCGATGGTGCCATAGACGGACCACTCGGCCAAGAACTCGGCGGAACCGCAGTTCTTGCCCTGGTGCATCATGTTGGGGGTGCCGAACAGATTGCCCCAGCGCCAGCAGGCGGCGTCGCCCGGTCCCTTGAAGGATCCCCCTAGGGTCTGCACCGCCTCCGGCCCATGGTTGTCGCGAATCTGCCCGAGCTGGGCGGCGATCTCGTCCAGGGCCTGCTCCCAGCTGATCTGCTGCCACTTACCCTCGCCCCGCTTGCCAACCCGCTTCAACGGATGATTCAGGCGATCCGGATGATTGTGATAGGTCTTGGCCTGGCCGGCCCGGGGACAATCCGCCGGATGGGGTGAGCTGTGGTCGGCCTTGATCCGGATGGGGATGCCGTTCTCCACCTTGGCCTCGACGAAGCAGCCCATGCCACAGATGGGGCAGGTGCCCTTTTGGCTTCCCTCCTGGTGCTTGGTATTTTTCTCAAGAACTTCGGGAGTTTCGAAAAGCATGGCGGTTCCTTGTTTTGTAAAGTTAAAACCCATTATGGGGATAACGAACAGGCGCTGCTGGTTATGGAGTGAAGTTCCAAGAATTATCCGCAGGGCGCAAGAACTTTGCGATGGTCAAATCAATCAAGATGGGGACCGAATACTTCTTTCTTCACTTTCTTACCGGGGCACGCATTCAATGCCGACCAGAGGTTTGTGATTTTTTTTCCATGAAAGGTGGTCTTTGTAAATCGCTCAGATCGTTTTCAGCTGGCGCCTGAATGTGAGCTAATTTTTCTCGATACTCCCAGGGTGAAGAACCGGTCCACAAACGGAAGGCCCTTCGGAATGAGCGAACATCATTGAACGCAAGATGCGTTGCTACGTCAGAAATCCTGAGCCTGGATCCCGGGGCGAGGAGTTCCATCGCCAACTCGAATCGACAACGTTCCTTAATTTCACGCAAACTATGCTCATCTCCGAGACGACGGCGGAAGGTCGCGGTGCTGATTCTGAAAAATTTGGCAAATTGCTCCAGCGTCGGAATGCTTTCTCCTCGGGAAATTTGCGTCCTGATCAAATTTTCGACCACCTCTGCCAACTGCCCATCTTTGCCCGGATCCCGCATCAGATCAAACGGGAAAACGGCTAGCATCTCCATCATTCGCTGGTGGCTACGCACAACCGGCTTCTTTAGATACTTCACAGGAAAGCGGAAGTAATTTCCTGGTTGGCCATAGAAAATCGGATGACGAAACAAGCGCAACAGAACTCTTTCATTGCCTCGATTCTCATAAGTCACACCATAACCATCAACAGCAACAGTCTCACCAATCAGCCAACTAAACAGCCTGTGATAAAAGGACAGCCCCGTCAGATCCGCCAGAAGGCCGCTGCTGCTGTGTGGCAGACGCATGGTATTCATATGAAACACAACGTCATTACCGCATGCTTCCAGGGAAAGCTCAGCTGCCCGACCGCCAAGCATCGCGCAGAAACGGATGGCCCTTTGTATTACTTGATCTAGGGATTCACAGCTGATTACGCAATGACAGAGCATCTCCACCTCGTTCCGGCTCATCGGAGGCAGACCGCGTTCCCGATTGGCGTGGGCGGAAAGAGCATCCATGCATTCCCGGTAAATCAGGATGAACTGATTCTCCGATATCATTGGCAACCGACCATCCTTTAAATCATCGACAGAAAATGGTAGGCGCAACTGAGATAGGATGTGCGACGGATCCTCACCTGCGGCGGCAGCATCCTTTAGTAGAACCAGAGCGAGATCACTGGACACGACTAGGGGAAATCTTCTTGCCACAGGCTTTGCCGTAGTAGATTTCATATCTTGTCTATTCTCTCCGTGCCGACGTCACGTATAACTGCCCGGGCAGTTCCGCCAATAAGGCGAAGGCATTCAGACTGAATCCTTTCATCAGCCATACTTGGGAAACTCAAGATCAAATTTCTCTTCGGTATCGGCAATCGCCTGATGGCAGGCCTGTCTCAGCAATGGCATCAAGGACATCAGGGCGACCCAGCGATCGCTTCCGCTGATGATGCGAAATTTCCCTGCTGCAATCTGTCCTGCGGCCTCGCAGCTAGGGTCGCTCAGCATCCGGAATCCAAGCTCATAGCAGTCGTATTCCGCGACGGCTTCACCTTCACCGGCGATGAAATGAACCTCACCAGTCTCACTGATCCGGTAACTGAATCCTCCAGTGCCATCGGGTGCGTCCTCTACCCGCTCCGTGAAGCTGGCGCCAGCCAGTCCCGCATCCAGAAATGCCTGACGACAAGTTGCGCTGAGTATTTCACACCAGCGGCCATGCCAAAATCGATATGCGGCAACTGGCGTGGCCGCATGATGAAGGATTTTTCTAGCCACTTTTTGCTCAGTAATAGCTCGCAATCCTTTGCTGGAACTCCTTCAGCAAGGAGGGCATTTGCCCGGGATCGTCGATATATTGGGATGGCTTGATGGTGATCACATCCACCCCGGCCTCCAGCAGGGACGGCATGCTTTGCGCCAGGCTGCGCGGGATATCTGCAGGCTCATTGACACTTGGAAAACAGGGGAAGATCAAGCCGCTAGTCTTCAACTCCTCCGGCTTGCGGCCGGCGGCGACCATGCACCGACGCAGACGCTCCAGCCCTTCACGATCGGGCGTTCCCGCCAACGTATACCCTGCTCCGTAGCGAACAATCCGGTCCACCACTTTTTGCGACAAGCTGTCGCCGCCGATGATCATTTCGGGCCCTCCCGGCTGCGCCGGTTTGGGCATCACATACACATTTTCAAAACGATAGTGCTGACCGGAATAGCTAATGGGCGTCTTGCTCCAAGCCAGGCACATGATTTCCAACTGCTCATCGAGCCGCGATCCTCGTTCGGCAAAAGGAATACCCATCGCGTCGTATTCCTCGTCCTGCCAGCCACCAATCGGTGTAATGGTCAGGCGACCGCCCGACAGAAGGTCCAGGGTCGCCCACTGCTTGGCATTCAACAATGGATGCCGTAAGGGTGTCAGGGTAGCCGTCGCCATCAACCGGATGCGCGACGTCACCGCAGCAATGGCGGACATCATGACGATCTGGCTGGGCATGTGCTGGTTAGGTCGCTGATTGCCCACCCAGCGGAAGGCCCGGGGGTTGGCGGGCAGGCCGAATCTCGCGGCCCCTTTACCCATCACGATGTGATCAATGATATTGACGCCGTAGTAACCGGCATCTTCGGCCTGTCGGGCAAAGTGCAGAACAAGCCTTTCCTCGTCAGGACGGATCAGGGTATCCAGCTCACTTAAAATTACCGTCAGATCGGGTATTTTTTTCATTTCACCCTCCAATAATGGATTGGCGACCGTCAGAAAAAAAGCCGTCCTTGTGGGACGGCCAAGCAGATGCCGGGAAGGAGGAGGCAACCCCGGCAAAATCAGTAGCGATAGATCACGTCCACACCCACGGTGCGCGGCTCCCCCCAGACGGCAATCGCGTCCCCGTAGTAGTTCAAGGATTTGAATGTGGCATATCTCTTGTCCGCCAGGTTCTTGGCCCATAGCGCGATGGTCAGATCACCTTTGTCGCCAGGTCCCACCGGGATCCCGTTCCAGGCCAGCCGCATGTTCACCAGGTTGTACCCGGGCGTGGTCTGACGTTCCCGCAGAATATCCACCGGAATCGGCGTGGTGGTGCCGGTCGCCGTGGCATCCAGGGCGATCGGCGTCGAAATGCTGTCCCTGTGGCTGTAATTCAGGTTGAAGTCCAGCATTCCCGGAAGAGTGCCCAGCCTGGGGAAGCGGTAATCCAGGTTGATGGCATAGGAGTGAGTCGGCACGATCAGCTCACGCTTGTCATGCACGTCCAGGCCGCTCACCGGGTCGATCCACTTGGTGTACTCATGCTTCAGCCATGCGTAATTGAATCCTAGGCGTAGGCCCGTGGTGACTTGGGCGGTGATGTCCGCCTCCAACCCCTTGTAGGTGGACTCGCCCACATTGACGATGCGCCAGTCGGTGGGCCCCAGGGGACCGTTGACCGTCTTCTGCTCGTCCTTGAACTTGCTCTGGAACAGGGCCAGGTTGGTTCGCAAACGCCGCTCCAGGAACTCGCCCTTCATGCCCATCTCCAGGGATGTAATGGTTTCCGGCTTGTAACCCCCGGAAAAGTCCGCGGCGGAAACGGCATAGGGATCAAAGCCGCCGGTGGTGTAGCCCTTGGCCATCTTGGCATAGGCCATCTTGCCCGGCTCCCAGTGATAGTTGAGCGACAGGCTGGGGGTCGTCTTGGAGAAGGTGTTGTCACCTTGCGCGCCCGTGTAGGCCGTTGGATTTGGAATGGTGGCAAAGGCCAGGGCTGTCGCGGGTCCGGCGGGCACGACCACATGGGTGGCCCCATTGCTATAGCCCACTGCCTGGCGATGGTCGCGGCTGTAACGGATGCCGGGAACCACCTCAAGCTTGCGCTCCAACACATCAGGCCGCCAGGAAAGCTGGCCGTAAACCGCTGTGGCCGTGCTCTCGGCACTGCTGACGCCAAACTGGCTGGTGGTGACAATGTCCATCACTGTCGGGGGAAGCGTGGAAAAATCGGTCGCCAGCGCCGGCATGTAGGTGCCAATGGTGGGTCCCTGGTGCTGGTTGCCTTTTTCCTTGGAATAGTAGATCCCGGTGGTGTATTTCAAACTTTCATCGATCTGGCCGAGGAACTGAAATTCCTGGGACCAGGATTCGTTATCCAGGGTCCAGGGCATGCCACTGTTATTGAGAATCGAGGCACCGGTGAAGAAATTACTGATGGCATACGGGCCACTATCGGCACGGAACCCGCCTACCGAACCGTCCGTCGGACCATAGAGAATGTGATTGGCGGTATCCACCTTGCGATAGCCGGTGATGGACTTCAGGGTGAAGGTGGGCGATACCTCCCACTCGATGATTAGGGCATGGCCCTCGGCCAAATTACTGTTTTTCTGCAGCGCATAAGCATAGGGCAATTCCCGCTTGTAGTCATGACTGCAGCTGTCTCGATAGGCGGCTACGCGAGGATCTATGGAAGCAAAAAAATTTATGGCCGCACCGTAAATGGCATAGCTGCCGGGCAGAATGCACTGTCCCGGCGTATCGTAGGACTTGGTCAGAGATCGATCGTAGCCGTAGTCTACTGTCACCCTGTCGGTGGGCTTCCAGCGCAGATCGAGACGCCAGGCCTCCGAATCCCGCTCGCCGAACTTGATGCCGCCAGGCATGCTGTTGCGGATGCCGTCGTGGTCCTTGCTGCTGTTCAAATAGGAAATCTTGGCGGCAAGGCTTTCGCCGATGGGCATATTAACCGAGGTCTTCGACAGCACCTGCCCCCGCTGTGCCAGGGTGACCTGCTGTTTGAAGCCGAAGGCTCCCAATTCCGGTTTGACCGTCGAAAGGTTGAGCGCTCCACCGGTGGCATTGCGCCCAGCCAGCACACCTTGGGGTCCTTTCAGCACCTCTACCCGTTCCAGTTCCAGGGCCGCCACATTGAGGCCCGCCTGCTGGGATAGATAGATACCGTTGAGGTGGATCGCAATAGGCGCCGGATTGGTGACGGCGATGGTATTGGGTACGATGCCGCGAATCGCAGGCAGCATGGATTCGCTGCTGCCCGGATAGGGCGCCAGCCTCAGACCAGGAACGGACTCTTTGATATCCATCAGCGAAACCACGCTGGTCTTTTCCAGCATCTTCGCATCCAGTGCCTGGACGGAGATGGGTACCTCCTGAAGATTTTCTGCCCGTTTCTGGGCCGTGATGATGACCTCTTCCAGCGCACCTTCCGCTGCGAGCGCCGGGAGAACACTTCCTGAAAATGTCGTGGCAATCAGTACCGAGATGCTGCGTGTTACGAATTGCCTTTGTTGAGTGGTTCTATTCACTTTTTACCTCCTCGTAGAGCACAACACACAAACCAATATCCTCAAGAGCAGGCCCAACTGCTCCGGATGCCCTCCCTGACCTGGAATCGTGCAAAGCAGATGGGCGACATGATCCAGATCATTTTAAAAGCGCCTATTCGAATTCCATTTACATCACGGCGTCCAGCCAGCGCTCCGCCTCGGTGACGGCCATGCCGTTCCGTAGTGCCCAATCCTCCAGCTGATCGCGGCCGATCTTGCTGACGGCGAAATAGCGGGCCTGGGGATGGGCCAGGTAGAAACCGGAGACCGAGGCCGCCGGCGTCATCGCGTAGCTCTCGGTGAGACCCATGCCCGTATTGGCGGTGGCGTCCAGCAGGCGGAACAGGTCGCCCTTGGCGGTATGGTCCGGGCAGGCCGGGTAGCCGGGGGCCGGACGGATGCCCTGGTATTTCTCGGCGATCAGGTCCTCGTTGCTGAGGGACTCGCCGGCCCCGTAGCCCCAGTCATCCTGCCGCACCCGCTCGTGGAGCCACTCGGCGCAGGCCTCGGCGAGCCGGTCGGCCAGGGACTTGAGCATGATGGCCCGGTAGTCGTCGTGGGCCGCGGCGAACTCCGCCAGTTTTTCCTCGATGCCGATGCCGGCGGTGCATGCGAAGGCACCGGCGTAGTCGGCGGTGCCCGGCGGCGCGACGAAGTCGGACAGGCATTCGTTGGCCTTGCCCTCGGGGCGCTGGTGTTGCTGGCGCAGGCCGTGCCAGGTCATCAGCGGCGTGCCTCGCGCCTCGTCGCCGTAGAACTCGATGTCGTCGCCCCGGCGGTTGGCGGGGAACAGGCCGAACACCGCGTTGGCCCTGAGCCAGCCCTCGGCGATGATCCGGGCCAGCATTTCCTGGCCGTCGCGGAAGACGTTGCGGGCCGCTTCGCCCACGGTGGCGTCCTCCAGGATCTTCGGGTAGCTGCCCGCCAGGTCCCAGGTCTGGAAGAAGGGGCCCCAGTCGATGTAGCGGGCCAGGGTTCCCAGGTCGATGTCGCGCAATACGGTGACGCCCAGATGCTTCGGCCTCACCGGCGCGTAGTCCAGACGGGGGGCGTTGCTCCGGGCCTGCTCCAGGGTCACCATCGCCACGCCCTTCTTCTGGCCGTGCTGCTGGCGTACCCGGGCGTAATCGGCGGCGATCTCGGCCTTGTATTCCGCGGCCTGGTCGCGGGACAGCAGCTTGGTCACCACCCCCACGGCCCGGGAAGCGTCGGGCACGTAGATCACCGGCCCACTGTAGGCGGGGGCGATCTTCACCGCGGTGTGGGCCCGGCTGGTGGTGGCGCCGCCGATCAGCAGGGGAATCGCCTCCTGGCCTTGCGTGGCACCAAAACCCAGGCGCTCCATCTCCGCCGCCACATGGCTCATTTCCTCCAGGGAGGGGGTGATCAGGCCCGACAGGCCGATCACCTGGGCTTCCTGCTCCCGGGCTGCGGCGAGAATCTTGTCGCAGGACACCATCACCCCCAGGTCCACCACGTCATAGCCGTTGCAGCCCAGCACCACGCCGACGATGTTCTTGCCGATGTCGTGCACATCGCCCTTCACCGTGGCCATCACCACCCGGCCCTTGGAGGTGGCGCCGGTGCGGGCCTTCTCCTCCTCGATATAGGGCACCAGATGGGCCACGGCCTGCTTCATCACCCGGGCCGACTTGACCACCTGGGGCAGGAACATCTTGCCGGCGCCGAAGAGGTCTCCCACCACGTTCATGCCGTTCATCAGGGGACCTTCGATCACCGCCAGGGGCGGCTTGCCCGCCGCCGCCAGGGCGGCCCGGCATTCCTCGGTGTCGGCCACCACGTAGTCGGTGATGCCCTTCACCATGGCGTGCTCCAGGCGTTTTTCCACCGGCCACTGGCGCCAGGCCAGGTCCTGTACCTGTTCCTTGGCCTGGCCCTTCACCGTCTGGGCGAATTCCACCAGGGCATCCCCCGCCCCGGGCCTGCGGTTCAGCACCACGTCCTCCACCTTTTCCCGCAGTTCCGGGTCCAGGTCGTCATAGACGCCGAGCTGGCCGGCATTGACGATGCCCATCGTGAGGCCGGCCTGGACCGCGTGGTAGAGGAACACGGTGTGGATCGCCTCCCGCACCGGCTCGTTGCCCCGGAAGGAGAAACTGACATTGGAGACGCCGCCGCTGGTCTTGGCCAGGGGCAGATGTTCCTTGATCCAGGCCACGGACTGGATGAAATCCACCGCGTAGTTGTCGTGCTCGGGAATGCCGGTGGCGATGGCGAAGATGTTGGGATCGAAGATGATGTCCTCGGCCGGGAAGCCGTCCGCCACCAGCAGTTCGTAGGCCCGCTGGCAGATCTGGGTCTTGCGGGCGAAAGTATCGGCCTGGCCCTGCTCGTCGAAGGCCATGACGATCACCGCCGCGCCGTAGCGCCGGGCCAGCCGGGCCTGCTCCAGGAACTTGGCCTCCCCCTCCTTCATGGAAATGGAATTGACGATGCCCTTGCCCTGGACGCACTTCAAGCCCGCCTCGATCACCTCCCACTTGGAGGAGTCCAGCATCAGGGGCACCCGGGCGATGTCCGGCTCGCAGGCCACCCGGTTGAGGAACTGCACCATGGCGGCCTGGGAATCCAGCATGGCCTCGTCCATGTTCACGTCCACCACCTGGGCGCCGTTCTCCACCTGCTGGCGGCCCACGGCCAGGGCGTCCTCGAAGCGGCCCTCCAGGATCATGCGGGCGAAGGCTTTGGAGCCGGTGACGTTGGTGCGCTCCCCCACATTGACGAACAGGGACTCGGGGCCCACGTTGAAGGGCTCCAGGCCCGACAGGCGCAGCCGGGGTTCGATGACTGGCGGCACCCGGGGCGTGGCCGCCGCCACCTGCTGGGCGATGGCGCGGATGTGGTCCGGCGTGGTGCCGCAGCAACCGCCGACGATATTCACCAGGCCGCTACGGGCCCAGTCGGCGATCTCCGCCGCCAGCATCTCCGGGGTCTCGTCGTAGCCGCCGAAGGCGTTGGGCAGGCCGGCATTGGGATGGGCGGACACCAGACAATCGCAGATGCGGGAGAGCTCCTCCACATGCTGGCGCAGTTCCTTGGCCCCCAGGGCGCAGTTGAAACCGAAGGACAGGGGCCGGGCGTGGCGCAGGGAATTCCAGAAGGCTTCCGGGGTCTGGCCGGACAGGGTGCGGCCGGCGGCATCGGTGATGGTGCCGGAGATCATGATGGGCCAGCACCGCCCGGCCTCGTCGAAGAAGCGCTCCAGGGCGAACAGGGCGGCCTTGGCGTTCAGGCTGTCGAACACCGTCTCCACCAGCAGGATGTCGGCGCCCCCGTCGGTGAGGCCCCGGGCCGCCTCCACGTAGTTGTCCACCAGTTCGTCGAAGGTGACGCTGCGGAAGCTGGTGTCGTTCACGTCCGGGGACAGGGAGGCGGTGCGCCCGGTGGGGCCGATCACCCCGGCCACGAAGCGAGGCTTGTCCGCCGTCGAGTGCTTGTCCGCCGCCTGCCGCGCCAGCCGCGCCCCGGCCACATTCAGTTCGTAGGCCAGGGACTCCAGGCCGTACTCCCCCTGGGAAATGCGGGTGGCGTTGAAGGTGTTGGTCTCCAGGATGTCGGCCCCGGCCTCCAGGTAGGCCTCGTGGATGCCGGCGATCACTTCCGGCCGGGTCAGCAGCAACAGGTCGTTGTTGCCCTTCAGGTCCTTGTCGTGATCCCGGAAGCGCGCCCCCCGATAGTCCGCTTCGGTGAGGCCATGGCGCTGGATCATGGTGCCCATGGCGCCATCCAGGATCAGCAGGCGGCGGGCGGCCAGGGCGCGCAGCTCGGCGCTGCGGTCGGGCTGGGGGGCTGCGGGTTCAGGGACTGACATTCGATTCAGCATCATTTGGTGTCAGGTGTCACTACCCGATACACCGGATGGCGCCGGCACAGATCCAGAACATTTTCCCTGACTGCCACAGTCGTCGCATCATCTGCCGGGCGATCCAGGACATCGCAGATCCACTCCGAGAGGTCTTCCGCTTCACGGACACCGAACCCCCTCGTCGTCATCGCCGGCGTGCCAATACGTATGCCGCTAGTCACAAAGGGACTACGGGGATCATTCGGTACTGCATTCTTATTTACGGTGATACATGCACGGCCAAGGGCCGTCTCGGCATCCTTGCCGGTAATTTCCCTGCCGCTCAGATCCACCAGGAACATATGGTTGTCCGTGCCGCCTGAAACGATGCGATAGCCGCGGTTCGCCATCGTGCGCGCCATGGCCCGTGCGTTATCGATCACCTGACGCTGGTAGACCACAAAATCCGGGGCCAGGGCCTCCTTCAGAGCAACCGCCTTGGCCGCGATCACATGCATCAAGGGCCCACCCTGAATGCCAGGGAAGATGGCCGAATCTAGTTTCTTTTCTAGTTCCGCATTGGCCCGAGCCAGAATCATCCCGCCCCTGGGGCCGCGCAGGGTCTTGTGGGTTGTTGTGGTCACCACATCCGCCCAGGGAATGGGATTAGGGTATAGCCCGGTGGCCACCAGCCCCGCAACATGGGCCATATCCACCATCAGCCACGCTCCCACCTCATCCGCCACCACACGGAAGCGCTGCCAATCCACCACCCTGGAATAGGCGGAGAAACCGGCAATGATCATCCTGGGTCGATGCTCCAGCGCCAGTGCGCGCAATGACGCGTAGTCGATCACGCCCGATGCCGGGTCAAGCCCGTATTGAATGGCGTTATAAGTGCGTCCGGAGAAATTGGGTTTCGCCCCATGGGTCAAATGCCCCCCATGAGCCAGGCTCATCCCCAGGATGGTGTCCCCTGGGTTGAGCAGGGCCAGATAAACCGCGGCGTTAGCCTGGGAACCCGAGTGGGGCTGAACATTCACGTAGCCAGCCCCGAACAGTGACTTCGCTCGTTCTATGGCCAGCCGCTCAGCAATATCGACATGCTCACAGCCGCCATAGTAGCGACGCCCCGGATAGCCCTCCGCATACTTGTTGGTCAAGACGCTGCCCTGGGCCTCGAGAACCCGGGGACTTGCATAATTCTCGGAAGCGATCAGCTCGATATGATCTTCCTGGCGTTGCCGTTCCGACAAAACGGCCTGCCAAAGTTCTTCGTCGAATCCTGCAATAGTTTCACTGCCATTAAACACGTCAGAGCCCCTGCCAGTTGATGAGCAATACCGAGCATCCTGCCCCGAAGGACCACCGCGCAGGCCAGACCAGACCGACAAATCCACCAGAAATGTGTAATGGCCTCACCTACGCTGGGTGGCCGAATTAGCGATAGGGCATGCCCATACGCTGCAGTTCATCCCGCACCTTCAGCATGGAAGACTCGTATGCCGGACGGGGCTGAACGGTTTCGATGTCATAAGCTTCGACGAAGGGCAACTGCTTCGTTACCTGAGGCAGAAGCTCATCAACCTTGACCATAACCCGCTGGGCCAGTTCATTGGCTTCCTTTGCCGGCATGCCAGCGCAAACATCCATCATTTCTCCGATCAGTCGCGCCTCCAGGCCGGTATGTCCGGAAATCCAGGCATAGGACAATCCGCTGGCCACGGAGGTCAACACGACCGCCGCCGACTGCCACAGGGTCAAGGGAGTGCGCCAGGCATTGGTGATGCCCGAGATAGAGGTTCCCACAGCCAGTCCAAGGTGACGTTCAGAAGCACGGGCTGCGCCACTGAATGCCCAATGAGAAGGTCGCGTTGCCCATGTCCCATCCAGATGGCTGGGGAAGTAGCTCATGGAGCCGCCCTTGGCATAGCTGAGTTGCCCCAACGCGTTAGCCACCATTGTTACTGCGACCTCGGCGGCATCCCGACACAAACCGCCGATGCAGGACATCGAACTCATCCAGGGCTCGATCCCGGCGTTCTCGCAGTACTGGGAAAGCAGCAGCGGATTCCAGCTCATTTTCTGTTCGGGCATGATGTGAATGCCGATCTGGGTATTCAGATGGTCCCGATACCCACTGGCCATGACCGACATGGTGCCCGAGGGGGTGCTGGCGGTGCATAGCAGTCCCAGGTTCATGTTCAGACGGCCAGTGCGCTTCAGCGCCTCACGCAGGGCTTCCTGCTCCCAAAGGGCGATTTCCACTTCGGTCAGGGTACCGGCCTTCGGGTCAAGATCGCCAATGCGCGGTACGCCCGGACAAATCCCCAGGCCCTTTACATGACGCTCCTGGGCAAAGGACTGAACATAGGGAATGAACCACTCCGGTTCAGCGACTCCAGCAGGTCCACCGTAGTTTGTCGGGGCAAAGGTGTCTGTACTCTTGCGATGCCGCAGATACATCCGGTCCTCGCCTTTTCCAAAGGGAATGCAGGCTGGGTTCGCCTTGGACTCGGCCGCCAGTTGATAGAGTTCCTCCTTGGAGTACAGCATGATGCGCGAGGTCTGCTGATGAAACAGGCCGACCTCGGCCAGCAATTCGACGCCCGCATCAAAAATTGCATCTGCCGTGCGGTCATCCACCACAAGTTGGTTGGGGTCGTACTTGATGTTGTAGGTCTCCACCAGTTCCCTGACCTTGAAGGCCAGATCCAGGTCAAAGTCGTCGGTCTTGCCAACAGGTCCGGTGGTTGAGCGCCGCTGGAAATCAATGCTTGGAATCATTTCAGTTTGCCTCTTGAATGGGTGTGGGTTCGACCATCAGGTGCCATGGCGGCGGGAGTTGTACCACCAGCCGTGGTCGTAGGTTTGCGCGAGCTTGGCCTCCTCACCCACGTCCTTGCCCATCAGGCGCTTGCACAGTGGCACCGCTGAGATTGCATTGAGTGCCCAGCCATCGGCATCCATGGCGTCCGCCTTGTCGGCGGTACATTCCGTGCCGCCGATGATGACCTTGAAGCGATCCCGCAGCCCCATGTCCTTCAAATAACCCAAGACTTCTGGGCAATAGGGAATGGTCGTCACCAGGAAGGCGGACAGGCCGATGATGTCGGCGTTGTGCTCGACCGCTTTTTCGATGAAGTACTTGCTGTCCAGGTCGATGCCCAGCTTGATGACTTCGAATCCCGCCAACTCCAGTTGGGTTGTCACCAGCCCGTAGCCAATGGTGTGCAGATCGCCTTTGACTGCACCGATCACGACCGTTCCCATCTTCCCTTCCGAATTCGGCGGTAAGTGAGGCGTGATCAAGTCGATACAGGGCTCACCGACCTTGCCAGCCATCACCAGTTCTGCCAGAAAATACTCGCCGGCACCAAACTTGCGCCCGACCTCCTGCAAACCGGCAATGACCCCTTCCTTCAACATCGCAGTAGGATCAAGCCCTTCTGCAAGGCCTTCTTCCACCAGGGCAACGGCATCCTTTTTCTTCAGGCGCCAGACGGCCTCACGGATTGCCTCAATGCTGCTCATATGTCCACCTCATGTTGTTAAGTTATTGAAGGTTCGCGCTGAAAGACGCGGGTTTCTCTTTCTCACTCCTGAAGGAAGGGGACGCCGTGACGGATCGCCATCTCGGCCCGGCCCAGCTCATAGGCCAGATATGCCAAGTGATCCCGCCCCACTGCCCACCTCACCAGCATCTTGCGGATGCCCACAGAGTCACCCGTGAAGGCCACCCGCGGCAAGTCATCCACCATGACGGTAGCGCGAACACGCTTGTCCTTGATCATCGCCTCTATAACGAAGCAATATCCGGCGCCATCCTCTTCCCAGCTCTCGTCAGGACCGACCTCCTCAAATGTCAGATCCGGGAACTGCGTTTTTAATTCTTCGAGCTTCATTTTTCTCTCCATTAGGGTCGTTACGGAAATTCACCTGAATTTCGCAATGACTTCCTGGGAATAGCGCTCCAGATAGGCACGCTTTTCCTCCAAGGTCGTTCCTGGTTTGATTGTGAAAGCAAAGGGCAAGCTGACCATCCCTGTAGCCCCAGCGTCCTCCAGTCGCTTGATGTCGTCGATGCTGACATCCCCGTAGATAGGAACGATGTTGTTGAATTCCTTGTTCTGCGTTCCGTACTCGGTCCGCAACTTATTCAGGGTACTCAGGGTTTGCAGGGCCGCATCGACACTCTGTCCCGGCCCGATCCAACCATCGCCAATACGGGCAGCTCGACGCAAGGCGGGGCCGCTGATGCCGCCGATCAGGATGGGCACGGGTTTCTCTGGAACCGGCGTCATCATGATGCGTGGGAAATCGAAGAATTCGCCGTGGTGTTCGACGTACTGCCCCGTATAGAGCTTGCGCATCACCTCGATACACTCGTCATATCGCTTTCCGCGCGTGGCCCAATCCACGCCGAGCATCTCGAACTCTTCCTTCATCCAGCCGGCCCCGGCGCCCAGATGGATACGGCCATTGCTGAAATAGGCAACGCTTGACGTTGCCTTGGCCAGTTCAATCGGATTGCGTAAGGGAAGAATGAAAACGCATGTGCAGAAATGCAGATTCTTGGTCATAGCCGCCAACGTCGCAAATAGCGACCAACACTCAGGCCATACTGTGTCCTCCGTAAATGATGGAGGTTTTCCATCAGCCGAGTACAGGTAGGTGGAGTCCTGCTTCTCGGGGTGGATCAGATGATCGGGAAACAGCATCCCGTGGAAACCAAGACCATCGCATATCTTGGTCACATCAAGTATCTGGTCCCCTTCCGTCAGAAACAGTGATTGCCAGAACTGCATGAACATCTCCTTTGGTTGGCAGGCCCCATGGCTGACGCACGGTTTCCGCTTCTTGAATAGATACAGTACGATTCGTTTCGTAATTTAAAAAAATATACAGACCAGTGTCAACATTTTTTTAGCCTACAGCTAACGCATATCTCCAACATATTGATTACTAGTAGTATTATTTACATTCGATACGCCGTCGGGACATGACGAAATTGCAAGCTCATCTTACATTCGGTACTCGTGGTATCGTATTGAGAATGAGGAATGGATCTCTCACCCGGACAACAAGAACACAACCGAGCAACTGGGGATAACCCAAGACGGAGATATTCGATGAGCAAACAAAATGAAAGTGCTCACGGGGCGCAGCCGCCAGCAATAGTCGGCCGGCCTCGGTGCAGTGCTGCCGACAAGGCCATTCTGGATGCGACCTTAGCCTTGATAGGAGAGATCGGATATGACCGGCTCACCATCGCCTCAGTTGCCAGTCGCAGCCATGTCGGAAAGGCGACGATCTACCGACGGTGGTCATCAAAGCATTCCCTGGTGGCTGACGCCTTTGCGCACTTACCCCCCTTGGAACTGCCCGACACAGGGAATCTTCAGAAAGACATCGAAGGTCTGCTGCGTTCCTTTGTGACCCTCCTGACTGATTCCCCTCTGACTCTGGTATTGGCGGCACTAGGCAAGGAACGTCTTTTCGACGCTTCCCTCGGTGACCGCCTCGAACCAATATTCCAAGCCCGGCGCAACCTTTGCTTGAGCTACTGGAGCGTGCTGTGTCCAGGAAGGAGCTTTCCGATGGGATAGACATAGAGCATGCAGCCGACATCATCATCGGTCCCATCATCAATCGCTTGCTATTTACCAGACAGCCAATTCCCCACGTCGATATGGAACGCTATACCCAAGGGGCACTGCTTGGAATAAGCGGATTGAAACCGAACAAAACACAACAGGGCAAAGTATCAATCCAACCGGCTCACAGTGGGCCTAATGTTTCTACATCACATGAGAAAGGAAAAAATCAGTGCCAGCAATAATCTGCGGCTCGTTTGCCTACGACAACATCATGTCTTTCCATGATCGATTCAAGAGCCACATCCTGCCGGACAAGATTCACATGTTGAATGTGTCTTTCCTGGTTCCGGCGATGCGCCGGGAGTTTGGCGGATGCGCGGGAAACATCGCCTACAACCTCATGCTTCTCGGTGACCAGCCCCTGCCCGTGGGAACCGTCGGCAAGGACTTCGAGCCTTACCGCGAGTGGCTGCAAGACCTCGGCATCGACAGCCGCCATGTCATGACCCTGGACGACTGCTATACCGCCCAGGCCTTCATCACCACCGACATGGACGACAACCAGATCACCGCCTTTCACCCGGGTGCCATGAGCCATGCCCACCGGAACAATCTCAAGGACATCCAGCGTGGTCGCATCGGCATCGTCTCTCCCGACGGAAAGGAAGGCATGGTGGAACACGCCCGCCAATTCGCTGAACTGGGCACCCCTTTCATCTTCGACCCCGGCCAGGGCATGCCCATGTTCAATGGCGAGGAACTGCGTGACGTAATCGCCAAGTCCACCTGGGTCACGGTGAATGACTACGAATGGCAGTTGATGCAGGATCGAACCGGCTGGAAGGCTGTGGATGTTCTGCGCAACGCCGAGGCATTGATCGTGACCCTTGGCGGTCAGGGCTCCGTCATCCATACGCGGGACAAGACCTACGAGATACCGCCCGCGAAGGTCTCCGCCATCAATGACCCAACCGGATGCGGCGACGCCTACCGGGCCGGGCTGCTTCACGGTTTGCTCCATGGCATGGACTGGGAGATCACCGGTCGCATCGCCGGACTGATGGGGGCCATCAAGATCGAAAGCCCTGGTACCCAGAACCATCGCTTCACGGTTCCGGAGTTCAAGGCCCGCTTCAGGGAGACCTATCGGATTTCCAACGACTGACGCACGGCAACACGACAACCATTACCCCCAGGGAACGGCCCCACCGAGAGGGTCGTCCCTTCTACCCCAGGAGAAATCATGTCCAGTCCGAATCCCCAGGAAAATCAGGAAAAGGAATCCCACCGCGTCTGCTTCATGCCCATGGGCACCATGGCCGAAGTGGCCGCCGGCACAACCCTGAGAGATGCCGCCAAGGATCTTGGCGTCGCGATCGAGGCCGTATGCAACGGCCGGGGTTCCTGCTACAAGTGCCGAGTCCGCGTCCTTGAGGGCCACTTCGAGGATCACGATATCCGCTCCCACGGCGACAATCTTTCCAGCCATCGTCAGACGGAAAGCCGCCTGATTGAGAAAGGCAGAATGCGAGCCGACGAGCGCCTTTCCTGTCAGGCCCGAGTGCTTGGCGAACTGATGGTGTACATCCCGGACGAGTCCCGTCGTACCCATGCCGTGGTGAGGAAATCCCTGGGCCAACGGGAGATAAATGTGGATCCGATGGTGCGCAACTACCGGGTCGAACTGCCCCCCGCAACCCTGGCATCCCGGCTTGGCGACTGGGAGCGGCTGGCCGATATTCTGGAGGAACAGCAGGGCCTGGCCGCCATGAACATCGACCTCCATGCCCTGCGCACGCTGCCCCAGGCCCAACGTACCAACGGCGGCGTGCTGACCGTCACGGTCTGGAACGATTGCGAGGTGATCCGCATCGTCGGCGGCGAGCGCTTGGCCACCTATGGCATGGCGGTCGATCTGGGCACCACCACCATCGCCGCATATCTGTGCAGCCTGGAAACAGGCGAAGCCTTAGCCAGCGCTTCCGCCCTCAATCCCCAGGTGGGTCATGGCGATGACATCATGAACCGCATCGCCAGTTGCAATGGCTCCCTGAAACTGGCGGCCATGCAGAAAATGGTGGCCGATACCCTGAGCCAGCTGGCCCGGCAATTGGCTATGCAGGTATCCATCACTACCGATGACATCAGTGAGGTTGTGCTTGTTGCCAACACGGTGATGCACCACATCTTTCTAGGCATCGACCCCCATGCCCTTGGTGTGGTGCCATTCGCACCCACCGTCTGTCGCTCCGTGGACATCAAGGCTCGGGACCTGGGTATTTCCATCCTGCCCTCGGCAAACATCCATCTGATGCCGGTGGAAGCCGGTTTCGTCGGCAGCGACAATGTGGCCGTGGCCCTGGCCGAAGGCCCCCATACTGGGGAGGCCCTGCAACTGATCATTGACATAGGCACCAACGGCGAGTTGATCTTAGGAAACCAGGATCGCATGCTCTCGGCTTCCTGCCCCACGGGGCCGGCACTGGAAGGTGCCAACTTATCATTCGGTATGCGCGCCACACCAGGAGCTATCGAACGCGTGCGTATCGACCCCACCACGAGGGAGCTGCGTTTTCGCGTTATCGGCAACCCCTACTGGAGCAACAAGATCGCGGCCAATGAAATCGGCGCCCTGGGTATCTGCGGTTCTGCCGTGATCGACATTGTTGCCGAACTCCTCAACGCCGGGCTAATCGACCACAGTGGCCGTTTTGTCGAGGAAATAGGCAGCGAGCGCTTACGTCGAGATACTGACGGTAGACTGGAATTCGTCATCGCCTGGGCGACCCAGACTGGCATAGGCCGCGATATCTGCTTCACCCAAGCCGACATCCGAGCTGTGCAGTTGGCAAAAGGCGCTCTCTACGCTGGAGCTCAAGTTTTACTTCGTAAATTCGGCCGACAGCAGCCAGATAAAGTGCTTATCGCAGGCGCTTTCGGTAGTGTCATTGACTTGGGCCGCGCTTTGGCAATCGGCATGTTTCCGGACTCAGGCCTGGAAAACATCTTGTCCGTGGGTAATGCCGCAGGCGACGGCGCCCGCATCGCCCTGCTCGACGCCCGCCGCCGCGCCGAGGCTGACCAGATCGCCCGGTTGGTGGAATATATTGAGCTCACCGCTGACCCCCATTTCAACCAGGACTTCGTGGACGCAACTTTACTGCCCCATGCCGAAGACGACTTTCCATCCCTGAAGGGTAGCCTGGCAGGGCAACGGCCAAACCCGGCGGAGCATGCATGATGATCAATCGCCTGGCAGACCGAAAACTCATAGTAGACGGGAATGAACTTCATCATCTGATGGGCTATCCCCATGGTCAGCCGATAAGTCCTCCAATTCAGGAAGTCATCGATCAGCAGCTAGCCCAATTGAACGGGCTGGCACAACCTTGGGGAACTTGGTTGGAAATCCCCATCGAATGTATTGATGGGGAGCAGATTCGACTCACGGGTCAGGCCTGTCTGCGCAGCCAACGACTGAGCAAGATTTTGCGCAAATCCAGTGCTATCCGCCTCATTCTAGCTACCCTAGGGCCCCGCGTCAGCGAAAAGGTCCGGCAGTACACAGACGATGGCGACATGCTGGAGGCCTTGGCGTTAGACAGCGCGGCTACGACTGCGATCAGCTCTATGATGGAAGGGTTGCAAGCTGATTCCTACAGGGACGCTAGCAGCAGGAGTTTTGGCAGCACACTCCGCTATGGCCCAGGCTATACCGGATGGAAGATTGGCGACATCGAGGTACTTTTCGATTACCTGCCCAAGGGGCAGGTACCTGTAAGGCTCAATGATCAACACATGATGATCCCCGAGAAAAGCCTGCTCGCAATCGTTGGGCTGGTGCCTGGTGGCCGCTCCGAATCTCCTGAGGTTGATCCCTGCCGGATTTGTGATCTTAAGAACTGCGTCTTGCGCAAGCAACCCTATGGCGGATCCCGGAAGTTGGACTGAGTCATATCAGCTGACTCGCGAACCAGGCCATGATCCCCGTAGTTAGCCAAACAGTGAGGCCCTTACGGACCAATCCCAGCCCTCGATGTAGATCCCTGGCAATAGGATTCCTGCCAGCTCCTAAAAGCGGCCGTTGCTCACCAACGCCCTGATAGCTTGCAGTGCCACCGAGAATAAGCCCCAGACTTCCGGCACCTGACGCCATTACCGGTCCTGCATTAGGGCTATCCCAAGTGTGTGCCTGATGCCGCCAGCTGGTGATCGCCTGCGTGGTATTTCCCAGCAGGGCATAAGTCAAGGCCGTCAGCCGTGCGGGCAGCCAGTTCAGCGCATCGTCCAGTCGGGCTGCCGCCCAGCCAAAGTTGCGATAGCGCGGACTCTTGTAGCCCCACATGGCATCTAAGGTGTTGGCCAGGCGAAACAGCACCGCCCCCGGCCCTCCTAGCAAGGCAAACCAGAACAGGGCACCGAACACAGCGTCGTTTCCGTTCTCCAGCGTGGTTTCCAGTGCGGCCCGCGTCACTCCATCGGCATCCAGCACTGCCGTATCCCGAGAAACGATCCGCCCCAGCGAGACACGTGCGGTGGTAAGGTCGCCCGCCTCCAGCGGATGAATCACGGCGAGCACATGCTGTTCTAGGCTGCGGGCGCCCAGACTGAAATACAAGCACAGGCATGATGCCAGCCAACCCAGCCCCCACGGTAGACGGCACAAGGCTAGGGCTAGCAGGCTCAGGGGGACCACGGCGAGCAACCAAGCCGACAGGCCGAGAATCTGGCCATGGCGCGGGATGGCGTTTTCCACCCGCCAGCGCGCCTCGATCGCGCCTGCCAAGCGGCCAAACCCCACCAGGGGATGCCATTGTCGGGGTTCCCCCAGCCATCGATCTAACATCACTGCTCCGATGGCAGCCAGCAGCAACAATCCGCTATTCATAGATTTCTCCAACATCGGAGCAGATTGTATGCGCACTCATAATAGAAACTTATCGAGACACTCGTGGAACTTTGACATACCACATTTGTGGAATTGATAATCAGCGTGGTAACACACCTCGCTAGCTAAGGGAACACGGTGCGAAACCGTGGCGGGCCCGCCGCTGTGACCGGGGACGCTGCCTGCATGGTCCATGACCAACCACTGTGGTAATAATCATCCACGGGAAGGTGCGGGCAAGGCGAATGATCCGGGAGTCAGAAGACCTGCCGGCGAGTGATCCAATCAACGTCCTACTGGGCCATGGCTGGAAACCGTACCCATGTCTTGGACTGTCAACTGGAGAATCGGATGCATTCATTTAGCAAAATTGGCGCCGACTTGCGCCCGCTTCAGACTACCTTTGATGAAGCCTTGCAACGCAAAATTGATCTCAAAACCAAGCCAAAGGGAGCCTTGGGACGGTTAGAAGAACTGGCCCTACAACTCGGTCGCATCCAGAATACGCTGTCACCAGAAATTGTTGCCCCTCATCTGTTGGTTTTCGCAGGCGATCATGGCGCTGCTCAAGAAGGCATATCTGCCTATCCTCAAGAAGTCACCTGGCAAATGGTGGAAAACTTCCTGGCGGGTGGTGCTGCAATTAACGTATTCGCTCGCCAGTTGGGCTGGTCTTTGCAAGTGGTTGATGCAGGCGTCGCTCATGTCTTTGGAAAACGAACAGGCCTTATAGATGCCAAGATTGCTCCTGGAACTGCCAGTTACCTGGAAGGACCTGCCATGACCGACGCCCAATGCCATGCGGCGATCGAAATAGGAAGTGAGCTTGTTCGACAGTTGATCCAAAACGGATGCAATGTATTAGCTTGTGGAGAAATGGGAATTGGCAATACCGCTTCAGCTTCATTGATCACCCATTACCTAGCCCCTGCCCCATTGAATTCCTGTATCGGCCCCGGGACTGGACTCGACGATGTCGGCCTTATACGCAAGCAGGAATTACTCTCTGTAGCCGCATCCCGCTATCGTGGAAATTCCGATCCCTTGGCGATCCTAACCCACTTTGGCGGCTTCGAAATCGCGATGATGACAGGTGCACTACTCGCCGCTGGCGAAGCCGGTGTATTGATCATAGTAGACGGATTCATCGTCACTGCCTCCCTGCTTATAGCTGCTAGGCTTCAACCTCACCTGCTAGATTATTGTGTTTTTGCCCATGGATCAGAAGAACCCGGGCATAAGATTCAGATGGGTGCCCTAGGTAAAAGACCATTACTGAATCTTGGCATGCGTTTAGGCGAGGGGACTGGCGCAGCGTTGGCATTACCACTCATTCAAGCAGCAGCAAATTTCCTGGTGCAGATGGCCAGCTTCGAGTCTGCCGGTGTCTCCGAAACAACTATCTGACGGGTGATGATCCCTTAGTGCTTTCACCATGGCCAAATATCAGTCCCAACGCACTTTATCTTCCTTATCTTCGCTAACACCACTGCACCATGGCGGCCGATTAAGACAAGCATCCTTACAGTGGGATATACCCATCCACCAGTGGGTAGACTTATCCACTGGCATATCACCATTCTCTTATCCTGCCTCACCGCCGCCCAGCAATTGTTGGCAACGTTTACCTGAGGAAGACGATGAACTTCAGACTGTGGCACGCAAATATTACGAACTGACAGAGGATCAGTCTTTATTACCCGTGGCTGGATCTCAGGCAGCGATCCAGGCCTTACCTCGCTTGCGTACTCCTTGCCGTGTAGCCGTGCAAGCACCAAGTTACGCAGAGCATTTGAGAGCCTGGCACCGAGAAGCCCATCAAGTGCGGACTTTCTCTCCAGAATCATTAGATGATGTGGCGACGAATGCCGATGTGGTAGTTGTTATCAATCCGAATAACCCAACCGGTCATCGGCATTCCTCCGATAAGCTGTTAGCTGTCGCTCACAAGTTGAATCGACGTGGAGGCTGGCTTGTAATCGACGAAGCTTTTGCTGACGTTGATCCAACAGGAAGTTTAATATCCAATGTCGGTGCCAACTGTCCTAGCCTGATAGTGCTGCGTTCTCTCGGCAAGTTCTTTGGTTTGGCAGGGGCGAGAGTTGGTTTTGTCATCGGACCGGCGTCATTACTCACCATTCTGGGTGATCAATTGGGGCCTTGGTCCATAGCCCATCCATGCCGCCACGTTGCAGTGCAGGCACTTACCGACCAGCCCTGGCAATTCAACCAACGCCGCCGACTGGTTCAGGCCAGCCAGAGACTGGCGGCAATATTAGCCAGCTTTGGCCTCAAGGGAAACACGACCAGCAGCCTATTCCACTACATTCCAAGGAACGATGCTGCAAGGCTCCATCATGCCTTGGCGCGCCAGGGTATCCTTGCTCGTCTTTTTGATAGCCCACCAGCCCTACGTATAGGGTTGCCTGGTGATGAGGAACAATGGCAACGACTGAGTTTCGCACTTGACCATATCGACCACCATCCATGAAGACGCTTCTTGCCACGTTCCCGCTGCTAATCCTCATATTGTGCCAGACAGCTACCGGAGCCACGTCCCCTGTTACCCTAGTGGACGATGCAGGCTACACCCTAAAGTTGGACAGCCCGGCCAAGCGCATTGTTAGCTTGGCACCTCACGTAACAGAATTGGTCTATGCAGCTGGAGCCGGCAGCCGGCTTGTTGGAGCAGTACAGTACAGTACCTATCCGGAAGCGGCCAAAAAGCTGCCACTGGTTGGTGGCTATACCCGATTTGACGCAGAGACTATCCTAAGTCTGAAACCAGATCTTGTAATAGGCTGGGTCAGCGGCAATCCGAAGGAACAAGTCGAGCGTTTGCGCCAACTTGGTCTCAAGATATTCCTCACCCAGCCTGATCAAATTGACGATGTAGCGCGCAACATCGATCAAATCGGCATCTTGGCAGGCACTAGCGCTATCGCCCGAACCGAATCAGCGCGCTTCCGTAATCGTCATAAGACCATGGCTATCCGATATGCCACACAGCCACCTGTTCGGGTGTTCTATCAAGTATGGAAGAATCCATTGATGACCATTGGTGGTCAACAGATCATTAGCAATGTTCTTACACTTTGCGGCGGAAAAAATATATTCGCTCAGTTCGGCACCCTCGCCCCCATAGTCACCGAGGAAGCAGTACTGGCAGAAAATCCTGAAGTGATTATCGCATCGGGCATGGACGAATCCAGACCTGAATGGCTAGAAGATTGGCGGCGATGGGCAAGCATGACAGCCGTATCCCGGAACAATCTGTTTCATATTCCACCTGAATTGATTCAACGCCATACTCCACGACTACTAGATGGAGCAGAGAAGGTATGCCAGTATCTCGAGCAGGCGCGAAGTAACCACGGATTATAGTTTTTAGGTTAAATTTAGCCGGAGTCCACCTATGTCAAGTTAATTCAGATCTTTTATTTCGGTGACTCTCAATTCAAGCACTGGCACGCCTGCCATTCCCATGACAAATTGAACTATGCCGTCATCCAGCCCCATTTCCCCTCCATAGGCGTGAGGGGGGCTTCTTACAATCCCTTGGCAGTCTTTTCCATTCCATAGATTGAAGGAACCCACCATGGCCACCAAGAAACCCGCCGCAAAACCTGCAGCCAAGCCTGCCAAGAAACCGGCCGCCAAGGCCCCCGCCAAGAAGGTAGTCGCCAAGCCGGCCACCAAGGCCGCCCCCGCCGCGATCAAACCCATCAAGACCGCCTTCAACAAGACCACCTTGACCGCCTTCCTGGCGGAAACCTCGGGGGTCGAGGCCAAGGAGGTAAAGAAGGTCATGGCCGCCTTGGAGGCTGCCGCCCTGGCATCGGTCAGCAAGAAGGGGCTGGGCGAATTCCTGCTGCCGGGACTTCTCAAGGTCGTGGCCCAGAAGGTGCCCGCCAAGCCCAAGCGCAAGGGAATCAATCCCTTCACCAAGGAAGAGCAGTGGTTCGCCGCCAAGCCGGCCACCGTGAAGCTGCGGATTCGTCCCCTAAAGAAACTGAAGGACGCTGCCCTCTAAGCGTCTCCGCAGGGCCGCCCGATGGGCGGCCCTTTACTCTCAGCCTTTTCTTCAGCTGTTCTGGGCAAGACTCTTACGAGTCCTTCTCTTGCCGTTCTTCCCAGTGGTGAATTCCCACAATACCCAGGACGATCAGGCCCACGACTACCGCCAGGATGCCCAGTCCCATCAGGGTTTGTTGAAGATCCATTTGATTCTTCCTTTCTCAGATCCATAGATTCCTGCGTTTCACCGCCGACCAGCTTTCCCTGTATTGACGGCCGAAGAGTCCTTGAATGGGCTTCAGATCGGCTGTCCAGAGTCGCGATCTCCCCCGCCTCCGTTCCCGCTGGAATAGCGCTTCCTGGCCCGTCGCCCGGTCCGCCCTCAACTTCCCTCCAAATGATCCCAATTCGTCACATGATGGGCCGAGGGCGGATTGGCAATCCCCCAGACCCGCTGCAGGCCTGCCGTCACTAACTGGGGAACCTCCAGCATGGGCGCTTCCTGGACGATTTCCTCCCCAGTGACCCCATTGACTACCCGAACCTCAGCCAGCCCCGTCTCAAAATTCCGGCTGACCTCCACCTGGAACCGTTCCCGCTTGGGCAGTGCCCGGGGCCGTTTGAGCGGAAGTCCTGAAGCCCGGGACAGAATCTCCAGCATCAGCTTGTTGGCCAGCCCCGCAAAGGGCCGTCGCAGGAACTCACAGCCCGTCGCTTCAGCCACGTACAAGGCCACCGCTGCCGAACGAGAAATCCCCGCCCGGCAATGCACCTTGAGATCATGGGCTATGGGAGAGGCATGGAGCCGCTCGACGAACCCGATGACCTCCTGGCCCTGGGCATCGTCAAACAGGACCCAGTCGGCGTAGTCCTGGCTATCCACATCATGAAACGCCAGCCGCAGGATTTCCGGAAACACCGCCAGCGGGGCCATTCCGGATTCGGGTTCGTTAATGGAAATCACCGCCGTTGCCTCCTCCACCGTCAGGACTTCCGCCTTGCGCCGGGGAATAAAGTCCACACTCAGGATCGTCATGAGGGGTCTTCCTCCTTGTTTAGACCGGTATCCGGGTGTTTTGCTATGTGGTGGGGAAACGCCACTTGGAACATCACCCACCAGCCCCGAAGACATCCCACCGTCAGCCCCAAGGCCCCCAGCAGGATCAGGACTTCGCTCAGGCCCTGGGCCCAGGCCGGGCGATGGCCAGCATAGTCTGTCGTCCCCATCAGCAGGGCCACCCCCAGGGCCATGAGAACTGCCGCCCCCAGAAACGCCGGCAGCAAGACCCCACAGGCCGCCCGGAAGGGGCGCAAGCCGGTTTTAAGTCCTGATTGGAATTCATCCTTCAGTGTCATCACGGTTTCTCTCCTTGTTTGCCCTCGATGAATTGGCTGATAACCACCAGGCCCAGCCAGACCAGACCCATGAGGCCCGTGCCGATCCACACGCCCGTGCTTTCAGTGGCGCTGGCCAGGATCACCAGACACAGCATTACCGCGCCCCCGATGAGTCCCACCTGACCCACCAAGTTCGGAGCATGGGGTTGGGTGGTATGAGGGGCGGTAGGCTTGCCCGTGGGGGGAGCGGGCACCGTGGGGACATTACGCTGGGTCTTCATGCCGCCACCTCCCCAGCTCGATAGTCCTCACTCTGCCGCTGCTTGGCCAGGACCTCCAGTTCCAGCTGATCCAGCCATTCCTGGGGAGATAGGCTCTCACCCAACAGCAGGCACTGGCGCTTCACCGTCGCAAAATCCCCCGGGGTCAGGTTCTTCATGAGGATCAACCGCTCTTCGTAGTCCGCCTGCTGGGAGGGGCTCAGGGGCTTGTTCCTCAGGTCCGCCTCATTCAGGAACATTTCCCAGCGCTGCTCGAAATTCAGGGGCAGGAACTCCAGCTTGAAGGTAAAGCGTCGCAGGGCGGCAATGTCCAGATGGGAGTACAGATTGGTGGCACAGATGAAGATTCCCTCGAAGCACTCTATCTGCTGCAGGAGTTCATTGACGATGGAGACCTCCCACTGGTGCCGACTGCGAGTACGATCCGCCAGAAAGGAGTCCGCCTCGTCCAGCAACAGGATGGCTCCTTCCTCCTCGGCCTGATCGAAGGCCTCGCTCATCCGCTTCTCCGACTCCCCCACATACTTGTCGAAGAGCTCCGAGGCCCGCTTGGTCAGGAGGGGGTAGCCCAGTTCCTGGGCCAGGTGCTCGGCGAATTGGGTCTTGCCGGTCCCGGGCAGGCCGTACAGGCACAGACTTGCCTGGGGCCGTAGGCGCAGTGACTGGAGAATCTTGGCCGGACCGAACCTTCCCGCGGAGTTGAGATAGTCCAGGCTGTACTGGGTGACCGGCATCCGGGCTTCATCCTTGTTCTTCCGGGCCAGGGCCTTCTGGCTGCGCTGGGCTGCCAGAAGCAGATGGCGGGCGTAGGTACGCCGGGAGCGGCCAGCCGTGATCTTCGCCAGGGACTTGGCCGAGCTCACCTGCTGTTCCGAGAGGCCTTCCAGCTTGACCAGTTCCAGCTTGGTACGGGGGGCCACCGGCAGGGTCTCGATCAGGGACTCCACCATGACCTTCCGGTCTGCCCGGGTGCCCTTGAGGGCTTCGGCATGGAACAGGAAGCGACCCAGGGTCTCCGGGTGGAGACGGTTGGCCTCATGGCTCAGCCACAGGGTGGGGATGGGGTTCTCTCCCAGGAGGCGCTGATCCAGGGGCTGGGCATCCGCAGCTTCATCCAAAAAACCCATGAAACCGAAGACCTCCGGATAGACCCGGGTCAGCACGCTCTGGGCCTTCTCCACCACCAGGACCGTCCGTTCCGGACGCTGGGCCAGGAGGCGCTGGGCCATCATCACCGCAGTGGGCCGATCTCCATCGGGAATGTCGGGGTTGAGGGTATAGGGGATGGCGCCGGAGGCCAGGATCAGGCCCCGGGCCAGGCGATGCTTGTCCCGGGCGGTCTTGCCGTAGAGCAAGGCATTGATGCCCAGCAGGCCTACCTCCCGGGGAAGCAGCAGGGCTTCCAGGATTTCCCGGTCCTCAGGGGGCAGTCGGGAGGTTTCTCCCGAGGACCCCTGGGGTTCCAGGGGCTGGAGGATGCAGGTGGTGAGGGGGATGCCGGTGTTGATCAGCAGTTCTGCCCAGAACTCCGAGAGGGAGGGATGGGTCTGGGTGGTGTGGAACATCCGGGTCCCGGCCAGTCGCCCCCGGGACGAGAGGGCGGTACTGAGGGTTTTAGCGTCCATCTCCAGGGTGATCTGCCAGAACTGGTTCCGATCAACCCGCTGTTCGCAGAAAAGACGGGTGAAGAGTTGCAGGGGAGGATGGACGGTGCAGCACAGGGCGTAGCGCAGCACCTGGGTTTCCGCCGGGGAGAAGGCCATCAGGGCCGACAGGATTTCGAGTCGGCCAGTGGCGCTGTCTTCCCCGGCGTCGATTTCCTCGGCCAGGGCACGACGGTAGGCTTCCAGGAAGTTCTCGCAGGTCTGGGCGTATTTGGTGGGGTCCTGCTGAAAGCTGTCATGGAGTTCCAGGCCTTCCGCCAGACTGCGGGCCAGATCGGCGGACAGGGCCATGGGGACCTGACTGCGCAGGGTCTCGATGAGTTTCAGGACCTCGTCGTGCTGGGCATAGCGGGCATTGACGGCGCTGGTGATGCGCAAGATGGACTCGGGCCATTTCACGACCCGCTGCAGGGCCGCATAGTGGGCGGCGAACAGCAGGGGTTCCCGCTGGAGGTGGCTCAAGGTCTCGGGATCGGCGCCGATGCGCAGGGGAAAGCGGGCGACATCAGGGAGGAAGGTCATATCAGCGACTCCTGAGGATGTTGGGGGTACAGGGGACGGCGTTGGACCCGGACGACGCCGGCGGGTGGGTTCAGGCGTTGGGCGACCTTGACCTGGTAGTCGATGTAGTGCTGAAGTTCCCTGGCATCGGCCAGGATCCGGGGGGGCTGGCCGCCGTACTGGAGGACCAGATGGGGGTAGGTCTCATCCAGATATGGGTAGGACTGCCAGGACACATGGGCGCCGGTCTGGTAGTCCAGAAAACTGACATTCGGCAGCATGTGGAAGTGTGGCAGGTCGTTCATCTTTTGCAGGGCATCCCCAATGTCCTTCGAAGACAGGGGCGTTTCCAGAAACTCCAGCCAGAGGGGCATCTCGGGGGTCGCTTCGGGGAGCTGGGTGGGACGACGGTGGCGATACCAGGACAGGCCACGATTGAAGAGTGTCCGGGCGCTAAAACCCAGGGCCAGGAGACCGAGGGTGTGCAAAAGAGTCATGTCGTTCATTTTGGTATTCCTCAGGGAAGACGGTGTTCGGGGAGCGGGATGAGCACCTTGCGGGCACCCGGCGTGACTTTGCTTGTTGGGGGTGAGGACTGGGAATGCGTGGGTAATGGATTCATGGTGAGATTTCCTTTGGATCATGGGTTTTGAGACCTTGGCATCAGTGTGGTGGGGTCAGTGGCTCATGACATGCACCTGACCTGTCACATTGATTCCGCCAGAACAGCCTCTCACGGAAGCTCAGGAATGCAAGTAACTGTCGTGGCCGAAGGACGCCAAAACACTTGTTTGGCATTTTTAGAGACGTGTGTTAGAAGGCGCTCGCTCGCCAGCGGGTTTCGCGACCGATGCGTCCCCAGGATTGACCGGGAGACGACCGGGCAAAGGCCGCCTGGTCCTTGGCCTGTTCTGCCGAGAGGCGGTCTGCCAGACGGACAGCGTGGAGGAGGGCGCTCTGGGGCAAGGGGCCATGCCGGCTGTGTCCGGCGGTCCAAACATGACGGAGCAGCAATCCACCCTCGGGCCACACCATGTCCAACCAGGACAATCCCGGGGCACAGATTTCCAGGGTGAGATGGTCATGGCAGACCAGATTCCCCGCAGGAGTGCGGCGCAGGCTTCGGTCGAAGGTCCGGGTTTTACCAATGTCGTGGAACAGGGACGCGACCAGGGCGATCTCCCGCTGCGTGTCGTCTGGATAGGGCAGCCTCAGGGCAATCTCGGCGACTTCGACGCTGTGTTCCAGTAGACCGCCAAAATAGGCGTGGTGGTAAACCTGACTGGCGGGGACCACCAGAAGGTTCAGGGTGGTTTCATCCCGGGCCAGGACATGATCCACGAAGCCCCGCAAGGCAGGATTCTTAAGTCCCTGAACCAGGGAAACGAACCGGTCCAGAACCTCGGGCCGGGGACATAGGGGCCGGGGCAACAGGTCCAGCCCCTGTCTTGGTTCCATCTCGGGCAGTGGATCCAGACTACGCAGGTCGGCGACCTGTTTCTGGCCAAAGCGGCGAGTCAAGCATTCCACCTGGACTCGGGTATGACGTGGCCAGGGGTAGGCGATTTCCAGTTGTTCCGGCCAGGCATAGGTGACCAGTATCCCTGTGCGATCCGCCAGGGTGACTTCCCAGAAATTGGCGCCATCCGATCGTCTGCGCATCTGCATGCTGTGAATCCGATAGGTGCCCCGGATGCGTTCATCGGGTTCCAGGTGGGCCAGGTGGGAGTGGGCAACCTGAGGAACTGCAACGGCGGTGTTAGACCGTTCCATGGCGCACCTCCTGCGAACTGGCAATCTCCTGCCCGCCAAAGCTGCCGGCCAGGAGCCGCTCGAAGGCCGAGCCATCGCGGCGGGTCAGGTTAGGGACGTAGCGGGAGTAGACCTTGAACAGCATCTCAGTGGTCGCATGCCCCATTTGCCGAGCAATCCATTCAGGATTCTCGCCAGCAGCCAGCCATAGGGTGGCTGCGGTGTGGCGGGTCTGGTAGGGATTGCGTTGGGGAAGGTTCAAATAGCGCAACAGGGGATACCAGACCCGCTTGGTTACGTTGTTGGTATCCAGGGTCTTGCCATCCCGGTTGCAAAACACCATCTCACCAATGTTGCCGGTAGCCTCGTACTGATCCTTCAGGGCTTGCCATACCAGGGCGGACATCTGTATTTCTCGCTGAGACTGAAGGGTCTTGGTGTTGTCTTCCTGTTCTCCGGCAACGAAGGATTCCCGGATGAGGATCACGCGACGTTCGAAATCGACGTATTTCCATTTCAGCCCATCCACCTCGCCAGTGCGCATGCCGGTGAAGAATCGAACGGTGTAGTAGTTCTTGAAGTCGGCACGGACAGTGCTGATGATCCGTTTGACCTCATCCAGGCTGAAAGGCTGGACATCGGACTTCTTAACTTTGAGTGGCTTGATGCGGAGGGCTGGCGTGCTAAAGTCAAACCGGTCGGCAGCTTCGTTGAGCACCTGGCGGAGCACAAGCGTAATGGCGTTGATTCGACGGGCAGAGAGTTGAGAGTCTTCTTTCCGGCCACGGACTTTGGCGAGTTGGGACCGGAAGGAAAGAATATCTTCGCGACGAATGCTGCTGACCTCCCGTTCCCCAAAATGCGGAATCAGGTGCTTGTCCAGTATTTGCCGAACCGTTGTGACATAGGTCCGGCGCCAACCTACCGATTGCTCGTTGAACCAGGTTTGGCTGAATGACGAGAAAGTCGGAGTTTCCTTTCTTTGGGGTAGCGCTGCTGAAGAAAGATTCTTTGGGGCGGCTATTTCCTGTGGGGAATTAATACCGTCATCAAGCTTCGAGGCATTCCTGCTCCCAGGGAAAGCTTGCTGATAGTTGAACGTGCCGCTTTCAATTTCACCTTCGATTTTCTTGAGGACCTTAGCCATCTTTCGACGGTTCTCAGGTGTGTCCGGAAGCGTGCTTTGTTCACGGCAGCGTTGTCCCCTGTATCGAAAATCGAAGAAGAGTAGTCCGGTATCGGGCCGACAACGAATGCTACCCATGGCAGACCCCTCCGTTTGCCATAGGAATACTGATATCCCGTTGTGGAACGAGTTTCAGTAGATCCTGTTCAATCGTTTCCCAGATAAAGAGGAGCTTTCGCCGACCAAAGGGGCGGATGTAATGCACCCCTTCAAGCAGGACGCTATCCTTGAGTTGATTACGGATAGTACGAGCGTCGTAATGGATGAGTTGGGAGAGTTGCTCAGTGGTGAGAAATGTATTGCTCATTGCAAGCATCCTTTGTCTAGTTTAAGTTCTTGGTGACGCATTTACGCATCACCTGCGAGACAATATAACCTGCAACTGAAATATTGCAACTACATTTGATAAAATCCTGATTCCACTGTTGCTTTTAAGTTAACCATGCTCAGATTTCGCCTGAAGGAGCTAATTGCTGACAAAGAGTTCCGTGATGGGCGGGTTATCACCATGGTGGAAATCGCTGAGAGGACGGGCATTCACCGCCTTACACTTTCTAGATTGGCAAATAAGCGCGGCTACAATCCGACGGCCGATGTGTTGGATCGGCTCTGTAATTACTTTCATTGTCGAATTGAGCAATTGGTCGAGCACATTCCTGACCAAGATCTGCCTGAAGTGAAAATTTGACGGCGGATTACGGCCCACTCCGCTATAGGCCAAATTAATCTTTAGGTCAGATTTGTCGGGACTGGCCGATAACTTGGGCACAGGCTGGGCACAAGTTGGGCACGGTGCCCAAACGAAAACGGCTCTCCCGAAGGAGAGCCGCTTGAATACTGGTGGTGATGGGGGGACTTGAACCCTCGACCTACGGATTATGAATCCGTCGCTCTAACCAGCTGAGCTACATCACCACGCGAAGGGGCGTGATTATCTTGGGGCCGCCAATTCTTGTCAAGGCAGAGCGGAGGGCGGGCTCAGGCTCTGGCACAATGCTGCCCCATGTCCGATGTCGATTTCTCCAAACTGCGCCGCGCGCTGGTGATCAAGCTGCGCCACCACGGCGACGTGCTGCTGTCCTCGCCGGTGCTGTCGGTGCTCAAGGCGGCGGCGCCCGGCTGCGAGGTCGATGCGCTGGTCTATGCCGACACCGCCCCGATGCTGGCCGGGCATCCGGCCCTCTCCGCGCTGCACGTGATCGACCGGGCCTGGAAGCGTCTGGGGCCGTTGGCCCAGGCACGGGCCGAGCTGGGCCTGCTGCGCGCGCTGCGGGCGCGGAATTACGACCTGGTGATCCACCTGACCGAGCATCGGCGCGGCGCCTGGCTGGCGCGCCTGTTGGGGCCGTGCTGGAGCGTGGCGCCGCGGCAGAAGGGGCGCGGCCGTTTCTGGCGTGGCAGTTTCAGCCATTTTTATTCCCAGCCGGGCAACGCCCTGCGCCATACGGTGGAACGGAACCTCGACGCGCTGCGCGTGCTCGGCCTGCATCCCGAGCCGGCGGCGCGGCGGTTGACGATGGTGCCCGGTGCGGAGGCCGGGGCGCGGGTGGACGCGCTGCTGCGCGACGCCGGGCTGGCGGCGGGCGGCTTCATCCACTTGCATCCGGCGTCCCGCTGGCTGTTCAAGTGCTGGCCCGCCGAATCGATGGCGGCCCTGGCCGACGCCCTGCACCAGCGCGGCCATGCGCTGGTGCTGAGCGCCGCGCCCGATCCCAGGGAGCGCGAGCTGGTGGCGGCGATCCGCGCGCGCAGCCAAGCACCGCTGGTGGATTTTTCCGGCCAGCTGTCGCTGCGCGAACTGGCGGCGCTGACGGCGCGGGCGCGGCTGTTCGTCGGCGTGGATTCGGCGCCGATGCACATCGCGGCGGCCGTCGGCACGCCGGCCGTGGCCCTGTTCGGGCCTTCCGGCGACAAGGAGTGGGGCCCCTGGATGACGCCGCATCGGGTGGTGGCGAGTGCCCTGCATCCCTGCCGTCCCTGCGGCCTCGACGGCTGCGGCGGCGGCAAGGTCAGCGACTGTCTGGTGACGCTGCCGGTGGCGCGGGTGCTGGCGGCCTGCGAGGAGTTGCTGACGTCTTGAAGCTCGCCCTGGTCCGACAGAAATACAACCCCTACGGCGGCGCCGAGCGTTTCGTCGAGCGGGCGCTGGGCGCGCTGGAAGGGCAGGGCGTCGCGGTGACGCTGATTACCCGCAAGTGGAAGGATGGCGCGCAGGACCAGGCAAGCGGGCGCCAGGTGCGCGTCTGCAACCCTTTTCATCTCGGCCGCCTGTGGCGCGACGCCGGATTCGCCCGCTGCGTGCGGCGCATCGTCGCGCGCGGGGAGTTCGACCTGGTGCAGAGCCACGAGCGCATTCCTGGCTGCCACGTGTATCGGGCCGGCGACGGCGTCCATGCCACCTGGCTGGAACTGCGCGCCCGCGTGCAGTCGCCGCTGGCCCGCTGGTTCACCCGTCTGCATCCCTGGCACCGCTACACGCTGGCGGCGGAGGCGGCGATGTTCCGCGATTCCGGCCTCCGCGCGGTGATCTGCAATTCCGCGATGGTGCGCGACGACATCCTGCGCCGCTTTGGAGTGCCGGCGGAAAAGCTCCACGTGATCCACAACGGCGTCGACCTGGACTTCTTCCACCCCGGCCTGCGCGCCGAGCACCGGCTGGCGGTGCGGCGCCAATTGGGTATTCCGGACGATGCGCCGCTGCTGCTCTACGTCGGCTCCGGCTTCGAACGCAAGGGCATCCCGCAGCTGCTGGCGGCGCTGGCCAGCCTGCCCGCCGCGCTCCACCTGGTGGTGGTGGGCAAGGACAAGAAGGTGGCGGCGATGCGTACCCGCGCGGTGCGGCTGGGGCTCGGCGAGCGCGTCCATTTCCTCGGTGGTCAGGCCGACGTACGGCCCTGGTACGGCGCCGCCGACGTTTTCGTGCTGCCCACCCTCTACGACCCTTTCCCCAATGCCGCCCTGGAGGCCTTGGCCTGCGGCCTGCCGGTGCTGACCAGCCCCGGCAGCGGCGCCGCCGAACTGGTCACGCCCGAGTGCGGCGCGGTGGCGGACGCCCTCGACGCGGCGGCGCTGGGCCGGGCGGCCGAGGCGCTGCTGGCGCTGGACCCGGCCCGCGCGGCCGCCGCCGCCCGCGCGGCCGCCGCCCGCTGCGCCCTGCCCGACATGACGGCCCGCCTGCTGGCCTTGTATGCCGGTCTGGCGGGCGGGCGCCGGCCGGTATAATCCGCGCGTTATCGACCTGCAATCCGAGCCGCCGCGCGCGGCGGCCGTCCACCATGAGCCAAACGTCGCTCCCGACAATCTCGTCGCCAGACGCCAACACCGTCATCGCCGTCATCGGCCTGGGTTATGTGGGCCTGCCCCTCGCGGTGGAATTCGGCAAACACTTCCGCACCATCGGTTTCGACGTGTCCGAGGCCAAGGTGGCCTCGGTGCGCGGCCATGTCGACCCGCTCGGCGAGACCAGCGAGGCCGACCTGCGCGCCGCAGCCCGCTTGGAGCCCACCGCCGACGCGGCCCGCCTGGCCGAAGCCGACTTCATCATCGTCGCCGTGCCGACGCCGGTGAATGCGGCCCGCCAGCCCGACTTCGGGCCCCTGATCGGCGCGTCCGAGTTCGCCGGGCGCCACATGAAGCAGGGCGCGGTGGTGATCTACGAATCGACGGTGTATCCCGGCGCCACCGAGGAAATCTGCATTCCGGTGCTGGAGCGGCATTCGGGGATGCGCTGGCGGCGGGACTTCTTCGTCGGCTATTCGCCCGAGCGCATCAACCCCGGCGACCGCGAGCACACCCTGACGCGCATCCTCAAGGTGGTGTCGGGGGACGGCGCGGAGACCCTGGCGCGGGTGGCGGCGCTGTACGAGTCCATCGTCGAGCCCGGCGTCCATCGCGCATCGAGCATCGCCGTGGCGGAGGCGGCGAAGGTGATCGAGAACACCCAGCGCGACCTCAACATCGCGCTGATGAACGAGCTGTCCATCATCTTCGACCGCCTCGGCATCGACACCAGCGAAGTGCTGGAGGCGGCCGGCACCAAGTGGAACTTCCTCAAGTTCAAGCCCGGCCTGGTCGGCGGCCACTGCATCGGCGTCGATCCCTACTACCTGACCCACAAGGCCGAGATGGTCGGCTACCACCCCCAGGTGATCCTCGCCGGGCGCCGCATCAACGACGGCATGGCGGCCTTCGTCGCGCGGCAGACGGTGAAGCAGATGATCCACTGCGGCGGCAACATCAAGGGCGCCAGGATCGTGCTGCTGGGCCTCACCTTCAAGGAAAACTGCGCCGACCTGCGCAACTCCAAGGTGGCCGACCTGGTGGCCGAATTGCAGAGCTTCGGCACCGAGGTGAGCATCCACGACCCGCTCGCCGACGCCGCCGAGGCGCGTCATGAATACGGCCTGGAACTGACGCCCTGGGAGGCCCTGCCGCGGGACGCGGACGCCCTGGTGTTCGCCGTTTCCCACGCCGAGTACCTGCAACGCCCGACGGCCGAGCTGCTGACGCTGGTCAAGCCCGGCGGCGTGGTGATCGACGTCAAGGCCGCGCTCGATGCGGCGGCCGTCCAAGCCAGGGGCTGCGCCCTGTGGCGTCTGTGATGGCTCGCCCCCCTTCGCCCCCCTCCGGGGGGTTCGATACGGCTCGCTGCGCTCGGGTGTTTGGGGGAACTTCGTGGTGGCACCGAGGGGTTGCGGCTGGCGCCGCGTGCCGCTTTTCCTTGGGGCGGCCCGGCGGAAAAGCTATTTTTTGTCGATCGCGGCGTCCGCGATCCGCGCTGACCGACTGATTCGATGACTCATTATTCCAGCCGCGAGTTGTACCTGCGCCTGTTGGGCTATGTGAAGCCCTACTGGCGCATCTTCGTCTTTGCCCTGGTGACGATGTCGCTCTCGGCCGCCACCGAGCCGCTTTTCCCTGCGCTGATGAAGCCGCTGCTGGACGGCCACTTCGGCGGCGGCGACGCGGCGGACCTGTGGCGCATGCCGCTGCTGATCGTCGCCATCTTCGTCTTCCGCGGTCTGCTCGGTTTCGTCGCCGACTACTCCCTGGCCTGGGTTTCCAACAAGGTCGTGCTGGACCTGCGCAACGCCATGTTCGCGACCCTGGTGCGGCTGCCGGTGCGCTATGTGGACAACCAGTCCTCGGGCGTGCTGATGTCCAAGGTGGCCTATGACGTGACCGGCGTTACCGGCGCGGCGACCGGGGTGTTGACCACGCTGGTCAAGGACACCCTGGCGGTGGTGGGGCTGCTGGGCTGGCTGCTCTGGCTGGACTGGAAGCTGACGCTGGTGGCGCTGGCGATGATTCCGCTGATCGCCCTGGCGGTGGGCGGATTCAGCAAGCGCCTGCGCCGCACCAGCCGCGGGGTGCAGGAGGCGATGGGCCAGATCATGCGGGTGTTGCAGGAGACCATCGAGGCGCACAAGGTGGTCAAGGTCTTCGGCGGCCAGGACTACGAGAAGAACCGTTTCGCCCAGGCCAGCGGCGGCCAGCGCGCCCACGCCATGCGCCAGACCGTCGCCGCGGCGGCGCTGGGGCCGATCGTGCAGACCCTGGCGGCGGTCGCCCTGGCGGTGATCATCGCCTTCGCCCTGCGCGAATCGGCCCAGGACGGCGCCACCGTGGGCAGCTTCGTTTCCTTCATCACCGCGATGCTGATGCTGCTGGCACCGCTGAAGCGCCTCACCGACATCAACGCCCCCCTGCAGCGCGGCCTGGCCGCCGCCGAGAGCGTGTTCTCGCTGGTCGATGAAAAGCCGGAGGAGGACAACGGCACGGTGGATCTGGGGCGCGCACGCGGCGAAGTGGCGTTCGAGCGGCTGGTGTTCACCTATCCCGACGCGCCGCGCCGCGCGCTCGACGGTATCGACCTGGCGATCCAGCCAAGCGAGACCGTGGCCCTGGTGGGCGCCTCGGGCAGCGGCAAGACCACCCTGGCCAACCTCCTGCCGCGCTTCCACCCGGCCAGCGGCGGCCGGATCAGCGTCGACGGACACGACGTGGCGCAACTGACCCTGAAGAGCCTGCGCGCCAACATCGCCCTGGTCAGCCAGGACGTGGTTCTGTTCAACGACACGGTGGCCGCCAACATCGCCTACGGCGCCCTCGGCAGCGTCGATCGGGAAACGGTGCGCGCGGCGGCGCGGGCGGCCCATGCGCTGGAGTTCATCGAAGCCATGCCGCAGGGATTCGACACCCTGATCGGCGAGAACGGCGTCAAGCTTTCCGGCGGCCAGCGCCAGCGCCTGGCGATCGCCCGCGCCCTGCTCAAGGATGCGCCGATCCTGATCCTCGACGAGGCCACCTCGGCGCTCGACACGCAGTCCGAGCGGGCGGTCCAGGAGGCCCTCGAGGCGCTGATGGAGAACCGCACCACCCTGGTCATCGCGCACCGCCTGTCCACCATCGAGAACGCCGACCGGATCGTGGTGCTGCAGCAGGGTCGCATCGTCGAGTCCGGCCGCCACGACGAGCTGCTGGCGCGCGAAGGCGCCTACGCCGCCCTGTACCGGATGCAGCGCGCCGAACAGCAGGAGGCCGCATGATGTCCGCCTCGTCCACCTCCCCTCTCACCGTCCTGCACACGGAATCCTCCCTCGGCTGGGGCGGCCAGGAGAACCGCATTCTCAACGAGATGCTGGGGCTGCGCGACCTCGGCCACACCGCGCTGGTGGCCTGCCAGCCCGGCGCGCGCCTGGTCGGCCGGGCGCGCGAGGCCGGCTTCACCGCCTACGAAGTACCGATGCGCAACGCCCTGGACCTGCCCGGCATCCTGCGGCTGCGCCGCCTGATGCAGCAGCGCGGGGTCGATGTGGTCAACACCCACAGCGGCCGCGACACCCAGGTGGCGGGTTTCGCCGCGCGCAGTCTGAGTCTGGGCATGGTTGGCCTGGACCCGAACCGTCGTCCTCGGCCGCGCATCGTGCGCACGCGCCACCTGGCGCTGCCGATCACCTCGCGCCTGGGCTATGCGGTGCTGCCCGACCACGTGGTGGCGGTCAGCAACTTCGTCGGCGACTACCTGGTCAGCGCCGGCGTGCCGCGCCAGCAGGTGTCGGCGGTGCCGACCGGGATCGACCTCTCGCGCTACGTGGCCGATCCGGCCGTTCCCGGCCTGCGCGCGGAACTGGGGATTCCCGCCGACGCGCCGTTGGTCGGCACCGTCGCCATCCTGCGCCGCAAGAAAGGTCACGCGGAACTGCTGGAAGCGATCCCCGCGGTGCTGGCGTACTTTCCCCAGACCCATTTCGTCTTCGCCGGCGACGGCCCGCAAATGGAGAATCTCAAGGCCCGCATCGCCGAACTCGGCCTGGATGGACGGGTCCATCTGCTGGGCCTGCGCCGCGACGTGGTGAATGTGCTGCAAGCCCTCGACCTGTTCGTCCTGCCCACCCACCAGGAGGCCCTCGGCACGGCCTTCATGGAAGCCGGCGCGATGGGCCTGCCGACGGTGGCGACCCGCGTCGACGGCGTGCCGGAAGTGGTGGCCGACGGTGTCAGCGGCCTCCTGGTGCCGGTGAACGACAGCGCGGCGATCGCCGCCGCGATCAGCGAGCTGCTCGCCGACCCGGTACGCCGCCAGGCGATGGGTGCGGCGGCGCAAAGCCGCATCCGCGAACGCTATTCGCGGGAGGTGATGGTGGCCGGCATGGTCGAGTGCTACCGGCGCCTCCTGGACCGGGTGTCCTGAACGCATCGCCATGGCCACCGCCCGCGCCCTGCCGGTATTGATGTACCACCATGTCTCGCCGAATCCGGGGCTGGTGACGGTCTCGCCGCAGACCTTCCGCGACCAGATCGCGGGGTTGGCCGCGCGCGGTTACCGCAGCGTGGGCTGCGCCGACTTGGCGGCGTTTCTCGCTGGTCGGCCGCTGCCGGCGAAGAGCGTGGTGATCACCTTCGACGACGGCTATCTGGACAACTACCTCCACGCCCATCCGGTGCTGCGCGAATTTGGTTTCACGGCGGTGCTGTTCCTGATCACCGGTCGGCTCGGCGACGGCCCGGCGCGGACGGGAGGCGACGCACCCGATCACCGGACCTGCATGGAGCGCATCGGCGCGGGGCGGGCCGACGACGTGATGCTGCGCTGGAGCGAGGTGGAGGCGATGGCCGGCGCCGGCAGCTTCGAATTCCACTCCCACACTCACACGCATACCCGCTGGGACCGCCAGATCGCCGATCCGGCGGCGCGGCGGCTGCGGCTGGCCGAGGACCTGGCGCAGTCGCGGGACGCCCTGCGCCAGCGCCTGGGCGCCGTCTCCGGCCACCTGTGCTGGCCCCAGGGCTACTACGGCGACGACTACATCGCGGTCGCGCGCCAGGCCGGCTTCGACCATCTCTACACGGTGGAAAAGGGCACCTGCCTTGCGGGCACCGATCCGCTGCGGATTCCCCGCATCGTCACCAAGGACCGCGCCGGCCGCTGGCTGCCGTCGCGCCTGTGGCTCTACCGCCGGCCGTTGCTGGCAGCCGCTTACGCGGCGGTTTCCTGACGCACCGCCCATTATGCAGAACGAGACGTCCCAACCCGCCGCAGGTGAATGTCCGCGCGATTACCTGCGCCGCATCCTCACGTTCGAAACCCTCGATCACTGTCCGGTCTGCGGCAGCGACGCAACGGCCTTCGCCTTCTCCAAGCGCGACGATTTCCTCGAGATCGGCTTCGACATTCACCGCTGCGCGGACTGCACTGCCCATTTCGTCAATCCGCGGGTCGCCCGCAAGCACTTGCACGACCTCTACGCGGATTCCTATTACAAGGGCGAGAATTGGGACAGCGACACCAATTACCTTGCCAATTACGACAGCGCCGAGCGCCTGGCCGAACTGAAGCGCATGTACGTCAAGTACTACGAGCTGATGCGGGCGAGGATCGGCAAGCCCGCGCCGCGCATTCTGGATGCCGGCGCCGGTCTCGGCCTGTTTGCCCAGGCGGTGAGGGAGCATCACCCCGAAGCCGACATCGTCGCCCTCGACCCCTCGGCCTTCGCCGTGGAACATCTGCGTTCCCTGGGACTTCAGGCGGTGCACAGCGAGCTGGAGACCTACGAGGCCGACGCGCCGTTCGATGGCGTATTCATGCGCGAAGTGCTCGAACATCTCTACGATCCCAAACTTGCCGTGATGCAGATCGCGCGGCAACTGAAACCGGGCGGCCTGTTCTTCTATACCACCGGCAATACCGACGAGATCGCCGACCTTCACGGTTGGGGCTATGTCCGTCCGGTCGGCCACATCGTCTACTACAACCCGCGCTCCGCCGAGCGTCTGTTGCGCGACTGCGGTCTTGCGCCCTATCCCCGCGAACTGTTGCGGCTGGGCGCGCGCCGCAAGATCGGCGGGGCGTTCAAGTGGCTCGCCGGCCGCCTCGGTCTGCGCTCCCGCGAACTGCCGGTGGGGCTGCGACGCCCCGGGGCCTGACCAGCGTGCGACTCCGCCTGCGCGAATCCCTGCTCCGCGGCGTACTGCGGCTGGCCAAGCGACTGGACCGGCGCGATGCGTCGGCCGCGGCCTTCGATCCGGCCGGCGTGCGCTCGATCCTGCTGATCTCATCCACGGCCCTGGGCGACACGGTGATGTCCACGGCGGCGATGAATGCCGTGCGAGCACGCTATCCGGACGCCCGCATCGTCGCGCTGATCCATCGCGCCTACGTCAGACTGTTCGGCCACCACCCGGCGCTGGACGACGTGGTCGCCTACCAGGGCGGCTACCGGGGATTCCTTGCCACCGTGCGCAGCCTGCGCGGCTATCGCTGCGATCTGGCGCTGGTCCTCCATGGCAACGAACCCCAGGCGACGCCGCTGGCCTACCTGTCCGGCGCGCGTTTCGTCTTCAAGCTGCCGAACGCCAACGACTTCCGCTTCCTGCTCTCGAACGCCGAGCCCCTGGTCGGCCGCGACGCCTTTCGGCATGGCCTCGATCAGCGTCTCGCGGTGGCGCGTTTGGTGGGAGCGTCGTCCCCATCGTCCGCTGGTGTGCGGATGAGCCTGCCACGGCCGCCGGCGATGGAGCGGCGGGTCGCCGAATGGCTGGGGGAGGGGCGCGGTTCCGCGCCACGGATCGGCTTCCAGTCCGGCGCGTCGAGCCGGGCGCGGATGTGGCCGGAGGAACATTTCGTCGACCTCGCGCGGCGTCTACTTGTCCGCCATCCGAATGCGATGTTCGTACTCCTCGGTTCTCCCGACGAAGCGGAGCGCTGCCGCCGCATTGCCGATGCCATCGGCCCGGCGGCGCGGGTGGCCGCCGGCGCGCTGCCGATCGAGGCCCTGCCGTCGCTGGTGGCCGCCCTCGATCTGGTGGTGAGCGGCGATACCGGCACGCTGCACGTGGCGGTGGCGATGGGCGTGCCGACGGTGGGCCTGTTCGCCGTCTCGAATCCCGCGGTCTCGGGCGCCGCCCATGATCCTGAGTGCCATACCGTGATCCATCGGCCCTATGAGCGCGATGTCACTTCCAAGTCCCAGGACCAGGAGGGCATGCGCCGCATCGACGTGGACTCGGTGGAACAGGCGGTGCTGGCGCGGCTCGACGCGGGAAGCGGGGCATGAAAAACATCCTTCTCCTCGACAGCGGCAAGGAATGGGGCGGCGGCACCAACAGCATGCTGGAACTGCTGAAGCGGATCGACCGTGCGCGCTTCCGCATCACCGTGTGCTTCTACCGCGACTACCTGGGCGGCAGCGGCGAGACCATCGGCGCCCGGCTGGCGGCGCTCGGCATCCCCTTCGAGGTGATGTCGCCGCCGACGCAGCCGAAATGGGCCAAGCTGGTCAAGGAACTCGGGCGCCTGATCCTGACGCCCCTGCCGGGCTGGCGCCGCCGCTTCCTGCATCAAGTCGAAAGATGCTGGCGCATCCTGCCGCTGGCGCGGCGCATCGCCCGCCGGCTGGAGGAAGGCGGTTTCGACCTGCTGTATCTCAACAACCAGCCGTCCTCCAACCAGGAGGGCTATCTCGCCGGCGAGCTGGCGCGCGTGCCGGTGGTGCAGCACTGCCGGATCGAGGCCACCCTGCTGGCGGCGGAGGTCGCCACGGTGAATCGCATCGCCGCGCAGGTGATCTGCGTGTCGGCGGGCGTGCGCGACTCCCTGGTGCGCCAGGGGGTGCGGCCCGAGTTGTGCTCGGTGGTGCATAACGCCATCGACGGCCGCCAGCCGGCGCCGGTCCCGGTCGATCTGAGCCGTGAGGCCGGCCTGGTGCCGGGCGCGATCGTGATCGGCAGCGTCGGCTCCCTGGTGCGGCGCAAGGCCAACCACGATCTGTTGCAGGCCGCGGCCCTGGTGCGCGCGCGCGCGCGCGAGTGCGGTGCGCCGCGCTTCCATCTTCTGCTGGTGGGCGACGGCCCAGAGCGGGCGGCCCTGGAGGCGCAGGCGCGCGAGCTGAAGCTGGAGGACGCGATCACCTTCGCCGGCTTCCAGGCGGCGCCGCTCCCATGGGTGGCGGCGATGGACATCCTGGTGCTGGCCTCGGCCAAGGAGGGCCTGCCGCGCGTCATCCTCGAAGCGATGCTGCTGTCCAAGCCGGTCATCGCCAGCGACGTGGTCGGCTCGCGGGAGCTGGTGCAGGACGGGCGCACCGGCCTGCTCTACCCCTACGGCGACGTCCGTCAACTGGCGCAGCGGCTGGAGACGCTGCTGGGCGACGCCGCAGTGCGGCAGCGCATGGGCGAAGCGGGGCGGCAGGTGGTGCTGGCGGATTTCTCCATCGAGCACTACGTGGCCGGCGTCGAAGCCCACCTGGCTGGAGCCGTGGCGTGATCCAGTTGCTGCTGACCTGGCTGGCCTGGCCGCTGCTGGTGTTTCGGGCGCGGTTGTGGGCGCGGCTGCGACGTGGTCCCGTGCGTCGGGTGCTGGTGATCCAGCTGGCCAAGATCGGCGATGCGATCTGCTCGACGCCGGTGCTGCGGGCCATCGACGAGGGCCTGCGGACGGATGCGGACATTGATGGACGCGGCGTCGAAGTGCATGTGCTGGCCAGTCCGCTGACCGCGCCGCTGTTCCGCCTCAACCCGCATGTCGCCGCGGTGCGCGAGTTTCCGCCCGCCGCCTTGAAGGGCCTGGCGGGCAAGCGCCGCCTGGCGGCGACGATCGCCGCCGGCGACTACGACGCGGTGGTCTGCCTGAACGCCGGCCTGGCCTATCCGCTGGCCACCCTCTGGGCGGGGGTGCCGATCCGTCTGGCGGTGCGGCCGAATTTCATCGGCACCACCTATCGCCTCGCCTGCGGCCTGTGGACGGCCACGGCGGCGCATCGCGGCGACCGGCTGATCATGGAGACCTACCTCGACCTGGTGGCGCGGTTGGGCGTGAGCGGCGCCACCCTCGACAAGGAAGTGTTCGCCGCGTCGGACGCGCAGGCGCTGGTTGCCACGCTGGTCGCCGATCTGTCGCCGGCGGGCGGGCAGGTGCTGGGCATCGGCGTCAGCAGCGCCAACAAGCTCAAGGAGCTGGGCAGCCGCCGCATCGCCGCCGTCGCCGCGCAGTTGCTGGCGGCGCGGCCGGAGCTGGCGCTGGCGCTGATCGGCGCCACGTCCGACCACGCCCAGGGCGAGGAAATCCTGGCGCTGCTGGACGGCAGCCCGCGCGTGCGCAACCTGTGCGGTGCGCTCGCGCTGGAGCAGATGCCGGCCCTGTTGCAGCGGCTGGACGCCTATCTGGGCGTGGACTCCGGCATCACCTACATGGCCGACGCGGTGGGGACGCCGCTGGTTTCGGTCGCCGGGCCGTGCAACATGCAGGAGACCCGCCCCCTGCTGCCGGCCAGCGTCATCCTGCAAAAACCGCTGCCCTGCGCGCCCTGCGCCCACATCTTCCGCGCGCCCTACCGCTGCGCGACGGGGACGCATGACTGCATTCGGCTGATTACGGACGACGAGATCGTCGCCGCCGTCGAGCGGGTGCTGAGCCGGCCGCGTCGATGAGCCTCATGAACCCTCTGGAACGCTGGCGGTGCCGTGGCCGGGCCGCGCTGACCGCCATGCCCACCGGTGGCGGATGGCCGGAGCGGCTGGGGCGCGGTGCGCTCCAACTGCTGCTGTTCCTGCAGCCCTTCAACCAGTTGGGCGCGTTGCGCTGGCTGGCCCTGGTCGTCCTGCTGGGGGTGCTTGGCGCGCTGGCGCTGCGCGGAGTCCGGCGGCGCGCCGTCCGCCTCCCCGCCTCTCCGGCGGTCCGCATCGCCCTGCTGCTGCTGGGCTGGATGCTGCTGGTATCGGTCTGCGGCCCCTATCCGGCGGACAGCCTGGTGGCGATGCGTCAGGACTTGTTGATGCAGGGCGCGCTGTTCGTCGCGGCCCTGGTCCTGGTGCGTTCGGCGGCGGATGCCTGGCGCCTGGTGCTGGCGGCCTTGGCCGGCTTCGCGTTGCTGAGCGCGCTGTCGGTGGGCGATGCCGCGACCCTGATCTCGGCGCGCGGCCTGGGTGATCGGGAATATGCCCACGATAGCTGGTGGAGCGGCTACGGCAACAAGGGCGGCTACTATTTGCCGCTGTTGCTGGGCTGGCTGCTGACCCGCGCCCAGGGGCGCTGGTGGCGCGCCGGCGGCGCCGCGTTGCTGGTGGTCGGCATTGCGCTGGTGGCGCTATACGGCTCCCGCAGCCCGCTGCTGGCGAGTGCCGGCGGCGCCCTGGCGCTGCTGCTGTTCTGTCGCGGCCGTCGCCTCGCGCTGCGCGGCGGACTGGTCATCGGCGCGGTTTTCCTGGCGATCGTGCTCTCCCCGCTGGGAGATCGTTTCAACTACGACAGCCTGCTGTCGTCGCAGACCTATGTCACCAATGAGGGACTCAGCCTGCGCCTGAGCGTCTGGGACGGCGCCTGGCAGGTGATCCGGGAACGACCCTGGACCGGCTACGGCTACGGCTGGAAGAAGCTCGCCTGGGCCATCAATGATGGCGGTTTCGCCCAGCGCTGGCGCGCGGCCCCCGACCTGGCGGCGTACTACCTGCCGACGCAGGGCCTGGCGAGCTACGGGCGGGTCAATCCGCACAATTATTTCCTGCAGGTGCTGTTCGAGATCGGCGCCGTCGGCCTGCTGCTGGTGGCCGCGTTCTGGCTGGCCCTGATCCGGGAGGGCCTCCCGCTGCTGCGGCGTGCACGGACGCCGGGTTCGGATGCCGTCAGCGCCTTCGTGGCGACGGTCTTCGCCACCCTCTTGACCTATCTCGCAGCCAATTTCACCAACGGTTACTGGAGCGGTGGGCTGGCGAATCTGTCCCTGGCTCTAGCCGCCGCGCTGCTGAGTCTGGCCGCGACGGAACGCCGGGCGCACGCCGCCGCGTCGGGGCGGATTGAACCTTAAAACCTCGATTGGCCGCAGAGGGCACGGAGACCACAGAAGAAGAACGATCGATTGCGCAACTGGCGTCGACCTCGCTTCCGCCGGCCTTTGCTTCATTTATTCCTTTGGCATTTTGTGGTACATTGCCATACCCCGCCGGCAGGGCGATTCAGGAGACCACGAAAATGCCCAATCAGGCCACGAGGTATCGGGTAAAACTCTTCGACATGGTGCTGGGCCTGTCGCGCGCACTCGACCTGCTTCATCCCGCCATCGGCGACCATCACATGCGTGTCGCCTATATCGCCTGCTGCCTGGCCGAAGAACTGGGGCTCCCTGACGAGGACGTTCAGACCGTGCTCATTGCCGGGGCCTTGCACGATGTCGGCACGGTTTCGTCGTCGAGCCGGCTGCATCTGCTCGGCGAAGCCTTGCGGAACTATCACATCGACGAGGCCACGCTGCTTGAAAACATCCATGCGCACGGTTTCGTCGGTCGCGGCATGCTGAGGGAGTTCCTGCCTTTCGACGCGGCGGCGCGAGCGATCTGCTTCCATCATGTCGAATGGAATTTCGGACGCGGGCAGGAATTCACGGGGGAGGAAGTCCCCCTGCTGTCGGCAATTCTGCATCTGGCCGATCGCGTCGCCATCCTGCCCGACCCGGCCGGTTATGTCCTGGCGCAGGCGCGCGACATTCGGGAGCGGGTCGCCCTCGACAGCGGCAAGCGTTTCCATCCGGAAGTCGCCGCGGCCTTTCAGACGGTGTCCGGGAAGGAATCGTTCTGGCTCGACATCGTCAATAAACACAAGGAATTCACCATCCACCGCCGTTTCGGACACAGCGAGCTGGAACTCGACCTCGAAGCCCTGATCAAGCTGTCCGGCATTTTCGGCAAGATCGTCGACTTCTTCACGCCATTCACGGCGACGCACTCGCTGAGCGTGGCGCTGGTTTCCGAGGGGCTGGGGGCGCACCTCGGATTCTCGGTCGAGCAGGCCAAGCTCCTGCGCATCGCCGGCCACCTGCACGACATCGGCAAACTCGCGGTACCGCCGGCCATCCTGCACAAGCCCGACAAACTGACGCCGGAGGAATTGCTCGTCGTGAAGCAGCACCCCTACTACACGCATCAGATCCTTTCGACCGTGCCCGGCCTGGAAACGGTCAACACCTGGGCGGCCTTGCACCACGAGCGTCTCGACGGACGCGGCTACCCCTACCAGCACACGGACGTGCCGCTGGGTTCGCGCATCGTCGCCGTCGCCGATATTTTCGCCGCCATCACCGAAGAGCGGCCCTATCGCAAGGGGATGGAGCAGGCCCGCGCGATCGCCGTTCTCGACCAGATGGCCTGCGAAAATGCCATCGATGGCGATGTCGTGGCGATATTGCGCGGCAATTATGATGAAATACGGCACCTGGTGAGGTGAGAGCCGGCAGGGGAAGGCATGGAGTCACCCGTAACCACGATTCATCCAGAGGAAAACGATGTTCGACTGGAACCAGAAGAAAGAGCGTGAGCGCCTGCGGCGGGAAATCGAGCAATCGCGGGCGAGCGAGGACGCGCTGCGCGAGCGGCTTGCCCGCGAGGAACAGGAAAGCGCGGCGCTGCGCGTGGACCTGGAGCGATTGCGCGACGAGCGGCATTTCTTCACCGAAATGTTTTCCAGCCTCGACCTGTTCAACCATTCGTTGCAGGAGGTCGACGGCGGCATTTCCCGAATCGCCCACGATATGGTGCACCGGCGCGAGTCCGCAATGGAGGTGGCCAGGGAGTCCGGCGACAATCGCCAGGCCTTCGAAAAAATCGCCGGCGATCTGCGCTCGATGTTCCAGCGCATCAGCGACGCGTCGTCGAGCGTTGCCAGCCTGCACGCCCAGGCCAGCCAGATCGGCGGCATCGTTCAGCTCATCAAGGAAATCGCCGACCAGACCAATCTGCTGGCCCTGAACGCCGCCATCGAGGCGGCCCGCGCCGGTGAACACGGGCGCGGTTTCGCCGTGGTGGCCGACGAGGTGAGAAAGCTTGCCGAGCGCACCGCCAAGGCGACCACTGAAATTGCCGATCTCGTTGGCCAGATCCAGGAGGACACCAGCCAGACCAAGGGGCTGATGGAGCAGAGCGCGGAAGACGCACGGACCCTCAGCCACGACAGCGACGCCGCGACGCAAGGGATGCGGCGGCTGTTCGAATTGTCCGGCGATCTGGAGACATCCATTTCCACCGCCACGGTGATTTCACACGCCGAGCTGGCCAATCTCCAGGAGATCGGCCTGAAGTTTGCCGTCTACCAGGTGTTCATGGGCAAGGCCCAGCTCGATCCCGACGACCTGCTCGACCACACGACCTGCCGCCTCGGGCAGTGGTACTACGACGGCGACGGCAAGGAGCGTTTCTCCCGGCTGCCTGGTTACCGCGAAATGGAAGACCCCCACAAGGCGGTGCACCAGAATGCCGCCCAGGCGGTCAGGCTGTATCAGGCCGGCGACATGCCGGGCGCGCTGGCGGCGCTCGCCGCCATGGAGTCGGCCAACCTCACCGTGATGTCGCACATGAGGCGGATGCTGGAGGCGGACGGCGCGGGGTAGGCGGCGGGCCGCAGACGCAGGGGCGCTTCTCGTCCGGCGCGCCGTCAGTGCGCCGTGTCCCAGTTCGGGCCGGCACCCACTTCCACCAGCAGCGGCACCGAGAGGCGGGCGACGCCGCCCATCAGGCGCGGCAGGGCGGCCCGGACCTGGGCCAGTTCGTCGTCCGGCACCTCCAGCACCAGTTCGTCGTGGACCTGCAACACCAGCCTGGAACGCAGGCTTTCCGCGTCCAGCCAGTGCTGCACGGCGATCATCGCCCGCTTGATCAGGTCCGCCGCCGTGCCCTGCATCGGCGCGTTGATGGCGGCGCGCTCGGCGCCCTGGCGGCGGCCGACGTTGCTCGACTTGATCTCCGGCAGCCACAGGCGGCGGCCGAACACGGTCTCCACGTAGCCCCGGTCGCGGGCGGCCTGCCGCGTCTCCTCCATGTAGCGGGCGACGCCCGGATAGCGGGCGAAGTAGCGTTCCATGTAGGCGCTCGCGGCGGTCCGCTCGATGCCCAGTTCGCGCGCCAGGCCGAAGGCGCTCATGCCGTAGATCAGGCCGAAGTTGATCACCTTGGCGGCGCGGCGCTGGTCGGGGCCCACCCCCAGCGGGGTGACGCCGAAGATCTCCGCCGCCGTCGCGCGGTGCACGTCCTCGCCCTGGGCGAAGGCCTGCAACAGCCTTTCGTCGTTGGAGAGGTGGGCCATGATGCGCAGCTCGATCTGCGAGTAGTCGGCCGAGACGATCAGATGTCCGGGCGGGGCGACGAAGGCGGAGCGGATGCGCCGCCCTTCCTCGGTGCGGATCGGGATGTTCTGCAGGTTGGGGTCGGAGGAGGCGAGCCGGCCGGTGACCGCCACCGCCTGCGAGAAGCTGGTGTGCACCCGTCCGGTGGCGGGGTTGATCATCTTCGGCAGCTTGTCGGTGTAGGTGCCCTTCAGCTTGTTGAGACTGCGGTGCTCCAGCAGCAGCTTGGGCAGCGGGTAGTCCTCGGCCAGTTGGGTGAGCACTTCCTCGTCGGTGGACGGGCCGCCCGACGGCGTCTTTTTCACCACCGGCAGGCCCTGCTGATTGAACAGGATTTCCGCCAGCTGCTTGGGCGAGGCCAGGTTGAAGGGCTGGCCGGCCAGCGTGTGGGCGTCTTGCTCCAGTTGCAGCAGGCGCCGGCCCAGTTCGTCGCTCTGCCGCGCCAGGGCGCCGGCGTCGACCAGCACGCCGTTGCGTTCCATGCGGTAGAGCACTTCCGCGGTGGGCAGCTCGATCTCGCGGTAGAGGGCTGCCAGCCTGGGTTCCTCGGCCAGCAGCGGCGCGAAGTGGCGATGCACGCGCAGGGTGATGTCGGCGTCCTCGGCCGCGTATTCGGCGGCCGTGTCCACCGCCACCTGGGCGAAGGAGATGCGCGCGGCGCCCTTGCCGGTGATGTCGTCGTAGGCGATGGTGGCCAGGCCCAGGTGGCGCGAGGCCAGGGAACCCAGATCGTGGGGCTTGTCGCTTTCCAGCACGTAGGATTCGAGCAGGGTGTCCTCGGCGATGCCGGCAAGGGCGATGCCGTGGTTGGCGAAGACGTGGCGGTCGTACTTGAGGTGCTGGCCCAGCTTCTTGTGGCGCGGGGATTCCAGCCAGGGTTTGAGCCGCGCCAGCGCTTCGGCCAGCGCCAGTTGTTCCGGGGCGCCGGCGTAGGCGTGACCCAGGGGCAGGTAGGCGGCCTCGACGCGGCCCTGCTCCGTAACGGCGAAGGAGATGCCCACCAGCCGCGCCCGCATCGGATCGAGGTCGGTGGTCTCGGTGTCGAGAGAGGTGAGTTCGGCGGCCTCGATCTTCGCCAGCCAGCGCTCCAGGTCGGCCGTGGCGAGCAGGGTCTCGTAATGGTCCCGCGCGTGCTGCGCCAGTGCCGGCGCGGCAGCGGCCGATGCCCCGGCTCTGGATGCCCTGGCCGCGCCATTCGGCGGCGGCGCCATGCCGCCGTTTTGCACTTCATTGAGCCAGGTCTTGAATTCGAGGCGACCGAACAGCGCCGCCAGTTGCGCGTTGTCGTGGGCGCGGGGGAAGAGGTCGGCGGGTTTTTGCGGCAGGTCGAGGTCGCAGGCGACGGTCACCAGTTTCCTGCCCAGGGGCAGGAAATCGAGGTGGCGGCGCAGGTTGTCGCCCACGGCGCCCTTGATTTCGCCGGCATGGGCGATGATGGCGTCGAGCGAGCCGTACTGGGCGAGCCACTTGACCGCGGTCTTGGGCCCCACTTTTTCCACGCCGGGCACGTTGTCCACCGCGTCCCCCACCAGCGCCAGATAGTCGACGATGCGTCGCGGCTCCACGCCGAACTTGGCCGCCACGCCGGCTTCGTCCAGCACTTCGTTGGTCATGGTGTTCACCAGTTTGACGCGGGAATTCACCAGTTGCGCCAGGTCCTTGTCGCCGGTGGAGACGATGCACTCCATGCCTTCGGCGGCGGCCTGCCGGGTCAGCGTGCCGATCACGTCGTCGGCCTCCACGCCCTCGACCATCAGCAGCGGCCAACCCAGCGCCCGCACACAGGCGTGGAGCGGCTCGACCTGGGCCGCCAGGTCCTCCGGCATCGGCGGGCGGTGGGCCTTGTAGTCGGGGTACCAGTCGTCGCGGAAGGTCCTGCCCTTGGCGTCGAACACCACGGCCCGGTACTCCGCGCTATGATCGGCTTCGAGCCGGCGCAGCATGTTGATGACGCCGTAGATGGCGCCGGTGGGTTCCCCGGCGCGGTTGCGCAGGTCCGGCAGGGCGTGGAAAGCGCGATAGAGGTAGGAGGAACCGTCGACTAGGAGCAGCTTGGTCATGGAGAGCATTCACCGGAGGACAGGGGCGGCGCCGGGTGCGGTGCCCCGTATTCTCTTGCAGTTGTTAACCGGAAAAGGTTTTGTTTCATGAGCGCGAAAGACAAGTTGCCGTCCCCCTTCGAGCGACCTTCCGCAGCTCCGACATCCAACGCCCGCGAGGCCTGGCGCGTCTTTGGCATTATGGCAGAGTTCGTCGAGGCCACCGACCGGCTGGCGCAGGTGCGGCCGGCGGTCTCGATTTTCGGCAGCGCCCGGGTGGCGCCCGAGAGCGAGTATTACCAATTGACCGAAAAAATCGCCCGGCTGCTCTCCGACGCGGGATTCTCGGTGATCTCCGGCGGCGGCCCCGGCATCATGGAGGCCGCCAACAAAGGGGCCTTCGACGGCAAGAGCGTCAGCATCGGCCTCAACATCCAGTTGCCGATGGAGCAGAAGGAAAACCGCTACCAGGACATTTCCCAGACCTTCCGGCATTTTTTCGCCCGCAAGTACATGTTCGTCAAGCTCGCCTCGGCCTACGTGGTGATGCCCGGCGGTTTCGGCACCTTGGACGAATTGCTGGAGGCGCTGACCCTGATCCAGACCGGCAAGTCGCCCCGCATCCCGATGATCCTGGTGGGCAGCGGGTTCTGGGGCGGGCTGGTGGACTGGTTCCGCGACCGGCTGGTGGCGGAAGGCATGATCCATCCGGACGACATGAACCTGCTGCAGGTGATCGATGAACCCGAGGCGGTGGTGGAGGCGATTTTCAGCCACTACGAGCGGCGCGGCTTCGCTCATCTGCCGGCGGAGCACGAGCTTCTGCTCAATTTGTGAATCCGGTGCCTCTGCTAGAATCGGACGGCATTTCGAAAGGAAACCCCATGCGCCGCCTCACGCTTCTCATCCTGCTCGCCGCCGCGTTGCCCGCCTGGGCCGACACGGCCGCCAAGCGCCCGGACAATCTGGAACCGCTGCCCGAGGTGCCGCCGCCTCCGCCCGGCGTGGCGCTGGACCAGGAACTGGAGCCGCAGGTGACCATCACCAAGCGGGGCGAGGACAAGGTCGAGGAATACCGGATCAACGGCCGCCTCTACATGCTCAAGGTCACGCCCCGCCATGGCGTGCCCTACTATCTGGTGGATGAGGACGGCAAGGGCGCCTGGGCCCGCCGCGATGCGCTCGGCCCCAGCGTGCAGCCGCCGATGTGGGTGATCCGGACCTGGAATTGACCGCTCATGGACGCAGGATTCTCGCTCCGAAACATGAAATACGCGGAGGGCAGGCAGGCCTGTCCCCTCCCAGCCTCCCCCTCTCCGGGGGCGGTGACCGGTTTGCTCGCTGCGCTCGAATATTTGACCTACCGTTTCAATTGACTAGTTCACGCTAAGGCCATGAGCGACGAAACCACCTCCATCGTGCCAACCGCACAGTCCCCCCGTGAACCCAGGACGGTCGGCATCGAGCGCGGCACCCAGTGGCTGGCCGACGGCTGGCGCATGTTCCGGGCGGCGCCGGCGATCTGGATCGCCTTGACCGTGGTGCTGTTCGTCATTCAGGTGCTGCTGCATCTGGTGCCCTTTTTCGGCGGCATCGCCTCGGCCCTGCTGATGCCGGTCTTTCTCGGCGGCCTGATGGCGGGGTGCGCGGCGCAGGAGCGGGACGAGGACTTGCAGTTCGACACGCTGCTCGCCGGCTTTCGCGCCAACACCGGCAACCTGATCACCCTGGGCCTGCTCTCCGTGGCCGCGATGGTGGCGATCGCCCTGGCCGCCTTCCTGATCGGCGGCGGCGCCATGATGGGAGGGCTGTGGAGCGGGCAGGTGGCGCCCGTGGCCGGCGCCACCCTGGCCGTCGGCGGCATGTTGATGGCCTGGCTGCTGGTGATGGCGCTGTCGGTGCCGCTGACCATGGCGCTGTGGTTCGCCGTGCCGCTGGTGATGCTCGGCGATGCGGCGCCGCTGGCGGCCCTCAAGGGCAGCTTCTCCGCTTGCCTGAAGAACGTTCTGCCTTTCCTGGTGTATGGCGTGGTGGTTTTCGTCCTCGGCTTCATCGCCGCGATTCCCTTCGGCCTGGGACTGCTGGTCCTGGTGCCGGTGGTGGTCGGCTCCGTCTACGCTTCCTACCGCGACATTTTTCTGTGACTTCTTCATAGCTTCATGCAGGCCCACCGTCTTCCCGCCCGCCATGGCGTCCTCTGGCTCGTGGCGGGATTCCGCCTTTTCCGAGCCAATCCGCCCCTGATGACCGCCCTGACGCTGGGCTATTTCCTGGTCATCCTCCTGGTCAATCTGTTGCCCCTGATAGGACCGTTCCTGCTGACCCTGGCCCTGCCCACGATGACCCTGATCGTCGCCAACGGCTGCCGCGAGATCGACGCCTTCGGCGCACTGCGTCCGGGCACCCTGTTCCAGGGGCTGCGCGAACAGCGCAAGGCACTGTTGCAGCTGGGGGGGCTCAATCTGCTGGCGTCCCTGCTGCTGTTGCTGATGCTGACGCTGTCGGGCCTGGAAAGCGTGGATCTGGCGCAGCCCGACCCCGAACAGCTGCTGCGTCTGGCGCTGCTGATGCTGGTGCTGGCGATGCCGCTGATGCTGGCTTTCTGGTTCGCTCCCATGCTGACCGGCTGGGCGGGCGTCGCACCGGCCAAGGCGGTGTTCTTCAGCATCGTCGCCACGATACGCAATTGGCGCGCCTTTGCCGTCTACGGCCTGGTGATCGCCGCGATCGGCGTGGTGTTGCCGGGATTGCTGGTGGTGCTGGCCAGCCTGCTGTCGGGCGCCGTCGCCGGCGGCGTGGCGATGGTCCTGCGCATGCTCATGATGCTGGTGCTGGCGCCGGTGCTGATGGCGAGCGTGTACCTGAGCTATCGGGATGTCTTCGGCGCCGATGCGTGAGGAGGATCGCAAACCCATCGGCCTCCTGGGCGGGACTTTCGATCCGATCCACTACGGACACCTGCGCCTGGCCGAGGAGGCCCGCGTCCGCCTGGGGTTGCAGCGGGTCTGCCTGATCCCGGCGGGCCGGCCCGCCCATCGCTCGGCGCCGCAGGCACCCGCCGCCGATCGCCTGGCCATGGCGCGCCTGGCGGCGCAGGGCAACCCCGCGTTCGAGGTGATCGCCCTGGAGGCCGAGAGCCCGCAGCCGAGCTACACCGTACCCACCCTGGAGCGATTGCGCGAGCGCTTCGGCGCCGCGCGGCCGCTGGTGCTGCTGGTGGGCGCCGATGCGTTCCTCGGCCTGGCGTCCTGGCATCGCTGGCGCGAATTGTTCGACCTGGCCCATCTGGCGGTGGCGACGCGCCCCGGCCACGACCTCGACGCCGCGGCGCTGCCGGCGCTCCTGGCCGGGGAACTGGAGCGGCGCCAGGCTCGGGACGCCGGGGAACTGGCGGCCGTGCCGGCCGGTCGGATACTGCCCTTTTCGATCACGGCGCTCGACATTTCCGCGACCGCGATCCGCCGGATGCTGGCGCAGGGCGACAGCATCCGCTATTTGCTGCCGGACGCGGCGCTTGACTATATTGATCGCAACCATCTTTATCAGGCTTCTTGAATGGATATCCGCAAGCTACAGAAAATCGTCGTCGCCGCCCTGGAGGACATCAAGGGGGAGGACATCGAAGTCATCAACACCGCCAGGCTCACCTCGCTCTTCGAGCGCATCGTGATCGCCAGTGGCAACTCCAATCGCCAGGTCAAGGCCCTGGCCCGCAATGTCCATGACAAGGTGAAGGAAGCCGGCGGCGAGGTGATCGGGGTCGAGGGCGAGGCGGGTGGCGAATGGGTGCTGGTGGATCTGGGCGACATCGTGGTCCATGTCATGCAGCCGGCGGTCCGCAGTTTCTACAACCTGGAGGAACTGTGGCAGGCCGGCGCCCGCCGGTCGGGCGCCAGGCGCGCGGCGGCCGGCGCCGACGAGGAAGCCGGCGACGGGGATGGGGAAGCGCCCGTGCCCCGCGCCAAGCCCGCGTCCGTCCGGCGCAGCCGGAGCGGTGCCGCGAAGAGTCCGGATCAAGCGTGAAATTGCTGATCGCGGCGGTCGGCACGCGCATGCCCGACTGGGTGAGCGCCGGCTACGGCGAGTTTGCCAAGCGGATGCCGCGCGAGTTGCCTCTTGAATTGCTGGAAGTGAAGGCCGAACCGCGCGCCGAGGGCAAGCCGGTGGCGGCCATGATGGCGGCCGAAGCCGTGCGGCTGCGGTCGGCGCTGCCCGCGCGTTGCCGTCGCATCGTCCTGGACGAGCGGGGAACGGAGCTGACCACTCGCGGCTTGGCGGAACGGCTTCAGCGCTGGTTGAACGAAGGCGACGACGTGGCCTTCCTGATCGGCGGTCCCGACGGTCTGGACCCGGCGTTCAGGCAGGAAGCGGACGAGCGGGTGCGCATCTCCGGCCTGACCCTGCCCCATGCCCTGGTGCGCGTGATTCTGGCCGAGGCCCTGTATCGGGCCGTCAGCCTGATGCGCGGCCATCCCTACCACCGCGAGTGAGACGATTGCTCATGGAAACTAATTTTTCGTCCCGGAGCATGAAATACGCGGAGGGCAGGAAGGCCCTCCCTCTCCCAGCTGCCCACGGTCGGCTTTGCACAGCCGACCGGCTACGGCGGCGCAAAGCAGTGCTTCGCGAAACCCCGCCTTCGCCCCCCTCTCTGGGGGAGGTGGCAATGACGACTCGCTGCGCGCGAACATTTGACTTGCCGTTTCAATTGACTATTTCGCGGTAATCCATGAGCGCGCCCGTCGAATCCCGCATCTACCTGGCTTCCCGCAGTCCCCGGCGGCGCGAGCTGCTGACCCAGATCAACGTCCGTTTCGACCTGCTGCTGTTCCGCAGCGCAGAGCGCGCCGATCCGGAGGTTGATGAAACACCCCTGCCCGGCGAGTTGCCGGAGGATTACGTGCTGCGGGTGGCCAGCGCCAAGGCCGTTCATGGGCAGGAGCAGATCCGGAAACGGCATTTGCTGTCGCGTCCGGTGCTGGCGGCCGACACCGCCCTGGATCTGGACGGTCGCATCATCGGAAAGCCGCGCGACGAGACCGACGCCCACGCCATTCTGACGCGCCTGTCGGGCCGCAGTCACCGGGTGCTGACGGCGGTAGCGGTGGCGACGCCGGGCCGCATCGAGCATGCGTTGAGCGTCAGCGAGGTGAGTTTCCGGGAATTGGCGGCGGACGAGATCAAGCGTTACGTGGCGTGCGGCGAGCCGATGGACAAGGCGGGCGCCTACGGCCTGCAGGGGCGCGGCGCAATGTTCGTGGCGGAGATACGCGGCTCGCCGTCCGGCATCGTCGGCCTGCCCTTGTGCGAAACCGTGCTGCTGCTGCGGCGCTTCGGCTACCCGCTGTAGGCGGGTGGGTAGAATGCCGCAGCCAGCCTCTTCGTCGACGCCGCCATGAGCGAATCCTTTCTGATCAATTTCACCCCCCAGGAAACCCGCGTTGCATTGATGCAGCAGGGGGTGGTGCAGGAACTGCATATCGAGCGTACCGGCAGCCGCGGCATCGTCGGCAATGTCTATCGCGGCAAGGTGGTGCGGGTGCTGCCCGGGATGCAGTCGGCGTTCGTCGAGATCGGCCTGGAGCGCACGGCCTTCCTGCACGTGGCCGACATCTGGGAGCAGCGCAACGGCCATGGTGGCGAGGCGCGCCTGATCGAACGCATGGTGTATGAGGGGCAGCACCTGGTGGTGCAGGTGCTCAAGGACCCGATCGGCAGCAAGGGCGCCCGCCTCACCACGCAGATTTCCCTGGCCGGGCGGATGCTGGTGTACCTGCCCCAGGAAAGGCATATCGGCATCTCGCAGCGGATCGGCGACGACGCGGCGCGGGAGCTGCTCAAGCACAAGTTGCAGACCCTGGTTCCCGCCGACGAAACCGGCGGCTACATCGTCCGCACCATGGCCGAGAACGCCAGCGACGCCGAGCTGACCGCCGACATCGCCTACCTGCGCCGCCTGTGGGCCGAAATCCGCAACCGCGCCCAGTCCACCGCGCCGCCCTTCCTCCTGCACGAGGATCTGACGCTGGGCCAGCGCGTGCTGCGCGATCTGGTGACGCCGGAGACCACCCGGATCTTGATCGACTCGCGGGAGAACTTCCAGAAACTGACGCTCTTCGCCGAGGAGTACATGCCGCAGGTGCTGCCGCTGCTGGCGCACTATACGGGCGAGCGTCCGCTGTTCGACCTGTACGGCGTCGAGGACGAGATCCAGAAGGCGCTGGCGCGGCGGGTGGAACTCAAGTCCGGCGGCTACCTGATCATCGACCAGACCGAGGCGATGACCACCATCGACGTCAACACCGGCGGCTACGTGGGGCTGCGCAATTTCGACGACACCATCTTCAAGACCAATCTCGAGGCGGCGCAGACCATCGCCCGCCAGCTGCGCCTGCGCAATCTGGGCGGCATCATCGTGCTCGACTTCATCGACATGGAGTCCGGGGAGCACAAGATCGCGGTGCTGGACGAATTGAACAAGGCCCTGGCCCGCGACCACACCCGCATCACCGTCAACGGCTTCACCGCCCTGGGGCTGGTGGAAATGACCCGCAAGCGCACCCGCGAATCGCTGGCCCACATTCTCTGCGAACCCTGCTCGACCTGCGGCGGGCGGGGCGAGATCAAGACCGCCCAGACCATGTGCTACGAGATCCTGCGCGAACTGCTGCGCGAGGCGCGCCAGTTCAATGCCCGGGAATACCGGCTGCTGGCCGCGTCGGCGGTGGTCGATCTGTTCCTGGAGGAGGAGTCGCAGTCCCTGGCGATGCTGTCGGACTTCATCGGCAAGCCGATCTCGCTCCAGGCCGAGGCCAGCTACACCCAGGAGCAGTTCGACATCGTGCTGCTCTGAGGCAGCGTCCGGCGCGCCCGTTCAAGAAAACGAAGAGCCGCCCCGAGTTTTCTTGCCCCTTGAGGGGCAAGTTGAGCGCAGCGAGGCTTTCTGGGGGGACTCAGAGTACCGGCGCGCCGTCCAGGAACATCATCAGCGTGCCCGGCGCGATCGGCGTCCATTCCTCGTTGTCGGTCAACGGCGCGGTGGCGATCACGGCGACCCGGTCGGCGGGCGTGGTCACTTCGCTGAAGTCCACCGAAACGTCCTGATCCTTCAAATGGGCCATCGAAAAGGGGGCTTGGCGGACGATGTAGCAAAGATGCGTCGAGCAGTGGGCGAACAGCGCGTCGCCCTGCGACAGCAGGTAGTTGAACTCGCCGTGGGGCGCGATCTCCCGCGTCAGCTCCCGCAGCGTCTGGTGCAGCACGTCGCTGCGGGGCATCGCGGAGAAGTTCTCCGCCAGGTTCTGCAGCAGCCAGCAGAACGCCCGCTCGCTGTCGGTGTCGCCGACCGGGATGAAGCTGCCGTCCAGGGGCGGCGCGAACGCGTCGAGGTTGCCGTTGTGGGCGAAGATCCAATAATGGCCCCACAGCTCGCGCTGGAAGGGATGCGTGTTCTCCAGGCCGACCGGTCCCTGGGTGGCCTTGCGGATGTGGGCGATCACGTTCTTGGAACGGATCGGATACTGCCGCACCAGATCCGCGACCGGCGACTGGCTGGAGGGGCGCGGGTCGAGGAAGGTGCGGGCGCCGCGCCCCTCGAAGAAGGCGATGCCCCAGCCATCCGTATGAACATCGGTCAGCCCGCCCCGACTGCGGAATCCCTCGAAGGAGAAGCAGATGTCCGTCGGCGTGTTGCAGTTCATTCCAAGCAGTTGGCACATGGCGGTACGGGTGGAGTGAAGAACGCTTTGAGCATAGCGCGTCTCCGACGCGGAGGCGAGCCGGTCATCGGATCAGCCAGGGCTCAGCCGTCGCCGTCGGTCTTTTCGTTCAGCGCGCGCCGGAACTCGGCCAGGCGGTCCTGGTAGTCGGCGGCTTCACCGTAGGGCAGGAAGTGGGCATAGCGGCCATGGGCGCCCAGCACCTTGCGGGCGTGCTTGATCGGGCACCAGTACTGTTCTGTGCGGGCGGTGATCTCGGCGGCATAGGCGAGCAGGCCGTTGCCATAGCTGCAATAGGCGCAGTTGATCTTTTCGAACAGGTTGAGATAGGCCAGGTGGGAACGGTCGAAGACGAAGTAGTCCCGGCGCCGGACCCGCTTGATGCCGTAGAGGGGGAAGCAGGTCCATTGATAGAAGGTGATGCATAGATCGAACAGCACCAGCGGCAGGGCCATGCCGTAGATGATGGGGACGGAGACCAGGCTCTGGACGCGGCTCTCCAGCAGCCAGCGGACGAGCCCCATGCGCAGGCGGCGGTGGGCGGCGCGGATGTGCTCCTCGAAGTGCACGCGCCGGCCCTGGATCTTGTAGCGCAGGCGGCTTTCCTGTTCGTGCAGCGCGGTGCGCAGCTCCTCGTCGAGGGCGCTGATCTGGCTCAGTATCTGGCGGATGCGGTCGGGCATGGCGGCTCTCCGGAGTTCGTCGGGCGCAAGGCTGCTCCAGCGGCGCGCGATCGCCCGGCCGGACGCGCCCCTCCCTGTCCGGCCGGGACGGTCATTCGAACCTCAGAGCAGCACGCGCTCGATGCCGCCGCGGTTGGCCGCGGCGACGTAGTTCTGCATCCAGTCCTCGCCCAGCAGGTGGCGGGCCATCTCGATCACGATGTAGTCGGCCTCGATGCCGCCGGCGTCGTTCTCGTAGCGGGACAGCCCCTGCAGGCAGGACGGGCAGGCGGTGAGGATCTTCACGTCGCCGGTGAAGGGCGCCTGGTCGCCGCCCTGGCGCAGGCGCGCGACGCCCTGCTCGATCTCCTGCTGCTTGCGGAAGCGCACCTGGGTCGAGATGTCGGGGCGGGAGACGGCCAGGGAGCCGGACTCGCCGCAGCAGCGGTCGGAGAGTTCGACGCCGCCGCCGAGCAGGGTGTTCGCCACCTTGATCGGCGCGTGGGTCTTCATCGGCGTGTGGCAGGGGTCGTGATAGAGGTAGCGGGTGCCGCTCACGCCTTCCAGCTTGATGTTCTTTTCCAGCAGGTATTCGTGGATGTCGAGCAATCGGCAGCCGGGGAAAATCTTCTCGAATTCGTATTTCTGCAACTGGTCCATGCAGGTGCCGCAGGAGACGATCACCGTCTTGATGTCCAGGTAGTTGAGGGTGTTGGCCACACGATGGAACAGCACCCGGTTGTCGGTGGTGATCTTCTGGCCCTTGTCCTCTTCGCCGCTCGCGGTCTGCGGATAGCCGCAGCACAGATAGCCCGGCGGCAGCACCGTGATCGCGCCCAGGTCGTAGAGCATGGCCTGGGTGGCCAGGCCCACCTGGGAGAAGAGCCGCTCCGAGCCGCAGCCGGGGAAGTAGAACACGGCGTCCGATTCCTCGGTGGTCTTCTGCGGGTTGCGGATCACCGGGATCAGCGTGTCGTCCTCGATGTCGAGCAGGGCGCGGGAGGTGCGGGCCGGCACATGGCGCGGCAGCGGCTTGTTGATGAAGTGGATCACCTGCGTCTTGACGTCGGGGCGGCCCAGGGTGGCGGGCGGATGCGCGACCGCCTCCTGGGTCAGGCCCAGCGCCTTGCCGACGCGGTAGCCCAGGCGCTGCAGCTTGTAGCCGACGCCGGTGATGCCGGTCCGCATCAGCTTGATGGTGGCCGGATCGGTGGCGGTGAGGAAGGCCATGGTCAGCGCCGTGCCGGGGACGAACTTCTTCTTGCCCTGCTGACGCAGGAAATTGCGCATGGCGACGGAAACGTCGCCGAAGTCGATGTCCACCGGACAGGGATTGGCGCACTTGTGGCAGACGGTGCAGTGATCGGCCACGTCGCCGAATTCGTCGAAGTGCCGGAGCGAGATGCCGCGCCGGGTCTGCTCTTCGTAGAGGAAGGCTTCGATCAGCAGGCCGGTGCCGAGGATCTTGTTGCGCGGCGAATAGAGCAGGTTGGCCCGTGGCACGTGGGTGGAGCAGACTGGCTTGCACTTGCCGCAGCGCAGGCAGTCCTTGACCATGTTGGAAATGCGCCCGATGTCGGACTGTTCCATGATCAGCGATTCGACGCCGAGCAGGGCGAACGACGGCGTATAGGCGTTGGCGAGGTCGGCGCCGGGCATCAGCTTGCCCTTGTTGAAGCGGCCCTCCGGGTCCACCTTCTGCTTGTATTCGCGGAACGGGCGGATCTCCTCCTCGGCGAGGAATTCCAGCTTGGTGATGCCGATGCCGTGCTCGCCGGAGATCACGCCGCCCAGGCTCCTGGCCAGCGACATGATGCGCTCCACGGCCGCGTTCGCGGTCTGCAGCATGGCGTAGTGGTCGGAATTGACCGGAATGTTGGTGTGCACGTTGCCATCGCCGGCGTGCATGTGCAGGGCGACGAAAACCCTGCCGCGCAGCACTTCCTTTTGCAGCGCTTCCAGGCGCTCGACGATGGGGCGATCCGTGCTGCCGTTGAAGATGGCGTCCAGGGGTTTTTTAAGTTCCCGCTTCCAGGAGACCCGCACCGAGAAGTCCTGCAGGCGATGGAACAGCGTCGGACTGGCGGCACTGTTCACCAGCGGGCCGGCATTCACGCCGTATTCGGCGAAACGGGCTTCGGCCTCGGTCAGGGGCTGGTCCAGATGATCCAGCAGCCACTGCCAGCGGCGCCGCACCTCGGCCACCAGTTCCCGCGCCCGCTCGGGCCGGTCGCCCAGCAGCACCTCCTTGTCCAGGGCGGTATCGCCGGTCTGCACCGGCAGGTCGCCCTGCAGCAGGTCGATCAGGGCGTCGCACAGTTCGAGCTTGTTCTTGATCGACAGCTCGATGTTGATGCGCTCGATGCCGTCGCAGTAGTCCCCCATGCGTGGCAGGGGAATCACCACGTCCTCGTTGATCTTGAAGGCGTTGGTGTGCTTTGAGATGGCGGCGGTGCGTGCCCGGTCGAGCCAGAATTTCTTGCGCGTCTCGGGGCTGACGGCGATGAAGCCCTCACCACCCCGCGCATTGGCGATCTTCACCACTTCGGAGGCGGCGCTCATCACGGCCGCTTCGTCCTCGCCAACGATGTCGCCGATCAGCACCATCTTCGGCCGACCTTGGCCGCCTTTTCCACTTCGGGCCTTGGTGGTGTAGCCCACCGCCCGCACGTAACGCTCGTCCAGGTGTTCGAGGCCGGCCAGGATGGCGCCGCCGGGGCGGGTTTTCAGATATTCGGTGATCTCGACGATGGAGGGCACCGCCTCGCGTACCTGGCCGAAGTATTCGAGACAGACGGTGCGGGTCACCGGCGGCATCTTGTGCAGGATCCAGACCGCCGAGGTGATGATGCCGTCCGTACCCTCCTTCTGCACACCCGGTAGGCCGCCGAGGAATTTGTCGGTGACGTCCTTGCCCAGGCCGGTCTTGCGGAAACGGGCGCCGGGAACCGAGAGGAATTCCTCGCCCAGCAGCTTCTCGCCGCTTTCGTCGTAGCGCTTCAGGCGGAAGGTGGCGGTGTCCTGATCGTGGATCTTGGACAGGTTGTGGTTGATGCGCTCCACTTCCAGCCAGCGGCCGTCGGGGGTGACCATGCGCCAGGAGGCCAGGTTGTCCAGCGCCGTGCCCCACAGCACGGCCTTCTTGCCGCCGGCGTTCATCGCGATGTTGCCGCCGATGCAGGAGGCGTCGGCCGAGGTGGGGTCGCAGGCGAAGACCAGGCCGGCGTTTTCCGCCGCGTCCATCACGCGCCGGGTCACCAGGCCGGCGCCGGTGCGCACGGTGGCATAGGGACGGTCGACGCCGGGCAACTGCTGCTCTTCCACCGGTCCCAGGTCGGTCAGCTTCTCGGTATTGATCACCACCGACAGCGGCGTCAGCGGCACGGCGCCGCCGGTATAGCCGGTGCCGCCGCCGCGGGGGATGATGGTCAGGCCCAGTTCGATGGCGCCACGCACCAGGGGGCCGATCTCCTCTTCGGTGTCGGGCATCAGCACCACGAAGGGATACTCGACGCGCCAGTCGGTGGCGTCGGTGACGTGGGAAACGCGGCTCAAGCCGTCGAAGCGGATGTTGTCGCGGCGGGTGTGGCGCGCCAGCGTGCGCAGCACCCGCTTGCGCAGCCGGGCCGTGGTGGCGAACCAGTCCTCGAAGCGTGCCACCGCTTCCCGCGCCGCGCCCAGCAGGCCGGCCACCGCTTCGTTGCCGGCGCGCCGTTTCTCGATTTCATTGAGCCGATGGCGCAAGGCTTCCACCAGGGCCTCGCGCCGATGGCGGTTGGCCAGCAGATCGTCTTCCAGGTAGGGGGTGCGTTGCACCACCCAGATGTCGCCCAGCACCTCGTACAGCATCCGCGCCGAACGGCCGGTGACCCGCTGGCTGCGCAACTGGTCGAGTACCCGCCAGGACTCCGCGCCCAGCAGGCGGATCGCGATCTCCCGGTCGGAAAACGAGGTGTAGTTGTAGGGGATTTCTCTAAGGCGTGCGCTCATGGCGTTAGAACTGGGTCCAAAGGCTGAATTGTAGGTTATCGCGGTGCAACATGCAGACCCGCGATGCCCCTGATTCCCGCAAGGGATATGTTCGAGCCGCTGTCTTTTTTGCGGTGCACTAAACAAAATAGGACATGTACATGGCGCGCCGTCCCGGTTTGCTCCTACAATCGAGTCTCGAGACGCAGGCGGTAGCCACCGTCTGCGGTGGCTACGAGAAGGGAGGGGATGTGCCGAGAGCAGAAGCGGAAATCGTGAACAAGCTGGGGCTTCATGCCCGCGCTTCGGCCAAGCTCACGCAGCTGGCGGGCAGCTTCCCCTGCGAGGTATGGATGGAGCGCAATGGTCGTCGCATCAACGCCAAGAGCATCATGGGGGTGATGATGCTGGCGGCGGGCAAGGGTTCCACCGTGATGGTGGATTGCGAGGGGGAGCGCGCCGAGGAGGCGATGACGGCCATCCTGGCCCTGATCGCCGAGCGCTTCGGCGAATCCGAATAAACCGCGCAGCGGCAGTCTTTCATGAGTTTTTCGATTTTCGGCCTGGCGATATCGTCAGGCATCGCCATTGGCCGCGCCCATCTGGTGTCCCACGCGACCTTGGAAGTGGCCCAGTACCAGCTCCGGGAACGCGATGTGGAAGCCGAGGTGGCCCGCCTCGAGGCGGCGTTCGCCGCCGTCTCGGGAGAACTGGACGCCCTGCGCGAAGAGGCGGCCCAGCCTGGCACGCCCGCCGAGATCGAGGCCTTCGTCGATCTGCATGCGATGATCCTCGCCGACCCGATGCTGGCCGAGGAACCCAAGATCCTGATCCGCGAGCGGCGCTGCAATGCGGAGTGGGCGCTGGTGCAGCAGATGCGGCTGCTGGCGGCCCAGTTCGACGAGATCGACGACGCCTATCTGCGGGAACGCAAGCAGGACATCGTGCAGGTCGTGGAGCGGGTGGTGAAGGTGCTGATGGGCAAGCCGCGCAAGCTCGCCCGCCGCATTCGGGACGAGGACCTGATTATCGTCGCCCACGATCTCTCGCCCGCCGACACCATCCAGTTCAAGAATCTGCGCATCGGCGGGTTCATCACCGATCTGGGCGGCGCCACCTCCCATACCGCCATCGTCGCCCGCAGCCTGAAGATCCCGGCGGTGGTGGGAATGCATCATGCCCGCCCGCTGATCCAGGACGATGATCTGCTGATCGTCGACGGCAGCCGCGGCGTGCTGATCGTCGATCCGGACGAGCGGGTGCTGGCGGAATACCGGATCCGCAAGAGCGCGCTGGAGCTGGAGCGCAGCAAGCTGAAGCGCCTGACCACGGCGCGGGCCAATACCCTGGACGAGGTGGAGATTTCCCTCCAGGCCAATATCGAGCTGCCGCAGGACATTGACCAGGTGAAGACGGTGGGGGCCGACGGCGTCGGCCTGTTCCGCACCGAGTTCCTGTTCATGAACCGCGACGAACTGCCCGACGAGGACGAGCAGTTCGAGGCCTATCGCAGCGTGGCCAAGGCGCTGGCGGGCAAGCCGGTGACCATCCGCACCCTGGACATCGGCGCCGACAAGACGTCCCGCGCCCTGCGCGGCAGCGACCGGCCGACGCCCAATCCGGCCCTGGGCCTGCGCGCCATTCGCTACTGCCTGGCCGAACCGCAGACGTTCCTCGCCCAGTTGCGCGCGATCCTGCGCGCTTCCGCCTACGGCCGAGTGCGCCTGCTGATCCCGATGCTGGTTCACGTCAAGGAGATCGAGCAGACCCTGGCCCTCGTGGAATACGCCAAGGCCCAGTTGCGCCAGGCCCGGCTCAAGTTCGACGAGGGCATCGAGATCGGCGGCATGATCGAGGTGCCGGCCGCCGCCCTGTCCGTCGGCCTGTTTCTCAAGCGCCTGGATTTCCTGTCGATCGGCACCAATGACCTGATCCAGTACACCCTGGCCATCGATCGCGCCGACGAGACCGTCGCCCATCTTTATGATCCCTTGCATCCGGCGGTGTTGCGCCTGATCGCCCAGACCATTCAGGCGGGCGAGCGGGCGGGGCGGCCGGTCTCCGTGTGCGGGGAAATGGCGGGCGAGCCGGCCATGACCCGGCTGCTGCTGGGCATGGGGCTCCGCTTCTTCTCGATGCACCCCGCGCAGTTGCTGGAGGTGAAGCAGCAGGTGGTGATGGCCGACACCCAGCTCCTGGCCGTCAAGGTGAACCGGCTGCTGCGCGCCGACGATCCGGAGCGCATCCGGGAATTGCTGGCGCGCTTGAGCGAAATCTGAGGCCGGGAGGGCCTTGGCGCCGGGTTTCGGGCATCGCGCAAGGCTTCGCGATTGACAAGCGCGTCTCGTCTCGGTAGCCTTGATCCTCGTTGGCGCCGATTTGAACTCAGCTTGCGGGCGCGTAATAAATACGGCTAAAGCGAGGGCTGAGAACCCGGTCCACGCTTGAACGCCGACCGGGTTTTGCATTTCTGGCCTCCATGGAAAAACAAGGCAACAGCATCGGTGTCGTGGCGCCCCAGCGCGCCCATTTCGACGAACCCCTGACTCTGCGCAGCGGGGCCGTGCTGCCGGCCTGCGACCTGGTCTATGAGACCTATGGCACGCTGAACGCGGCCAAGAGCAACGCCATCCTGGTCTGCCACGCGCTGTCCGGCCATCACCACGTGGCGGGCCATTACGCGGACAACCCGCAGAACATCGGCTGGTGGGACAACATCATCGGCCCGGGCCGCCCGCTCGATACCGACAGGTTCTTCATCGTCGGGCTCAACAATCTGGGCGGTTGCCACGGCTCCACCGGTCCGTCGAGCCTGAATCCGGCCACCGGCAAGCCCTGGGGCGCGGATTTCCCCCTGCTGGCGGTGGTGGACTGGGTGCGTGCCCAGGCGCGGCTGGCGGACCGGCTGGGCATCGACAGCTGGGCGGCGGTGATCGGCGGCAGCCTGGGCGGGATGCAGGCGCTGCGCTGGACCATCACGTTCCCCGAGCGCGTGCGCCACGCGCTGGTGATCGCCGCGGCGCCCAAACTGACGGCGCAGAACATCGCCTTCAACGACGTGGCGCGGCAGGCGATCCTCACCGACCCGGACTTCCACGGCGGCCACTACTACGAGCACGGCGTCTATCCCAAGCGCGGCCTGCGCCTGGCCCGGATGCTGGGCCACATCACCTATCTGTCCGATGATCAGATGGATCAGAAGTTTGGCCGCGAACTGCGCAACGGCGCCTTCTCTTTCGGCTATGGCGTGGAATTCGAGGTGGAGTCCTACCTGCACTACCAGGGCGACCGTTTCGCTGGTTTCTTCGACGCCAACACCTACCTGCTGATGACACGGGCGCTGGACTACTTCGATCCGGCCCGTGAGGGCGGCGGCGATCTGGCGCGGGCGCTGGCGGTGGCGCGGGCCAGGTTCCTGGTGATCGCCTTTTCCACCGACTGGCGCTTCTCGCCGGCGCGTTCCAAGGAAATCGTCAATGCCCTGCTGAAGAACGGCCAGGACGTCTGTTACGCCGAACCGCGCTGCAATTACGGCCACGATTCCTTCCTCATGGACGACCCCCAGTACCATGCCGTGGTGCGGGCCTATCTGGAGAACGTGAAGATATGAGCGCCGCCCAGGATCGGCCCGATTTCGACGTCATCGCCGGCTGGGTGCAGTCCGGCGAGCGCGTGCTGGACCTCGGCTGCGGCGACGGTTCGCTGCTCCGGCGCCTGATCGAGACGCGCGGCGTGCGCGGCTGCGGAGTCGAGATCGACGACGAGAGCGTGCTGGCCTCGGTGCGCGCCGGCATCAACGTGATCCAGAGCAATCTGGAGGACGGCCTGGCCGGTTTCACCGACGCCGCCTTCGATCATGTCGTGCTTTCCCGCACGCTGCAGACGGTGCGCCATACCCAGGACATTCTGAACGAGATGCTGCGGGTGGGGCGGGAGGTCGTGGTGTCCTTCCCCAATTTCGCCTACTGGAAAAACCGGCTCGCGGTGCTGGACGGCCATATGCCGGTATCCGAGGACCTGCCCTACCAGTGGTATGACTCGCCCAATGTGCGTTTCTTTACCCTGGTGGATTTCGAGAACCTGTGTGAGGCAATGGGCATCGTCATTCGCGACCGCCAGGTGCTGGACGAGGCGGGCCGTCGGGTGACCGAGGAACACAACTTCCTCGGCAGCCTGGCGGTGTATCGCATCTCGCGCCGCAAATGACTCGCCCGGCCTGGGTTGGCGCGCTGCTCACCCGGCGCATGCTGATCTGCGTATTCACGGGCTTTTCCTCCGGCCTGCCGCTGTACCTGCTGCTCAATCTGCTGCCGGCCTGGCTGCGCAGCGAAGGCATCAGCCTCAAGGCCATCGGTCTGTTCGCCCTGATCCAGTTTCCCTACACCTGGAAATTCCTCTGGTCGCCGCTGCTGGACCGGTATGCCCTGCCGCTTCTGGGGCGGCGGCGGGGCTGGATGTTCGCCACCCAGCTCGGACTGCTGGCCTGCATCTGCCTGCTGGGGGTGTTCGACCCGCAGCGGGAGCTGATGGCCATCACCGTGCTGGCGGCGGTGCTGGCCTTCGTTTCCGCCACCCAGGACATCGTGCTCGATGCCTATCGGCGCGAGTTGCTGGACGACAGCGAGCTGGGACTGGGCAATTCCATCCACGTCAATGCCTACCGCATCGCCGGCCTGGTGCCGGGCTCGCTGTCCCTGATCCTGGCCGATCACCTGCCCTGGGCCGCGGTGTTCGCCGTCACCGGCCTGTTCATGCTGCCCGGCCTGGCCCTGTCCCTCCTGATCCGCGAGCCGGTGATCCGCAACGGCCGTCCGCGTACCCTGCGCGAGGCGGTGGCGGAGCCGTTCCACGAGTTCATCGGCCGGGCCGGGCTGCAGAATGCGCTGCGGGTGCTGGCCTTCATTTTTCTCTACAAGCTGGGCGACTCGATGTGCACCGCGCTCGCCACGCCCTTTTATCTCGACATGGGCTTCGCCAAGTCCGACATCGGCCTGGTGGCCAAGCACGCCGGACTCTGGCCGGCGATCGTCGGCGGCCTGGTGGGCGGTCTGTGGATGGTGCGCCTGGGCATCAACCGCGCGTTGTGGCTGTTCGGCGTGGTGCAACTGGTGTCCATCTTCGGCTTCGCCTGGCTGGCCTGGCTGGGCCGCAACGAGACCGTCGGCGCCCAGCAATTGGGCCAGCTGGCGCTGGTGATCGGCTTCGAAGCCCTCGGCGTCGGGCTCGGCACCGTGGCCTTCGTCGCCTTCATCGCCCGCGCCACCAACCCGCTCTACACCGCGACCCAGTACGCCCTGTTCTCCAGCCTGGCCGCCGTGCCGCGCACCTTCGCCAATGCCGCCACCGGCTGGCTGGTGGAAGGCATGGGCTGGTACGGCTTCTTCCTGCTCTGTGCGGCGCTGGCCGTGCCGGGCATGGCCTTGCTGCCCAGGGTCGCTCCCTGGCGCCGCGAGCCCGGCTGAGGCCGGACCGCGACATTCCGCACGAATTGAACCTTCCCCTTTCAACTTTTGCCGATCTGCGCCGTTACTCAAGCTAGATTGGTAGCAGATGGGTCGAACAAGGGGAAACGAAATGAACAAATCAGCGATCATCGAAAATGAATTCGGCTCATTCGCGGACGAGGTGCTGAATGCCGGCGGGTTGCCGCCCTGTCTGGAGCGGCCGGAAACGAGCGCTGCGAAAATGGCTGTTCGTCTACCGCAGCGCGGCATGTCTGCCGATGAGGTCGACATCGGCGCCTTCCTCAAGCTGGTGTACGCCAATCAGGAATGACAGGAGGGATTCCTCCTGGCAGACGAGAGGTCGCAGCCGGTCGTAGCAGCGCCGGATAGCGCGCCACTTGAGACGATCGCCCCTTCCCGAGAGGGGTTTTCCGCTATACACTTGAACGGCGATGGGGAAGGGGGGAACTCCACTTCCCCAAGGCGCCAGGCTCCAAGCATGCTAGCGGGACGATAGACGACCATGGCCGACCTCGGGGTTTCACTCAATTCTTCCTTGTATTCGCCGGGAATTTCCCAGGCGAAGGGCGCCGATTTGGCGATGACCCGCGATCAGTTGGCAAGTACCCTGCCCCAGGGCCAGGGGAGCGGCAAGCAGAGTCCAACCGCGAAGGAACTGAGCCCCGAACAGCAGCGTCAGGTGCGGGAGTTGCAGCAGATCGATCGCGCGGTGCGCGCTCATGAGCAGGCCCATATAACCGCCGGCCGCGGCGTGGTGACCAGCGGGGCGAATTTCAGCTATGCCTACGGTCCCGATGGCAAGCAGTATGCGGTGGGCGGCGAAGTGAGCATCGACACTTCGGCCGAGCGCAAGCCCGAGGCCAACATCGACAAGGGGCGGCGGATTCAGGTGGCGGCGCTGGCCCCGGCGGACCCCTCGCCCCAGGATCATCGTGTCGCCGCCATCGGTGCCGGTCTGGAAGAGCAGGGCTACCTGGATCTGGAGCGTCAGCGCCTTGTCGCAATGGATCAAGGCGACCCGCCGGCTCAGCCCCCATCCGCCGCAACCACCGCAGTTCAATCCGGCCAGGACGACCGGCAACGGCAGGTGGCCCGCGCATACGAAGCGGCGCCGACGGAAAGCGGCGGCGGTTTCAGCCGGTTCGCCTGAACGGTCTACTCGAAATAGCTGCGCGCTTCTTCGAAACGCCCGGCGAACCAGCCGCTACTCAATTTGTCGGTGCGTACCCTGCCATTGTTGTTGGGCGCATGGACGAAGCGGTCGCCGCCGATATAGATGCCGACATGGGAATAGGGTTGATTGCGGGTGTTGAAAAACACCAAATCTCCAGGGCGCAGACGGTCGGTCGCCACCGGGCGTCCCTTGCGGGCGATGTCGGCGGCTGAACCGGCGAGCCGCAGCCCGGCCGCCTTGTCGAACACATAGGTCACCATGCCGCTGCAATCGAGGCCCGAGTCGGGATTCTTGCCGCCGAAACGGTAGCCCGTTTCCAGCAAGCCCAGGGCGAACATCGTCACATCCACGCCCTGTGGGGACGGCGGCAGGGATGCCGCCGGCGCGGGGCGGGCGGCGACCGGGCGGCTGGGAACGGAGCCGCAGGCCGCCAGGACGAGGCAGGTGAAGAGCAGCAGAGCATATCGACACGGCATGATGCGTGATGTTACCGGTTGCCCGCCTTGCCCTGGCCGTGATCAAGGGGCGAAAGGCATGGCATTCGTCGCGGCCGCCGCCGACTAGAATGCTCCCTTCCCCTGTCGACGAATGCTTCCGTGCGGCCTGATCCTTCATTTGCCTGCGCTCTTCGCACCGCTTTGCGCGCTTTGGCGCGATGCCTATTCCTGCTCCCGCTCTGGCTTGGCCTGGCGGCCATGGCCCAGGCGGAAGTCGTCGTCACCGACGATGCCGGACAGGTGGTGCGGCTGCCGAGGAGTGCACGCCGTATCGTCAGCCTGGCGCCGCATGTGACAGAACTCGTCTATGCCGCCGGCGCCGGGGAACGGCTGGTGGGGACGGTGCAGTTCAGCAATTATCCGGAGGCGGCACGCCGCGTGCCGCAAGTGGGGAGCTATTCCCGCATCGACCTGGAGGCGCTCCTGGCCTTGCAGCCGGACTTGGTGATCGGCTGGCAGAGCGGCAATCAGGTTGAGCAACTGATGCGTTTGCGCAGTCTGGGCGTGCCCCTGTTGACCACCGAACCCGCTCGGATCGACGATGTGGCGCGCAATATCGAGCAGATCGGCATTCTGGCCGGTACCGCGGCGCATGCCCGGGAAGTCGTCGCCCGCTTTCGACAGCGGCATCGGAGTCTGGCGGCCCGTTACTCGGGGCGGCCGCCCGTACGGGTTTTCTACGAGGTCTGGAAAAATCCGCTGATGACCGTGGGGGGGCGCCAGATCATCAGCGACGTGCTGAAACTCTGCGGCGGCCGCAACGTCTTCGCCGACCTGACCGTCATGGCGCCCATCGTCGGCGAGGAAGCCGTGCTGGCGGCGGACCCGGAGGCCATCGTCGCTTCGGGCATGGACCAGTCGCGGCCGGAATGGCTGGACGACTGGCGGCGCTGGCCGCGGATGACCGCGGTGGTCCGGGACAACCTGTTCCATGTGCCGCCGGATCTGCTCCAGCGCCACACCCCGCGCCTGCTGGACGGGGCCGAGCAGGTCTGCGCGCAGTTGGAGCAGGCACGGGCTCGGCGCCTCGGCGCAAAGTAAGAGACTGGCTACGGTAGCCAGCCTTTCAGGCGGCGCCAGTCCAGGGCCGTTTCCACCGCGTCGGCAAGGCGGTCCAGGTCAGCCTCGCGCCGGGCGGCGAGGTCCACCGGCGCCGTTTCGGCCATGCCGGCCCAGGCCAGCAGCGCCGACAGGGCCTCGGGATGATCGAACAGGCCGTGACAGTAGGTGGCCAGGATCGCGTCGTCGGCGGAGATCGCGCCGTCGCGGCGGCCGTCGTCCAGGTGCACCAGGGGGCGCTCCAGTGCCGGGCCCCGGCTGACGCCCATGTGGATTTCGTAGCCGGTCAGCGGCGTGTCCTCGCCCAGCGCCAGGCGGCCGCCGACGTTGTGCAGTCGTTTTTCCCGCGCCAGCGTGGTTTCGCAGGCGAGCAGGCCCAGGCCGGGGCTGCTGCCCGCTTCGCCCTCCAGCCCCAGCGGATCGTGGACCATTTCGCCCAGCATCTGGAAGCCGCCGCAGATGCCGATCAGCTTTCCGCCGTAGCGTAGATGGCGGCGCAGATAGGCGTCCCAGCCCTGCTGCCGCAGCCAGTCCAGGTCGGCGCGCACGCTCTTGGAGCCCGGCAGGATCACCAGGTCGGCGGGAGGCGGCGTCTGGCCGGGACCGACCCAGCGGAAATCCACTTCCGGATGCAGGCGCAGCGGGTCCAGGTCGTTGTGGTTGGCGATCCGCGGCAGCACCGGTGCGATCGCCGTCAAGCGCGATGGCGCCTTGTCCAGCTCGCCGGCCGTGGCAATCGCGTCCTCCGCGTCCAGCAGCAGGCCGTGCAGGTAGGGCACCACGCCCAGCACCGGCTTGCCGGTGCGCTGCTCCAGCCAGTCCAGCCCCGGCTGCAGCAGGCCGATGTCGCCGCGGAAACGGTTGATCACGAAGCCCTTGATCCGCTCCCGCTCGGAAGCCGAGAGCAGTTCCAGGGTACCCACCAGATGGGCGAAGACGCCGCCCCGGTCGATGTCGGCCACCAGGATCACCGGCACGTCGGCGGCTTCGGCGAAGCCCATGTTGGCGATGTCGCGGTCGCGCAGGTTGATTTCGGCCGGGCTGCCGGCGCCTTCCACCAGCACGCACTCGAATTCCGCGGTCAGGCGGCGCCAGGAGTCCATCACCGCGGACAGCGCCACCCGCTTGTAGTCGTGGTAGGCCCGGGCGTCCAGGTCGGTCACCGCGCGGCCATGAACGATCACCTGGGCCTGCCGATCGGTGGTGGGCTTGAGCAGCACCGGGTTGAAGTCGATCCGCGGCGCCAGTCCCGCCGCCTGCGCCTGGAGCGCCTGGGCGCGGCCGATTTCGCCGCCGTCGACGGTGACCGCCGAATTCAGCGCCATGTTTTGCGGCTTGAAGGGCGCCACGGAGATTCCCCGGCGCTTCAGGATGCGGCACAGCGCCGCCACCAGGGTGCTTTTGCCGGCGTCGGAGGTGCAGCCTTGCACCATCAGCGTGGAAAGCGTCATGACAGGTCTCGAAGGTTGGGTGGGCAATGCTTGCAAGGGCAGCGGCCTTGTTGTGCGGATGCGATATCTTGTTAATGTGCGATGCGACAATGAGTTACTAATTTATTAACTGACCCATTGGAAAGTATTTGTAACATATTAATTTATTTGAATATAAATAGTTAATTAAGTTTTTATAGCATTTGCTGCACTGCATAAAAATAATTTGCGCAGTGCAACAATCAGTGATACAGTTCAAACCGTCGGATGAATGTCGAGTCCGGCAAACCTTGAAATTTCGGAGATGCCATCATGGAACTCGTTGCTACCAATATCACGCTGATCGTCGTCGGCCTCGTCGCGCATCTGTCTGTTGTGATCCGCAACATGGCAGTTGGTCGTTACCGCTGATCCGAGGTTTGCCAAGGCGCCGCCGGGCCGCGTCCGGCCCGTGCGCCTTTGGTTTCCGGATTGCCCGCCCTGAGTGGGCGTTCGATCGCCCGGACAGTCCGGGGGATCGACTGCATATCTCCCCTCCGCGAGGGGCCTTCGGAATGGCTTGATTCCGACTCCTCAAGAAAAGATGCCTGTCCCTGGTCGCAGTTTGCGGCGGGGATTTTGTCGCCATCGTCTCAGACGGGTACGAACCACCGTTGTCCGCCATCCTTCAGCTCCCGCAGCGCATGGCCGTAGAGGCGTGAAAGATTGTCGGCGTTGATGATCTCCGCGCTGGGGCCTTCCAGCCATTCGCCGTCGCCGAACAGCAGCAGCGCCCGGCTGCAATAGCGCAGGGCCAGTCCCGGCTCGTGCAGCACCATCGCCACGGCGGCGCCCCAGTCCCGGCCCGGCGTGGCGAACAGGTCGAGCACCGCGATCTGGTGGTTCAGATCGAGGTGCGCCAGGGGCTCGTCGAGCAGGAACAGGCGCGGCGCCTGGGTGAGCAGGGTGGCGATGCCCAGGCGCTGGCGCTCCCCGCCCGACAGGCTATGGACTTCGCGTTGTCCGTAGTCGGCCAGGCCGACGGCGGCCAGCGCGGTCTCGGCCAGGCGCCGGTCGGTCGCGCCTTCCCATTCCCAGCGCCCCAAATGGGGATGCCGTCCGACCAGCACCGTCTCCAGCACCGTCGAGGTGAAAGGATCGTGCTGCTGCTGCGGCAGATAGCCGCGCAACCGCGCCAGGGTGCGCGGATCGGCGAGACGGGGGTCGAGTCCGCCGATCTCGATGGCCCCCGTCGAGGCGGGCCGCAGCCCCGCCAAAGTGGCGAGCAAAGTCGATTTGCCGGCGCCGTTGCGGCCCAGGATGGCCAGGGACTCCCCGCCGTTCAGGCGCAACACCAGATCGCGGCAGAACACCCGGCCGCCGATCGCCACGTCCAGACCGCGCACTTCCAGCAGGGCCGCGCTCATGGCTGGTGCGCTGGCTGGCGGGCCAGGAGGATCAGGAAGATCGGCACGCCGATCAGGGCGGTGAGCACGCCCACCGGCAGTTGCTGGGGCGCCGCCACGGTGCGGGCCAGGGTGTCGGCCAGCACCAGCAGGGCGCCGCCGGCCAGGGTGGCGGCGGGCAGCAGCAGGCGCTGGTCGTTGCCCAGCACCAGCCGCACCAGATGCGGCACCACCAGACCGATGAAACCGATGCTGCCGGCGGTGGTCACCGCGAAGGCGGTGAGCAGCGAGGCCAGGAGGTAGACGATGCCGCGCAGGCGGGATACTCGAACGCCGAGAGAATTGGCCAGCACGGAACCCCGCGCCAGCAGGTTCAGTTCCCGCGCGTAAGGCATCGCGCAGGCCAGGCCCAGCGCCAGGGCGATCAGGGCCGGCGCCGGCCGCAGGATCTGCCCGGCGTCGCCCATCAGCCAGAACAACATGCCGTTGAGCTTCTGCTCCGGGGCGATGGAGAGGATCAGGGCCACCACGGCGCCGCAGCCGGCGGCGATGATCACGCCGGTCAGCAGCAGCCGGGTCTGGGTCCAGCTGCTGTCGCCGCGGGCCAGGCCGAACACCAGCAGCATCGCCGCCAGCGCGCCGACGAAGGCCAACAAGTTGAGTCCGGCCAGCGACAGCCCGAACAGCATCGCCGTCAGCGCGCCGACCGAGGCGCCGCCGGAAATGCCCAGCACGTAGGGATCGGCGAGCGGATTGCGCAGCAGTACCTGCATCAACGCGCCGGCCAGGGCCAGCAGCCCGCCGCAGGCGAAGGCGCCCGCGACTCGGGGCAGACGCAGGGTGCGCACCACTTCGGCGCCCATTCCGCCTTCCGCGCCGGTCATCGCCGCCAGCAGGTCGGTGGTGGAAATCGTCATGGTTCCCGCCGTCAGCCCGAGCGCCAGGCTCGCCGCCACCAGGAGCAGCAGCAGCAGGAGCACGGCGAGGGCGCGGCGGCGGGAGGGCATGGGCGGTTACTTGAAGTCGTAGCGGGCGCTGACGAACAGACTGCGGCCGTCGGCGGGGAAGTAATAGTAGTCGCTGCGGAAGGTGGAGTAGCCGGCATAGGGCGCGTAGCGCCGGTCGAAGACGTTGAGCAGCTTGGCGGTGATGGTCCACGTCTTCAGGTCCCAGCGGCCCTGCAGGTCCAGGGTGGTGTAGCCCGCCAGTCGCCCCAGGGTGTTGGCGAAGTCGCCGCTGTAGCGCCGGTCGCCGACGTGGCTGGCGACGGCGGAATAACTCGCGCCGCCGCCGGTCTGCCAGGTGAGCTGGAGCGCGGCCTTGTCCCGCGCCACCATCGGGATTTCCTTGTCGGCATAGACGCCTTCGCGGAACCGGGCATCGGTATGGCTGGCGGAAAAGCGCGCCAGCAGGCGCTCGCTCAGGCGCCAGTCGATCTGGGCCTCCACGCCGTCGCGGCGGGAGCGGGCGAAGTTGACGTTGGCGTAGGCCGCGCCGTCGTAGCCAATCTCGTCGGTCAGGTCCAGGCGGTAGACGCTGCCGCGCAGCTTGACCGCGCCCAGTTCGACGTCGCCGCCGAGTTCATGCACTCGACCGTGCTGGGGCTTGAGGTCGCCGGCGAACACCGGATTGCCGGTGAAGGGGTCGTAGCCGAACAGTTCGTCGGTGTTGGCGAAGCGGAAGACGGTACCGGTGCGGCCGTAGAGACGCCAGTCGGCGGCCTGGTAGTTGAGGCCCAGGTCGTAGGCGTTGCGCTCGCGCACCGCGCTGCCGTTCATGGCCGGCACGGGGAAGGGGCCGTAACCGTAATCGGCGTCGTAGGCCCGCTGCGCGGCGCGCTGCTCCATGCGCTGGCGGCGGGCGCCGGCGGTCAGCGACCAATGGCGGTCGAGGGCGGTGGTGTTCTGCACGTAGAAGGCGGAACTGGTCTGCTTGGCCGACTGAGGAATCACGCCGGTGGCGCTGGCCGAGGTGGCGCCGATCTTGCCGTCATAGTAATCCAGCCCCAGCACGGTTTCGCTGGCGCGGCCGGTCAGGCCGTGGTTCCAGCGCAGGCGCGGGGTGAAGGAGACGGTGTCGCGTTCGCGCCGGTAGGTGCTGGCGAAGGAGACGTTGTTGGCGTCGTATTTTTCGTGCTCGACGGCGAGTTCCCCTTCCACCGTCAGGTTGGGCGACACGGCCAGCTTCAGGCCCGGGCGCACCCGGTAGCCGTCCCGCTGCTGGGTGTCGTGGGGCGTGCGCGCCTGGCGCGGATCGCCGCGGTAGGCGGCGCTCAGGAGGCTGCTGGGCATGCCGGACTTGTCCGCGTAGAGGCCGTAATCGACGAAGGCTTCGCCGTTGGCCAGGTTCAGCGCACTCCGGCCGCTGACGGCCTGTTGTCGGGCCTGGCTGTTCTGGCGCCAGCCATCGGTTTCCGCGTAGTGGGCGAAGAGGTTGAAATAGCCGGCCGCGCCGCCGCCGGCGGCCTGGGCATCCACGCCGCGGTAGTCGTTGCTGCCGAGGGTGACGGCCGCATTGGCGCGGGGCTGGCCGGACTTGTCGGTGATGATGTTGATCACACCGCCGGTGGCCCGGTCGCCATAGAGCACGGTGCCGGCGCCGCGCAGGATCTCGATGCGCTGCACGCTTTCCAGCGGGATCGCCGACCAGCTCACGGCATCCATGCCGATGGAGTTGAGGCGCTGGCCGTCGAGCAGGGTCACGGTGTTGCTGCCGCCAGTGTCGCCGAAGCCGCGGATGTCGGCCACGGCATCGATGCCCATGTTGCCGTAGAGCGAGCGCACTTCGATGCCGGCCTGGGCCTTGAGGATTTCCGGCATGCCCAGGGCGGGCGACTGGCGAATGTCCTCGCTGCGGATCACGTCGACCTGCGCCGCGACGGGCAGGGCGCTGTCGGCGAAGCGGGTGGCGGTGACGATGATGGTGCCGTGGTCAGCCGGCGTTTCGGCGGCCTGGGTGGCGAAAGCGGAAAGCATGGCGGCGGCGAGGGCGCTGCGCACGAGATGGCGTTGCATGGGAACTCCCGGTTCTCCGGCCCGCGTCCCCGCAGGCCGGTCACGATTGAAACAGGCAACGCAGGGGAGTTCGAACGGAAAATCACCGGTCGCCACTTCCCCGTGGCGTCACCAAGGACGATGCTCGTGGCCGGTCTCCGGGCTCGGAAGTCTTGAATCGCCGCCTTCCCAGGTCCAGACCCAGTGGCTTTGCTGACGATTCCGCACTTCCTTACCGTTGCGGGGGCAGCGCAGGATTCACACCTGCTTCCCGTTTCACCCCTGTGGCCGGAAACGGCCGCGGGGCACCGCGAACAAGGGGCGCATTGTACAGACAATCGCCCCGAGGGGCCGGCAACCCGTCGCAGGGGCTGTCCGCGCCATTTGGCGGCCTTGCCGGCCCAATACAGCGCCTTGACCACGAGGGTTGTTTTGAAAGACACTTCGGCCATGCATAGCGACTTTGATTCTCTCGAACAAAAAATCGATCAGGTATTGGCCCTGTGCAGCAGGCTGAATGCGGAGAACGCCGCCCTGCGCGACCGGGTGGCCGGCCTGGAGAACGACAAGCGCGACCTGACCGAGCGCATCGGCTCGGCGCGGACGCGGCTTGAAACCCTGATGACGAAGCTTCCCGAAGAATGACCGCGCATTCCACTCTCGACATCCAGCTCCGGGGCAAGGACTATCGAGTCACCTGCACGCCCGACGAGCGCGAGGCGCTGTTGGCGGCGGTGGGCTTCCTGGACCGGAAAATGACCGATATCGCAGCCATCACGCACAGCAGCGGCGAGCGCCTGGCGGTGATGACGGCCCTCAACATCGCCCATGAACTGCTCGCGTTGCGTCAGTCCGGAGCCGTACCGTTCCAATCGGACTCCGTGGCGGCGGACGTTGACGACCCGGACTTGCGGCGTAGAATTCAGAACATCGAAGCGCGACTGGATGCGGCCCTGGCCGACCAGCAAGGTCTGTTCTAGCCGTCCCGTTAGCGGCTTCGCCGGTTTTCCCCTGCGGTGTTCGCCAAGGCCGTAAATTCCTTGAACCTATAAGTCCTTGCGACTTGGCCGCCGCCCATTGATGCCGCTGTTGCGATCGCCCCTTCGCGGGCGGACCTGATGCGGCCGGAACGCGGCCTCCCTGAACCCAGAGTTCAGGATGCCGGCCAAACGGCACTGGCGGGGGATCCATCATCAGAGCGCGGAGTGGTTCTCCGCGCTTTTTTCTTGGAGTGCCTATGCCACGCTACTGGCTGATGAAGAGCGAGCCATCCGAGGTCAGCATCGACGATGTCCTGGCCATGCCGAACCAGACCGTGGACTGGTGGGGGATCCGCAACTACCAGTCCCGCAATTTCATGCGGGACCAGATGGCGCCGGGCGACGGCGTGCTGTTCTACCACTCGTCCTGCGCCGAACCCGGCATCGCCGGCCTGGCCGAAGTGGTGAAGAAGGCTTATCCGGACCGCACCCAGTTCGATTCGGCGTCCAAGTATTTCGATCCCAAATCCACGCCGGAGAACCCGCGCTGGGTCAATGTCGATGTCCGTATCTTGAAAAAGATCCGGCTGGTGGGCATCGCCGAGTTGCGCCTGCACCCGGAGCTGGCCCACATGCGCGCCCTGCAGCGCGGCAACCGTCTGTCGATCACCCCGGTGGACCCGGCGGAGTGGAAATTCATCACGGAACGCCTGCTCAAGTGATCAGCGCCTGGCTGCTGGGCTATGTCGGACTGGGCCTGTTCGCCGGGTTCTTCGCCGGCCTCCTGGGCGTCGGCGGCGGCGGCATCATGGTGCCGGTGCTGACCATGCTGTTCACCGCGCAGGGCCTGCCCCACGAGCATGTGGTGCATCTGGCGCTGGGCACCTCGATGGCCACCATCGTCTTCGCCTCGGTTTCCAGCCTGCGCGCCCACCATCGCCACGGGGCGGTGCTGTGGCCCGTGGTCAAGGCCATCGCGCCCGGCATCGTGCTGGGAACCCTGCTCGGGGCGCAGCTCGCCGCCCTCCTGCCGACCAAGTCGCTGGCCATTTTCTTTTCCGTGTTCATGGCCTACGTCTCGCTGCAAATGATCGCCAACGTCAAGCCCAAGCCTTCCCGCACCCTTCCCGGCGCCGGCGGCATGTTCGCCGCGGGGGCGGGCATCGGCGGCATCTCGGCGCTGGTGGCGATCGGCGGCGGCTCTCTTTCGGTGCCCTTCCTGACCTGGTGCAACGTCAAGGTCCACCAGGCGATCGGCACATCCGCCGCGATCGGTTTTCCCATCGCCCTGGCCGGCACCGTGGGGTATCTGATCGGCGGCCACGGCAACGCCGGCATGCCGGCCGGCAGCATCGGCTTCATCCATCTGCCGGCGCTGCTCGGCACCGTGCTGCCCAGCGTGCTGATGGCGCCGGTGGGCGCCCGCCTGGCCCATCGCCTGCCAGTGGCCGTGCTGAAGAAGATCTTCGCCGGCGTGCTGATCTTTCTCTCCGCCAAGATGCTGCACAGCCTGTTCGGCTGAGCGGCCGGCAGACGTCCGAAACTCAGAAACCCGACAAATGGCGTCGGTAATGGATCGCCTCGGCGATGTGGGGTCGGGCGATGGCGTCGCTGGCGGCCAGGTCGGCGATGCTGCGCGCCACCCGCAGGATGCGGTGATAGGCCCGGGCCGAGAGCCCCAGGCGTGCTATGGCCTGTTTGAGCAGGGCCTGTCCGGCCGCGTCGGGCCGACACAGGGCTTCGGTGTCGGCCACGCCCAGCCGCGCATTGGGCTGTCCCTGGCGTTCCAGCTGTCGCTGCCGGGCCCGGACCACCCGGGCGGCGACCGGCGCCGAGGCCTCGCCGTCGGGTGCGTGCTGCAAGTCGGCTTGGGGAAGGGCGGGCACTTCGATCATCAGGTCGATGCGATCCAGCAAGGGACCGGAGAGCTTGTTCCGGTAGCGCGCCACCTGGTCCGGGGTGCAGCGGCAGCGGTTGGCGGGGTGGCCCAGGTAGCCGCAGGGGCAGGGGTTCATCGCCGCCACCAGTTGGAAGCGGGCGGGAAACTCGGCGCGGCGCGCGGCGCGGGAGACGCAGACATGGCCCGACTCCAGCGGTTCGCGCAGGGCTTCCAGCACCCGACGCTCGAACTCGGGTAGTTCGTCGAGAAACAGCACGCCTTCGTGGGCCAGGGAAATCTCTCCCGGCCGCGGCACGCTGCCGCCACCCACCAGGGCCGGCGCCGAGGCGGAATGGTGCGGCGCGCGGAACGGACGCTGCCCCCAACGCTCGACCCGAAAGCTGCCGTCGAGCGAGTGCACGGCGGCACTGGCCAGTGCCTCGGCATCGCTCATCGGCGGCAGGATGCCCGGCAGGCGGCTGGCCAGCATCGACTTGCCGGTGCCGGGCGGACCGCTCAGCAAGAGCGAATGCCCGCCCGCCGCGGCCACCTCCAGGGCGCGCCGGGCCTGGGCCTGGCCTTTCACCTCCGCCAGATCCGGATAGGCCGGTGCGTGCGGCGCCGGGCTGCCGCCGTAGGGTGCCAAGGTCTGCTGGTCGGCCAGATGGGCGCAAACCTCTCCCAGACTGCGTGCCGGCAGCACGGTGACGCTCTGCACCAGGGCCGCCTCGGCGGCGTTTTCGGCGGGAAGCACGCAGGTCCGGCCGGTGGTGCCTCCGGCGGCGCACATCGCCAATGCGCCGCGGATCGGCCGCAACTGCCCCGACAGGGAAAGCTCACCGGCGAATTCCAGCGCGTCGGTTCCTGTCGCCCGGATCTGTCCCGAGGCCAGCAGAATGCCCAATGCGATCGGCAGATCGAAGCGCCCGGACTCCTTGGGCAGGTCCGCCGGCGCCAGATTCACCGTGATGCGGCGCGCGGGAAACTCGAAGCCGCAGTTCTGGATTGCCGCGCGCACCCGGTCGCGGGCCTCCTTCACTTCGGTATCCGGCAGACCCACCAGGGTACAGGACGGCAGACCGTTGGCGATATGCACCTCCACCGTCACCGGTGGCGCGTCCATGCCACAGAGGGCCCGGCTGTGGAGGGTGGCGAGCGACATGTGAAATACCCTGGCATAAAAATGTCATTGTAATTCACTCGGCGCCTGTCATTCGCCGCGGGTCGCCTCGATCTGGATTTCGATCCTGACCTCGTCGCCCACCAGCGGCACCAGATGGGTCATGCCGAATTCGGAACGGCGCAGGATGGTGACGGCGTTGGCGCCGCAGGTCTGCTTGCGGGTGAGCGGATGCAGTCCGCAGTGGAAATGGTTGATCGCCAGGCCCAGCGGGCGGGTGACGCCGCGCAGGGTCAGTGCGCCGTCCACGCCGCTGGGAATCCCGTCGCGGAAGTAGAAGCGGTCGCCGCTGAAACGGATGGTCGGATATCGGTCTGCGTCGAGGAAGTTCGCCTCCCGCAGCACTTTCTCCAATGCCGGATCGCCCGTATTGATCGAGGCCGCGTCGATCGACACCTCGATGCGGCCCCGCCCCGCCGCGAGATCGAGGGCGATCGTGCCTTCGCTGCGGTCGAAGCGTCCGCGGTGATGGGAGAAGCCGAGATGGCTGACGGCGAAGCTCGGGAAGGTGTGGGTGGGGTCGATCCGGTAGCGGGTCTCTTCGCCCCGGCCCGGCAGGGGCGCCAGGAAGATCAGCGTGAGCAGGCCGGCCCGGAGCAAATGCCAGGGCCGGCGCGTCGGCCAGGCCATGACGGCGCCTCGGCTACTGGCCCGGCTTCGCCTGTTCCAGCTGCGCAACCCGCGCTTCCAGAGCGTCGATGCGCTCCCGGGCGTGCGCCAGCAACGCCCGTTGAATCTCGAATTCCTCACGGGTCACCAGATCCAGGCGGCTGAAAAGTCCGGTCATCAGGGCGCGGGCGTTCTTTTCCAGGTCGGCGGCCGGGCTGGTGGCCGCCAGTTGGGAAAGGCGATGGGCGACTTCATCGAACAGCTGGGTCGGGCTCATGGCGACATCTTTCGTGAGGGTGGATCGAGTCTAGCACGGCGGTTTTATGCATCGGCACTGTCTTGGTGCATCGGTCCGGGACGATGGGACAATTCGGTGCATTGCGGCGCGAGTCTGGGCGAAAAAGCCGCCATTGAGCGGTTTTCTTCGCTTGGCATGGTCTATGCGAAAGAGAACCTGTGTTGTTTTTTTATAGGTTCTTATAGGAGAAACGCCATGCAGAAATCCGTCATCGTCATCGCCCTCGCCGGACTGTTTTCGCTGCCTGTCCTGGCGGAAGAGGCCGGGCCAACCTCGCCCTTCAGTTTCAACGTCGGCGTGGTGTCCGACTACCTGTTCCGCGGCATCAGCCAGACGCATGGCGACGCGGCCCTGCAAGGCGGCGTCGACTACGCCCATCCCGGCGGCTTCTACCTGGGCGCGTGGGGCTCCACCATCTCCTGGGTGAAGGACTACACCGGCAAGGGCAACACCGAACTCGATCTCTACGGTGGCTACAAGAGCGCCTTCGCTGGCGGCGACTGGAGCTACGACGTCGGCGCGATCGCCTATATTTATTCCAACCACGGCCCCGCCAATGCCTTCGGCGCCAATCCGAACACCACCGAGATCTACGGCGCCATCGGCTACAAGACCTTCACCGTCAAGTATTCCCGCGCGATTTCCGACCACTTCATCGGTTGGTATTCCGCCAGCGGCGGCAGTACCCGCGGCAGCGGCTACCTGGAGGCCAACTACAGCCTGGATCTGGGCGACGGCTGGGGCCTGGCCGCCCACGTCGGCCACCAGAAGGTGCGTGACCTGGGGGTCGCCGACTACACCGACGTGAAACTGGGCGTGACCAAGGATGTGGGCTTCGGCGTGGTCGGCTTGTCGTATTCCGACACCAATGCCAAGGGCAAGCCGGGCGAGACCTATTCCTGGCCGAATTCGGGTTTCGTCGCCGGCGCCGGTTCCACCTCGGGTTTTTCCAACGTGGCCAAGGGCAAGGCGGTCCTGAGTTTCACCAAGACCTTCTGATGCAGACCATTTCGCGAGGACACCACCATGAAACTGATCACCGCCATCATCAAGCCGTTCAAGCTTGACGAAGTGCGCGAGGCCCTGGCCGCCGTCGGCGTGCAGGGCATCACCGTCACCGAGGTCAAGGGCTTCGGCCGGCAGAAGGGCCACACGGAGCTTTACCGCGGCGCCGAATATGTCGTCGATTTCCTGCCCAAGGTGAAGGTCGAGGCCGCCGTCAGCGACGGCATCCTCGACCTGGTCGTCGAAGCCATCGAGAAATCCGCCAGCACCGGCAAGATCGGCGACGGCAAGATCTTCGTCTTCGACCTCGAGCAAGTCATCCGCATCCGCACCGGCGAGACCGGTGAGGACGCCCTGTGAAGGAGCCATCATGAAAAAACTGCTCGCAATCCTGCTGAGCGTGGCGACGCTCGCCATCGGCAGCGGCGCCCGGGCCGACGACAAGCCGGCCGAGGCCGTGCCCGCGGTCGCCGCCATGGCGGCGCCGGCGGCTGCCACCGCCACTCCCGAGACACCGGCCGCCGTCCCCGCCCCCGTGCCCAACAAGGGCGACACGGCCTGGATGATGGTCGCCACGGCCTTCGTGATCCTGATGTCGATCCCCGGCCTGGCCTTGTTCTATGGTGGCCTGGTGCGCAGCAAGAACATGCTGTCGGTGCTGATGCAGGTGTTCGTGATCTTCTCGCTGATCAGCGTGCTGTGGGCGATCTACGGCTACAGCATCGCCTTCACCGAGGGCAACGCCTTCTTCGGCAGTCTCGACAAGCTGTTCCTGAAGGGCGTGACGGTGGACTCCCTGGCTGGCACTTTCAGCAAGGGCGTCGCGCTGCCCGAGTTGGCCTACATCCCCTTTCAGGGTGCCTTCGCGGCCATCACGGTGGGGCTGATCATCGGCGCCTTCGCCGAACGCATCCGGTTCAGCGCCGTACTGCTGTTCGCCGTGCTGTGGTTCACCTTCAGCTATCTGCCGATGGCCCACATGGTCTGGTACTGGGCCGGTCCCGACGGCTACGTCTCCGCCGAGGCGGCCGACAAGCTCAACGCCACCGCGGGCTGGCTGTTCCAGAAGGGCGCGCTCGACTTCGCCGGTGGCACCGTGGTGCACATCAACGCCGCCGTCGCCGGCCTGGTGGGCGCCTTCCTGGTCGGCAAGCGCGTGGGCTGGGGCAAGGATTCGATGGCTCCGCACTCCCTGACCATGACCATGATCGGCGCGTCGCTCCTGTGGTTCGGCTGGTTCGGCTTCAACGCCGGCTCGGCGCTCGAAGCCAACGGCGCCGCCGCCCTGGCCTTCGTCAACACCTGGCTCGCCACCGCCGTCGCGGCGCTGTCCTGGATGGGCGCGGAATGGCTGATCAAGGGCAAACCCTCGATGCTGGGCGCCGCCTCCGGCGCGGTCGCCGGCCTGGTGGCGATCACCCCCGCCTGCGGCTTCGTCGGCGTCGGCGGCGCCTTGGTGATCGGCCTTTTGGCCGGCGTGATCTGCCTGTGGGGCGTGAATGGCCTGAAGAAGATGCTGGGCATGGACGACTCGCTCGACGTGTTCGGCGTGCATGGCGTCGGCGGCATCCTCGGCGCCCTGCTCACCGGCGTCTTCGCGTCCCCCAGCCTGGGCGGCACCGGCATCTACGACTACGTGGCGGACAAGGTCGCCGACAACTACGCCATCGTCGATCAAGTGATCGTCCAGGCCACCGGCGTGGGCGTCACCATCCTCCTTTCCGGCGTGGTTTCGCTCGTGGCCTACAAGCTGGTGGATCTCGCGATCGGCCTGCGCGTGCCGGAGGAAGAGGAGCGCGAAGGACTCGACATCACCTCCCACGGCGAGTCGGCCTATCATTTCTGATCCTTAACCTTGCAAGAACAAAGGGCGCCTCCGGGCGCCCTTTGTTCTTGTCGTCTCAGCAGATCATGCGCATGTAGACGATGCCGGCGATGGCGGCGAGCAGCATGAAGAAGGCGGGGATCGCCACGGTCCGGTAGTTGGCGGGAAGGCTGCTGCGCTTGCGGTCCAGCAGGCGCATCATTTCGCCGATGGTGACGATCGCCAGCAGCATCATCACCAGGCTGTCGATGACCAGAGCCACCGCGTTGAAGTCGTCCAGCGGGCGGCAGATGCGTGGGCGCCAGGCGCCCAGGGCGCCGGTCAGGGAGTTGAGCCGGTCGAAGCCCAGGCCGGTGACGAACCACACCGCCACCATGAACATGACCGCGATCAGCAGGCACAGGGTCAGCCAGCCTTCCAGGTGGCGCAGGCCTTCGCGGATGTCGTGCAGGTCGGCGAGGTATTCCCGCGCTTCCCGCCGCAGTTGGCGACGCAGCTTTTGCCAGTTCATCGGAAAACGACGGTCTTGCTGCCGTGGACCAGCACCCGGTCTTCCAGGTGGTAGCGCAGGCCGCGCGCCAGCACGGTTTTTTCGATGTCCTTGCCGTAGCGCACCATGTCGGCCACCGAGTCGGAATGGTCGATGCGGATCACGTCCTGCTCGATGATCGGACCCTGGTCGAGTTCCTCGGTCACGTAGTGGCAGGTGGCGCCGATCAGCTTGACGCCGCGCTGGTAGGCCTGATGGTAGGGCTTGGCGCCGACGAAGCTGGGCAGGAAGCTGTGGTGGATGTTGAGGATCTGGCCCGGATAGCGGCGGCACAGTTCGGGCGAGAGGATCTGCATGTAGCGCGCCAGCACCATGGTGTCGCCGCGCACTTCCTCGAACAGGCGCATCACTTCGGCGTAGGCCTGGGCCTTGTCGTCGGCGCTCACCGGCACGTGGTGGAAGGGAATGCCGTGCCATTCGACGAAGCCGCGGAAGGTGTCGTGGTTGGAGATCACGCAGGGGATCTCGATGTCCAGTTCCTTGCTCTGCCAGCGCGCCAGCAGATCGTAGAGGCAGTGCTCCTGCCTGGAGACCAGCACCACGACGCGCTTTTTCACCGCCGAGTCGGTGATCTTCCAGTCCATCCGCAGGCTTTCCGCCAGGGGGCGGAAGCGTTCGCGGAATTCGGCGAGCAGGAAGGGCAGGGAATCGGCCCTGATCTCCAGGCGCATGAAGTAGCGCCCGTCGATGTCGTCGGCGTGGTAGCTGGACTCGAGGATCCAGCCGCCGTGCTCGGCGATGAAGCTGGCGACGCGGGCGATGATGCCGACCTGGTCCGGGCAGGAGGCCGAGAGGGTGAAAAAGCGGTTCCCGTGCATCTTAAATACGGGAAGAAGCCTTGAGTATCTCCGCCTTCAGTTCGCCGTAGCTCTTGGTGACGGGAAACTGGGGGAATTCGCGGATCACGTTCTCCGGCGGGTGGAACAGGATGCCGGCGTGGGCCTCGCCCAGCATCGCGGTGTCGTTGTAGGAGTCGCCGGCGGCGATCACCTTGAAGTTGAGTTCCTTGAAACGCTTGACCGACTCCCGCTTCTGGTCGGGCATGCGCAGGTGGTAGTTCACCAGGATGCCGGCGGCGTCGGCTTCCAGCTTGTGGCAGAACAGCGTGGGCATGCCCAGCTGCTTCATCAGGGGCATGGCGAATTCGTAGAAGGTGTCGGACAGGATGATCACCTGGAAGTCCTGGCGCAGCTCATCGAGGAAGTCCTTGGCGCCGGGCATGGGGCCCATGCTGGCGATCACCGCCTGGATGTCGGGCAGGCCCAGCTTCTTTTCCGCCAGGATGCCCAGGCGGTATTTCATCAGCTTGTCGTAGTCCGGCTCGTCGCGCGTGGTGCGGCGCAGTTCGGGGATGCCCGTGCGCTCGGCGAATTCAATCCAGATTTCGGGGACCAGCACACCTTCGAGGTCGAGGCAGACGAGTTGCACGGAATAACTCCCTGGAATTTGTTCAAACGGCGGATTTTACGCGAAGGGAGCGGTGCTTCGCTCCAGTTGTTGCAGCCAGGCCAGGGCCTGCTGTCGGTTCTCGCCGCACATCTCGGCCGATGGCCGCAGGCCGGCGCAGCAGGGCGGCCGCTCGGGACGGCCGAAAATCACGCAGCGCAGGTCGGCGGTGAGCTGGGGACTGGGCAGCCCGGCAGGCTTGCCCTGCGGCAGTCCCGGCAGGGGCGAACTGATCGAAGGCGCGATGCAGCAGGCGCCGCAGCCGGGACGACAGTCCATGCCGGCCTATTTGCGGCCGTACCTGGCGGTGAAGCTGGCCTTCGCCAGGGTGTTGAAATGCAGGTTGAAGCCGACCAGGGCCGGCGTGGCGTTCTCGGGCAGATCCAGGCGCTCCACGCCCAGCGCATGGATCGTGAACACATAACGGTGGGGCTCGTCGCCCTGGGGCGGGCAGGGACCGCCCCAGCCCGGTTCGCCGAAGTCGGTGGCAATCTCCCGGCTGCCCGCGGGGGCCAGGCCGCTGCCCGGATTGCCCGCACCCTGGGGCAGCGCCGTGGTGCCGGCGGGAATGTTAACCAGCACCCAGTGCCACCAGCCGCTGCCGGTCGGGGCGTCGGGATCATGCACGGTCAGCGCGAAACTCTTGGTGTCGGCGGGCGCCCCCCGCCATTCCAGGGCCGGAGAGACGTTCTCGCCCGTGTAGCCGAAGCCGTTGTAGACATGCTTGTTGGGAATCAGGGTATCGGCGGAAAGGTCGGGGCTGCGCAGAACGAAGGCAGAACTGGCGGTCATGGCGGGCTCCTGATCAGAGATAAAACGGCATTCTATGCCCAGCATGAAAATGAAGCTTTTCCGCTGCGCCGTCGCAAGGAAAAGCGGCACGCGGCGAAGCCGCAACCTATCGGTGCCGCTACAGCGTTCCCCGTAATATCGAGCGCAGCGAGCTGTATCGAACCCCCCGGAGGGGGGCGAAGGGGGCGAGCCTTTTCAGCCTTCTCATTTTTTGCGCTTTTGCATGAAGTCTTCCATCCGCCGCCGGGTTTCGGGGTCGCTCTGGATCAGGCCGATGGCGAGGGACTCGGCGAAAAGCCCGTCGGCGCTGGCCATGCTGTCGATGCGGGGCAGGGCGTTGGTGATGAACCAGTTGGCGGTGGTGGTGTTGGCGGCGATGGTGACGGCCAGTTCCCGCGCCTTGGCCAGGCCGGCGTCCGCCGCCACGCCATAGTGGGCGAGACCCAGGCCGACCGCTTCCCCGGCGTTGTAGATGCGGCGCGTCAACATCATTTCCGCCATGCGGTCCGGTCCCAGGATGCGTCCCAGGCGCACCGTGGAGCCGCAGCCCATGAACAGGCCGTGGGCCGCCTCGGGCAGCTGGAACCAGGCCGTGGCCTCGGCGACGCGGACATGGGCGGTCAGCGCCAGTTCCAGGCCGCCGCCGAGCACGGCGCCCTTCAGCACCGCCACCAGCGGGATGCCGCTGTATTGGATGCGGTCGAAAATGGCCTGCCGGCGCCGCGAGGTGTGCAGCACGTCGATGGGGTTCTTCTCCTGATGCTCGCCCAGATCGCCGCCGGCGCAGAAATGCTCTCCTGCCGCCGTCAGGATGGCGACCCGCACCGACGGCGGCGGCGCGGCGAAGTATTCGCCGAGGCGCTCGTACATCGCGAGGGTCAGCGCGTTGCGCTTGGCCGGGCGGTTCAGGGTGATGATGGCGATGCCATCCTGTTCTGCAATCCGGATCAGTTCGTCGGACATGGAATGCTCAAAAAAATGGCCCCGCCAAAGGGGCAGGGCCGAGAGTTGGATGGTTGGGAAAGCGCTGCGTCAGCCTTTCTTGTACAGCTCCGCGCCGCTCTTGACGAACTCCACGGCCTTGGTCTCCATGCCCTTCTGCAAGGCTTCCTGTTCCGAGACGCCCTGGCTGGCGGCGAAGTCGCGCACGTCCTGGGTGATCTTCATGGAGCAGAAATGGGGGCCGCACATGGAGCAGAAATGCGCCAGCTTGGCGCCCTGCGCGGGCAGGGTCTCGTCGTGGAATTCGCGCGCCTTGTCCGGGTCGAGGCCGAGGTTGAACTGGTCCTCCCAGCGGAACTCGAAGCGCGCCTTGGACAGCGCGTTGTCGCGGATCTGGGCGCCAGGGTGGCCCTTGGCCAAGTCCGCGGCATGGGCGGCGAGCTTGTAGGTGATGATGCCTTCCTTCACGTCCTGCTTGTTGGGCAGGCCCAGGTGCTCCTTGGGCGTGACGTAGCAGAGCATGGCCGTGCCGTACCAGCCGATCTGCGCCGCGCCGATGGCGCTGGTGATGTGGTCGTAGCCGGGGGCGATGTCAGTGGTGAGCGGCCCCAGGGTGTAGAACGGCGCCTCGTCGCACCAGTCGAGCTGGAGGTCCATGTTCTCCTTGATCAACTGCATCGGCACGTGGCCGGGGCCTTCGATCATCACCTGCACGTCGTGCTTCCAGGCCACCTGGGTGAGTTCGCCCAGGGTCTTCAGTTCGCCCAGCTGGGCGTCGTCGTTGGCGTCGTAGATGGAGCCGGGGCGCAGGCCGTCGCCGAGACTGAAGGCCACGTCGTAGGCCTTCATGATTTCGCAGATTTCCTCGAAGTGGGTGTAGAGGAAGTTCTCCTTGTGGTGGGCCAGGCACCACTTGGCCAGGATCGAGCCGCCGCGGCTGACGATGCCGGTCATGCGCTCGGCCGTCATCGGGATGTAGCGCAGCAGCACGCCGGCATGGATGGTGAAGTAGTCCACGCCCTGCTCGGCCTGTTCGATCAGGGTGTCGCGGACGATCTCCCAGGTCAGCTCCTCGGCCTTGCCGTCCACCTTCTCCAGCGCCTGGTAGATCGGCACGGTGCCGATCGGCACCGGGCTGTTGCGGATGATCCACTCGCGGGTCTCGTGGATGTTCTTGCCGGTGGACAGGTCCATCACCGTGTCGCCGCCCCAGCGGGTGGACCAGGTCATCTTGTCCACTTCCTCGCCGATGGAGGAGGTGACGGCGGAGTTGCCGATGTTGGCGTTGATCTTCACCAGGAAGTTGCGGCCGATGATCATCGGCTCGCTCTCGGGGTGGTTGATGTTGTTGGGAATGATGGCGCGGCCGCGGGCGATCTCGCTGCGGACGAATTCCGGCGTGATCTCTTCGGGAATCTGGGCGCCGAAGCGCTCGCCCCGGTGCTGGCGGCCCAGCAGGCGGGCCATTTTCTCGCCGGTGGGGCCGGCGCCGCGCAGGGATTCGAGGTACTCGCGGCGGCGCAGGTTCTCGCGGATGGCGACGAATTCCATCTCCGGGGTGACGATGCCGCGGCGGGCATAGTGCATCTGGCTGACGTTCATGCCGGCCTTGGCGCGGCGCGGCTGGCGGTGCAGGCCGGGAAAGCGCAGGGCGGCCAGTTCCGGGTCGGCCGCGCGTTCGCGGCCATAGGCCGAGGACAGGCCGGCGAGCAGCTCGCTGTCCTGGCGCTCCTCGATCCAGCCCTGGCGCAGCGCGGGCAGGCCGGAACGGATGTCGATCCGCGCCGCCGGATCGGTATACGGGCCGGAGCAGTCGTAAACGGAAATGGGCGGGTTCGGTTCCGCGCCATGGACGGCCGGGGTGTCGGCCTGGGCGATCTCGCGCATCGGTACGCGGATGTCCGGGCGGGAGCCGGTGACGTAGATCTTGCGGGAATTGGGTAGGGGCTGGATCGCCGCCGCATCCACCTGGGCGCTGGCGGCGATGAATTTATCGTTGGCGTTCATCGTGGTTTCCTGGAGGCCGGCGCGTCGGTCCGGCAGGGGGAGGCCCAAACTACCGGAAACCCCCTTGCAATGCAACACTGCGCCCGGTGCGGTTTTCGCCGGCTGCCGGCGGCGCGGACGGCCGCCCCCTTCGCCCCCCCCTCCGGGGGGTTCTCATTTGCTCGCTGCGCTCGGGTGTTTGGGGGAACGCTGTAGCGACACCGATAGGATGCGGCTGGCGCCGCGTGCCGCTTTTCCTTGGGGCGGCCCGGCGGAAAAGCTGCTTTTCACGTTAAAGAACGGACGTCCGCTGCCGTTATTCCGGGAACGTCTGAAAAGAAGGAAAAACCCCATGGGGATCAAAGGAGCCACGTTCGCTGCCGTCCTGGTGGGAATCGGGATGGCCGGGATGGTTGCTGCCGCTCAGGGGGCCGCCTGGGAAAAAGTGGTCCAGGGAAAGCGGGAGCGGGTGGACATCGATACCAGCCGCATCGCCCGTGGCGAAGACGGCCGCGTCCTGGCCTGGACCCGGCTGACCCTGTCCAAGTCCATGACGGACCCCGAGACCGGCACACCCTACAACACGGTTGAAGCCCTCAACAGCTACGACTGCGCCGGCAGCCGCTTCGCCATCGTCAAGCGGCTCTATTTGCGGGGCGAGACCCTGCTGCGCAGCGAACCGTTGCTGACGCCGCACGAGATGGCCGTCGGCGCGGGCGGCATCGATGCCGCGCTGCTGGCCGAGGCGTGCAAATCGCGGCCGCTCGCCGACGGCAAGAAAGCCGCCGGGACGGCTGCGCGCCCGGCGGCGGAAATCGCGGGCGCCAAACCGGCGCCGTCCTTTGGCGTGATGCACGCCGAAATGGTCACCGATGGCACCAACACGCTGAAAACGACCCGGGTTGCCGAGTCCGCCGCCAAGGCGGAAGGCAAGGGGGCCGAGGCGGCGGCCGACGCGGCGGCACCCAAGCGTTTCATCGAGTTGCCGAAGATCGACAAGTCGAAGCTGGAGCAGCCCACGGACGCGGCCAAGGAGTCGGCCAAGGCGGCCATCGAGGAACGCCATGTCCGCGAGCGCATGCTGGCGACTTCCGGCCCGCGCCGCCTCGTCCTTCCCCGCAAGACGAAGCCGGAGCCGGCCCCGGCGGTGGAGGTCCATCGCGACATCCAATGGAGCTATGGCGGGGAGGGCGGGCCGTCCAGCTGGGGCACGCTGCGTCCCCACTTCGCCACCTGCGCCAGCGGCAAGCGCCAGTCGCCGATCGACATCCGCGACGGCATCATCAAGGTGGATCAGGAGAAAATCCAGTTCGACTACAAGCCGACGCTGTTCCGCATCGTCGACACCGGCCGCACCATCGAGGTCGGGGTTTCCGAAGGCAACACCATCAAGGTGATGGGGCGCACTTACGAATTGCAGCAGTTCCATTTCCATCGTCCCGCGGAAGAGCGCATCGCCGGGCGCGCCTTCGACATGGTGGTGCATCTGGTGCATCAGGACTACGAGGGCCATCAGGCGGTGGTGGCGGTGCTGCTGGAAAAAGGCGGCGAACAGCCGCTGATCCAGACCCTGTGGAACAACATGCCGCTGGAAGTGGGCCAGGAACTGCTGCCGTCGACGGCTATCGACCTCAACAATCTGCTGCCCAGCGATCGCAGCTACTTCAGCTACATGGGCTCCATGACCACGCCGCCCTGCACGGAAGGCGTGCTCTGGCTGGTGTTCCGCCAGCCGTTGCAGGTGTCGCCGGAACAGATCGCCACCTTCTCCCGGCTCTATCGCAACAATGCCCGGCCGATCCAGCCCGCCAACGGGCGGCTGATCAAGGAGTCGCGTTAAACGGCGGCGGACGGCCCCGCCGCCGGCCGCTTCCCGGCCGGCGCAGTGCACGATCCGCCCGGGGTTGATAGAATCGGCCCCATGCAGCCTTTCATTTCCCCCTGCTGGCTCGTTCCCTTCCGCTGGCGGCGCTAGCCCGCCAGACGACGCCATTTCCCGCCCGCCGGCAGGACTCATGCCTGCGGCTCGCGCGATTCGAACAGCCTCTACACACTTGGGACGGACAATGACATGCTGCTGATGATCGACAACTACGATTGACGTCCATCAAGCTCCGCTGCATTCCGTGGAAGTCGCGCAAGACAATGATTTAAAGCGATTCTTATTCCTTGTTGGTCCAGTGACGGCTAGGCCAATCTGCCGCAAGTGTGTATATTTCCGTGTATATCGAACCTCCTGAGAGGTGATATACACAGATGGCCATGAACCTGCTCTCGGCCCGCAAGGTCGAGACCATCCTCCCTCAAGCAGAACCGTACTGGCTCAAGGATGGAGGCAGTCTCTTTCTGTACGTCACGCCCAACGGCAGCAAGCTGTGGCGCTATCGCTATCGGCTTGGCGGCAAGCCTGCGATCTACGCGATCGGCAAGTACCCCGCGGTGTCGCTGGAAGCCGCGCGCAACGAGCGGGATCGCGCGCGGGAACTCGTCAAGAAGGGCGTGCATCCCGTCGTGGAGAAGCGGATCAGCATCTCCACCCAGCTCGAAAAGGGCGACAATACCTATGAGGCCGTAGCGCGCAGGTGGATGGCAAGCAACGTGCAGTGGAGCGAGGGTTATGCCGCGCAGGTCAAGCGCACCATGGAGAAGGACGTCTTTCCCAAGGTGGGCAAGCTGCCGATCAGCTCGGTTCGCACCGCGCATTTGCGTCCGCTCATCCAGGGCGTTGCCGAGCGTGGTGCCGCCACTGTGGCGATCCTGATCAGGCAATGGTCTAGCCAGCTCTTTGCATACGCGGCAGGTGAGGAGCTTTGCGACAGTGATCCGACGGCGCTGCTGAAACGGTCGGTCAAGCGCCCGCGGGTTCGCCACCATCCACCGCTGGCGTGGCAGGACATTCCCAAGTTCCTGAGCCGTGTGGATGATGCGGGCTATCGCGTCACCGTCATCGCGCTGCGGTTGATGGCTCTCACCTACGTCCGTACGGCCGAACTCCGCAAGGCGCACTGGTCTGAGTTCGATCTGGACAATGCAATCTGGACAGTGCCGGCGGGTCGCATGAAGATGCGGCAACCGCATATCGTTCCGCTTTCGAGGCAGGCCACCGTGCTCTTGAAAGAGCTGCACACGCTGACAGGTGGAGGGGAGGTGCTGTTCCCCAGCTTCCGCAAGCCTGGAGAGGTGATGTCAGCCACGACGCTCAACAAGGTGCTGGAACGCATGGGCTACGGAGGCCAGTTTTCCTCGCATGGCTTCCGCGCGACAGCGACCACACTGCTTGGCTTGTTGAGCTATCCCGAGAATCGCGTCGACCTGCAACTGGCGCACTCGAAACGGAAGAAGGATTCCTCGCGCGCACCGTATGACCACACCAAGTACATCGCCTCGCGCACCATCATCATGCAGGATTGGGCGGACATCCTTGATGTGCTGGCCCGTAGCGACTCGATGAGCAAGATCATGGAAGCCTTCGGCCCGCTGTCGAAGCGGCGCAGGGCGCTGCTGAGAGTCATCGAACGAGAGTGATGCCTGCGAGATGCGTTCAGGATATTGAGCGAGCGCGCCGGACGAACCTTGCCCGCGAGCCTGCCAGGGGAACGTCAGGCCGCAGCAGATAAACCATGACGATCGTCGGCGCACCAGCCGGTGGTCGCAACGCGATGCCTCTGCGCGAGTAGCTGGTGAGTCTTGCGGTCGGCGCAATGGCGATCCCGTACCTTGCGGCAACAAGCGTCATCGCCACGTCGAAGGTCTCCACCGTTTTCTCTCGGCCCTGCAGCGCGTTCTCGAACACACGCTGAACTGTCATTCGCCGTGGCTCCCCGGCCGTGGACTGCGAGCAGATCAAGAGCTGCTTCAGCACTTCCTGGCCTGGACTGTGTGTAGGCCGGATCGCAGGCACCCGTAATGTATGACCGCTTTGTGGCCGCGCTGACGTGCGGTCGCTCCTGGCCGCTATGTGCGATCTCCATAACGGCCAAAAGCGGACGGGCGTCCTCACGCTGGTCGGCGGGCGTTAGAATGTGAGCACAAGCTATCGGCGACGTCGGCAGTCTCGGATTGTGTTATCGTCGGGAACCCGACGCTGAAGCGCGCTCCCATCAGCTGTCCAGCGCTGGTGCCGGGCCGACTCCGGTCCAAGACCGTCCGGTACCGCCACTCCAACGACGGGGCAGCGGCGCAGGTGCTGCTTGACGAATCGCCTCTTGGCGGAGCCGCTCGGGTGGCAGCGACGGCTATTTGTTCCTACGTAATGACCTGGGTATCGACCGCCGTCTGCCTGGGGCGCAAGGAGGGGGTAGGGATGACCGATCACATGCCCGACGACGTGTCTGCCGCCGGCAGGGACCTGAGGGCCTATACCGACGAGTTGCGTCCCCGGCACGGCGTGGTGCGCAACGTCCATGGCGAGTGGGTGCTGCTGAGGCACGAGCTGGTCGTGCAGGCTGCGCTGAGTGATGATCGGTTTTCCAGCGCGGTGTCGAGCCAACTCCACGTCCCGAATGGCATGGACTCAACCGAGCACACGGCATACCGGGAGGCCCTGGACCGCTTCCTTACCCCGGAGGCGCTCACCCCCTTCCGTGAGAGATTCCGTCGGGTGGCGGCCGACTTGGTCGCGTCGCTGCCCAGGGGTGTCGCCATCGACGCCGTGTCCCAAGTGGGCGTTCGGTTTGCCGTCCGGGCGCAAAGCGCGTGGCTGGGCTGGCCGGCTGATCTCGAAGATCGCCTCGTGGACTGGGTTGCCGAGAACCATGCCGCGACGCGCTCGGGCGACAGGTCCTGGACGCGGCAGGTGGCGGAGTCGTTCGACGATCTGATCCGGTCGGTGCTCGAGCCGCGCCGCGGGGCGCGCGAGGACGACACTGACGATGTCACCGTTCGGCTCATGCGGACCGAAGTGAACGGCCGGCCCCTGACCGACGCAGAGATCGTGTCGGTTCTGCGGAACTGGACGGGAGGGGACCTGGGCTCCATCGCGCAGTGTATCGGCGTGCTGGTTCATTACTTGGCGACGCACCCCGCTGTGCAGGATCAACTGCGCTCGGGCGTGCCTGACGCCGAGATCGATGCCATGATCGACGAGATCCTTCGGATCGATGATCCGTTCGTATCCAATCGGCGCGTGACGACGTGCCCCGTCACGATCGGCGGCGTTGAACTGCCGCAAGGGGCACGCGTGAAGCTGAACTGGACCTCCGCGAACCGAGACGAGACGGTCTTTGGCGACCCCGACGCCCTGGATGTGGAGCGCAACGCCGATCGAAACCTGGTGTACGGCATCGGAAGGCACGCGTGCCCCGGGCGCTCGCTGGCGACGCTGGAAATGCGCATCGCGGTACAAGAACTCCTCGCCGCAACGTCGTCGATTGCACTTGAGCCACAGCAACCGGCCGAACGGGCGGTATCTCCAGTCGGTGGGTGGGCCAAGGTGGCGGTTGTGTTGGCGTAGCCCCGGTTGCCTTGCATGGCAATCGTCGGACTGCCTGATCAGCAACAGTGGTATCCGCCGGGCACAACTTTGCCACGTAGCTGCGGCACTCGAGGCATCAGGACACGCTGCGAGCGCGTTGAATGAACCTGGCCACGGGTTCGGTCAGGCGCGCACGTGGATACAGGAGATAAGCCATCACGACGGTTGGTGCGCCAGCCAAGGGTCGCGCGGCGATGCCGCGGTTCGCGTAGCCGGCCAGCTTCACCGACGGCGCAATGGCGATCCCGTACCCGGCGGCAACCAGCGTCATCGCCACATCGAATGTCTCCACCGTTTGCTCCCGCTCCTGCAGCGCGTTCTCGAACACGCGCTGTGCGGTCATGCGCCATGGTTCATGAGCCGTGGATTGCGAGCAGATCAAGGGCTGCTTGAGCACTTCCTGGCACGGCACTTCACGGTAGGCCAGCAGGTGGGAGCGCTTGGCCACGGCGACCGCCAGCGTGTCATGCCACAGCGGTTCGCATACCCAGCCAGGCCACTGCCGGGCAACCGCAGACAAGGCGAAGTCGAAGCCGTCGCCCGGCAGCTCCGCGCCTCGACCGGGATCTGTCCACCCGGCCAGGACGGCATGGGTCTCCGGCTCTTCGGCACGCTGCAGGGCGAGCACGTCGGCGAGCTGGGGAGGCACCCATTCGCCGAGGACGGCCATGCGAATTTCGGCGGTGATGTCACTCGATTCCACGTCCAGCTCCCCCAGGCGGTGAACTCGTGGCAACTGATCTCGAAGCCGTTGGATGAGTTAAGTTTAACGTGGTTTAAATCGTGACCGTGTTCGACGCTCTTGGCAATGCCAAAGCGTTCGATCCAAAGGGGCCGCCCCACCGGCACCACTACCTACGAAGCGGAACCAGCCATCGCGTTTGGGGCTGCCGTGCGGGAAGAAAGAACCAGCCAGGGCATCGCTCAGGAAACGCTGGCCCACATGGCCGGCATCGAACGGTCGCACATGGGCAAGATCGAGCGCGGCGAGCATGTCCCCACGCTCCCTCTCATCCTCAAGATTGCCCGTGCGCTGAAATGCAGTTCCGCCCACTTGATGACGCTGACCGAAGCCAAGCTGGCGGAGTCGGCCCCATCCGCAGATTGAAGCCGGCCCGCACAGCGGTCGCATGCCTACGCCTGATCGTCGTCCTTGGTCCCAAGGGCTGAATCTTCGCGCTTTGCGGCCTCGTTGAGGAGCCGCAGGTATGGGTTGTCTGGCGGCGCTTCCCGGAACAGCGCCTCCGGGCTGGCGAGCAGGTAGCCGTGCAGCCGGCGCGACTTGCGCGGCCCCGTGACTTCGCAGGTCCAGATGTTCAGCCCGCTCGGCTGCTTGCGGTGCTGTCCCAACTTCTCGAAGCGCTTCTGCACCCACTGCCACCCCTCCAGCTTCTCCTGCTTGGCCAGCGCGGCGACTTGAAGGTACTCCTGCGCGTAGCGCTGGAACACGCCGGGGCTGACGAGGTAGGTCGTACCGGCGACGGTATGCACCAGGGCCTTGGCGTCGTTGATGATGAGCTTGCGCGTCTGGATGCTCTGACGCAGCCAGGCCATGAAGTGCGCCCCGGAGGGCTCCGCGCGATCCTGGGCAGGCGCGAGGCCCATCTGCGGCGGGGGCACGGTCGAAGGGGCCGGCTCGGGCTCGGCAACAGGGGAACTCGGGATCTCCGGTGCCGGGGGTGGAGCGGTGTCGCCCAGCAGGTCGAGCAGCGCGGCCACGCCGGTGTCCATGGCTGCGGATGCGATCGGCGTCGTGCTCGCGGATGCAGCTTCGATGCCTTCCGCGCGCGGCCCATCGGGCACCGCCGGCGCCTGCGGCGTCGGCTCCGCTTGTTCCTCTTCGACCTGCACACGGCCTGCGAACGGCGCCGGCCGGTCGGCGGCATCCCAGATTACCGCCGGCGAGAGTTTCAGGAAGGTGAAGGCGTGCGACCAGCCGGTGTCGCTGGTGACAGCAGCCTTCCAGATCGCCTTGCCATCCGGGGTCGGCTGCACGATGCCATGATCCTGCAGCACATTGAAGACCGCCGTATTGTTCGCCGGGATACCGTCGACGCCCTGCGACAGCAGATGCGCGCGCAGCTTGTCGGAGACGGTCTTGCTCACCAGCCACAGCGCGTCCTGGGTCAGCCAGCCGTCCGCCGGCCCCCCATGGTTCAACTTGAGCTCTTCCTTGAGCAGGTAGCGCAAGCCGTCGAGCAGTTTGCGTTGCAGCGCATGCCGGGGCGCCGTCAGCGCCTTGCTGGGATCGCCGCCGAGTTCCTGGGCGACCGATGCCTGGTCGGCCTGCACGACCAGTTCGCCGAGCGTGCCAGCGTGCTCGTACTGACCGGCCAGCACGTACAGCAGCGCGGCCCAGAGGTCGGGATAGCCGCTGAGCCAGTCGAAGATGTCCCGATCGAGGAGGTGTGCGTAGAGCAGCCCTGTGGCGGCGCTGTGCAGGCGGTACTCACGCTCCTTTCGGTAACGGAAGCGGTACGGCTTTCGCAACGGGCCGTGCCAGGGATGCCAGATGCTGCCGTCAGCGTGCTCGACGTGCAGATCGACTGCAATCTTGCCGATGTCGTGCAGCAGGGCCGCGTAGGCCGTGCCTGCGGTCCAGGCTTCGGCCTGGGCCGCCTGTGCCTCGGGCGTGACGCCGGCAGGCAGCAGGTACGACTGCCGCAATTTCAACGCATAGGCGACGATCTCCAGGCCATGATCCAGCATGCCGCCCGGATAGGCGTGGTGGTGGTTCTCGGAAGCCGGGAACTGCTGGACAAGCTCGGCGTAGCGCTCAAGTGGGGCGAGGTAGAGCGTGGCGAATTGTCGGCGCGAGAGCGATGTACGCTGCCAGATGTGTTCCAGCAGTTTCTGCCGACGCGGCGTGGCCAGCAGCGATGCGGCCGACTCCGGCCGCATCAACCCTTTCGGAGCTTCGATGGCGGATGTGGGCGGTGTGCCGGTGGTGGGTGGCACCCGTTTGCGCTGGAACAGCGAGAGCATCGCGAACCCCGGATGGAGGGCTGCTCGAGGGCGCCTTTTTGGCCTTTTCAGGATAGGGCCTTTCCCCTTGGGGCCCTTCCTTTGCCCCTTCCCAGCCCTTTGGCCTTTGTCGGAAGCCTTTGGGTATAGGGCCGCTGCTGCGCAGGCGCCACGATGAATGCGGCATGGGGCAATCCCGGCAAGTGGGGCGCTGCGGGACGCTCGTCAGCTCTGGCCCAAGCCGGTGTCGAGGGCGGCGGATTGCGCTGCGAAGTCGTCGGGACGGCGCTTGCGGAAGGTTTCGAGATTGGCGAGCTTCCAGCGCAGTGCCGGCAGTTGCGCGGCGTGCTGGCACTGCACCAGCGACCAGTCCGGTTCTGCGCGCGCCAGCCCGCTCAGAAACTGCTTGTGCGCAGTGCTCAGTCGCTGTGGCAACTCGCGCCGCAGCCTGGCGCGAGCATCGAGCAGCACCTCCAGGGAGCAGCCCACTTCGGTCATCCCGACAAAGGCCCGCTCGTACTCGCCGGCGATGTCCTTGTCGTTGCCGAACAGCACTTCGTGGGGCGGCCGGTTGTGGCCCGCCAGATAGATCACGAAGCACTCGACCATGCCGTCGCTGATGTCGCCCGACTCAAAGAGCTGCCACACGTCGAATAGGTCGCGCGGGTGCTGCCGATCCAGCGCGGCCACCAGCTTGCTGGCGCTCAGCGGCCGCCGCTCGACGGGCAGCACGCTGCCTCGGAACACGACGTTGACCTCGATCTTCACCTGGCTGGCGTCGTTCTCGACGATCAGCTTGGTGTCTCCCAGGTCCTTGGCGCGAACCAGGCGTGTCTGCACGCCCAGTGGTGCAACGCGCATGGCGATGGCGGCCAGCTCCTGGTTGATGGCTTGCAGCGCTTCGTCGCGCGGCGTCTGCCACGGGAGGTACACCACGTCGATGTCCACCGACAGGCGCGGCATGTCCCGCACGAAGAGGTTGATGGCCGTGCCACCCTTCATGGCGAAGATATCGTTGGCGAACACGTCGGGCGCGACGGCCAGCAGCAGGCGAACGGTGTCCGCGTAGGTCTTATCCATGGGGTTTCAGGCTCAGCAAGGTGCCGTCATCGAGCCGGCTCATCCAGCGCGCGTTGCTGCCGGTGCGAACCGGATACTGCTCGAGCAGGGCATCGACATCCACGAGGCGGGTTTCGCGCGCCCAGGTGAGGAACAGGCGCACGGCCTTCACGCTGACGCAGCAGGACAGCAGTTGCCCGAGCAAGTCCTTGCGGGGGGAGCGCAGTCCATCAAAGATGTTGCGGGCCTCTTCGAGGCTCTGCTTGACACCGGCCTCGTAAAGCAGCTCCAGAACGGCACGCTCGGAGGCTGCCACCCGCAGCTCGTCGGGGAGGCCAGGCGGCGTGGTCAGGGTCCTGCCGGCCAGCGTCGCGTCCGGCCAGTCGAACAGACGGGCGTGTACGTAGCGGGCCGGAAAGCGCGAGGTGAACCAGGCCGGCAACGCGAAACGACCGTCGCCCCACAGCACCAGCGTCTCCCGGCTACCCAGGTTGTGCCGCACGCCCTGCAGGGCCAGGGCGCTCTTGCCGCCGACGTGCAGGCCGGGCACGCGCTGCTGCAGGAACTTCAGCGCACCGTAGACCCCAAATTCATCGTTCGGGAAGGCATAGACGCCATGGGCCAGGCGCACGAGCCACCCGCCGTCGGCATAGTGGGCGGCGAGCTGGGGCGACACCCCGAACTGGCTCAGGGTGGCAAGGTCGAACGGCGCCCCGCGGGGGAGTCCCGCCTGCAGCCCCTTGATTACTTGGTGCCTAGAATTTCCATCCATGTTATAAAGATAGCACGGAATCCAATCAGCCCTAGAGTCATCGCTAGAACGCGCAGAGAAAGTAGCATAAGGTTTGATTTTCAATGAAAAATCTAATCGCCCTGCGACCCAAGCCAACCCGGCTCGGCCAGCCGTATCCTTCGAACGGTGGCCTGATGCCTGAGCCGCTGTGCCCAATCTTGCTGGCATCGCTCCAAGGACCGGCGCTCCCAGTCGAGGGGCGCGATGAGTAGCCTTGCCGATGGATATGGCGGCTATGCCGACTTAGCCAGCGCGCAAGCCGAAGGAACGGACTACAGGGTGCATGTACGCCCGTTCGCCGGATCATCCATCGCCGTCATCGCACCGCATGGCGGAGGTATTGAGCAGTTCACGTCGGACATCGCGCGAGCGGTCGCTGGCACGGACACCAATCTCTATCTGTTCGAAGGAATTCGTCAGGCTGGCAACTACGCTGCACTTCATCTGACCAGCCACAAATTTGATGAACCGCGCTGCCTGGCACTGCTATCCGCCTGCGACCACGTGGTCGCGATCCACGGCTGCGGCGGCAAGGCACAGCGCGTCCTGATGGGCGGCCTTGACGACTCATTGAAGATATCCATCGGACAAGCCATTGCTCGGCTTGGTGTGGAAGTCGATCTGAAGGGACACTCGTTCCCGGCAACGGATCCGAACAACATTTGCAATCGGGGACGGCGCGGTCTTGGTGTGCAAGTTGAATTGACCCTCGGTCTCAGGCTGCATGGGCCGCGTGATGCGGTGTCCGCAGCTATCCGCTCCGTACTCTTGAACTTGCCAAACGAACTGCCAGGGGGAGATCAACGCCGATGATTCTGACCGACAACGAAACCCGGGTCGACCTGCTGAACAACGAGGCCATCGCGACCACGATCATCGAGTTGCTTCGCGCCAGGCCCGACCATCCGGTGACGATCGGCGTGCATGGCGACTGGGGTGCGGGCAAGTCCAGCGTGCTCGAAATGATCGAGGCGGGGTTCGCCGACAAGGACGAAGTCCTGTGCCTCAAGTTCAACGGATGGCGCTTTCAAGGCTTCGAGGATGCCAAGATCGCCCTGATCGAGGGGATAGTCACGGGCTTGGTCGAGAAGCGTCCGGCCCTGAACAAGGCCGCGGCCGCGGTCAAGGATGTCTTCCGGCGCATCGACTGGCTAAAGGTGGCGAAGAGAGCCGGCGGCCTCGCCCTGACCGCGTTCACAGGCATTCCGACACCCGATCAAATCGGAGCTATCGTCGGCTCGCTCGAAGCGGTGATGGCGGATCCTGCCAAGCTCGCCACGAAAGAAAACCTCTCGACGGCGATCGACGAGGTGAAGGCCGTGCTGAAGCCGGGCGAGACAAAGAATGTGCCCGAGGAAGTGGAAGCGTTCCGCATGGCCTTCGACCAGCTCCTGAAGGACGCGGGGATCAAACAGCTCATCGTCCTGATCGATGACCTCGACCGCTGCTTGCCAGACACCGCCATCGAAACGCTCGAAGCGATCCGGTTGTTCGTGTTCACCGCCCGGACGGCGTTCGTCGTCGCGGCCGACGAGGCGATGATCGAGTATGCGGTGCGCAAGCACTTTCCCGATCTGCCGGACAGCACCGGACCGCGGGACTACGCACGCAACTACCTCGAAAAGCTCATCCAGGTCCCATTCCGTATCCCGGCGCTGGGCGAGACCGAGACACGGATTTACGTCACGCTGCTGCTGGCCGGCGCCGAAATCGGTGAAAACGACGCCGACTATGCGAACTTGATTGGCGTGGCGCGTGAGAAGCTGAAGCGTCCTTGGACCAGCGGCGGTTTGGATGCGGCGACCGTCAAGACGGCGCTCAGCAAGCAAGCCGAGAAGGCGAACAACGCACTTGCCCTCAGTGACCAGATTGGCCCCATCCTGGCGAGCGGTACGAAGGGCAACCCGCGTCAGATCAAACGCTTCCTCAACACGCTGCTGCTGCGTGAGCGTACTGCGGCCGCGCGCGGATTCGGGGACGATATCAAACTGCCCGTGCTCGCGAAGCTCATGCTCACTGAGCGCTTCATCCCGAGGCTGTTCGAGCAGATCGCGTTTGTCGCCGCGGTCCACCCGCAGGGGCTATGCGAGGACCTCGAAACACTTGAAAAGGGGCTGGCGACGGCCGACGGTAAGGAATCGCAGGGCGGCGAGCGGAAGGGACAGAGAGCCGGCGAGCCAGGGCCCGCGCTTGACAACGCCGTGTTGACTGAATGGCGGTCGTCAGAGACGGTGTGCGACTGGGCGCGCCTGTCACCCAAACTCTCGGGTCTCGATCTACGCCCCTACTTGTTCGTGACAAAGGACAAGAAGGACTACTTCGGCCCGGTGTCCGTGCTGGGTCACTTGGCCGGCGTGGTGGAGAAGCTGTTCAGCGGCAAGATGACCGTCCAGGGCTATGAGGCCGAGTTGAAGCAGCTCGTGCAGCCCGAAGCGGAGAAGGTGTTCGAGGCCGTGCGCACCAAGATCATGAGCACGGGCACCTTCGACACCAAGCCCGCGGGTGTTGATGGACTTGTCGTCCTCGTGAAGGCGCAACCTGGCTTGCAGGGCCGGTTGATGGACTTCTTGGAAGCATTGCCAAGTGGCAAGTGTGGCCCATGGGCTGTCAGCGGCTGGCAGGGTGTCATCAAAGATGCCGAATGCGCCGCTCGTCTGACAAAGCTGCTGGGCGAGTGGAGCAAGGTCGCCAATAACCCCGGCCTCAAAGCAAGCGCCGAAGCGGCCCTCAAGGACGTAAAGGGAGGACGCTGATGGGCACTTCGACAGCTTACGGTGGCCCTGGCGGCGGCACTCCGCTTGTTCCATCATGGCTCGGCGGCGCTGATGGCGGTGACGCTCCCGCTGCTCCTGCAGGCACGGGAGCTGGACCGGACGGCCAGCCACCGGCCGACGGCGGCGCGCCGCCTGTGCCGCCAAATCACCTGCCAATTCCAAGAACGGCAGACCCGCAGCGTTTCTCCGGCGCCCGCAATTGCTTCACGCGATTTGCCGGTTCCGGCGGCACTGACAGGGCCAACCTTGGCCGGGCCGTTTCAAGATACGTCTCCACATCCGCCGGCGGTGCCCGGCAGGCAGCCCAGCGAATGGGAGCCTCTCGCAGTGCCGGCGCGCGCCTTCTCGGCTTCCTGGTTGACGCGCAGGCGCGGGGGGTGCGCGAGGCCTTGCGCGCGCTCGACTTGGAGTCCCTGGCAGGTCGCCCGATCACCGAGATTTTCGTGGGCCTGGCCGACTACATCTGCCCAGGCGCAGGCACCGTCGATGAAGGCGTCGCCCGTGAGGCTTACATCGAAACCGTCGTTGAACTGGCCAGCGAAGGGTTGACTGACCTGACCACTTTCACGCCGGATCAGATGCAAACGGTCTTCGAGCTGTACGCCACGCATGCGATCGAAGCGCGGATCTGCAATGACATCGGCACCAAGGCCGTGACCATGCCGGTGGACGCCCAAGCGGCACACCGCGTCGAACAGCAGTTGCGTGACTTCATTCGGGGCGGGGTGAGCGACGCGCTGACCCGGGCCCGGGCGGAGTCACCGAATCTCACGCCCGAACGCATTCAAACCTTCGTCGACACCGTGTACGAGTCCGCGTTTGCGATCCTGCAGGCCCTGGGGGATGCGGAGGCCAACCAATGAAGCGACAACTCTTGGCGGGGCGCTTCGGCCCCGATGACCACGTTGACGTTCCGGTCGGTGTGGATGAACAGAGGACCTACTTGCAACTCGCCGCTGGCGAGAAGTCCCTGGACCATGGCATCGGTGGTGCGCTAACCAGCTTGAAGAAGATCGGCGTCTTTCCCTCGGAGATTGGCATCGACCTGCTAGTGCTGGCTGCTCACGTGCATGCCGCGGACACGCGCATCTCGCGAGCTGAGCAATCGCAAGACTCCTGGACGCGCGAGATTCGTCTGGTTGTTCCGGTCAGTGATCCGGTTCGTTGGGGAACTGCGACAGCGATGCTGAAGAAGTCGCTGGATTTCTTGACGGGAGATCGATGGACGATCGGGTTCAGGGCGCGTCCGGCTCGGTTCGCGACGATTGCTGAGGAGGCGCCCCCGAGTCTTATCTGTCCACCCTTCGACTCCCTGAGCCTCTTTTCGGGCGGGCTGGACAGCCTTATCGGCGCCATAGACCTCTTGGAGGACGGCGCGACCCCATTGCTGGTCAGTCACTTCGGTGAAGGCGCCACCAGCGACGCGCAGGGCAAGTTGCTTACGGGCTTGAAGAAGCACTACGACAGGTCATCCTTCGAGCGGCTACGCGTCGGAATGACCTTCGACGATGGCCTCGTGGAAGGAGTCGGCTCGGAGAACAGCACGCGGGGAAGATCGTTCCTGTTCCTCGCGCTCGGGGTGTTCGCTGGTACTGGACTAGGACGACGCTTCACGTTGCGGGTTCCCGAGAACGGGCTGATCGCTCTGAATGTGCCGCTGGACCCACTGCGGCTGGGCTCGAACAGTACCCGCACGACGCATCCGTACTACATGGCAAGGTGGAACGACCTGCTCGGCTCACTCGGCATAGACGGGGAGATCCTGAACCCCTATTGGGACAAAACGAAAGGGGAGATGGTCGCGGGCTGTCGCAACCCAGCACTCTTGAAGAAGTTGGCGACGGACTCTCTGTCGTGTTCCTCCCCCACCAAGGGTCGGTGGCAGGGACTCGGAATCGAGCACTGCGGGTATTGCTTGCCGTGCCTGATTCGCCGTGCGGCGCTGATGACGGCATGGGGCAACGGAAACGATGCGACTACGTACACCGTGCCGGACCTCCGCGCGCAGCCACTGGACACGCGCGAGTCGCCCGGAAAGCAGGTCAGGTCGTTTCAGTACGCAATCGAGCGCTTGAAAGGGCGACCGCAGCTTGCGAACCTCTTGATCCATAAACCCGGCTCGCTTGCTGACGAAGCCGCGCACCTCGATGAACTCGCCGATGTCTACCGGCGCGGCCTTGATGAAGTCGCCCGGCTCATCGATGGCGTCGAGGCGCGGCCGAGTTGACTAGGGCGCGCGCATGATCGCAACAACCGGTCTCGTGGACTTTCACTGCCACTTGGACCTTTATCCGGACCATGCCGTGGCTGTTCGGAACGCGGACGCGGCCGGGGTGTTCACGCTTGCGGTGACGACGACACCTCGCGCCTGGCCTCGCAATCACGAACTCGCACAGTGCACGAAGCATGTTCGAGCGGCGCTCGGGCTGCACCCCCAGTTGGTCGCAGAGCGCGAGAAAGAAATCGAGCTATGGGACCGGTATCTTTCAGAGACTCGCTATGTCGGCGAGGTCGGGTTGGACGCCGGTCCTCGGTTCTTCAAGTCGCTCGATGCCCAGAAGCGCGTGTTTCAGCACGTGTTGCAACGTTGCGCTGAGGCGGGTGGCAAGATCATCACGACCCACAGCATTAGATCGGCCAAGGCGGTGCTCGATCTTGTCGAGGCGCACCTGCCGCCGGAACGTGGCAAGATCGTTCTCCACTGGTTCACGGGAACGAAAAGCGAGGCGAAGCGAGCGTTGGAGCTGGGTTGCTACTTCTCGATCAATGCGGGAATGCTGGACAAAGAGAGGCACGTCGCGATGGTTCAGACCATCCCCTTGGATCGGATATTGACTGAGACAGATGGGCCCTTCACCCGCACCGGCAAGCGACCCTCGCAACCGGTCGATGTGGCAATCGTGGTGGAAGCTCTGAGCCGGTTGCGCGGTATACAAGCGGCCGAAATGGCGGACGTCATTCGCGGCAACCTTCGGACCCTTTTGGCATAACCCTTGGTAATCATCATGAAACCCGTTGTACATACAACTTTCGCGGAGCGCCTGGGCCGGATGTTGGGTCAGGCATGGCGAGGTTGCGTGCGTTTGGATCGGCGGGCGAATGGATGGCTGGTGGCTCAAGGATGGACGCCGAACGTTGCCAAGGTCGTTCTCGCGGTAATCAAGCTCACGGCGCTCGGGATACTGCTCTACGTCGCGTTCTGGCTGGCGTTGCTGATCGGGGGCATCTTGGCTGCGGCTTGGATCGCAAGGCAAGACAACACGGAAAGCGATTCCGATTTTCTCGGTCGCGAGGCAGAGGAGCGCGATCACCGCGAAGGTCTGTTCTATCACCCAACGATGCACAACGACGATCCAGACCCGCGGTTTGAAGACGACTGATGTACGGCAAGCTACTTTTTGGCAGCACTGATCAATAGATTCGATCCCTTGCCACCTGCTTGCCCTGCGTCCCTGGTCCCGTTTGCCAAACCTTGAAGCATGCCGCCAGCACGAACCCCTACCCAGCCCAGTGCGGTAACCCACAAGCTCGGCAGTACGAGGAACATCGTTGCCATGACGAAGTTCAGCAGCATGTCACCGAACGCATTGTTCAGGCCGATCAATGGGTCGAAGTTGGCGTGCGGCCTGTCCGCGCCAAACCCCCAGCCGTAGAGCGCGTCCAGGATCGTGCTGTCGATCCAGCGCGCGAGCTGGAACCAGAAGTCCACGAAGAACAGCGCGAACTGGACGCAGCTCACCGTCATCACCGTCTTCAGGTCGTAGGTGCCGATCAGCAGCACCAGCGGGATGCAGATGACGAGCGCCATCTTGAGCATCGTCAGCACCATCGGCAACGCCTGGCGCACCACGTCCATCGCGGGAAAGAAGGCCAGCGAGCCGACGGTCAGCCCCAGGTCGCCCGCGCCGCGCGTGACGATGTTCGGCAGCGTCTTGTCGATCTGGCCGCCGTAGTCGGTGTAGACGGCGCCCTGGTTCATCTTCTGCTGCCGCGGTGAGACCACGGCGCGGATCACCGAGTCATTGACCTCGCTCTGCGACAGGAAGCCCGCCCAGCGCCCGATGCGGGTCAGCAAGTCCGGGTCGACCTGTGCCAGCAGCCGGCTGTGCAGTCCCTGGCCGCCATCGGCCCACCACTGCCGGCAGGACGGATAGCCGCCGCCGCTGTCCACCTGTGCCAGCCCTGCATCGCGGGTCGCGTCGTAGGGCCAGGCCGTGCGTGGGGTCTTGGAGCGATAGGTGTCATAGAAGCCGGGCGTGTCGAGGAAGTAACTCGACCCGATCCAGGTGACGTCGTTCATCTGCTCGTCGGAGAGCGTCGGCCGGTTCATGAACAGCTTGGCGCGCGATGGCCCGTAGCAGTCGTGCGTGAAGTCGGCGACCTCCTGTGCCAGCACCGGATCATCGATGCGCGAGGCATCCACATCCATGCGAATCTGACGCAGGTCCGTGCCACAGGGAATCGCCGCCACGGCGGCGCCGGTGACCGCCTTCGAGATGGCGTGCATGAAGAACCACCACACCGGCACCAGCGCGCTCTGGTTGTCGAGCGTGGTGTAGACGTTGGCCCAGCCCGTGTCGTTGGGCAGCGGGACGCTGACCTGGCATTGCGCGGAGCGCGTGGTGTCGAACTTGATCGTGGCGAGATCCACCGGGATGAACGGGATGCCGGCGAACATGATGACCACGATCGCCACCCACACCCGGTTCTCGATGCGCATCGACGACAGCACGCCCTTGTTGCCTTCGTCCGCGCCTTCGCTGCGGGCCTTGAGCCATTCCTGGATCACGATGGCCACGAACGGCAGCGCGAACACGCCGCTGGCCACGAGGATGCTCCAGATGCCGTTGTTGACCACCCAAGCCACCAGGGTCAGGTAATACTCCAGGTAGTCCGTGGTGTAGAGCGTCATGCCTGCCTCCCGGTCTCAGCCGTGCCGCAACAGTTGGCTGGCTTCCAGCGCGACCACGGCGATCACGGCCGCGGTCTCCGTGCGCAGCAGGCGCTGACGCGTCTCGCGGGACGGCTCCCGCCGCAACAGGCGCCGACGCATCCACCACCAGCCGTAGGCCGTCGCTCCGTAGAGGCACAGCCGCCACACGAAGAAGTGGCCGGCGTGCGCCTGCAGCCAGTGCTGCCAGTCCTCGACGCCGCCGACCACGTGGATGCCCGCGATGTTCACCCCCGCCGCGGCGGCCACCACCAGCAAGGTCCACAGCAGCGCCACGCCGACGCGGCGGTTGAACAGCCATGGCAGTCGCAGCCAGGCCAGCCGGCTCATGGCGTACCGCTCCGCGGCTTCTGGACCTCCCGCAGACGGTCGCGCGTGGTGTCGCCCTCGAAGACGCCGCGCGAACCGGCAGCGCGGGTGCTGTGGCGCTGGATGATCGCCATCGCCGAGTTGCCGGCCAGCGTGCGCCGCAGCTCCAGCTCGGTCTTGAGGTTGTTGATCTCCTGCTCCAGCGCGCTGTTCTCCTGGTCGACCGCCCGCACGGCCAGCTCGTTGGCGGCGACGTTCGGCTCCTTCTTGCCGGTCAGCAACGTGCGTTGCAGGAGCAAGGCCTTCTCCAGCACGCTGGACAGCGCCGCCTCGGACGCCAGGCGCTTGCCCAGCACGTCCTGGTCGGGTTCGTCCCGCAGGGCCTCGATCACGCCGCGGGTGATCGGCAGCGAGCTGCTGCCGGCCGCGTCAAGATTGGTCGGCGTCGTCGGCCGGGCGCCCGTCACCAGCTCCTGCAGGACCTGCAGCCTGGTCTCGTACTCTTCCTGGATCACTGGCGTGAGCCCGACGCCAGGCGTGGTCTGGGTCTTCGTGCAGTTTTCGCAGGTGCGTTGCTCGCGTTCGCCCAGCACGCGGTTCGCAAAGGCCGCGGCCGCGCCAGGCGACGACCAGGTCTGGCAGGTCAGGCGGTTGCCGCAGGCGCTGCGCGCGATCGACGAGGTATCGGTGACGCTGCGCCCGTTGAGCAGGTTGTAGCCCGCTCGCGTCACGTCGCCGACCACCTTGATCGAACTCTGGCCAGAGCCGCCCGCGTTCCCGCCGCCGACCCAGGGCACGCCGTTGTTCCCTTTGTTGGACTCGGCCTGCTCGATGGCGGAGACGGCATCGGTGCTGCTGACCGCATCCCGCAGCGCCATCCCCTCGGCGAGCTGGTCCCAGCCGGCTTGGCCGCCGGCCATGTCCGCCATCCGATTGGCGATGGCCCGGCAGGTCATCTTCGAGCGGTCGAAGTCCAGGCGCGCCTGCAGGATGCCGTTGGTCAGCAGGTTGTAGAGCCCCGGGTCGGCGCGCTGGATGATCAGGGCCGGCAGCGAGGCCACGGCGCTGGTGGCATTCTGGATCACGTTGCTCATGATCGTCTGGAAGCCGTTGGTGATGCCGTTGAGCTGGTTCTGCAGCGTCGTGGTGATGCTCATGTCGCCGCAGATCAGGTTGCTGTTCCAGCCGACGCCGACGCCGATGCTCTGCATGTTGCCGGCACCCCCCATCGACACGGCTCTGCCGCCGCCGATGCTGTAGAGCACGTCGTCGCCGATCACGCTGCCGCTGACGTTCACGCCATTGGGGTCGATGCGGGTCTGCGCCCAGGCGACGCCGACGACCAGCGTGATGGCCGCCACGAGCAGCGTGGCCCGCAGGTGCGGCTTCGCGCGGCGCAGGAAGTCAGGGAGGGAGGCGTTCATCGTGGGTTCCTCACATGAAATCGACGCTGCCGAGGAAGACCTGACCACGGCGCCGGCAGCAGGAGTACGGCCGCCACAAGGCCCAGGCGTAGTCGCCTTGCTGGGCCTGCACGCGGGTGCGGCTGTGCGGGAAGACCACGCAACTGTTCGAGAGCGTGGGCGTCAGCTCCTGCCACTTGCCCGTCGAGGCGTCGGTCTCCATCAGCGCGCCGGCCGGCCAGTAGCCGTCGCGGGCGTTGGCCAGCAGAGGCTGGTACACGTGAATCTGGTTGCGGCGCGTCACGATGTCGCCCGCGCGCTGCGCGACCACGGCGCCGCTCTTGTGGTCGTCGGTCTGGTGTAGGAAGCCACCGCGGGGATACACGTTGCCCCAGAGGTTCAGGCCGGTGCGCGTACCGATTTCGCGCCGGCCGGGGATGAGCGCTTCGGGGTAGAGCGCTTCCGGGATGTTGTAGCGCCAGGCCAGCGTGTCGAGCGTGCTCAGCAGATACGGCATGAAGGCCGTGCCAGCGCCTTCGCAGGTGTAGCCGGAGGCGCTGGCGAACTGGCTGAACACCATCCCGGCCGGATGGCCGATGACATCGGCGTTCTTGAACTTGGCGAGGTTGTTCTCGTTGTCGTGGTTGGTCGTGCCGTCACCGCCAGCCTTGGCGCTCGGGTTGGGCATGCTCATCGCCCTGACTTCCAGCCACGGGTTTTCGCCGGTATTCGAGTAGCTCGACACCACCGCATCGGGGACGTAGTGGCGCACCTTGACGGAGGTGCGAACCGAGCAGCCGAAGGGCGTGCAGTACAGCCAGTAGCAGATTCCGACCACGCGGTATTCGAGGCAGTCGGGGGACAGCGCAGACGAGACGATGGTGACGGTGTCCAGGGCGAACGTCGACGTGGCCGCGCCCAGCAGCAGCGAGGCGACGGTGGCGCGCAGGCGCCGGGATGCCAGCAGGAGGCTCATGGTTGCGTGCTCCGGTAGGCGTTGATGCGCGCGACGGCGCCGGGCACGTCGGGCTCGCCGTAGACCACGTAGCGTCGATCGACCACCACGGCGGGAATCTTGGCGATGCCCAGCCCCCAGGCATCCGCGACGCCTTGGTAGGCATGGCCGATGCGGCGCTGCAGGGCCTCGCCGCCGTCATGCAACCGCTGCCGCACCAGGGCCGCGGCCTGTTGCGGGTCGGCCGGCAGGTGCGCGGCGAGTTCGACCTCGATGCGCGTGGCCTGGTCCAGCTTGATGACCCGCACGCCGGCCGGGGCCTGCACCGGATGACGGCTGTCGGTGACGACGAGCACATCGGCGGCCGCCGCGATGGGACCGAGCAGCGCGGCGCACAGTCCAGCGGCCAGCCGGGCGGCCAGGGGGCGCCGCGAGGCGGCAGGAAGGTTGAGGGAATGAGCCGGCATGGCGCGCCTCCGCGGAGTCGATGCAGGCTCGTAGTCGAGCGCAACGCAGATCGGGAAACGACAAAGAAACCGAAACCGGTCAGTCCCGATTTCCTGCGGACCGGCGAAAAGAAACGGGAGCCAAGGGCTCCCGTGGTGATGAAGCGAGTGCGCTACAACAAGCCGGCTTCGGCGAACGAGTACGGGCTGCCCTTGCCGACGATGAAGTGATCCAGCACCCGGACATCGACGGTGGCCAGGGCACTCTTCAGCCGCTCGGTGATCGCACGATCAGCGGCCGAGGGCTCGGTGTTCCCCGAGGGGTGCTGATGCGCCAGGATCAGGGCCGAAGCGTTGAGCGCCAGCGCACGCTGAACCACCACCCTCGGATACACCGAAGTCTGGTCGACCGTGCCCTGGAACAGCGGCTCAAAGGCGAGCACCTGGTGCTGGTTGTCGAGAAACACGACGGCGAAGATTTCGTTCGGCTCCGCGACCAGTTTCAGGCGCAGGTAGTCGCGCACGGCGGCGGGACTGCCCAGCGCCGGACCGGCCTTGAACACGCGGTTCTCCAGCAGGGTGATGGCCTGCTGGATGATCCAGTCTTCGTGCTGGGCGGCGATCAGGGTGAGCGACTCCGGGCGGGAGTCGGCGATGACGAGAGACATGGCGAACCTCCAATGGATGAGATCGGAGGGCGCCTGCCCCTGGAGGGCAAACCCTCCTGGGGACGATGGGGATGGAACAGGTGACGAGCGGGCATCCACCACCGCGGATGCGGTGGCCGTTCGCGTCAAGGGATGCGATGCGAACGGGTTTCGATCAACGCGGACAAGCCGCGCCGCAGCCTTGAAGATCGATGGCTACCTGGGCATGTCACCGGCAACGCCGGCGGGCATGTCTGGGGAATGGGCGGGTTCGGCTGCGGTCGTGCTGCCGGCAGCGAGCAGGTCGATGGCCGACAGCAAGGCATCGCCTTCGACGGGACCGTGCAGCAGGAGGGTCTTGCCGGACTCGCGGTCGCGCAGTTGCAGGGCCGGCGTGGCCGCGATGCCCTGCTGTGCGGCTTCCACCGCCTGGGCACGGATGACGGCATCGGGGCGCTCGCTGTCGAGACAACCCTGCATGGCTGGCGTGAGGTCGGGATAGCGCAGACCCTCCGGCAGGCCCTGGCCGTCGCCACGGGTGTTCGAGTAGAGCCACGCCACGGCCTGCCAGAACGTGGCATGTCCGCCAGTCTCGCCCGCGCACTCGGCCAGGCGTGCCTCGGCAGTCGCGGCCGGCTCGTGCATGGACAGCGGCAGGTGGTGCCACTGCCAGTTCACCTCGGGATGGGCGTCGATCCAGCGCTTGAGCGCGGGGAAGTAGGCCCGGCAGTACGGACACTCCAGGTCGGCGTACCCGACCACCGTGAAGCGCGCATCGGCACGGCCATACAGCCAGGGCGGGCCAGCCGGTTTCGACGCTTCGGACCCGGCGGCGGCCAGGGACATGGACTCGGTTGCCGGATGCGGCGCGCGCAGCAGCATCCACGAGGCGACCACAATCGTCACCACGATCAGCAGGCCGATCCAGGGATGACGGCGGGCGAATGAAGGCATGCGCATCGTGTTGCTCCCGTCAGGCGAACGTGCCCAGTGCCAGGGGTTCGATGCCCCGCGCACGGTCGATCTTCTCGGCCACGCGGAAGGCGGCATCCAATTCGCTGATGCCGTGCTGCTGCATCAACTGGAAGCGTTCGGCCTTCTCCTCGGGCTCGGTCATCGCCATCGCCAGGTAGAGGCTGGGCGGCACGGCGCGGAACAGCACCTCCATCGACTTGGACAGGATGACGCCCTCGCTGAACTTGCCGGCCTCCTTGCGCGCCGAGAGCATCAGCGCCTTCTGCGACGCGTTGAGTTCGCGGAAGCGCGCGATCTTCTCCACTTCATCGGGCGGCATCGACAGGCAGATCCACCACTCGATCATGTTGAGCATGGGCTCGGCCGCTTTCGGCAGGTCGTCCAGGTTCTGCGTGGCGAGCCAGAACCAGGCGCCGAGCTTGCGCCACATCTTGGTGATCTTGACCACGTAGGGCGCGAGCAGTGGGTTCTTCGTGATGATGTGGCCTTCGTCCGTCACGTTGATGATCGGGCGGCCCAGGAACTGATCGCGCTCGGCGATGTTGTTGACGGTGTTGATGAGCGAGATGTAGGCAATCGAGAGTTGGGCGTTGTAGCCCTCGCGCGCGAAGGTGGCCAGGTCCACGATGGTGATGTCCGCCTCGGGCCACGGCGTGCCGGACCGGTCGAACATCTCGCCGTCCACGCCCTGGCAGAACATATCCATGGCGTCGGCCATCTCGAGCAGCCGTGCGCGCCGCATCTCCGGCAGCGTGGCGTCGCGGGCGCGCTCGCGCAGCGCGTCGCGCACATCGCGCGTGAGCACCGTGCGTCTGTCCGCCACGCAATGCTGGGCCGCATCGAGAATGCACTGGCGGATCAGGCTGCGGTCGGCGCGCGTCATGCGCGCTTCTTCCTTGTCCTCGCCGCCGGTGATCATCAGTCGTGCAGTGATCTCCAGCTCGCCGAGCACGTCACGCTGCTCGTCGCCTTCCACGGCCATGCCGGCATCGGTCTGGTCTTCGTCGAGCGCATCGGCATCCAGCGTCTGTACCTGGCTCGGCGTATCGACCAGGCGCCAGGCGTCGGCGAACGGGGCCAGACTGACGCCCGCGCCCGGCGCGAGCTTCACCCGATGCACGGTGAGGCCCAGCCGTGCCGCGAAGTCGCCGAACAGGCCGAAGCTGTTGCCAGCCTCGACGATGAACAGGCGCGGCCGGTAGATCGCCGTCACCTGGTTCAGGATGTTGTTGAGCGTCGCGCTCTTGCCCGAACCCGTGGGGCCGAACAGGAATAGATGCGCGTTCATCTGCCGGTCGAGGCGGTTCAACGGATCGAAGGTGATCGGACCGCCGCCGCGGTTGAAGAACGTGATGCCCGGATGCCCCGTGCCCTGGCTGCGGCCCCAGACCGGCGCCAGGTTCGCCGCATGTTGCGCGAACATGAGCTGGGTGTACCACTGGCGCTTGTCGGCAGCCGGATCGAACATGCACGGCAGCCAGCGCAGATAGCTGTTCAGCGGCGCCACCTCGTCCTCTTCGCGTACCGGCTGCAGGCCGGCGTTGAGCATCACGTTGACGAGCTGAAGGCCGCGCGCATCGAGCTGGGCCAGGTCGCGGCCGCGCAGGTAGAACGCCAGCGCGCCGCGGTAGAGCTTGTGCGCGCTGCCGATCAGGCCGCGCGCCTGCTGCACGTCCTGCCGGGTCTGCTCCGAGGCCAGGGTCTCGCCGACGGCCTTCCTGGCGAGGTGGTTGAGGTGCGCCTCCAGCACGTCCTGGGGCGTGGCGACCAGCGTCAGGCACATCATCGTGTCCTCGGGCATCTGGTCGAACAGCGCGTTCATGGCATCGCCGCCTTTGCGCGTCTCGCCCGTCAGATGGCCCGTCACGGGTGGCGTGCGCAGGCGATCCATCACGATTACCCGATGCGGCATGCCGTCGAAGAACCACAGGCCGTTGGGCACGTCCGAACGGGGCTGGCCGAAGAACAGGCGCTGCGCGAAATCGGTGCCGCTGGCGAGTTCGATCTCGCCCTCCTCCCGCTCTTCCGGGTAGCGGGTCAGCGCGTAGAAGCGTTCGCGGTCTTCGGCAGTGGCGCCGAGCAGGGTCGGATTCGGGTTGAACCAGCGCAGCAGCCAGGCGTGGATGTCCGCCGCGCCGAGACGCCGAGCCTTCACGCCGGCATTCGCCAGCCCGCCGACCAAGCGGTCGCAGATCGTGGTCAGCGCCTGCTCGGGCGACTGGCCGCGCCGCGAGGTCGGGGCCGCGGACGTGCGGCGGTAGACCACCATGCGCACGCGCCGGACCTGGCCGCGCCACGGCAGGCGCGTCACCGTGGTGTCCTCGAACAGGCCACCCGGCTTGGCGATGGCCCGCAGGTGATGGGCGAAGAAGCGCAGGTAGAAGTCGCTGAACGCGCTGCCCAGCGCACGCGGCTGCAGATAGTTCGCCAGTGAACGCAGATAGTTGTCCCAGTCGGCCTCGTCCTGGGCGTAGAGCTGCACCACCCAGGGGTTGTCGTCCAACTCGTCGAAGGAGTCCTGCAGGGCGTTCTCCAGCGCATCGCGCGCCTGCCATAGCCAGGCCATCTCGCGGCCCTCGGTGCCGACCGGCGCCAGCTCGAAGAAGGCCGCCACCGACTGGCCATCTTCCAGCAACATGCACTTGGAGCCGGGCAGGTACTCGACCCAGGGCAGCAAGTCCGCGAACGACGGCGCGACGCCATAGAGCGCATCGTGGTCGGCCTGGGTGGCCGGCCTGCGCCTGCCCCGGTCGAGCGCGCTGCCCGGCCCGGCGACACCCTGTGCCGCCAGGGCCGTTAGGTGCCGCGCCCAGGCATCATCGGCCGCATCTACGGCGTCAGCAGGCGATGCGTCGGGCTTGCGTGACCACGGCAGCAACCAAGCCATCAGTAGTCCTCCACGCGCTCGCCCGGCATCGCGTACTGCACGCGCTGGTAGAGCGGGAACACCGTGCTGTAGCCGGGCACCGGCACCGGGTCGGTGCCCGCCAGGTGCGGGAACACGTACATCACCAGGTCGGGGTTCGGCAGGCGGTGGAACTGGCGGTAAATCTCGTTCTGCGCGGTACGGGTGTAGCGCGCCTGCACGCCGGGCGCCGCCTGCACATCGGCCTCGGCCAGCGGCCGGCGCAGGCCCTGGCGCGCATCGAGCAGTTGCCGCGCCGCCTGGCCGCCGCCCGCGCTGCCGCCGGTCTCCTGATGCCAGATGTCGAGCATGGTGCTGTCGCCGTGCGGCAGCAGCTTCTCCTTGCTGGTGGCGCAGCCGCCGAGCAGGGTGGCCGCCAGCAGCACGGCGGCTGCGTCAATCCAGATCCGAGGCATTGGCTTCTCCGGTGCGGTGGTGGACCCGACGCCCCTTGGCGTCGTAGTCGATGTCGAGCGGCTGCTCCAGATGCACGGCCACCTTGGCGCCGGGCTGCACGTAGACCGCCGCGAAGGCCTGTCCATAGAGCTTGTTGACCCAATCGGCCATGTCGCGCACGCCGCCCGCGAGGATGCGGCCCATCGCTTCGTTGCCGCTGATGCCGACGGTGCCCAGCGAGCCGTTGCTATTGGCGACCACGGCCACGCTGCCGTTGTCGGACTTGATGAGCGAGGCCGCGCCGGCGCCGGCCGCGGTGATGAGCGCCTGGCTGCCCAGGTACTGCTGGGCGTTGCTGCGCCGCTCGCCGCTGACGCAGGGAATGCCGTAGGGGTCGCTGATCCAGCCCAGGCCGCCTTGGATGCTGGCGCCGTTGTGACCCGAGTTGCCGCCGCTGCCGCCGCCCTTGCTACCGTCCTCCGGCACCGTGCGGATGGTGCCGTCCTGGAACACGAACGTGACCGAGCGGATTTGCCCGCGCACGCACGAGAGCGTCCAGTCGCCCGAGGCCGTGCCGCTGACCACGGCGCCGGCCACGTCGGGGATGTCGATGCCGTTGGCCGTGAGGTTGTCCGGGCCGATCAGCACCTTGAACGGGTACGGGTCGTTGACGGTTCCATCGATCGGCACGCGCCCGATCAGCGCCGTCATGGCAATCGACCCCATGAGCGTCGAGTTCGACGGCACGGTGTAGACAGCCTTCGTGGATGCGCCCACCGCGCGGCTGCCGACGTCGGCGACGGATTCCACTGCGGCCGACAGGCTTTTCTGGGCCGGCCCGAAGCTCAGGGGAAAGCTCGGCTCCTTGCTGCCGTTCTTGGCGTCGACCTTGGCATCGTCGGGCTCGACCCACTGCGTGCCACTGGTGCCGCGGTTGAAGCGCTTGCCGTCACCCTCTTCCAGCCCCAGCCCGACGGGCAGGTCGGACGGGCCACCCTTGCCGGAAAGGCCGTCCAATTGCCGCTGCAGATCCTGCAGCAGCCCCTGGGTCTGCTGCCTGTCGCTGGCCACCTGATTGCGCTCCTGCTCCAGGCGGTCGCGTTCGCCTTCCAGCGCGCTCTGGATGCGCTGGTCGATCGCGCTTTCCCGCGCGCGCAGGCGCTCGTTCTCGGCCTTGTGCTGCTTGTTGTCGCCGAGCGCGCTCTGCAGCTCGGTGCGCAACTGCTTCACCTGGGCCACCAGCGTGGCGACGGTATCGCGCGGCGTGTCGCCTGCGATGCCCAGGGCTTTCATCTCCTCGGGCGTGAGCGTACTGGCCGCGCCCTTGGGGGCGGGCTGGCCGCCGGGGCCGCCGGGGGCGCCGGGGGCGCCGGAGAACAGTTTGATGCCGACGAACACCAGCAGCAGCGCCATCGGGATCAGCAGCCACTTGAGCAGCGGATTACTTTTCATCGCGCGCTCCTCCGGCCGAGCCGGCCGCGGCGGCCGGCGGCAGGTTCACGGTGGCGTCGATCGGGCTCAGCGCCGGCAGCAGCGACTCGGCCAGGCCGTGGCCGCGCGTGACCAGGTAGAGCACCGTGGTGTCGGATGGGGTGCCGGCCGGCCCCAGGTTCGGATGCTGGAAGGTCGCCGCCACAAAGTTCCCCTGCAGGGCGCGCGGGTCGAGGTCGAGCCAACGCGCGGCGGTGTTGGTGAGTCGCACGGCCGTCACCCACTGGTCTTCCAGGCGCCACGCGGCCAGTGCCCGCGCGTGCACCGGCAGCGTCGGCAGCAAGGTGTCCAGCGCGAGGCCGCGGCGCAGGTTCACGCGCCCGATGCCGGCGACCGGCTCGACGGTGCGCAGCGGCGCGTACAGGTTCTGTGCGGCATAGCGCGTCAGCACGACCGGTACCGGCGTTTCGCGCCGGGGAACGGATTTGTCTGCGGGCGCATCGGCCTGCTCGTCCGCGCCGCCTGCTGTACCGCCGCCGTAGCGCTTCGCGGGGGCTTCCGCTTCCACGATGCGCACCGGCTCCAGCGGCGCCTGGCCGTCCTTCGCCGGCTCGGCGGCGATGTCGAGCAGGATCAGCGCGCCTGATTCCACGTCCTGCAGTTGCAGCCGCGTGGGCGGAATCGGCTCGTTCGCCCGCAGGTAGATCGCGCCGCCCGCACTCTGCACGCGCAGGTGGTCGCCGACGCCGGCCGGCACGCCGACGCGCACATTGCGGTCGATGAAGACCACGCGCTCCTGACCGACCACCAGCGGCACCGGCAGAGGCAGCCGCTCCCAGCGCAGGATTTCCACGGCCTGGCTGGCCGGCACGAAACCGAGGATCAGCAGGACGCCGGCCAGGGCCGACAAGGCAATGGGCTTCATGGGGAGTCTCCCTGCAGGTGGCCGGAGGCGTTGGCGGGCGCGCCGGCCTGGGTCGGCGTCGGCGGCGGTTCGATGCGCTGGGGCGCGCCGGCGTAGCAGTCCAGCGCCAGGCCGAAGGGGTTGCGCTCGGGGTCGATGTCCAGCCGGACGACCTTGATGGGGTAGCGCACCAGGGCGCGCTTGACCTGCTCGGAGCCGTAGTATTCGTCCGCGCTCACGTCGAGCGTGACGATCCAATCGCGGTCGGAAACCACCTTGACGCGCGTGGCCGGATCATCGCCGTAGCCGCGGCCGGGAATCTCGTAGATGCCGCGCACGCGCTGACGCAGCTCGCCACTGGCGCGCCGGTACTCGTAGTCCTGTTGCAGAAAGGCCCGGCAGCTCGGCGTCAGGTAGGCCGACAGCGCGCGCAGGTTGCGCGGGTAGTCTTCCTCGCCGTTCGTGGGCCAGCGCTGCACCTGCTGCCAGATGTAGAACGAGAAGGCATACACACTCTCGGGCGGCACGTCCCACCACTTGCGCGTGCTGCCCGAGCGCAGGTCCGGCGGCACATGGATGGTGAGACTCTTCGGCGCACTCCACCAACCGAAGCCGAGCAGCAGCGCCACCACGAACAACGCGCCGGCCCCCAGACGCAACGTCTTCACGTGCGCCTGCAGGTGCGCAACCTCGTTCTTGAAACGGCTCATGGCGCACCTCGATCGGTGTTGCGCCGGGTCGTCCAGTAGCCCGAGCGGGTGATGAGGCGCTGCCCGCTCAGGAGCGCTGCCAGCGCCGGATGCCGCAGGGCCAGCCGCCACTGGAGCTGCCGGTACAGCCAGGTGTCGGGCCGGCCACGTTTCTGTGCGCGCAGGAAGCCACCGCCGACGAAGACGCCCAGCGCGATGCCGGCGACGATCAGCGTGGGCACCATGGCGATGCTGTGCGTGAGCCACGCCAGCGGCAGGCCGAGCGCGAATCCGGCTGCGGCCGACAGGCCGGTGCAGATCCACAACTCGTCGGCGGTCAGCCCGCGCACGACCACCGGCTGGCGGTTCAGCCGGTGCGGCAGAAAGGTCACCAGCGTGTCGCGCGGGGTCTCCGAAGGGACGGCCATCGCTTGCCGCCCTTACAGCACGCCGGTGGCTTTGGTGAGCAGCCAGATACCGACCACCAGCAGGATCGCGCCCACGGCGACCGTCAGGCCGAACTGGCCCCAGGTGGCGCGGCCGGTGTGGATCTCCGAGTAGCGTGTGTAGGCGTGATAGCAAACACCGACGAACATCGAGGCGACCACGAGCAGCGCGATCAGCAGCACGATGTCGTAGCCGTAGTTCTGCAAGGTCTGCAGGATGCCGCTGCCCTGGCCGCGCGATGGGTCTTCCATGGTCGGCAGGCCCTGCGCGAAGGCCGACAGCGGCAGGCCCGCGAGCGCCAGCGGCAGCAGCGGTGCGGCGATGCGGGACGGAATGCGATGGGATGTCGGTGGCGTGTTCATGGCGTATGGCCTTTCGTGACGGTCAGGAGAGGAGGAAGAACGTCAGCACCAAGTACATCGCCACGAAGCGCACGACGACGGCGAGGAACTGACGTTCAGTGATGCGGTGCTCGGCCCAGCCGACGTAGGCGGTGCGCATGGCCCACACGCCCCACAGCAGCAACACGGCGAACACGAAAGCGAGCGCCACGGCAGAGACGGCCGAAGGCGCAAAGCCGCCGTTGGCCTGGAAGGCGGCGACCTGATCGGCAGAGGGCGTCATGGCGATGGCTCCTCGTCGTCGGCGCGGTCGCGGCGGACGTAATCGCCGGCCAGCGGGACGGGATCGCGCGGCTGGGCGCGCTGGGGCACGAAGTAGTCCTGCAGGCCGGCGCGAACGCGCTTCAGGTCTGCGCGCAGTCGGGCGTAGTCGAAGTGGTAGCGGGCGCGTTCCTGCGGCGCGGTATTGGCGGCGTGCTCGGCCAGGCGGTCGATCAGGTCGAGTTGGCGGGTGAGCGCGGCGAGCTGCTCACGCTCCATGGCGACGCCGTCGGCAGCGACGGCAGGCTGCAGCGCCGAGAACGACATAGCCAACACCACGGCAAGCGCAGGCCGTGCGGATGTGCGGCGGTTGGTCTGTCCCATCGTGCCATTCCCCGTTGATGCGGATGGCACGATGCTGTGGCGCGCTCTCGCTTTGCGCCGCAGGGAATGGGAACCACGGCATGACCGGATTTCCGGGGCGAGCTGGCGATCAACCGTGCAATGCTCCCGGGATTGCGGAGTTGGCCAGCACCTACCGCAGCTTGGTAGAATTGGCTAAACTTGGCAATCGTAATCTACGAAAGGCCAGATCGGATGGTTTCCGGATGACTGAAGTCGAGAGCGAGATCCTCACGCTTGAGGAGGTCGCGGCCTACCTCAAAGCCGGGAAACGGACGGTCTATCGCCTTGCCCAGAAAGGAGAGATTCCGGCGTTCAAGCTTGGAGGTACCTGGCGTTTTCGCCGCTCAGAGCTGGATCGCTGGATCGCGGAAAGCATCAACAAGAAGCCGGAGGCGAAGTGACCGAGTACCAAGTTCGTGCAACTGGTCATGGTCAAGGGGAGGAGCGCTGCCGATGACGCAACAGCTTCTGACGACGCATCAGAGCCTGTACTACGCATGGCTCCTGACCCTACGCCGCATGGATCGGCAAACGGAACATGCCCGCAAATGGGGAGGTTTGATGTGACAGAAATTTCTTGTGTTGATTTGTTCTGCGGTGCAGGCGGATTGACGCATGGCTTCGTTCTGGAGGGTGTGCCTGTCGTCGCCGGAATCGATATGGACCCCGCCTGCCGCTTCCCTTATGAGGCCAACAACCAGGCCCGATTCGTGGAGCGAGACATCAGTAAGGTCACCATCGCCGAGCTGAAAGCGTTGTTCGGTGACGCCGATCTGACGATTCTCGCGGGCTGCGCGCCATGCCAACCCTTCTCGACCTACGCGCAGCGCTACGAGCTGGACGGTAAAGATGGCAAGTGGGGCCTCTTGTATGAATTCGCTCGCCTCGCGAAGGGCTCCAGTCCCGATGTCATCACGATGGAAAACGTGCCGACCGTCGCCAAGCACGAGGTGTTCCACGACTTCGTGGATACGCTGAAACGGCTCGGCTACAAGGTTTGGTTCGATGTCGTCGATAGCTCTCGTTATGGCGTCCCGCAGATGCGGCGTCGGATGGTGCTGCTGGCGTCCAAGCACGGCAGCATCGAGATGATCCCGCCGACCCACGAGAAACCGAAAACCGTTCGGCAGGCCATTGCGCACTTGCGACCGCTCAGTGCCGGAGAGTCCGCGCCCAGAGACAAACTGCACGTCACCTCGACGCTGTCCGAAACGAACCTCAAGCGGATCAAGGTCTCCAAGCCCGGCGGCACGTGGCGCGACTGGCCCAAACACTTGATCGCCGAATGCCACCGCGCCGAGAGCGGGCGCACCTATCCGGGTGTCTATGGGCGCATGGAGTGGGACAAGCCTGCGCCGACCATGACGACCCAGTGCTACGGGTTCGGCAACGGTCGCTTCGGTCACCCTGAGCAGGATCGAGCCATCTCCCTGCGGGAAGCCGCGATCTTGCAGAGCTTCCCGCGCGACTATGCATTCATCCCGCCGGATGGCGAGGTGAGTTTCAAGGTGCTCGGGCGGCTCATCGGCAACGCGGTTCCCGTCGATCTCGGTCGCGCCATCGCCCGCAGCATCAACCAACACCTCGCGTCGGTCGCGGCCCGGTGATGGACTGACGGGGACCGCTCTATGCCGCAACTCCTGCCCTCGTCACCCGATACCAGTCGCCGGATGGCGAAGGTGAGGCAGAAAGGGACGGATGCGGAGGTGGCGTTGCGGAGGGAGATGTATCGAATCGGTCTGCGCTACAGGATCGATTACGAGGTTCTGAGGAGGCCCCGTCGCGTCGCGGATATCGCGTTTCCCGGGCGAAAGATCGCCATCTTCGTCGATGGCTGTTTCTGGCATGGCTGCCCCGAGCATGCCACTTGGCCGAAACGGAATGCGGAGTTCTGGCAGCAGAAGATCGAGGCGAACCGGAAGCGGGACGCGGACACGAATGAGCGGCTTCGCTCCGTCGGCTGGACGGTACTCCGATTCTGGTCGCACGAATCACCGACCGAGGCGGCAAGAGCTGTCGCGCGAGTGATCACCACGGTCGACGCACAGCGTCGCGTTTCGTCGTCCGGCGTGAATGCGAAAAACTGAAAAAGGGGAGATGGCAATCGCATGGGGGTCCAAACCGAGCAGCAAGCCCAGACGTATCGCGCGAGGCCTGAGCCAGGACAACTGGTCGAGGTGCGCCGTCGTCAGTGGGTGGTGGCCGACGTCGATGCCGCTCGGCTGGATACCGGCACTCCCCAACATTGTGTGACGCTATCGTCGATCGACGAGGATGGTCTCGGCGAGGAACTGGAAGTCGTCTGGGAAATCGAGCCGGGTGCCCAGGTCATCGAGCGCGCGGGCCTGCCCTCGGTCACGGGGCAGGACGATTCGGGCATGCTCGACGCCTTCCTCGACGCCGTGCGGTGGGGCGCCGCCACCAACGCCGACCGAGGGTTTCTCCAAGCGCCGTTCCGCAGCGGCGTCAGCATCGAGGACTTCCAACTTGACCCGCTGGTGCGAGCCATCGACATGGCTCGTGTCAATCTGCTCATTGCCGACGACGTCGGCCTCGGCAAGACCATCGAGGCCGGTCTGGTCATTCAGGAACTGCTGCTGCGGCACCGTGCCCGCACCATCCTGATCGTCTGCCCTGCGTCGCTTCAGGAGAAGTGGCGCGTCGAGATGCTGGAGAAGTTCGGCCTCGATTTCCGCGTGGTGGACACCGACTACATCAAACGGTTGCGGCGCAAGCGCGGCATCCACGCGAATCCGTGGACGTCGCATCCGCGCCTCATCACGTCGATGGATTGGGCCAAGGGCGGCGAGGGTTTGCGCGCCATGCGCGACGTGATCCCGCCGCACGTCGGCCATCCGCGCAAGTTCGACCTGCTGGTCGTGGACGAAGCACACAACGTCGCGCCCGCCGCAGGCGCGCACTACGCGCTGGAGAGCCAGCGCACACGCTTCGTCCGCGCCATCGGCCCGCACTTCCAGCATCGCCTGTTCCTGACCGCGACACCGCACAACGGCTACACCGAGTCGTTCACCTCGCTGCTGGAATTGCTCGACGACCAGCGTTTCGCGCGCAACATCCTCCCCGACGAAAAGCGCCTGAGTCAGGTGATGATCCGTCGCCTGAAAAGCGATCTGGTCGATGCGCACGGCAACCCCCTGTACGCCCGGCGCACCTTGCAGGCGCTTGAAGTCCCGTACACGGCGGAAGAGCGCGCGATTCATCACAAGCTGGACGACTACTGTGCCAGCCGCGAAAAGGACGCCGAGAAAGCGGGCAACGCTTTCGGTACGGTCTTCGTCAATCGCCTCCTCAAGAAGCGTCTGCTCTCGTCGCCAGCGGCGTTCGCGTCCACCCTGGAAAAGCACGTCGCATCGCTGTCCGAAGCACGGCCCGCGAAGTCGGACGCGATGGCGGAGCGCATCCTGCACAAGGCCATCCTAAAAGTCGACGAAGACTATGCCGACGATCAGGAGGTAGAGAACGCCCAAGCCGAAGCCATCGAGGAAGCCACGCGCCGCTCGATGCCGCTGACGCCGGAACAGCGGGCGACGCTGGACGACTTGAGGGTGTGGGCTCAGCGAGCCAGGAATCAGGCCGACTCCAAGGCCGAAGCCATCCTCGACTGGCTCACGGCCAACCTCAAGCCGGACGGTCAGTGGAACGATCGCCGGGTGATCCTGTTCACCGAATACCGCACCACACACCAGTGGATGCATCAAATCCTCGCCAGCCACGGCTTCGGCGGCGAGCGTCTCGGTCTGCTCCACGGCGGCCTCTCCCAAGAGGAACGGGAACCCATCAAGGCGGCATTCCAGGCATCGCCACAGGATTCACCCGTCCGCATCCTGCTCGCTACCGACGCGGCGTCCGAAGGCATCGACTTGCAGAACCACTGCAATCGGCTCATCCACTTGGAGATTCCCTACAACCCCAATGTGATGGAGCAGCGCAACGGGCGTATCGACCGCCACGGACAGCGCGAAAAGGAAGTGCTGATCTGGCACCCGGTCGATGGTGGCGACACGAGCGGCGCATCGGTCGGTGGCCACGGCGAGGACATCCTGCGCGCCTTGCGAAAACTGGACTCGATGCGCGCCGACATGGGCAGCGTCAATCCGGTCATCGCGCCGCAGATGTCCGGTCTGATCGAAGGCTCCTTGAAGGATTTGGACACTCGTCTCGCCGAGGCGCGGATCGCACGGGCCAAGAACTTCGTTCGTGCCGAACGTGAGTTGAAGGAGCGCGTCGCCAAACTGCACGAACGTCTCCTCACTACCAAGCAGGATTTCCACCTCACGCCCGACCACGTCCTGATGGCCGTGAAGACCGGCCTCGCGCTGGCGGGCCGTCCGCCGCTGGAACCTGTCGAACTTGCGGGCGCGCCTTCGGGCAGCGTCTTCCGGATGCCTGCGCTGTCCGGCTCGTGGGCGCGCTGTCTGGAAGGGCTGCGCCACCCGCACACCCAGAAGATTCGGCCCATCACCTTCGACCATGCCGTCGCCAGTGGCCGCGACGACGTCGTGCTCGTCCACCTGAACCATCGCTTGGTGCAGATGTGCCTGCGTCTGCTGCGCGCCGAGATCTGGGCGCAGGACGACGTGAAGAAGCTGCACCGCGTCACCGTCCGCACCGTGCCGGATGAGCTGGTCGAAGGCCCTGCCGTGATCGTCGTCTCGCGCCTGGTCGTCACGGGCGGCAACCATCATCGGCTGCACGAGGAACTGACGGTATCCGGCGGCTACCTGCGCGACCAATCCTTCCGCCGCGAAGAAGGCGTCACGCGCGTCCAGCAGTGGCTGGACGAGTCGAAGCCGATCACGGCGGCTGCCTCCCTGTTCGACGCGCTCCGCGTCCGCTTCGACCGTCAGCAGGAAGCCATCCTCAAGTCGGTCGATGCCCGCTCCAAGGAACGTCTTCGTTTCCTGACCAACACGCTCCAGACTCGCAAGCAGCAGGAAATCGACGACATCGGTACCGTGCTCGACGAACTGGAGAAGGCGATCCAGTCCGAGTTGAAGAAGGAGCAGCAACCTGAACAGCTATCGCTCTTCACCGAGGACGAGCGCACGCAGCTCCGGCGCGACATCGCCGCGCTGGAAGCGCGCCTCGCGCGCATCCCCGACGAGCGCCGGATGGAAACGCAGGCCATCGAATCCCGTTACGCCAAGCTCGACGACCGCACCTTCCCGGTCGCCGTGATCTTCGTCGTGCCCGAGTCCACGTCAGGGGTGGCGAAATGATGACCTGGCAGGAATATCAGGAGGCCGTCGCCGAGTTCTACGAGCAAATCGACGACTTCGGTAACGTCAGAAGAAACGTCATGGTTCCGGACAACATCACCGGCCAGCCACGGCAAATCGACGTGCTCATCGAAATCGAGGCGAAGGGGCATCCGCTGAAGATGATCGTCGATGCCAAGTTCCACGCCGTTCCCATCGATGTGCGAGAGGTCGAGTCAGTCCTCGCACTCGCTGATGCCGTTGGCGCAAACAAAGCGATCGTCGTCGTGGCGAATGGGTGGACGGAGCCAGCCAAGAAGAAGGCTGACCATGCTGGATGCGGCCTCGAACTTCTGTCGGTGGAAGATGCCCTTGATTTGATCGTTCCTGACAAATGGAAGATGTGCCCGTCCTGCAATGCCGACTGCATCGTGCTTGATCAAGAAGGTGCGGTCACTCTCGATGGTGGCGCATGGTTCTGGTGGTTGGCCGGTCAGTGCCGTGGATGCAAGTGCGCGCGTATCCACTGCCAAGACTGTGGGACGAAGGCATTCGTCGAACTCCATGGCTCCATCGTTTGCGGTTGCGGACATCGCTGGTCAAGCACCGATGACGGCGTCACCATCTCATTTTTCGAGGAAGAGCCTGAATGGTGACGCCGACCCAACACCAGGACTGGCTGTCGCTCGTCGAGATTTCTGGCCCTTTCCTCGCCGTTCCCGTCCTGAAGGAAGCCTTCCCGCAAGGGCTGGAAGAACTCGATGGCGGCAAGCGCAAGCGGCTGCGGCAAGCCTACGACGAATGGCGTGACGCGCTGGAAACGGACGATCCTCGCTTCGCCGATCTGCACGCGGCATGGATCGACGAAGTCTTGTCGCGCGGACTGGAACTCGACGAGGACAGTCGCGGCGACGTACTCAGACGCAAGGACTGGTGCGCCGCGCACCTGAACGTCACTCTGCCCGAGCACGCCATCAGCCTGTCGCCGGACTTCGCCGTCGTCGGTAACGGCGACACGCCGCTGATGCTCGTACACGCCTACGGGCCGGACGTTGATCTCGATGCCACCCAGAAGCTGGACGGCTGGGCCAGTACAGCGGCGGAACGCATAGTGACGCTCTGCCGTGCTATGGGCTGCCGTCTCGGGCTGGTGACCAACGGCGAACGCTGGATGCTGGTCGATGCGCCAGTCGGTGCGGTCACCACCTACGCCAGTTGGTATGCGCGCATCTGGAGTCAGGAACCCGTCACCCTTCAAGCCTTCGTCCACCTGCTGGGTATCCGGCGCTTCTTCGTCGACGAATCGGAACGGCTGCCCGCGCTCTTCGACCGCTCGCTGAAGTTCCAGGACGAAGTGACCGACGCCTTGGGCGAACAGGTGCGGCGTGCGGTCGAAGTGCTCATCCAGTCACTCGACAAGGCCGATCAAGACCGCGACCGCGAATTGCTGCGCGGTGTGAAGGAAATCGAACTCTACGAAGCCGCGCTGACGGTGATGATGCGGCTGGTCTTCCTGCTCTCCGCCGAAGAGCGTGGTCTGCTGCTCTTGGGCGACGAACGCTACGAGGCCAACTACGCGCTCTCGACCCTGCGGATGCAATTGCGCGCCGAATCCGACGAGATTCTGGAGCGGCGCTGGGATGCGTGGTCGCGCCTGCTGGCCGTTTTCCGCGCCGTGTACGGCGGCATCGAGCACGAGAACCTGCGCCTGCCTGCGCTGGGCGGCTCCCTATTCGATCCGGATCGCTTCCCCTTCCTCGAAGGTCGCGCCCGAGGCTCCGACTGGCGCACCGACGTCGCCAAGCCGCTGCCGATCGACAACCGCACCGTCCTGCTGTTGCTCGAAGCCATTCAGCAATTCCAGGGCCGCACGCTGTCCTATCGCGCGCTGGACGTCGAACAGATCGGCTACGTCTATGAGGGCCTGCTGGAGCGCACCGTCAAGCGTACCGCCGAGGTCACGCTGGAACTCGACGCCACCAAGAACGCACAGTCGCCTTGGGTCACGTTGGCCGAACTCGAATCCGCGCGGCTGGACGGTGCGGACCGCTTGGCCGAACTGCTCCAGCAGCGTTCCGGCAGTTCCGCCAGCCGGGTGCGCAACGATCTGGCTCGTGCAGTGGACGATGCGCTCGCCGATCGCGTGTTGACGGCCTGCCACGGTGACACGGCGCTGCGCGACCGCATCAAGCCTTTCGGCCATCTGGTGCGCACCGACCCTTGGGGCTACCCGCTGGTCTATCCCGCTGGCGCTTTCATCGTCACCACCGGCTCCGACCGCCGTGAGACCGGCACCCATTACACGCCGAAGTCGCTCACCGAGGCCATCGTCGCCGAGACGCTCACCCCCATCGCCTACGTCGGCCCGGCGCAGGGTACGCCCCGCGCGGACTGGGCGCTGAAATCTCCCGCCGAACTGCTCGATCTGAAGATCTGCGACCCGGCGATGGGTTCGGGCGCTTTCCTCGTGCAAGCCTGCCGGTGGCTGGCCGATCGGCTGGTTGAGGCATGGGCGCAGGCGGAGGCGCAGGGGCGCACGGTCGACATCGATGGGCGGGTGGCGGATGCCGAAACCAGCATCGAGCCGCTGCCCCGCGACACCGAGGCGCGCACCATCGTCGCCCGCCGCCTGATCGCCGAACGCTGCCTCTACGGCGTCGATCTGAACCCGCTGGCGGTCGAACTGGCCAAGCTCTCCATCTGGCTGGTGACGCTGGCCAAGGGGCGTCCCTTCGGCTTCCTCGACCACAACCTGCACTGTGGCGACAGCCTGCTCGGCATCCATCGGCTGGATCAGCTCACCCAGCTTTCGATGAATCCCACGGGCCAGGGCCAGCTACGCCTGTTCGGCCAGAACGTTGAGCAGGCCGTGCGTGAGGCCATCGAACTGCGCTCACGCTTGCGCGAGATGCCCATCCGTGACATCCGCGATGTGGAAGCCATGGCGCATCTGGACGCCGACGCGCGCCGTGGGCTCGAAGTGCCGGAATGCATCGCCGATGCCTTCATCGGGGAGGTGTTCGCATCGGTCGGCAGCACAGCGCTGGAGAACGCGCTGGCGTCACTGACCATCCAGGCCGGGCAGGCCATCGATGGCGACCGCGAAGTGCTCGCCTCGATGCGCCGGAGATCGGTTGTCGCGCTCTCGACCGATCTGTCTGCCGACAAGCCTGCGCGTCGGCCTTTCCATTGGCCGTTGGAGTTTCCGGAGGTGTTCGCGCGCGAACGCGGCGGCTTCGACGGCATCGTCGGTAATCCACCCTTCCTGGGAGGAAAGCGGATCACCGGCGTCGCCGGCACCGCCTTCCGCGATTGGCTGGTCGCGCACATCGCCGAGGGGCGTCGCGGTTCCGCGGACCTGGTCGCCTATTTCTTCCTGCGGGCTTGGAGCCTGCTGCGCGAAGGCGGCGGTTTCGGGCTGCTCGCGGTGAATACCATCGCGGAAGGCGACACGCGGCAGGTCGGACTCGAAGCGATGCTTGGCGCCGGCGCAACGATTCATGCGGCGTACCCGAACGAGCCTTGGCCTGGGAAGGCCAACGTCGTCACAAGTCGCGTTCACGTGCGCAAGGGCGATTGGAAGGGAGAACGAACCGTTCTTGGCCGGTCCGTCAAGTTCATCTCAGCGTATCTGTCCGACCGCGAGGAATGGAGTCCCAAGCGGTTGAAGGCGAGTGAGGACCGCTCCTTCATCGGCTCCATCGTGCTCGGCATGGGCTTCGTTCTCACTGACGAACAGGCCGAGCGCATGCTCAGCGACGACCAGAAGAATGCGGAAGTCGTTTTCCGTTACCTCGACGGGGATGACCTGAAATCCAGTCCCGAGCAGCGTCCGACCCGTTGGGTCATCAGCTTCTGGGATTGGCCCGAAGAAAAGGCCCAGAACTACAACGCCCCGTGGCAGTGGATTGAGGAGCGGGTGAAGCCCGAGCGGCAGCGGCGCGGGGATGATGGCCAGTACGTCTTGCGCAGACCATTGCCGGAACGATGGTGGCAGTATGCAGACAAGCGCCCGGCGCTCTACCACGCTATTGGGCGCGGGCATCACTTCGTGCATCACCCGGAAGGCTGGAGTTCGGCGTCGCGTCCGCGCAAGCAGGTTCTCGTTGCCGGCCGCGTCGGGAAGTACTTCAACCCGTCGGTCGTCGAGAACGACGTCATCTTCCACGAGAAGTGCGTCCTGTTCGCGGTGGATGAGGTCTACGCCTACGCGGCACTCTTCAACTCGTCTCTGGTCGACGCATGGGTGTGGAAGCACTCGTCACGGATGAAGCTTGATCTGAACTTCTCGCCATCCGACGCCGTCGAGACCTTTCCCTTCTTGGAGCCCACCGAGATAGCGCGCCTCGACAAGCTCGGCCGCGAGTACCTGCAAGCGCGCCACGACGTGATGACCGATCCGGCCAACCCGATCGGCCTCACGAAGCTCTACAACCGTTTCCACAACGCGGGCGACGGCGACCAGCGCATCGAACATCTGCGTGAGCTGCACCGCGAGATCGACGCGGCGGTCATGCGCGCCTACGGGTGGGATGACATCGACCTCGGGCACGGCCACCACGAGCAGCCAAATCTCGCGGAGAACGACTCCGTGCGGTTCACCATCTCCGATTCCGCGCGTGCCGAGGTTCTTCGTCGTTTCGCCGAACTAAATCGTCAACGTTACGCGGAAGAAGTCGCGCAAGGTCTGCACGACAGCAAAGCCACTGGCACGGCCACCCGCAAGTCACGCACTCAGCGCACCGAAACCACACCCGTACAGCAATCCTCATTCGGATTTGATGTAGCCCCAGCCAACGAAGGCCACTACCTCAAAGCCGCCGAACCCCGAGCCGACTACCGCGCCGGCCCTGCCCACGCCATCGTCGAATACCTGAAGGCCCGCCCCGGCTGGCACGCCAAATCCGACATCCTTGCCGCTACCCGCATCACGGACGGCCAGTGGAACGCCGCGACCGCCGACCTGATTTCGGGTGGCAAGGTGGAGCGCCAAGGTGAGCGGCGCGGCGCACGTTATCGGTTTCTTGTAGGGGAAGAAAAATGAAACAGTACCGACTGAACGTCGATCCGCGCATCCTGGAACTGCTAGGGCCAAACCTTTACACCAACATCTATTACGTCTTGGCGGAGCTGATCGCCAATGCGTATGACGCCGATGCGAAGAACGTCTACATCATCTCCAACAAGGACGACATCCGTGTCGAAGACGACGGACACGGCATGTCCTACGAGGCAGGCGACATTGCCAAGTATTTGAACGTCGCAGGTGTATCCCGAACGACTGAAACGGAATCGCTCACGAAATCCGGCACTCGCCGCAAGATGGGGCGCAAGGGTGTCGGCAAGCTGGCCGCACTCTCGGTTTCGGAGGATGTCGATGTCCTGACGATCGTCAAAGGGGAGAAATCGGGCTTCGTACTGACCCGTCATCCGGAGAATGGTCATGACCTGAAGGCCATTCCGGATGATCGGATCGTTTTCGAGCGCATCGCCGATCACGGCTCCGCCATCATCATGCGCAATCCGCAGTACCGGCTCCACAAGACCCTGGACGCAGTCAAGCGCAACCTCCTCAAGATATTCCCTCTGATAGATGCCAATTTCCGGATACACGTCATTCGTGGCAAGGAAGAGGTGACGATCGAAGACTTCGACCGCAGCATCATGGGCGAGCTATGCGCACTGGTCACGCTCGGCGACAAGTTCAAGCCGCTGTGCGATCTCGTGCCCGACAGTCATCCGGACCGGCGAGCCGATCTGGTCGCAGCGCAGGCTACGAAAGCAATACCCATCACCATGAAAGCCAACGATGGGAAAGAGTACGAATATTCGTTGGAAGTTCTAGGCTGGATCGGCGCGTACAAGAGCACACGGGGAAGAAAGGCAGAGCTGACCGATTTCCCGGACAACTTTGTCTCGCTGTTCGCCAATGAAAAGATGGGGGAGTTCAACATCCTTCCCGTCGTTGGCCAGAACAAGCTGAATGAGGTCTATGTCGTCGGGCAGTTGCACGTCGATCTGTTCGAGCTGACGGAACTGCCAGACATGGCCTTGAGCAACCGTCAAGGCTACAAGTCCGACGATCCACGCTATGAGGCCGCTCGGGAGTATGTTCGAGGTGAGTTGCTCGCCGATATTCTCAAGCGGCGCGAGACGTACACGGACATCGTCAACGCCGATAAAAAGAAGCAAAAAGAGGCAGCTCAAAGAAACGACGAGGCCAAGCTCAGGGCATCAGTAGATGCTTTCCGCAGAAAGGCCAGCGAGGAGGCGGCGAACGCACTGGCCAAATTGGGTGTGAATGTTTCTCGCGAGGCGATGGAAAAAGCTATTTCCGAGTCGATCAACGCCAATAGTCCTGACCTAGGACTGAAGGCGGCGGTGGACTCCCAGAAGAAGAAAATCCTCATCAGTCAGACTTATTCGGATAAGTCGTTCGCCGACATCATTTATCAGATGCTGGTTTTCAACAACGTTTCTCCTGACGACATCTTGTACACGAACTGCGACGACGAGGTGTGCCGTGTTCCGGAAGGGCGTGCCGTCTATGACTACCTTCGTGAGTTCTTCGTCGAAAGCTACTCGACTCAGAAGATTTTCGTACTCTTCGTGACTAGCGAAAACACGAAAGTCTCATGGGGTGCGATCACAGAGGTCGGAGCTTCGTGGATCACCAAGATCGACCACAAAATCTTCAACATCCACCCCTTCCGGCCAGAGCATCCTCTCAACGACGAAGTGCAGTGGCAGAGCACCAATCGGGATAAGCCGAACGGCGATCTCTGGATGATTCCGCTCAACGCGGACATTTTTTGCCAGAAGATCGAGGCGGTCTGTGATGCGCTGGATTACAAGAAAAAGACCCGAGCGCAAAACATGGCGCACTTGGGAACGCTCGCTTCCATCAGGAAAGCGTGAGGATTTCAGGTATGCCATGGAGTCCAGGACAGCTCGTCCGCCACATCGACGACCCAGCCAAGATCGGAACAGTCACCGATCAGACCCGGGCGCGCGCCTCTGGCCAGCAGTATCGCGTGAACTGGAACGGCCGGCTGGACTGGCACTACGAGGAGGAACTGGTTGCGGCCGATGCGGGCGGTGATGACCCCCTGGATCTGATCCGCGAAGGACGCTACGGGCGAGTGGACGACTTGCGGAGTTTGCTGACCCACGTCCACCTCGCGGGACGGCTGGCGAACGTCGTCTATGCCATGGGGCTAACCCAGACCGACTTCTACCCGCACCAGTACAAGCCGCTGCTGACCCTTCTGGATTCACCGGTCAACGGTCTGCTGATCGCGGACGAAGTGGGCCTGGGCAAGACGATCGAGGCGGGGCTGATCTGGACCGAGCTGCGCGCCCGCTACGACATGCGTCGGCTACTCGTGATTTGTCCGGCGATGCTTCGGGAAAAGTGGCGGACGGAGCTTTCGTCGCGATTCGGTCTCGACGCCTGCATCGTCGACGCGGCGGAGCTCCTGCAGGAGCTGGATTCGAACGAGAACCGGGAACGGGCATGGATCGTCAGCTACCAGGGCATCCGTGTACCGGGCGGCTGGGATCCCGCCGAGAGCGACACGCCCAGGCGCTCGGTCCGCGCCCGTCTCGCCGACCTCCTCCATCGCAATGCCGATCGGGAGCCTCTGCTCGATCTGGTGATCTTCGACGAAGCGCATTACATGCGCAACGAAGAGACTGGCGCGTGGCGAACGGGCAGCCTGTTGCGGGACGTCAGTACGCATCAATTGATGCTCTCGGCCACGCCGATCAACCTCGGCTCGGACGATCTGTTCAACGTGTTGCGTCTCCTTGACCCGGATCATTTCGAGTATCCGGAGGATTTCCGCAACGTCGTCCTGGCCAACCGTCCGGTAATCGCCGCGAGCGACGCGGTGCGTGATCCGACGAGCGATGCCGACCAAATCTTGGCGGCGATCCGCGAGATCAAGTCGTCGCGATGGTTCGAGAGATCAGAACGTGTCGATCGTCTGATTGAGGAGGTGGAGGCGGTCTCGGAATGGACGAACGAGAGGCGCATCGACATTGCAGCCAAGCTCGAACGACTCAACCTGCTCGCGCACATCGTCACTCGTACGCGCAAGCGCGAAGTGCAGGCCGAGCGGGTCGTGCGTGATGCGTCCGTGTTCGAGGCCGACATGTCACCGGTGGAGCGGGAACTCTATCGGGCGATCACCGAAGGCACCCGCGAATATGCGCTGGCCAACGGCATCGAGCACGGCTTCTTGCTCTCCACACCGCAACGGATGGTTGCGTCGAGCCCTGCGGCCTTGCTTCGAACCTGGCGTGACGACGGCCTTGATGCCGACGCGCTGGCGGTAGCAATGGACGAGACGGACGAAGACGAGGAAAGGCTGCGTGAAACGGAGTCTCGCCTCAAGGGCTGGCTGGCTCGTCGGGTGCTGCGGGACTTCGACCTCGGAGATCTGAGCCGAAACGATACGAAATTCGCCGAATTTTCCCAGGCGCTGAAGCGCTTTCTGAGCGAGGACCGTGAAGCGAAAGCCATCGTTTTCACCACATTCCGTCCTACAGCCCGCTACGTCGTCGATCGGCTGTCCGCCGAGAATGTGGAGGCCGGTCTGCTGATGGGCGGCGCGGAGTTCGACAAGGAGGCCGTGCTTACGGCTTTTCGAGAAGATCGTGATTGCCGCGTGTTGGTGTGCACCGACATCGTGGCGGAAGGCATGGATCTGCAGTTCTGCCGACTCGTCGTCAATTACGACCTGCCCTGGAATCCGATGCGCATCGAACAACGGATCGGGCGCATCGACCGCATCGGGCAACGATCCAAGCGCATCCTCGTATGGAATTTCGTTCACAAGGACACCATCGACGCGCTCATCCTCGCGAGGTTGGCGAAACGTATTGGGGTGTTCGAGAGCACCTTTGGGGAAACGGAAGAAATTCTCGGTCAGGTCAGACGACTCGAGGACATCCTGTTGTCTAGGCATTTGACCGCCGAGGAGGAGGCGCGCCTGATCGAGGAAGTGGCGCTCGCAATCGAGAACGCCAAGCGCAAGCAAGAGGAGCTGGAACGAGAGGCGATCCAACTGGTGGCTCACGGCCAGCAGTTACTGGCACAGATCGAGGCGGCTCGGGGCGATGGAAAGACCGTCACCCATCACGATCTGGTTCGATATGTCGACGGGTACCTCCGGAACGTTTCCGGTTGCCGGTTCGTCGCGGCGCGTGGCGAATCGGACACCTTCGACATCGGCTTGAGCCCCGCCGTGGCAGCAGAATTGGACGAATTCCTCCGGAGAGAGAATCTGGTCGGGAAAACCGGCCTGGGCACCGGTCAGACGAGGCGTTGTCGCTTCACCGACAGGATCACCGAAAAGTCCAAACCCGGAGAGGAGATCGTCCATCGGTTTCATCCGATCGTCCGCTTCCTGTCGCGTAAGGTCGAAGACGAGGAGGATCGCTTTCCGCTCTATGCGTCCAGAGTCGCCACCGGCGGCGTCGCGGCGGGCCGATACGCTCTGATGACCCGATTGGCGAGCTTCTCCGGCGTGAAGGATGAGGAACACCTCCTCGTCGCCGCCGCATCTCTCGATCGGGATTCGCCCCTCGACGATCGACAGGCGGAAACCCTACTCGACTTGGTCAGGAAATCGGGCGTCGACTGGCCGACGGCGGCGGTCGATGTCGCTCCGGAAGCCGGGGTGGCTGCCGCGGAGCGATGCGAGGAGCTTCTCAGGGATCGTTACAAGGCACTCAAGGACGAAAAATGGCGTGAGAACCGAGACCGCGCCGACGTGCTCTCGCATCTGTTGGACGACCACGTCCGCAAGAAGCGCGAAGGCTTCGAGAAGCGAATCGCCAGCCACGAGACCTTCGCTTCACAGTACGGGAGCAGCCCGGATGGCAAGCGACGCAAGGGTCTGGCGAACGCGGAGCGCAAGAAGCTGGAGGACTTCCTGGCGCGGATGGAAACGCGTCGGGCGACGTTGGCCAGGAAGAGCCAGTCCTTTTCGGCAGAAACGCGAGAGATCTGCGTTTTGCTCGTGGACGTGGTGCGGGGGGAGCGAAGGCCGTGAAGAGCTGGAAAGAACAACTGAAGGATGTCAAACGAGCATTGCGTGAGACAGACCTACAAGGCGAGATACGCGATGAAAAGCCGGCCAAGGTCGACTTCGAGCCACCGAAGTCCTGGTTGACCGACGACCGTTCGATATCGAAAAGGGATGGCGAATCGAAGGGGAACTCCCGCCCCGCTGCGATTCCCTCGACGGTGGCTGAGCGACAGACCGGTGTCCACCATCGGGTCGCTCCGACCGTCCGAAATCCCGTTCAGCAGCCCGCTACTCCAAGCGCCGTCAGTTCGTCTTCTGACAAGCCGTCGGCACCTTCAAACAGGGCAACGACGCCACCCGTGTTCCGACCACGCATCGATGGGGGGCACGCCCTGGTCATGCCCGAATGGAGCGAAGCCGGCAGGTCGTTGCAGCATCCCGACCACCAGGGCGGGAGAGCGGCACCCATGGTCGTCAGAATCGGGGTGGATTTCGGAACCGCATTCACGAAAGTGGCGATTCGGGCGGGTGTCGATCTGGTCCCCGTAGATTGGTTCGCGGTCACAGGTGACGAGTCGCCGACGGGGCGCTATGTGATGCCCGGTTTCGTCGTTCGTGCGCCGGATGGCGAATACTGTTGGCGGCGGCTCGCCGAATCCAATGTCCGGGGAAATCTCAAGCTCTCGGTCATCGAGATGGCCGGCTCGGACGAGTGCCCGGCGGCCACCCTGGCCTACCTCGCCTTGGTCATCCGTTACGCCAGGGCATTCCTGTACCGGCACCCGGAGGCCGGGCGAAAACTCGTGGCGCGTTCGCTTCGTTGGGAACTAAACGTCGGTTGCCCCACCGAGCCGCACGAGAAGCCGGAGGTCGTCCGGCTGTTCGGGCGCATCGCGCGGACTGCTTGGCGATTGGCAGCGGGGGGCAGTCTCCGGGAGACCGACATCGCTGCCGCGTGGGTGGCCGACGAAGCGGCCATCGGCCTGGAAACGGAACCGGGCGTCGTGCCGGAATTCGTGGCGCAGATCGCCGGTTACCTCGGTTCGCCCCAAGTGACCGGAGGATTGCACGCGCTGATCGACGTCGGCGCGGCCACGCTCGACGTGGCGACGTTCAACGTCGTCCTGGGAAACGATCTCGATTCCTCACCACGGATTCCGATCTTCTTCTCCGCCGTTCGTCCGTTCGGAACCTACTACCTGTATCAAAACCGCCATGACAAGCTCGACCTCGATCACGTGTGGGACGATGCCGCGCCGGTCGAACCGGCCGATGACTTCGCGAAACGACACGGCAAACGCCGGAGCGAGGTCGATGCCGTCGACTTGGAGTTCGTGAATCGAGTCGAGAGCTGCATCACCGGGGTGATCGACGGCACCCGTACCAACGCACGGGGAGATCCGCAAAGCTCGGCCTGGCGCGAAGGGCTACCTATATTCATCACTGGCGGTGGATCCGGTTGCGAGGTCTATCGCCGGGCCATCGAAGCGGTACAGATCGATCTGAAGCGACGACTGGATGCGTCGAGCCGCTTCCGGTTCGTCGAGTTGGATCCGCTCGGCGCGAAGTTCCCGCAGTTCGGTACCGATATCGGAGGCAGACTCTCGGTCGCGATCGGTCTGACGCAGGATGCCGAAAGCATTGCTCGCGTCGTCCCGCATCGCGATATCGAGCCGATTTCCCGGACCGCGAAGGAGCGTGTCGACCATAGCGAGATCTATGGCGACCGGTGAAACGACGCGAAGCAGCTTGAATGGACAGATATATCGACTCGGGCGAATGCCGATGAGGTGAGACTGATGAAAGAAAGAGACAAGAACGAATCGAATGTAGGGGCAGACAAGCAGCCTCATGCTTGGATCGCCGTCGATCATGGTCTCGGCACTGACCGTAGGCTTGCGCCCTACACCTTGGTCTTGAAGGGCGATCGCTCCGTGTATCAAGCCATCGCCGAGGACGATTGGGTGCTCGTGTTGACCCCCGCCGGGGACGTCGTCCGCGCCGGGCGCGTGCTTCGGGTTCGCTCCGACCTCGAAACCACCACGATCTTCTTCGACCGGGTATGCGCCGCCGAAGCGCCGATGCCGGTCGCCAGCGTCGCGCTGACCCCACCGTCTTCGGGGAACGTCGGTCGCATCCAGTGGGAAGAGTTCGTCGCAGCCTTGTCCACGGCGCTGAACCAGACCGTCGCTGGCGTGCAGGTAGTCGAAGATCGCGCCTACATTCGCGAACTGCTGCAACTAGCCGTGGTGGACGACCTGCTCGGCCCGGCGGGCGGCCCGCACGAGCGCATCGTGGACATGGGTGTGCGCGACCGCTATCTGGTTGGCAAGCTGGCACCACGCGAAGCGGCGCAGGGTGGCATCGAAGGGCTGGAAGGTCCATTGGCGGAGGACGAGGTCGAGGAACCCAGCGACCCGATCGTACCTGGCCAGCACGAACCGGGTGCCGAGTTCGGAACCGCGACCGGGAGGGTGGAACCCGAATCGGATGCATCGGACGAGATCGACGCCGCCAGCAATCAATCGTTGGTGCCCAGCAGTTTCGGCATGACCTTCTGCGTCGATGGCGACGCCGAGCGCATCGAGGTCGAGGCGCGCTGGGGCAGCTACGAGCGTGTGCCCAACGAGGAACACGAGCTGACGCGGCCCAATGGGCAGAAGGCCAAGGTCTGGCAGCGCATCCCCTGCGGCGGAAAGCTGGTGCTGCCGCTCACCGAAGGCGTGATTCCGCATCAGGCACCGGACGCGAACCGCCCGGCGGTGCGGATACAGGGTTCCGTCCGCGCCAAGAACGCCAACGGCGACCGCTTGGTGACGTTGTTCCTGATCAACGCGCAGGAAGAACCCGACACCAACCGCGACACGGCGTGGCTGTTCCAGCCGGAACTCATCGTGCGTGCGGAAGCGGAGGCATCGAACCGCGCTATTTTTCGCCGCCGTCCCGTGCTGGACGCCGACGGCATGGACACCGAGCGCGAATCGCTGGAGATGATCTACCGCAACCGCGTGGAGTTCGCGGTCGGGCATGGCGTCGCCATCCACGCCGAGACGGCGGACGACGTGACGCTGGCCACCGAGGTGTGCACCACCGTCCTGCCGCAATACGAAGTGCAGGTCACGGAGACGCCGGGCCTCGACCCCGCCGACCGTCCGGCGATGAAGGAAATGGTGGCGAGCGGCCTGCTCGACATGCAAAGACTCGCCACGCTGGGCGTCACCGAGTTGGTCGAAGCCCTGAACGTGCTGACGAAGGACTACGCGGCGTGGATCGCCGAGCAGCGCGAGCGCATCGGCGAGGACGTGGTCGGGTATGACGCGCAGGCCGCACAGGCGCTGGATCGGTGTCAGGAAATCCAGTCACGTTTGCAGCAGGGCATCGACACGCTGAAGAACGACGAGAAGGCGCTGGCTGCTTTCCGCTTCGCCAACCGGGCGATGGCGATCCAGCGCGTGCGAAGCCAGTACGCGCTCGAAGTGCGGCGTGGACGTGACGTGACGGTGGATCAATTCGACCAGCCGAAGAACCGGAGCTGGCGTCCGTTCCAGTTGGCGTTCCTGCTGCTGTCGATCCCGTCGCTGGCCGACCCCACGCATCCGGACCGCGTGCAACCGATGGAAGCCCATGCCGATCTGCTGTGGTTCCCCACCGGCGGCGGCAAGACCGAAGCCTATCTGGGCGTGGCGGCGTTCACGATGGCGATCCGCCGTCTGCAAGGCAAGCTCGGCGGCTACGACGGTTCGCGCGGTCTGGCCGTGATCATGCGCTACACCCTGCGCCTGCTGACCTTGCAGCAGTTCCAACGCGCCACCGCGCTGATCTGCGCGATGGAAAAGCTTCGGCGAGATGCTCTCGTGCAAGGTGATGAGTCGCTCGGCAAGGAGCCTTTCACCATCGGACTGTGGGTGGGCAACAAGGTGACGCCGGGCACGACCGAGGAAAGTCACTATGCCATTCAAGCTCTGCGCGATTCAGGAAAGAACAAAGCAGGACGTACTTCACCTCTTCAACTCACCAGTTGTCCTTGGTGTGGCTCTGCGATTGATCCTGGGAAAGATGTCGTTGTCGATAAGGATCGTGGCCGAACAGTGGTTTACTGCGGTGACAAGAAGAGCAGTTGCACATTCTCTCGTGGCAGGTCGAGCAATCTGCCGCATCCCGGCATCCCGGTTCTGACGGTGGACGAGGAGATCTACCACCGACCGCCGACGATGATGATCGCCACCGTGGACAAGTTCGCCATGATGGCGTGGCGCGGTCAGGTGCGCACGCTGTTCGGTCGCGTGAGTCATGAATGCGAGCGCCACGGCTTGCTGTGGCACGAAGCGGACTGCTGCACTGGCAATCACCAGGCTGGGAAAGGCATGCCCGCGGTCAAGGTCAAGAGCGTCGCGCCGATCCGACCGCCCGACCTGATCATCCAAGACGAATTCCACCTAATCAGCGGCCCCCTGGGCACGATGGTCGGCCTGTACGAATCCGCCGTCGACGAACTGTCCGGCTGGACGCTCGATGGCAAGACGGTTAAGCCCAAGATCGTCGCGTCCACGGCGACGGTGCGCAAAGCCAAGGAACAGGTGAACAACGTGTTCATGCGGCGCGTGTCGGTGTTCCCGCCGCACGGCTTGGACGTGGAGGACAACTACTTCTCGGTGCAGCGCCCGATCGAAGAGCGACCCGGACGGCGCTATCTCGGCGTGTGCTCGCCCGGTAGCTCGCGGCCCGCGATGCTGATCCGCGTCTATACCGCCTTCCTCACCGCCGCCCAAGCCCTGTTCGACCGTTTCGGCGAACCTGCCGACCCGTACATGACGATGGTCGGCTACTTCAATTCGCTGCGCGAACTGGGTGGGATGCGGCGCTTGGCCGAGGACGACGTGCAAACACGTTCCTACCGCGTGCAGATGAGCATGGTCGAGCGGCCCGCGCTCGCGCAGCGCAGCGTCAACAACATCCGCGAGCTGACCTCGCGCGTCTCCAGTCAGGACATCCCGAAGTACCTCGACGATCTGGAGGTCAAGTTCAAGGCCGCGCTCGATGCGGCCACCGGGAAGTACGTGACGAAATGGAACGAGGGCGACACCCGCGCCATCGACGTGGTGCTGGCGACCAACATGCTGTCGGTGGGCGTGGACGTGAATCGCTTGGGCCTGATGGCGGTCAACGGCCAGCCCAAGGGCACGGCGGAATACATCCAAGCCACCAGCCGCGTGGGCCGTTCCTTCCCCGGCTTGGTCTGCACGGTGCTCACGTGGGCGCGTCCGCGCGACCTCTCGCACTACGAGACCTTCGAGCATTACCACGCGACCTTCTACAAGCATGTGGAAGCGCAGTCGGTGACGCCGTTCTCGCCGCGCGCTATGGATCGCGGCCTCACCGGTGCGCTCCTCTCCCTGATGCGACTGGAGAACGATGCCTTCAGCCCGAACGTGGGCGCGAGCGAGCTGGACAAGTCCGACAAGGCCGAGATCACCGAAGCCATCGACGTGCTGGTGAGGCGGGCTTGGAACGTCAGCGAGACGACCACTATCAAGAATCTGGCCGAGCGTGAACTGAAGGAACGCGCGGACGAGTGGGCCAAAGAGGTGAGCGTTCCTGGTCGCACGTTGGCCTACGAAAAGCGCGGCGCACAGGCCGCGACGATGGTCGGGCTGGTCAAGTCGCCGGGCATCCATGCGTGGGACAACTGGACGGTTCCGATGTCGATGCGCGAGGTGGAGCCGGGCGTGCGCCTGATCATGAACACGGGACACATTTCGGACGACCACGGGTGGAAGCCCCGTCCGGTGCCGAAGGACGAGGACTGACCATGACCACCAATAAAACACCCGTCGGGGAAGTCCGCCCCAGTCAGCTGCTCTGGACATACGGGCCGGGCGCGCTGATCGATCTGCCGAGCCTCTCGGTGGTGACGCTGGGCATCGACCAGTGGGAAAAGGATCGCTGCCAGCCCATCGCCGAGCCGCGCCTGCTCGCCGCCGTCCGCAAGGTTCTCGGCTCGCAGGTGGAGAACCTGCGCGTGCCACCGTTCCAGAAGAGCGAACTCGTCGATCCGTGGTCGGCGGAGGCGAACATCGGCGTCCCCGTCCGTCCGTTCCCGCGCTGGATGCGCTGCGTGAAATGCGGCCTGCTGTCGCCCTTCGACGCGGGGCTGTTCGAGATCAAGGAAAACCGCTTCCGCCCGGAGCGAACCCGCTTCGTCCACAAGGGGTGCCGTGGCTCCAAGGGTGACCAGCCCGCGAAAGATGCCGATGCCGTTCCGGCGCGTTTCCTCTTGGCCTGCCGCGATGGCCACCTCGACGACTTCCCGTGGCACTACTTCGTCCACGGCGGCAACAGTTCGTGCAAGGGAACGCTGCGCTTCTTCGAGAGCGGAGCCTCATTGCAGACCGAGAACCTGTGGGTGAAGTGCGATGCCTGCGGCGCATCGCGCAGCATGGCGCACGCCTTCGGCAAAGCCGGGAAGGAAAATCTGCCGAGCTGCCGAGGCCGGCACCCCCATCTCGATCATTTCGACGACGAGTGCGACGAAGAGCCGCGGGCAGTCCTGCTGGGCTCGACGAACAGTTGGTTCCCGATCACCCTGTCGGCGCTCGCCATCCCGCGGGCCAAAGACCCGCTCGGTCAACTGATTCAGGACGGTTGGGAATTCTTCGAGGATCTGGATTCCGAAGCCTCGGTTGCCGTAACGGTGAAGGCGCTGAAGAAGACCGGAGCGTTGCCAGGCATCGACAAGTACCCGGCATCCGATATCTGGTCGGCCATCGAAACCCATCGCCAGGGTGGTGAGGAGGTCGTCGGCGAGGCCGACATCAAAGGGCCGGAGTGGGAAGTGCTGACGGCGGCCAACCCGCCTGCCGACTACCCGCACTTCATGAGCAAGAAGGTCGCCACGCCCACGGGCTTCGAAAAGCAGATCGGCAGAGTGCTGCTGCTGGAAAGGCTCCGCGAGGTCAATGCCTTGCTGGGCTTCACCCGCGTGGAAGCACCCGAGGAAACGAGCGATCCGAACGAGCGCCCGCAGATGGCGGGCCTCGCGCGCCGCAAGCCGGATTGGGTTCCAGCGAATCAGGTTCACGGCGAGGGCATCTTCATCCAGTTCGACGAAGAGGCGCTCCGGACGTGGGAGGCGCTCGACGGCGTCAAACACGTGGATCAGATGCTCGATGCTGGTCATCGAGGATGGCGCAATTCGCGCCACCTCGATCCCAACGAGGGCTATCCCGGCATCCGGTACGCCATGCTCCACACGCTCTCGCACCTGCTCATCCGAGAACTGGCACTCGAATGCGGCTACAACGCGGCGAGCATTCGTGAACGAATCTACGCCGACACGTCGAGCGCGAACCACCAAGCGGGCATCCTCATCTACACGGCGGCAGCCGATTCCGATGGGACGCTGGGCGGCCTCGTCGATCTGGGCAAACCGGACAACCTCGGTCGCCTGCTTCGGCAGGCGCTGAACCGTTCGAAGGTCTGCTCGTCCGATCCGCTCTGCTCGGAGCATGACCCTGGCAAAGACCGCTCGCTACACGCCGCCGCCTGCCATGCATGCAGTCTGGTCGCCGAGACTTCCTGCGAACGCGGCAATCGCTACCTGGATCGGTCATTGCTGGTTCCGACCCTGGAACGCATCGACGCGGCATTCTTCAAGAGCTTGTGACATGGAAAAGCTCTTGGACGCCGTCGCAGCCGTGGTCTGTCTGGTTTCTCAGGAAAAGGTTCAGGCCATTGCATCCCGAATTCGTCGAACCGACGCCGACAAGGCAGCCGCCGCCCTGTCTGGAGTAGTCGGCACGCCCGCGGCCGCTGGAGTCGTGGAACAACTCGTCGATGCTTGGCGGGCTGCGACCGTCAGCGCCAGTGAGCTGGCGTCGATGCTACTCGCAGCCAGCCACGTCTTCACGAAAGCTGCTTCCGAGCAATCTACCGAGCTCGTCTGGACGGGGCCGACGACGCCCTTCGTCTCGGCTCGTCGAACGGAACAGGCACTGCTGCAGGTCATCAATGCCGCTGATCAGACTCTGTTCATCACGAGTTTCGTGGCCTATGACGTTTCGACCATCGTGAAGGCCCTGAATGCGGCGAGCGACCGCGGGGTGACCATCTCTATGCTTCTTGAGTTGTCCCAGGACCACGGCGGCAGCATCAGCTTCGACGCGATAGGAAAAATGAAAGCACTGGTTCCTTCTGCTCGACTCTATGCTTGGCGCGATAAGGCCGATCCGTTCTCCGATGGACGCGTCCATGCCAAAGCCGCAGTGGCCGATGGTCATACCTGCTTCATCACTAGTGCCAACCTTACAGGCTTTGCCATGGAACGAAACATGGAAGCGGGGTTGCTCATCTCTGGGGGGCGAATCCCTCGGGCACTGGATGAGCATCTTCGAGCACTTGTCGCAATGAAAATCGTATCGCCGGTTTGACATCAAGCGAAACAGACCCGCTATAAGGTGCCATGGGGGAGAGATGACGACATTGCACGAGCTGGGGAAAGTCATTGGCTCTTGCGGAAAGCGAGTGGATGATTGTGGTTTGCGGGCCATAGAAAACTACAAGTACTTCTTGAACGTCGCCGCCGCGATGCACACGGCGACGCCGAGCAGCACGGCGCTGGGCAGCAGGATCAGCAGCGGGTTCCCGCTGACCGGCAGTGCCAGGTAAGTCACCCACGGCAGCACGGCCAACGGGATCAGGCTGGCCCTGGCGCGGTGATAGATGAACCCCGACTCGCGTCCCGCGCCAAATCGGCGGATGTCCCGGCGCACCAGCCCGTCCACGAGGCCGACGAAGGCGGCCATCAGGAACAGCGGCAGGGTCAGGCACAGCACCAGCAACCGCACGAGGAAGACCAGCGTCGTGTAGGCCGCCGCGATCAGGTAGCTCTCCACGTTCACGTAGACCAAGCCGATGTAGTAGCGGAAATCCTTGGTCGAGCGATGGCTGCCGGCGCTGGCCTGCGCCGAGGCATCGCGTATCCAGTCCAGCAAACCGCTCTTCACGAACAGCCAGTCGTAGCCCTGCTCGACCAGCCGGTGCGCGGTGCGCCCCGGCTCCTGCATCAGCGCGCTGCGCGTGAAATGCGTGGAGAGCTGATCCAGCTCGTAGTGCAGCATGCCCTGCGCGTGGCGCCAGCCCTGATCGGGCCAGAAGAAGTGCATGCCGACGCATTCGATCAGGATGCACAGCAGCAGCGCGCCGCACAGCACGCCGAAGAAGCGGAACGGCAGCGTGACCAGGCCGGCGATCAGCCCCTGCTGTCGTTGCTGCTGGCGCTGGGCCGCGACAGCCGGATCGCTCATGCTTCGGCCTCTTCAGCGGCGGCCATCTGCTTGAAGTCATCCAGCAGGTCGTCGGGCAGCGCCTTGTCCTGCAGGCCGGGGATGCCTTGGTTCTCCCACCAGTCTCCTGCCTCGACGTAGTGCTGCCGCATGTAGCCGGCCAGCTCCTGCAGATCCTTCGGCATGGCTTCGTCGGGATCTGGTGCCGGCAGCGGCATGCGGACTTTCCAGAGGTTGCCGCCCTCGATCAGCGCGAAGCATTGCCCCTTGGGCAGCGCCACGACATGCGCGGGCTCGATCAATGGCACGCTGGTCGTGCTGATACGGTCCTGGGTGCTGGACGTGAACGCGGTATTGCCGTGCGGGTCGGAGCTGTCGGTGGCGCCGCTCATCAGTGCCGTGGCGTACACCTCGACCTTGGGCAGTTGTCGCGTCAGCAGTTCGGCGGTGGCGGTCTCGCGCACGCGCAGCATGAACAGATTGTTGAAGTTGCCGACCACTTGGCCAGCCTTGGCCCTGTTGCCGATGCGCGCCTCGATGTCGCTCAAGGTCTGCGTGTAGGCCGTCACCTGCATGCCGGCACCGCCGCCCTTGTTGACCATCGGAATGAACTCGTCGCCCATGAGTTCATTGAATTCGTCGGCGTGGACGTTGATCGGAATCTTGGCGCCCGCCGCGGCGCCGGGTAGCCCGTCGTCGATGCCGAACTTGTAGATGTGGCCGGCAACCGAGACCAGATCGCTGAACATCGAGTTGCCCACCGCCGCCGCGACTTCGGCGTCGGACAGCGCATCCAGCCCCACGTAGACCACTGCGCGTTTGCGGATGACCTGCATCCAGTCGAAGATCGGCCGCGGGTCGGACAGGTCGGAATAGTTCGGTGCGAGCAGCTGCGCGATCTTGCCCGTGGTGAGCTTCTCCAGCAGCGGCAGCAGCGAGGCGACGATCTTGTCGAAGTACGTCCGGTCGTAGCGCACGGCGCTGCGCAGGCCGTCGAGCACCGGGTCATAGATGCGCACCTGCGACAGGTATTGTTCGAGGGCCACCACGCGCTTCTCGCGCCCGATCATGTTGCGCGGGATGTTCTTGTCGTTCAGCTTCGCTTCGAGCTGGACGATGACCTCCCAGGCCTTCGGCTCGTTCTTGGCGAAGTAGTGCTGGGCGTACTCGATGAACAGCGCGTCGATGTTGATGACGTGGCGCTGGATCAGCAGGTAGTCCGGGCGCTGCCCCAGCTCGACCAGGGCGCGGGCGATGATGTTGACGAAGCGCCAGGCGAATTCGCGGAAGGCGGCGCTGTTGCCTTCGCCCGAGAGCTGTCCGGCGATGCGCGTGGCCACCTCGGAGATCCGCCCGAACCGGCCCACGGCGTTGTAGCGCGCCGAGATGTCCGGCCAGCCCAGATGGAAGACGTAGAACTCGCCTTCGCGCCCGGCGCGCTTGGCCTCGACGTACATGCGCTTCAACAGGTCCGCATCGCCCTTGGGGTCGAAGACGATCACCACCTCGTGCTCGCCGCGGACCTTGCGGCGGATGTCCTGGGTGATGAACAACTCGGCCAGCCGCGTCTTGCCCACGCGCGTGGTGCCCAGCACCAGGGTGTGGCCGACGCGCTCGCCCAGCGGCAGGGTGACGTCGACCTCGTGCGGTTCGATGCCATGCAGACGCGGCAGTCCGCCGACCGGCGGCAGCGGCCGCGCCGGGTTGAGCGGGCTGTCCCAGGCCAGCGCGCGCGCCAGCGTCGAGACGGGAAACGGCGCGAACTCAAGCCGCTCCTCCAGCCGCCGGGCGGCCCGGTAGATGGTCGTCGCCTCGACATAGCGGCGGAACTCCGGCCGGTAGGTCTGCATCAGCCGGTGCGTGTGCCGCTGCTCCCAGCGAAAACCCCGGCCGACGAACAGCCGTTGCTGACTCACCGGCACGTCGCGGCTGGTCATCACGTAGCGCGGCAGGCGGCGGATGTTGCGGCGATAGCGCAGGATCGCCCAGGCATCGCGCAGGCGAATCGCACCGAAGGTCAGGAACGCCAGCGCCGAGCCCAGGCCGAGCAGCGGGTTCAGCGCGAGCGACCACGGTGCCACCAGGCACAGAATCGCGGCGCCGGTGCAGACCGCCACGGTGTAAAGCTCCACCGCTGGCCGCAGCAGCACCTCGACCGCATGCGGTTGGGCCATTTGCGCACCTACTGCTCGACACCGGTGGCCGTGATGAGCACCGGGTAGTGGCGCAGGCCCAGGCGCTGGGCCAGGTCGTCGCCGGAGGCCGGCGAGAGGGTCAGGCCGGGAGCCAGCCTGCGCAGCGCCGTCAGCGCGGCCATCGAGTCCACGTTGACCACCAGGCCCACGGCCTGCAGCTCTCGCAGCGCCGCCTGCCGCTGCCGCAGCCAGGCACGCGACCGCTCGTCATCGCCGATCAGGAACAGCGCCGTCAGGCCCGGCGCCCGGATGACGCGGCGCTGCACCTCGCCCGGCGACAGTTGCGTCGAGCGCACCGGCAGCATGGCGGCTTCGGCGTCGGCCGCGTTGCCCACGCGAGGGGCCGGCATCGGGGCCGGCGGTGTGGCCTGATCCGGCTGAGGATTCAGCGACTGGTAGTACGGCAGCGCGGAGTCGCCGCCACGGTCTTCGACGACGATCAGCGGCGCGGAGGCGGTCTGGGCGAAGACGGAAGTCGTGGACAGCAGCCCGATGGTGGCGATGAGAACGATGTGGTTCATGGCGTGGTGGCCTGGAGGGTTGGAACGGGAACGCCGGGGTCGAGCACGCGGGTCAGGTGCCGATGCACACTGCGCCGGTAGCGCGCCGCGGGTGCCCCGCCGGCGGGCCGGTGATAGCGGCCGATGGCAAGCAGCCAGTCCTCACCCGGCGTGTGCTGTTCGTGCAGGATTTCCGCTGCGATGGCGAGGTTGCGGTACGGGTCCAGCAGTTCGCAGGGCTGCGTGTAGCGATGCGTGTGGTAGCCGAGATTGACTTGGCCAAGGCCGGCGTCGATGCGATTGGCCGGCGTGTGGGCGAGCGCACGGTGCAGCCCCGCGCAGGCCTCGGCGCGGGTGGCATAGCGCTGTGGCGTGCCGGCGACGTTGAGCGTCCACGGCCAGGGGATCAGGCGCCCGCGCAGCATGGCGCCGCTCTCCTGCAAGGCCACCGCGTACAGCACCGCCGCCGGCACGTCTGCACGATGCGCCGCCAGTTGATAGGCCGGCGGCGGGACTTCCCGCGCCAGGGCGGCCAACGCCCAGCCGCCGGTGGCGAGCAGCAGCACGGCGCTGGCGCAGCGGATGGTGACGCGGGATGGCCGACGCTCCCGGCCCGGAGTACCTATTGCCGCTGCCATTGGCCGTTCACCTCGCGCACCACGGCCGGCAGCTCGCCGGGCAGGCCGAGCGACAGCCAGCGCCCCGCATCGTGGTTGAGCGTGATGGCGCGGGCGCGCACCCGGGCCGGGTCGATGCCCGCCTGGGTGGCCCACTGCCGGATGCGCGCGTCGTCCTGACGGCTGCCGACCATGTAGAGATCGAAGGCCGTACCGGCCGCCTGCAACTGCTGCACGCGCTGCGCGCACGGTGCGCAGTCGGCCTTGACGAAGACCGCCAGGCGCCCGGAGCCGGTGTTGCCGGCACCCTGCGCCTTGGCGCCGGGCAGGCTCACGCGCGGCTGGCCGGGAAACAGGCGCTGCCACGCCGCGTCGTAGGCGCGCTGGTAGGCCAGCGTCTTGCCGACGCGCCGGGCCTCGGCCTGCACCTGCAACTCTGCGTAGCGCCTGCGCTCCTCCTCGCTACGTGCCTCGATGCCCAGCGCCGTGAGCGGATCGAGCTGGGGCGAATAGACCCCGAGCGGCCCCTGCATCAGTTGCCGGTAACGCGCCCACTCCTCGGGCTGAAGCCCCCATTCCCGTGCCTGCCTCTCGTCGAGCGCGGCATCGGCGCCCGGCTGCACCTGGGCGAGCACCATGCGCGAGTTCGTCACCGGGGCCGGCTGGGCGGATGCGCCGAAAGCGGCGAACAGAACGACGGCAGCGAGCAACGGCCGCAGGTTCATGGCGACCTCCTACGGCACCGCAACGCGCTGCGTCTGGCCGTTCACCTGGAACACGCCCGCCTGCGCCTCGATGGACTGCAGTTGCCAGCCGCCCTCGGCATCGCCCTCGCGCAGCAGCCGGGCGCCCGCGAGCGAGGCCGCGGCGGTGGAGGTGATCGACAGAAAGCGCTCGCCTCCCCGCAGCTCCACGCCGAGCACACGGAACGGCGGCTCCGGCACCTTGGGCTTCGTCACAACCGGAGCGCGCGGGCGAGCGGCGGATGCCACCTGCCGGGTCTTCTCCAGGCGGGTCTCGATTCCGTTCACGCGCGCCTGCAGCGTCTGCAGGTCGACGGCCATGGCCCTCGCCTCGTCGGCCTCTTCGAGGCGCGTCATCCGTTCGTCCAGCGCCTGCCGCGCGTTGGCGAATTCGGCCTGACTGATCGGCGCCGGCCGGCGCTTGTCCGAATCGGCCCGTTGTTCGAGATCGGCCACGCGCAGGCCCAGCGCATTGAGCTGCGCATCCTGTGCGCTGCTCTGGGCTTGTTCGGCGAGCCGCGACAGGCCGACGCTGTTGATGAGTGCCACGGCACTGATGAGGACCAGCCAGAAGGCCGCGGCGACCTTGAGCCAGCGCGTGCGGGTATCGCGCTCGGATGGCGCTTGGGGAAAGGTCATGGCTGCGTCTCCTCGGGCCGGTCGGCGTCCGGCACGGGCGTGGCGGTGCCGGGCGGGTTGGCGGAAAGGAAGGTGGGAGCACCGTGCCGGCTGAAGCAGACCTGGCGGGTCAAGTCATCGACCGACAGCTCCCAGGCGGGGCCGGCAAGGGTCAGCAAGGCATCGCGCAGCATCAGCGGGCCCAGGCGCAGGTGTGCGGCAGGCAGCGGCAGCGCGTAGAGCGTGGTGGCTTCGGCCGCATCGCAAAGCCGGTAGCCGGAGCGCAGGAGCACATGGCGCATGGCATCGCCCACGCTGGCATCGAGCATGGGCGGAATCGAGACCTCCACCGCCTGCTGCAAGAGATCACGCTGCGCAGGTTCCGGCACCAGCTCGACCAGGGTGTAGCGTCCGTAGCGGGCCACGGGGATCAGCGTGGGTGCTATGGCATCGGGCGGTACCCTGACCGCCTCTTCCACGAGTGGCGGGCTCGGCGGCGCCGCGGTGGTGGCACATCCGGAGGCCAGGACGCAGACCGCCAGCAAGCCGGGCGCGACCGGGCGGCGAAGGAAACGGTTGGACAGTCGCATGTGACGGCTCCCTGGAACGTGGAACCGTCACCATCGCCGCGGCAGGTATTCGCATCAGCAAACAAAGGGAACCGCGATTCAACCGACTTCCTGGAGGGCGGATGGTCAGGTGCGGCCTCCCTGGGGATTCAGGGAAGCGGCTGGCGAAGCCGGGTGAGCAATTTGTTCGCGTTAAGTCACGAATAATGATATGTTGCGCGAAACGCTTGAGGAAACTCCATGGCCGCCCCCAGCCCCTTGTCTGCCGTACTCGACGCGGCCGAACGTTCCGGCAAGCTGAACCTGCGCACAGAGGACATTCGCGCAGAGCTGCCTGGCGTCAGCCCAGCAGCACTGCACCAGGCACTGCATCGGCAGCAGCGGCGTGGCCGGCTCGTCCGCCTGTCCCGCGGCTCGGATCACTGGCTCATCGTGCCCCTGCAGCACGCCGCCTCCGGTGCCCCACCCCCGGAAGCCTGGCTGGACCGCTACATGAGCAAGACGCTGGGTGTTCCCTATTACGTCACGCTGCTGAGTGCCGCCGAAACCTATGGAGCGTCGCCTTACGCGGTGATGGTGACGCAGGTGATGGTGCCCGAACGTCGGCGTCCCATCACGGTCGGTCGCCACGAGGTGGTGTTTCACACCCGCGCACGGATCGAAGACATGCCGACCCGCTGGCACGAGACGCCGGACGGGCGCTTCAAGGTCGGTACACCGGAACTGACTGCGCTGGAACTGGTAGAGCGCGTGGCCCTGGTCGGCGGCATGGCCCGAGTTCGAGAGGTACTGCGGGAGTTGTGGGTGTCCTGCACGCCGCAGGGGTTGATCGAGGCGCTGAATGCCCTGCAGGAAGTCCCGACCGCACAACGTCTCGGGGCCTTGCTTGCCCTGGAGGACCAGGGCGCCCTCGGGTCGCGGGTCGCCGAATGGTTGCGCGACAAGGCGCTGCGTCTCATCCCCCTGGAGCGAGGACAAGCGCCGGATACATCGTCTGAAGTCGATACCACTTTCAAGGTGCGACTGACCTTTGATGCCAGGAGCGCCAATACATGATCCAGCATGCCCACCTGACGGCCTGGCAGAGCCATGCGCCGTGGCCCAAGCGCAGTCAGATCGAGCAGGATCTGCGGCTATCCCGTGGTGTGGCGGCCATCTTCGCCGATCCTGTCCTGGGCGAACATTTGGCGATGCGCGGTGGCACGGTCCTACACAAGGCGCACCTGGCACCGGCCGCACGCTATTCGGAAGACATCGATCTGGTGCTCGTCAAGGCGATGGATACGGAAACGCTGGATCAACATCTGCGCCGCGTGCTGACGCCGGTGCTGGGACAGCCGGCCGACTCGCTGATCGCCGACGCCTGGCTGGCGATTCGCAACGTACTGCGGCCGTCGAAGATTCTGCGCACCGCCTATCGATTCGTACCAGTGGGCCTGCGGCGCGAGGAAACCATCAAGGTCGAGGTCAACCTCAACGAAAGCGCGTCGCTGTACCCGCTGGTTGGCGTCGAACTGGACACGCTGGACGAAGAAGGCGAGCGCATTCGTGCCGTCGTGCGCTCCTACGACATCAATGAAATGTTGGGCACCAAGACGCGGGCGTTGATGCAGCGCGAGCAGGGACGCGATCTCTTCGATCTTTTTCATGCCTGGCAACTCAGTGAGGCGGGTACCACCCCCTATCCGGTGGACGGCGCCATGGCGATGGAAGCCTTCGCCTGGTATCTGGACAAGGAAGGAACTCGAATGGACTGCGACGAAGCCAATGCACTGCTTGATGCCAGGCTGCGTAAGGCTGTCCGCGCGCGTCTAAAACTACCCAGCGGTGCGCGTTGAATTTTACCCAGGCACTTTAGCTGCTCGTCATGGAGCAGCCGATGTTCAGTGTAGTCGAGTTGCTGACCGCGAGTGTGCGCAGAGAAGCCCGCGAAGGGCGTAGCCCGAAGCGGGCTTCTCTGCGCGGGCGCCGGGTCAGAACGGTTCGTCCTCGGTGAGGGGGCCGCGCTTGGATTGCTCACGGTCCTTGATCCGCGACCGCGCGCTGGCCGAGCTCTGACGGAAACGATAGGACTCGTTGCCCGTCTCGACGATGTGGCAGTGATGGGTCAGCCGGTCGAGCAGTGCCGTCGTCATCTTCGCGTCGCCGAACACGCTCGCCCATTCGCCGAAGCTCAGGTTGGTCGTGATCATCACGCTGGTGTGCTCGTAAAGCTTCGAGAGCAGGTGAAACAGCAGCGCTCCGCCGCTCTGGCTGAACGGTAGGTAGCCCAGTTCATCGAGAATCACCAGGTCCATGCGCAGCAGCGAGAAGGCGAGCTTGCCGGCTTTGCCGGCCGCCTTCTCCTGCTCAAGCAGATTGACCAGATCAACGGTCGAGTAAAAGCGCACCCGCTTGCCGTGCTGGGTGATCCCGGAGACGCCCAGCGCCGTGGCCAGGTGCGACTTGCCGGTGCCGGTGCCACCGATGAAGACGACGTTGTGGGCCTGCGCAGTGAAGTCGAGCGTGGCGAGTTCCTGGATCAGTGCCCGCTCCACCTTCGACTGCTCGAAGTCGAACCCGGCCAAGTCCCGGTGCACCGGGAAGCGGGCTGCCTGCAGTTGATAGCGGATCGAGCGCAGGTGACGGTCGGTATGCTCGGCCTCGAGCAGGTGCTCGAGCAGCCAACCCGAACTCTGACACCCGAGCTCACTCGTGGACACCAGCTCCGCCCAGGCATCGGCCATCCCGTACAGGCGCAGGGCTTTCAGTTCGGCAAGCACATCACGCATGGCTCACCTCCGCACGCAGCCGGTCGTAACGCTGCGGGTCTGCCAACGGTGTTTCGCTCAGGGTCAGTACCGTGTCGACGGTCGGCGTGGCAGGAGCTGACTTCAGGCGGTTGAGCACGTTCTCGATGTGCTCGGGGCTGGGACGGCCCGCCTCGAGCGCCAACTCCACCGCCACGATCACCGCCCCCAGGCCATGCTGAGGCACGGCGGCGAGCACTTTCGCCATGACCCGATCTCCGCCTTCGCGCTTGAGCAGCAGTGCGCGCAGCGTCTGCAGTGGCGCGGGCATGTCGGCGAAGGGTGCGCCGTTCCTGAGCGCACCGGGTTTGCGCTCGATCAGCGGCAGATAGTGCTGCCAGTCGTAGCGCGCTTCGTTGCGCGTGAAGCTGCGCACGTGACGGGCCACGACGGTGTCGTGCGCGACGAGCTCGATCTGCTCGGGATACACCCGGATGCCGACCATCTGCCCCACCAACTCGCACGGCGCTGAATAGCGGCAGCGCTCGAACGTGACCAGGCAGGTGCTCGACACCTTGCCGAGGGTCTCCACGTAGCCGTCGAAGGGCGTGATCATCGGCATGAGACTTGGCTGCTCCTGCTCGAGCATCTCCGCCAGGCTGAGGTCGTACTCCGGATGCTTGAGCTGCTGCCACAGGCTGCGACACTTCGCCAGCAACCACAGGTTCAGCTCGGTGAAGGAACCAAAGCGCGTCTCGGCCGCCTCCTGCCAGATCCGCCGCCGGCTATCCTGCACGTTCTTCTCGACGACGCCTTTCTCCCAACCGCTGGCGACATTGCAGAAGTCCGGTTCGAACAGGTAGTGCGAGGCCATCGCCGCAAAGCGTGTATTGACCACCCGCGCCTTGCCTTTCTTCACCCGGTCGACGGCGGTCTTCATGTTGTCGTAGATCCCGCGCCGGGCCACGCCACCGAGCGCGGCAAACGCCCGCGCGTGCGCATCGAACAGCATCTCGTGGCTCTGCGTCGGATACGCCTGCACGACAAAGGCACGGCTGTAGCACAGCTTCAGGTGCGCCACGAGCACCTTGCGCCACACCCCACCGATGACCAGATGCTCCTCGCTCCAGTCGAACTGGTGCGCCTCTCCCGGCTCGAACTGCAGCGGAACAAAGGCCTTCGCGACCGATGCACCGCCTTCGGCCTTCCAGCGCCGAATGAACTCAGTGACGCGGCTGTAATCGCCGTCAAACCCCTCCGCCTGCAACTGCGCAAACAGCTTCAGCGCCGTGCGTCGGTCCCGTTGCGGTCGCCGTGCATCGGTCTCCAACATCTTGACCAGCTGCGCCGCGTACGGCGCGATCTTGGTGTCGCCGACCTTGCGTCGGTATTTCGGCTCAACACCTTCGGGCGCCTTCAGCCATTTGCGGATCGTCTTGCGCGTCAGCCCCGTGCGACGCTCGATCTCCGAAAGCGCGAGCCCTTCCCGGTAGTACAACCGTCTGACTTTCCCCAGCAGATTCATGGTGATCATCTCCTCTGTTCCCCGCTCCTCGACGGAAGCGGCGGAGGTTAATCACCTGGGTACTTTTCAGCGCGCAGACCCCGCGAAATCTGGGTAGTTTTCAGTGCGCGTCAACAGCCGAGCAAGAGACGCCCTCGTGGCATCAGCCTGAACGACCGCGGTGGGTCGATTGGAGTCCCTCATTCCCGGCTCCAATCGCAAGTTGAACGAGTAAAAAACAGCGGCCCCCGAAGGGGCCGCGAAAGCTCGTCGAACTCAGCGCACCAACTGCCGTGCCAACGCCACCTCCACCGAATCGCCATCCTGGTTCAAGACATCGAGCCCGGATTCAGGAACGTCGCCCGAGGTGGATTGCGACACCATGATCTTCCGGGCCATCAACCCCAGGCAGGTCATCTGCGAGGAGTTGGCGTAGCCGAGGTAGATCACGCGCACCGGCTGCTTCTGGCCGATGCGCCATGAGCGCCGGGCGGCCTGCTGCAACGAATACACGTTGTAGCCGGACTGGAGGAACACGATGGTCGGGAACTCCAGCAAGTCCAGGCCGGTTTTCACCAGCTCGGGATTGGTGATGAGCACGTCGATGCCACGGTCCAACTGCTCGGCGATCCAGTCCTCGCGGCGGGAGGCATCCACGCTCGCGCGCAGCACCGCCACCTTGAAGCCTTCCTGCTCCAGCAGCACCTTCAAACGCGACGTGGTGTCGCGGGTGCCGGTGTAGACCGAATAGACCAGGGTCTTGCGACCTTCTGCCTTCTCCTGCTTGCAGATCTCGATCAGCTCGCGTTCCTTGGGCATCACCTCCAGCCCGTTGAACTGAGCCGGAACGAACGCCAAGGTGTTGCGCGTGCGCGGATGCACCACCGTTTCCGACCGGAAGCAGCAGTCCGGCCAGGCCAGCAGCACGTTGAGGACTACACCGAGCAGCGTCGTGTCGCGCTTCGCCAGGGCCTGCTTCAGCTCCTGGGTCAGGCGACCCGCCAGATCGCGGTAGGCCGCGGCCTGCGCCGTGTCCATCGCGACTTCGCGGAACTCCTCGTCGTAGGGCGGCAGCACATTGCCGCCGATGTCCTTCAACTTGAGGAAGACCGTGAACGGCAGAACGCAACGCAGCACGCCCTTCGGACCGAAACCCGGCGCCTTGACCGTGCGCACCGATACCTTGGTGCCTTTGGCCGTCTTGTGCGCCGTGCCGGTGCTCTCGGAGTAGATGTCCTTCAAGACACCGTGATCGCGCATGAACGCCATCGCGGCCGAGGTCATGCTGCCGCTCTTCGTCGGCCGGTAGCCGTCTTCGATCATCCGCCCCGGCAGGGCGCGGAACAGCAGGTGGAACAGGTCGTCGCCGTAGCCGCCCATCAGTGTGCCGGTGAGCAGCAGCGTCTTGCGCGCCTTGGCCGCCAACACCCCCATGGCCTGGCCCTGGGCGGAGCCGCCGTTCTTGTACTCGTGCGCCTCGTCGGCGATGAGCAGGTCGAACGTACCTTGGGGAAGCTGCCTCTTGATGAACTCGGACGGCTGGTAGCCGCCCTCGCCGAAGCCGAACTCCATGTTGGCCATCGCGCGTTCCATCCGATGGGCTTGCCGGTCCGAGAAGACCAGCTCGCCGTTGCCATCCATCAGGTTGATGAACTCGTGGATGTTGTCCCCGAGCATCGACGCGAGGAAGGCGTCACCGAACTTCTGCATCAGCTTCTGCGCGGTGACTTCCCCGATGGTTGGAATACGCTTCAGTGCCTTGAGCACGCTCGAGGACTGGTCGCTGGCGGACAGACCTCTGGGACGGATCAGCGTCCACAGCGGTGAGGTGCAGTGGCTGCATTTGCGGCGAGACTCTTCCGCTTCCAGATCGATGGTGTTGACAGGCTCGCCGTCCAGGTCGGTGATGACATGCCCGCAAGCCGGGCAGGCCCCCACGTCGCCGTGAGGCGTGCGCCGCCGAACGAAGACAGGCTTCCAGTGGAACCCCATCCGCATCCGCACACGGCCCAGGACGAAGAACTCCTGGCCCTGCGCCGGCACGCCCAACTGCTCGCGCAGCTTCAACAGCTTGACCAGTGTGTCCGGGCCGTTGAGCACCCAGACCTTGGCGCCGGCCACCGTCTCCTGGATCTCGCGCCGCCACTTGTAGACCAGGTGGGGTGGCGAGAGCACCAGGGTGCGGCGGTAGCCTTCGGCGTTGAGCACGGCGGCGGTGGCAATACCCACCGTCGTCTTGCCGCAGCCCATCTCGCCGTTGACGATCGCGGCGCGTTCGCCGCGGTCGACCAGCAGCTCGGTGACGGCGTGGACCACATCGGCTTGCGCCGGGAACAGCTTGCGCTTGAGCGCGGCGAGGATCAGTTGCCGATGCACCCGCACCTGGCCGGTGTAGACCGGAGGATTGGCGCGGTTGAGCGAGTCGAGAAGCTCGTCGCCGAACTCCGATACGAAGTCCTGCAGGCTGAGCGTGAGGGGTGAAGCGGCCGTTTCGAGCAGGTCGCCCTGCACAGCGGTTTCGGGAACGGTTTCGAGATCGAGGGACATGGTGATGCTCCAAGGCAATGGGGCATGCACCTCCCCCACGGGGCGGTGACATGCCCCTGGGTGGGAAGAAAGAAGCGGCAAAGAAACGTGTAGGTGCCGCTGGATGCGGATCAGTATTCGCTGGGCAACAGCAGTGTGGTGACGCTGCGATCCCATTCGGTGATGATCCAGAGCTTCAGGTCGCGCGTGACCTGGTAGGACGAGAACAGACGATCCTCGCCGGATTGCAGCGCGGCGTCGTTCTGCCGCCGATCGCTGTCGCTCAGGTCGCCCCAGTCGCCATGAAGATGGCGGCTCAGGTACGGCGTGGGGTTGAGCCGGCCCTGTCGGACCAGCTCGTCGACGCCGGCGGTCATGACCAACTGCCCGGGCGAAAAGCGTGCTTGTGACGCGAGGTTGAGGACTGCGAGTGCCATGGTGGTATCTCCTTCTGGAAGAAGGGGCCACGGCACCCCATCGGGGCAACGTGACCCCGGTGGGTGGATGAAAGCGACGGCGAACCGTCAGGGAACAGCGATCAGCGGATGGTCAGCACTTCGCCCCACGTGGGCGAGCCCAGCGTCAAATCCCATGCGCGAATGACCGGCACGAACTTGTCGGTGAGGATGCGCGTCTCGGCCACGGAGCCGTCGTCGCGCTCGGTGTATTCCGTCTGGAGGGTCTTCTCCTTGTGGGTATCACCTTTGACGACCAGCACGCGCCCGCTCTTGGACGTCACCACGCCGGAGATCGCGCCTGCGGCCAAGGCCAGGGCGAGATGCCAGTGCGACAAGGCCCGCGCGGGCGGACGCAGCGATTGCTGCGCGGCGCCCAGGTGCGTATCGAGCGCCGGCCAGAGTCCTTGTAGCCGGCCGACTTCATCGGCGAACTGCTCGGGCTCCATCGTCACGCGATAGAAGTGCTCCGGCTCGGCCGGGCTGGCAGGTAGGGTGTACGGCAGGAACGGCCATTCGAGCGGCAGCTCCTCGGCTTCGGCGTCGCCCTGTCCGATCTGCAGCAGCAGTCCACGCAGGGCCTTGGCCGACTCCGACGCCTGGTCGCGCTGGCGAACCCGGCGGCCGAAGATCACTACCTGCTTGAACTGCGTTTCCACCGCACGGTAGATGCGCAGGTCGGCGAAGTGGCGCGTCAGCCATCCGACCAGCTCGGCGTCGAGCACGTAGGACGGCACGATGAAGATCAGCACGCCACCGTACTGCAGCAGCGGCAGCGCGCGCTGATAGAACAGCTTTTCCAGCCGCGCACGGCCCTGGCCCTGATAGCCGATGTTGCCGTTCACGTCCTTGCTCAGATCGCCATACGGCGGGTTCAGCCACAGCAGCCCGAAGGACTGGCGCGAGATCAGCGTGTCCATCAGGTCACCGTGGATGCAGCGATCGACCAGTTGCCGTGCGTGGCGGGCACGCTCGGCGTCGTACTCGACGGCGAAGGCCTGGACCTGCTCGCGCCCGAGGGCGTGGGCAGCTTCGGCGATCGCCACGCCTTCGCCGGCGCAGGGATCGAGGATGGACATGGAGCCGGGAGACGGCGCCAGTGCGGACAAGGCCCGCTCCAGCGTCGGCTCGTCGGTGGGGAAGTAGCCGTTACGGATGAAATTGCGCGCCAGGCGCGGAAACATGAGAGCCATGGATTTCTCCTGGTGATGGATGAGGGAAGGCGGGCACGCGCGGCGCGCATGCCCGTGGGGATGGCTCACGCCACACGCCGAAGCGGTGCGTTCGCGGCCAGTTCGTACTGCGTGGCGCCGAGGGTGCCGTTGCGGATCAGCTCGCCCAGCGCCTTCGTCAGCGCCGGGACATCGAGGGCCAGCCGATGGCCTTCCAGCGGCCCGAGGGCCAAGGGAAGACCGGTCAGCATCCGTCGTGTCTGCAACAGCTCCAGCACGGTGTCGCGCCAGTGGTCGAGCAGTGGCAGCGGGCAGGTGTCCTGCACCAGCGTCCACAGCCGGTCGAGCCGGTGAGCGGAATCCCTGGGCAGAAGCGCCAGCGCGCTGGCGTTGGCCTTGTCTGGCTTCACGCAGCGACGATCGAACAGCCACACATTCGTCAGCGAACCGAACAGCGTTCGCCGATAGGCGCGGGTGATGCGCCTTTCCAGGTTCTCGACGTTGCCGATGAAGACCGGGATGGATGCGCCCTGCTCGGTGATGACATGGAACTGGTCCAGCCCCTGTTCATCCCGGCCGAGGGTCAGGCGGGCGAGGAACTCCTGAACGGCGGTGTCGCGCGCCCAGATCGAGAGAAAGACGAGATTGCCCTGCTCGTCACCGACGCAACCGTCGGCCATGAGGTCGGGGCATTCGTCGATGCGGTACAGCGGTTTCGCGGAAGAAGGTGCAGGCATGGTGATGTCCTCTTGGAAATGAAGGAGCAACCACAGCCCACGGGGCCGTGCTCGCCCCGGTTGGGTGAAGGAAGATGCGTGCCGCTAGACAGCGCGTCCCGCGTGGAAGCGGTGAACCCGCTCGCGCCACTCGGGGCTTTGCACCGGCGCCATGTCGAGATAGCGCAGCGGGCACGAGTAGTAGTACGGATGCACGGACTCATCGAGGGACTTGTAGCCCCAATCGCCGCCCGAGCTTTCCAGCAGATGGCAGCCGATGTAGCAGATGGACTCACCGGCCGCGAAGCCCATGACGCCCGCCTGCCTGGCGGTGACGCGAACCACGGTCCACAGAACGTCGCCGTCCAGCGTGTGGTCGATGACTTCGCAGCAAGCGCGTTCGGACGCCTGCGGAGCGAGCAGCTCGCGGATCATCTGACCGCGCGTCTGACGAACGAAGGTCCAGCCCATGAGGGTCTCCTTGAAGAAAAGGCCGGAGCCCTCCCCGTCGGGGGAGAACCCCGGCGGGTGGCGGTATGCCGCGCAAGGCGGCGGATGGATCAGGCAGCTTTGAGGTGCCAGTCCTGGGACAGCGGAGCGAACTCGTAGCCCAGCTTGTCGAGGCGGTCGCGCTGCTGACGCAGCACACGACGATCCACGGTCGCATCGAGCTTCACGGTCTCGCCCAGGGGCCACAAGGAAGCGAACAGCGCCGCGTCGTCTGCCTCGGCCGAGGCCGCAGCGGACACGGGAGCCGGTTCGCTGCCGAACGGCGTGGTATCGACCAGGGGATCGCGCGGACTGCGCGGCTTCGCCTTCGGCTTGGCCGGGGGCGATGCCTGCACGGGCGCCTGCGCCTCCTCGTCGATCGGATCGACTTCCTGCGGACTCAGCCGGCGGGCTTCGTCGCGGCTCAGGGCGTCGATGTTGGACAGCGTCATCCCGCCCAGATGGGCGCGGATCTCGATGACCAGGCGGCCGTTGGCGTTGTACGTGGAGGGGCGAATCTCGACGATGACGAAATCACCGTCGTACTTGCCCTCGCGATACTGATCGAGTTCGGCGTTCTTCACGACGAACTCGCCGATCGAGGTCGCCAGGCGGCCGACGTTGAAGTCGCCGTTCCTGCCGTGGATGGTCTTGATGGCCAACTGGCCGGGGATGGTGATCATGAAAGTCTCCTGCTGACGAAGAGCGGACAAGGCCCCGGGAATGCACCTTGCGGATCAGAACGACTCGGCAACAGCCCATGCAGGGACGTCGGCAGCGTCGACGTCGGCAGTTTCGGTGACGGGCTCGGATGACGCCGGCGCCGGACCTTGCTGCGCGGCGGGTACGTCGGATGCCAGAGTGACCTCCGGATCCCGGTCGTCGGTCTCGGTCGGCTTGGGTTCGGCCTTGTAGACGAGCCTGCCGTCGACCTTGATCCAACTGACGAACAGCAGGCGGGCCTTGAGGCTCACACCCTGCTCGCCGGCACGCTTGCCCTTGGAGTAGGTGAAGGTGTCGGTCCACAGGTCGCCCAGGCGGAAGCCGATCATCACCTTCTTCTCGGCGTCGACCGCCTGAATGCAGCGGCGCACCAGGTGCTGCGCTTCCGAACCCGATACGCGCGTGTCGAAGCGCACATACGAGACGTCATCGCTGAGACCGTTCAGGGCCGCGATGTCGCAGGCCAGGAACGCATCGCCTTTCTTGGGCTTCACTTCGCGGATGCGATTGAGATACCCGAGGCCGGTGATGTGCAGATCGAAGTAGGATTTTTCGGTGGAAGTGGTCATGGTGAATCTCCTGGGAACAAAGAGGCGGAGACACACCCGACCCAGGCGGGGAAGGTGTGGAACCCCCGCGTGGGTTGATGAAACAGCTTGGAGGCATCGCCATCGAGAACCGATGGCCGTTCGCGCATGGATGCCGGTGCGAACTGGGGTGATCAACGCGGTCGGAACCGCGTCGCAGCCTTGAAGATCGTGGCTGCCTGGGCATGTCGCTGACGGACGTCAGCGGAACATGGCCGGAAGCGTGGCGCCGGGACGGCGCGCAGGCGAGCGGCAATCGGCACTCGCGGCTGTCCGCATTGCCGGGAAGAAAGAGCCCCCGGAGCGGGGGCCAGGGATGGGCGGTCAGTTACCGCTGGGCGTGGGAGGAACCGCCTGCAGCGACAGGTGTGTCGCGGTGGCGGACACGTCCAGGTCGTCCTCGCTCAGCAGGATGCGCGCAAACACGCCCTCCTGCGGATCGAAGAACTCGCCGAAGTCGTCGCCACCGAACTCGGCACACGCCAGTTCCCACCAGTCGTCGAAGGCATCGACATCCGGGTTGCAACCGGCGGCATAGGCGATGGTCTTCTGGCGACCATCGGGTCGGCGCTCGCCGCACTCGGCCAGGAAGTACACGCCCTGATCCTTGACCAGGATGACGCGGCATTGATTCGCCACCGCTTCGGCGAGCACGGGCCGCAGCTCCGTGCCTTTGAATCGAACAGTCATGGGTGTGATCTCCAGGGGGTAGGAAGAGAGGCTTCCCGCCGCGAGGGCGGGAAGCTGCTGAGAGGTCAGTGCCGGACAGCCTTGCGACTCGACAGGCACTGCACGCGGATGCGCCTCCAGCTCCCGTCGTCGATCAGCCGTTCCAGCGTCTCGCCGAGGGTGTCGAAGAACACCTCATCGACCCGTTCAATCAGCTCGCCGTCGCGGCGCAGCTCCACCGCGTAGAGGTCGAGGCCACGCTCATACAGCACGGTGACGCAACCCTGGAACTTCATCGTGGCGACGGTGAAGCCGATGGCCGGCGGCGTGCGGATGATGTCGGCGGGCAGCGGATCGACCCAGGTGATGTCCCGCGCACCGGCATCCACCAGCATGTGGGTGATGCGCCGGAAGCCGTCGGGAGCGGGCAACTGCTCCAGTTGGTCGATCAGTTCCTGCAGCTCGGGGCAGCGCGGCTCGGGGATCGGCAGCTTCGCCGGTGCGGAACCGAGCACGAACCGCTTCACCGTGTAGGGCTGGCCGTCGGCGGTGAACTCGGTCTGCTCCTCGGGCGTGTCCGCCCGCTGACCGTCGAAGCGGCGTCTGACATAGGGTTCGACCTGCACCTTGGCGCCCTCGTCGGGCACTTCGGTCACGAGGGTGCGATCGAGCACCGCGAACTCGGCCCGTGCCGTCTTGACGACGATGGCCTCGTCGGTGGTGGCGATGACCTTGCCCTCGAAAGGCTTCGGGTCGATGTGAAAGCCCAGCGTCGAAACCTTGGGCTGGCCGTCGAAGATGTTGAACTTGAATGTGCGGATGTTGGAAGGCACGTGGCCGCGAACGAGCGTCGGCATCTGTGCGCGGATGGCTTGGGTATCCATGGATGGACTCCTTGTGGAAACCAAGGGACGTCCGCCCTGCAAGGGAGGAAATCCCTTGAGGGTTGAGGAAGTGACGCGCCGAGGCGTCGAGCAGGACAACGACCAGCGCGACGGATCGCGCCGCAGCCTTGAAGATCTTGGCTGCCTGGGGTGCTGCCGACGTCAGTCGGCGGGGCAAGGCGTCAGCCTGCCACGGACGTGGATCGGGATTTCCGACCAATCGGGATCGGTAGCCGTCTCATTCTTTGGGGGCGCGGCTACCGCACGCGGCATTACGAAATCCAGCAGCGCCTACCGATAGACGGGATGGCGACGACACAAGGCCACCACCTGCTCCCGAATCCTCCCTGCCACCTGCTCGCTGCTGCCGGCCTCCAACGCATCAAGCACGTCGCACAGCCAGCCGGCCAGGTCCTCGCATTCCGCCGCACCGAATCCGCGCGTGGTCACGGCGGGTGTACCGATGCGCAGCCCCGAGGTCACGAAGGGCGAGCGCGGGTCGTTGGGCACCGAGTTCTTGTTGGCGGTGATGTACGCGGCGCTGAGTGCGGCGTCCGCTTCCTTGCCGGTATAGGGTTTGTTTGAGAGGTCGATCAGCATCAGATGGTTGTCGGTACCGCCGGACACGATGCGGTAGCCGCGGCGCTGGAGTACGGCGGCCATGGCGCGGGCATTGACCACCACCTGCCGCTGGTAGGACTTGAACGCCGGAGACAGGGCTTCCTTGAAGGCCACCGCCTTGGCGGCGATCACGTGCATCAGCGGGCCGCCCTGGATGCCGGGGAACACAGCGGTGTCGAGCTTCCTGTAAAAACCATCATCCTGGCCTTTGGCCAGGATGATGCCGCCGCGCGGGCCGCGCAGCGTCTTGTGGGTCGTGCTGGTCACCACGTGGGCATGCGGCAGCGGATTCGGGTATTCGCTGGCGGCGACCAGGCCGGCCACGTGCGCCATGTCCACCCAGAAGATGGCGCCCGCCTTGTCGGCGATTGAGCGCATGCGCGCCCAGTCCTTGTAACGGGAGTAGGCGGAGAAGCCGCCGATGAGCATCCTGGGCCGGGTGTCCAGCGCAATGCGCTCCATCTCGTCGTAGTCGATCAGTCCCGTTTCCGGATCGAGGCCATAGGGCACGATCTTGTAGTGCCGGCCGGAGAAGTTGGACGGATTGCCGTGGGTCAGGTGGCCACCCTGGGCCAGGTTCATACCCATCACGGTGTCGCCGGGATGGGTCAGCGCCAGGAAGACCGCGGCATTGGCCTGCGCGCCGGCATGAGGCTGGACGTTGGCGTAGTCGCAGTCGAACAGCGCCTTGGCCCGCTCGATGGCCAGGCGCTCGGCCACATCCACGTACTCGCAACCGCTGTAGTAGCGCTTGCCCGGATAGCCCTCGGCATACTTGTTGGTGAAAACGGTGTTCTGGATGGCCATCACCAGCGGACTGGCGTAGTTCTCGGAGGCGATCAGCTCCGCGTGGTCTTCCTGCCGGCGTTCCTCGCGCAGCACGGCTGCGGCCAACTCGGGATCGAACGTGGCGAGTGTCAGGGATGGTTCATACATGGGTGGGTCGTCCTGTGGTCTGGAATGCTCAGGTTCGATACGGGTGGGGGCGTCGATGCCCAGCTTCATGCCGCTGCTTCCTGCGGCGTCGTTTCGGAGGGCGCTGCAGGGCCGTCCGATGCGGTCGGCGACAGCAGGTGGGCGAGGCGCGCCACGATGTCGTCGATCTGCGCTTCGTCGCAGACCAGCGGGGGCAGCAGCCGGATGGTGTTGTCGCGGGTCACCGTGATGAGCAAGTGCTGTTCGGCCAGGGCGCGCCCAACCAGCTCATTGCAGTTCCTGTTCAGTTCGATCCCCGCCATCAAGCCCTGGCCACGGATGGCGACCACATCGGGGTGGCTGCCCAGTGCCCGCTGCAGGCCGTCGAGCAGGCGCGTACCGAGCAGGGCGGCCCGCTCGGGCAGGTTCTCGCGGGCCATGATGTCGAGCACCGAGCACGCGACCCGGCAAGCGAGCGGGTTGCCGCCAAAGGTCGAGCCGTGCTGCCCGGGTGAGAACAGGTCGGTGGCTTGCCCCCGCGCCAGGCAGGCGCCGATTGGAAAACCGTTGCCCAGCGCCTTCGCCAGCGTGACGACATCGGGCGTGATGCCCGCATGCTGGTGGCCGAACCAGGCGCCGGTCCGGCCCATGCCGGCCTGGATTTCGTCGACCATCAGCAGCCAGTCGTGTTGGTCGCACAGGGCACGCAGTCCGCGCAGGTAATCGGCTGCGGCAACCCGGATTCCCCCTTCGCCCTGCACCGGCTCGACGAGCACCGCCACGATGTCGGGCCACCGCGCGGCAGCCTGGCGCACCGCGTCGAGATCGCTGTAGGGCACGCGCACGAAGCCCGGCATCAGCGGCTCGAAGCCGCGTTGTTTCGCGGGGTTGCCGGTTGCCGAGAGCGTTGCGAGGGTGCGACCGTGAAAGCCGTTCTCCATCACGAGGATCTGGGGCTGCGCCACCTGCTTGCGATGTCCATGCAGGCGCGCCAGCTTGAGCGCCGCTTCGTTGGCTTCTGCCCCCGAGTTGCAGAAGAAAGCCTTCTGCATGCCGGTCAATGCACACAGCCGCGCGCCCAGCCGCTCCTGCCAGTCGATGCGAAAGACGTTGGAGGTGTGCAGCAGCAGCCCGGCCTGCTCGCTGATGGCGGCGGCGATCTCGGGGTGGGCGTGGCCCAGGCTGGTGACCGCGATGCCGGCAATGGCATCCAGGTACTCGACGCCTTGTGCATCCCACAGGCGTGCGCCGGAGCCGCGGACGAAGGAAACGGGTTGACGGGCATAGGCCCGCATCAGGTGCGACGCGTGGTATTGCATGATTGCTGCCTCAGGTAGCTGTCTTGGGAAACGTGGGATGGGCTGGAGCAAGTCGAACCGAAGTGGCACGGAGAGTGTTTCGCCGTCATGGCTGGCTGCAGGGCGGTTCCGATTCGACGCCGTCGAGCCAGCGGGAGAACGCCGCCCGCGCGGCCTGCGGTAGCCGTGTGTGCAGGGCGCATGCCTGGGTGCGCAGTGCACGCGGGTCGATTCCCGCCTGGGCCAGTTCGCAGGCATGTCCGACCAGCCAGCGTTCGATCTGGCGCGGGTCTGCCTCCAGGTGGCATTGCAGCCCGAGCACATGGCGCCCGACCGAAAAGGCCTGGTTGGGGCACACATCCGTCCCTGCCAGCCGCAGCGCGCCGGGTGGAATGTCGAACTGATCGCCATGCCAGTGCAGGACCGGCACGTTGCCCAGCGCCACCAGCGGCGAGGCTTGACCTTCCTGTGTCAGCGTCAGTGGCGCAAAGCCGATTTCCTTGACACCCATGGGGGCCACGCTGGCGCCGAGCGCGCGCGCGATGAGTTGCGCGCCCAGGCAGATCCCCAGCAGCGGGCGATGGCCGTCCAGCCGCCGACGCACCAAGGCCAACTCATCCACGATGAATGGATAGGCCTCGTCGTCAAAGGCGCCGATGGGGCCACCGAGCACCACCAGCAGGTCAGCAGTATCGACAGCGCGGGTGTTCAACGCATCTCGAGTCGCATCGACATACTCGATCGTGTAGCCGCGTGCTTGCAGCAGGGGTTCCAGCGTTCCCAGGTCTTCGAAATCCAGGTGGCGAATGGCGATGGCGGTCTTCACGATCGGGGCTCCTCTGTTTCGGGGTTTGCTGGCCAATAGTGGCTGTCGGGCAAGGGGCGGGCGCCGAAGAGGGCCTGGCCGACACGCACCACGGTGGCACCTTCCTCGATGGCGATCTCGAAGTCGTCGGACATGCCCATGGACAGTTCGTCCAGACCAATTCCTGTGGGTGCGCTCTGGCGCAGTCGGTCCCGCAGCGTGCGAAGCAGGATGAAGCACTGCCGTACCCGTTCGGCCTCACTGGAGAACAGCGCGAGCGTCATCAGGCCGCGCACGCGAAGGGCAGAGAAGGCCGGCAGGGCGCGCACGAAGCCTGGGACATCCTCGGGTGCCAGGCCATACTTGCTGGCCTCGCCCGAGGTGTTGACCTGCACGAACACGTCCAGTGAGCGTCCCTCGACCTGCAGGCGGCGTTCCAGTGCCTCGGCCACGCGCAGGCTGTCCAGCGCCTGGAACTCATCGGCGAAGCGCGCCACCATCCGCGCCTTGTTGGTCTGCAGGTGGCCGATGATCGACCAGCGCAGCCCGCCGAGATCCTGCGTGGCTTCCCATTTGCGATGGGCCTCCTGCACCTTGTTTTCGCCCAGCATCCGGCAACCGGCCGCGTAGGTCATGCGAACACTGGCCTCGGGCTTGGTCTTGCTCACCGGGAGCAGACGCACGTCCGCCGGATCGCGACCCGCGCGACGGCAGGCGGCGTCGATGCGTGCCCGCACGGCAGCCAGCTTGTTCCGGAAGTCCTCGACGGTGAGGGCCTCGGGATAGCGTCCATGCGGGTCGTGGTGAAGCACGGCACCGACAGAGGGGCGCATCAGCTCACCCCCTTGTTCGCGGGGGCGGGCGCCATCACCTGCCTTGGCGCTCGTTGGGGCAGGCGGCCGTTGAGCACCGCATGCGCCAGCAGCCCGATCACCAGGCCCCAGAACGCACCGCCGATGCCCACCAAGCTGATGTTGGCGGCTGCGGCCAGAAAGGTGATCAGCGAGGCCTCGCGCGCCTGTGCGTCGGCCATGGCGCCGGCCAGGCTGCCGCCGATGGCGCCCAGTAGCGCGAGGCCGGCCAGTGTGGTGATGAAGGTCGCCGGAAAGGCCATGAAGAGGGCGGCCAAGGTCACGCCGAACACCCCTACGAGGATGTAGAAGACCCCCGCCGCGATGCCGGCGATCCAGCGCCTGGACGGATCTTCGTGCGCTTCCCGGCCGGTGCAGATCGCGGCCGTGATGGCGGCGATGTTGAACGCATGGGAGCCGAACGGTGCCATGAGCAGCGAACCGAGCCCGGTGACGGTCACGATGGGGTTCGCACTGGTCTTGAAGCCGTCGTTGCGCAGCACCAGCATGCCCGGCATGTACTGGCCGGTCAGCGTGATCAGGAACAGCGGCAGTGCCACGCTCAAGGTGGCGTTGAGCGAGAACGCCGGCATGGTGAAAACCGGCGCGGCGAGTTGCAATGCCAGCCCGGACAGATCGACGCGATCCTCGATGAGCAGGAAGGCCAGCCCCAGCACCAGGATGCCCACCACGGCATAGCGTGGGGTGAGGCGCTTGAGCACCAGATACGCCATGATCAACAAGCCCGCCAGAACGGGGTCGATGCTCATGCCACCGAAGGCACCGATGCCGAACTGCAGCAGGATGCCGGCCAGCAATCCGGCGGCAATGCCCGGTGGGATCAGCCGGATGGCTTTCTCGAAGTACCCGGACAACCCCAATGCCACGAAGGCCGCCGCCGAGAGCAGGTAGGCACCGATCGCCTCGGCATAGGGCGTGGTCGCAAGTGCGGTGATGAGGAACGCGGCGGCCGGCGTGGACCACGCGGTAATGATCGGCTCGCGTGCCGTCCAGCTCAGGACTATCCCGGTGACGCCCACGCCGATCGAGATCGACCACACCCAGGAGGCTGTCAGCCCCGGGCTGAGGCCGGCCACTTTCGCGGCCTGGAAGACGAGGATGAAGGTGCCTCCGTAGTTGACGATGACCGAGACCAGCCCGGCCACCAGGGGATGGGCGAGATCGCTCGGACAGATGGGTGAAGGCGAGGTGGATGACGACATGGCGGGCTTGGGGCTCCAGGAGAGTGGGGGATCGATCTGCTCCGAAAGCAGCTTTTTAAGCCTAAAATGGCCCGTTGTTCCCCACCACTTTCGTTAAGCGCTACCGGCCAATTGTTCAAGCACGCTCAACTCGAATCGGTCAAAGCCTGGATTGGAGACCCCGCGCATGGCGCCTTGCCGCTGCATGCCCGCATTCAGCGCGCCCTCCGGCAACTGATCCTCGACGGCGCACTCGACGTCGGCAAACCGCTGCCGGCGTCGCGGGCATTGGCCCGGTCGCTCGGCGTCTCGCGCGATACGGTCGAGTCGGCATACAGCCAGTTGCATGCGGAAGGCTTCATCGAACGGCGTGTGGGGAGCGGCAGCTTCGTGTCCGAGCGGGCGCAGGCCTCGTCAAGGCGTGGCACCGCGCGGCGCCCCGGGCCCCAGCGCGAGTCGGTGCGTCTGAGTCAGCGTGGCGCGGCGATACTCCAGGGCGGCGGCGTGCGCGACTTTGTTGCGCCAAGGCCGTTCGCCCCCGGGGTGCCGGAGACGCGCAGCTTTCCGCTGCGAACCTGGGAGCGCCTGGAACGCCAGGTGTTGAAGGACTATGGCACCCAGGCCTTGCGACACAGCCCACCCCAAGGCGTGGAGCCGTTGCGCCGCGCCATCGCGGACTACGTCAATCTTGAGCGGGGGGCGCGCGCCACGCCCGAGCGTGTGCTGGTGCTGACCAGCTCGCAACAGGCGTTGGCCCTGTGCGCAACCGTATTGCTCGACGCGGGCGACCGGATCTTCATCGAAGACCCCGTCTACCACGGTGCCCGCAAGGCGTTCGATGCCGCCGGGCTAGCGTGTGTCCCCGTGCCGCTCGACGACCAAGGCATGCAGGTGGCGCGCCTGCACGATGCGGCGAGCCCGGCCAGGGCGGTCTTCCTGACGCCCTCGCATCAGTTCCCGACCGGCGCGACGCTGGCGCTGGATCGGCGGCTCGCGGTGATCGAATGGGCGCGGCAGAACCAGGCCTGGATCATCGAGGACGACTACGACAGCGAGTTCCACTACGCCGGCAAGCCCACGGCCTGCGTGCAGGGGCTCGACCCGTACGATCGCACGATCTACATCGGCACCTTCACCAAGTCGCTGTTCCCCGGCCTGCGCATCGGTTACGTGGTCTTGCCGCCCCAGCTCGTGGCGCCCATGACCGTGGCGCGGACCCTGCTGGACGGGCACAGCGCATCCATCCCGCAGCTGACGCTGGCACGCTTCATCGAAGGGGGGCATTTCGGCGCCTATGTGCGCGCGATGCGTGGAGTCTATGCCGACCGGCTCGACGTGCTGGCAGGGCTCGTGCGCGCGCATCTGGCCGACTTCGTCGAACCGAGGGTGCCGGCCGGCGGAATGCAGATGCCCTGTGTCTTGACCCGCGACATCTCCGAGCGCGCGGTCATCGATGCCGCGGCTCGGGCGGGAATCGATCTCCTGGGGCTGACGGCGCTGCATGCTTCAACCAGGCACAGGGCCGGTTTCCTGATGGGGTTCGCGGCTTACACGCCGGCTGAACAGGAGACGGCGGTCGAGCGGCTCGCCAGGGTGCTTCGGGAACTGGAACGCCGGTAGCAGCATGTGGGCGGACGCATACAAATCGTCGGATGGAAAGCCCGAATCGGCAAAAGTGGGACGAGCCCCGCGAGGGGGCTCAAGTGAGGGTCATTCGTCACCGTACACCGTCAATGCCTGCAGTATCGGCGCGTCGGCATCGAACACCAGCAGGCGAACGTCAGCGAGCGCAGCCAGGTGCAACACTTCCACAAGGGACTCCGGCACGCCCTTGGCCCGGTGCTCCTGCCGCAGCTCTTCGGCGGTGATGCCCTCGACATGCTGCAGGTTCGCATCCGTCCAGGGCGTGGCGATCAGCTTCACGCCGACCGCTGGGCTGTAGGGAATGCGGAAGGCAACGAACAGGAAACGGGTTGGCGTGGCGATGTCGGCCAGGTTGGCCAGATAGCGGCCGGCCTCCTCGGTGATGTGCGCCGAACTGATTTCCCAGGCACGGCTGTAGAACCCGGTCTCGAAGCGCAGGCGGCGTACCACCTCTCCCGCGGCTTCCTCGGAGTAGGTGTCGCCGACGTGCAGCGGCTTGCCGGCTTCTTCGGCCATGACGGCGTAGACGAGGTTTCGGGCGATGCCATGGCTGGGGCACTGCGCGTCCAGCTCGGGCGGCACGTTCTGGCCTTCCGTGATCAGCGCGAAGTCGTCGCAGAAGACGCAGGCATGGAGCTCGACCTGGCTGTCCGGCAGGTGCGACTGCGAGACGTGCAGCGGGAGGTAGCTCAGCGGGCAGTCGTCGTCGTAGGCAATCGCCAGCAGCCGTTGCACGGACAGGCTATCGTAGCCGCGGACGAAGGGATTGTTGGAATGGGACATGGGATTCCTCCAGCAGAGGATGGCCGAGGCAATCCCCTGCCGGGGATTGAACCCCAGCGAGTGGATGAAGTGGCAGCCGGTCAGCCGGCCGCGGCGTCGGACCGCCCTGGTGGCGGGCGGTGCGGGTCAGTGGAAGATGCTGATTCGGGACATGGCCGCTCCTGCGAAAAGAAGGAGGGACATGGCCCCGAACGGGGACGCATGTCCCTCGTGGGGTGGGATGAAAGGACGGTGGGTTGCCAGGCGCGGCTCACCAGCCGTTGTAGTGCAGCGTGAGGTCAGCGATGACCTGGCGCCGTTCCAGATCGAGGCCGCCGAAGTCGGACAGCCCCTCGAAGCCGCAACGCTTGAGCATCGCGCCACCCTCGCGGGCGTTGTAGAAGCTCACCATCGCGGACAGGAACATGCGTTGACCGCTGCTCAGCACGCCCAGGGCGTCGTTGAGCATCAGCATGTTGGGCCGCAGATCCCACTTGGTGGTGGCACGCTGCAGACCTTCGCGTGTGCCGTCGCCGAACCACTCGTGGCCGGCGATCTGCGCGCCGCGCTTCCAGGCCTCGAAGAAGGCCTGCGGTGCAGCGTCGAAGTGCGCCTGTTCCAGCGCCATCTGATCGAGCACGTCTTCGGGCAAAGACAGATTCATGAGAGGACTCCTTGAAGGGTGGGGAATCAGGGCTGAGCGCGCTGCGTCCAGGCATGGGTATCCAGGGCGCGCTGTGCTGCGAGGTGGGTGGGGAAATACTCGACGGACTCCCGCGATACCGGGCCTTCGTCGTCTTGCGTGCCGATGTATTGGCCGGCCGCGCTGCGCAGCACCTGTAGCGGCAGACGCTTGCCGGTCCAGGTCAGCGCCAGCGCACCACTGCGCACTGCGGTTGCAGAGGAAGATGCGGAAGGTTCAGACATGCCGTGCTCCTTGGTGGGTCGGGGAGCACGCATCCCACAGGGGATGGGGTTCCCCTCGGGTGGTTGAGAAAAGTGCATCGTCGCCAGGCCGGCGAGCGTCCGCGGTGGGCGATGCGAAGCGGACTGGATCGGTCAACGCGGCGAACCGCGTTGCAGTCTTGAAGACCGAGACTGCCAGGGCATGCCGCTGACGACTGTCAGCAACGCATGGGTGAGGATGGGCGCGAAGCATGGCTGCCGTCGCAGGGAAAACCGAATCGCGGACGGCCCGCTTTAGGGCAGGCCCGCGTCACGGGACAAGGCAAGGACCAGGGCGCCGAAGGCCACGCGGGCCTTCGGCTGGAGAGGAAGGAAAACCACCTGTGGGCTGCGTCAGCGCAGGCCGTCGTCAAAGCCGTTCGCTGCGTCAGCAATCGCACCCGGCCCGTTTCGTGGCTGGGGCCGGAAACCTCTGGCGTGCATCCACACACAAAGGGAGCCCGTTGTTCCGCCGGCGGGCACCGGCACGGAATACCCTCGGCCCAAGTGGCCTCCTCACGGCTCGCGCGGCGGCAAGGCGTCAGGAAGCCCCTCGTGGCCGAGGCAAGGCACACCGATCAAGGGAATGGCGGCGGGCGCGATTCGTGGAGCAATGACCTTCTCGCCCCGTCGCCCGATGCCGGGCAGACGGGGCGCGCACACCGTTGCAGAAGGAGACGCGCGCTTTGGAGTCCCGCGCGGTGCGGGACGTTTGCCTCGCCGCCAGTGAAGTGGCCGGCGCGGCAGGGGAAAAGCGAGGATCAGGACGCCTTGGAGGCAGCGCGCCGCTTGCGCGGTGCGCTGCGCCGGCCCGTCGGGGACTCGATCGGCAGCGTGCCCTTGCAGTCCGGGTAGCGCGAGCAGGACCAGAACGCGCCGCTCTTGCCCGTGCGCTGCTGCATCGGTGTGCCGCACTGCGGGCAGGCCGGCGCCGGCGGCAGCTTGAGCGAGAGCGTTGCGCCGCGGTACTGCTGCACGAGCTGGCCGACCCACACGGACTGCTTCTCGATGAAGGTGTCCAGCGCCATCTGGCCGGCCTCGATCATGTCGAGTGCCTGCTCCCACACCGCCGTGGTGCCGGGGTCGGCGATGGCCGAGGGCACCGCGTCGATGAGCGTGAATGCCGCGTCGGAAGCGCGGACGGCGCGGCCTTTCTTGACCAGGTAGCCGCGACCGATCAGACCGTTGATGATGTTGGCGCGTGTCGCCTCGGTGCCGATGCCGGTGGTATCTCGCAGCTTCTGTTTCAGCCGCGGGTCGGTCACGAACTTGGCGACGGTCTTCATGGCCTTGATCAGCTCGCCCTGCGTGTAGGGTTTGGGCGGCAGCGTCTTCAGCGCCTTGAGATCCACCTTTCCGACCGGGCAGGACAGGCCCGCATGCAGGGCGGGCAGCACCTGGCTGCGCTGCGCATCCTCGCCATCGGCATCGTCCGGCCCCGGCGTCGCCAGCACCTCGCGCCAGCCGGTGACGGCGATCTGCTTGCCCACGGCCGCCAGCGACTGACCGCCGCACGAGAACTGCGCCATCGTGCGGTCGAACTCATGGTGTGGGAGGAACTGCGCGAGGTAATGGGCGCGGATCAGCCGGTAGACGGCCAGCTCCTTCTCGCTCATGGCCGACAGGTTGGCGGGTTCCAGCGTCGGGATGATGCCGTGGTGAGCCGACACCTTGCCGTCGTTCCATGCACGCGAGCGCAGTTGGCGATCCAGGCGCTCGATCAGCGGCCGCAGGCTGGGGTCGGTCTTGACCAGGCTGTCGAGTACGGTCGGCACCTCAGCCAGCATGCTCTCGGGCAGGTAGCCCGAATCCGAGCGCGGATACGTTGTCGCCTTGTGCGTCTCGTACAGCGCCTGGGCAATGTCCAGCGTCTCCTGCACGTCGAGGCCCAACTGCTTGGAGCACACCTCCTGCAGCGTGCCCAGGTCGAACGGCAGCGGCGGCCCTTCGCGAACGCGCTCGGTTTCTACCGACAGCACCTGGGCGGAGCCGGCCGTGCGCAGGCGCTCGGCGGCCTGCTGCGCCACCGGCTGTTGCAGGCAGCGGCCCGCATCGTCGGTGCTGCCTTGCGGCGGCGTCCAGCTTGCGACGAAGGGCTGGCCTGCATGCGATAGCGCAACCTCGATGGCCCAGAACGGTACGCAGACGAAGCGCGCGATCTCGCGATCGCGGTCCACGACCAACTTCAGCGTCGGCGTCTGCACGCGCCCCACCGACAGCACGCCGCTATAGCCGGCCTGGCGCCCCAGCAGTGTGAACAAGCGGCTCAGGTTCATCCCGATCAGCCAGTCGGCGCGCGATCGGGCGAGTGCGGAGAAATACAGCGGCAGCGTCTCGGCGGACGGCTTGAGCGCACCCAGCGCCTTGCGGATCGACGCATCGTTGAGCGCCGACAGCCACAGGCGCTGAATCGGCCCGCGGTAGCCGCATAGGTCGATGATCTCGCGGGCGATCATCTCGCCCTCGCGGTCGGCGTCGGTCGCAATCACCAGCTTGCCCGCCTTGGCGACGAGCTGCTGCACGACTTTGAATTGCGCTGCGGTCGCCGCCTTGGGCTCGACACGCCAACGCTCAGGAAGAATGGGCAGTTGCTCGATGGCCCAGCGCTTGTATTGCTCGCCGTAGCCTTCGGGCGGAACCGCCTCCACCAGATGACCGATGCACCAGGTCACAACGACACCCGCGCCGCTGTAGCAGCCGTTGCCGCGTTGACCGGCACCCAGCACACGGGCGATGTCCTTGCCCTGGGACGGCTTCTCGCACAGGAACACGCGCATGAAGCCTCCTTGGAAATGTGCGGTTCATCGGATGGGCGTCAGCTTGGCGGGGCCAGGAGATGCCGGCAGCAAGGAAGTCGATTGATGCAGACACCGCTTTGTGATTGGCAGGCGGTTCGTTGCCGCAGCGGTGTGCATAGATCGTAGGAGCTGGCACAGCAAGAGCGTCGTTTCGGGAGGGCGGCTGGAACTCCGTGGACGACCTTGGAGCTATCCCCTGGGGATAGCTCGCTGGTGCATCGCGGGCGTATGACGGTTGCTACAGCCGCCCTCGGGGGAACGGCGATGGGCGAATTACTGTCCGCCGGCCGGCTTGGCGCTGAGCGCCACCGACTCGATGCGGTACGGCAGGATGCCCACGCGCCGCGCCTCGACCTTGAACGTCACGCGCTCGTTCTCGTCGGCGTCCTCCCATTCGTCGCGCACGGTGCGGCCCTCGACCAGCACCCGCATACCTTTCTGGTACAGCGTCTTCCAGTGCTCGGCCTCGCGATGCCACAGTTCCACCGGCGCCCAGAAGCCGCCGCGATCTTCGTACTCGCCGTCCTTCTTCGGGATCGGGTTGTCGAAGTAGACGTTCAGGCGAAGCAGCCGGCGCGGCTCGTCGTTGCCGTTCGGAAATTCGCGGTAGTCCGGCGCAGAACCGATGTTGCCCTCGCCGACGAAGTGCGTGCTCATGGTGACTCCTTGGTGGTGGGTGGAACGGACGCGGTATGCCCGTGGACGCGCCGCAGGTAAGCCGCTTCGGCCTGCGCGGCCTTGTTGGCGCATTCCAGGGCTTGGCGAGAGATGCTGTGGGTCAGACTGATCTGCATGTTCAGCACGATGCGCTGCAGTTCGATCGCGTACAGCTCGTCGATCAGCGAGGCCGGCGTCGCGGGGTTGGCCAGCAGGGCCTCCCACAACGCCACGCCCATGGAGGAACGGTCGAGGTTGCGCCAGCGCAGGAAGGTCGTCCCTGCGCCAGTGGCCTGCTGGGCCAGTTGCACGTCGAGCAGACTGAATGGATAGGCGCGCGCCTGGGGCAGCACGCGCCGCTGCGCCAGGCCAATCACGTCGTCGCGCAGCGCTGCGCACTGGCTGGCCCAGGTCTCCAGACTCCCCTTACCCTTAAAAGGCTGTAAAAGGCCTTTTAGGTAGCCTGCGTGTTCCAGCCGCTGGAAGTCCGCCTGTTCCAGCGCCACGAAGCGCGTGGAGTGGCTGATAGGGGGCGATGCTGTCATGCGCCAGCACCCTCATCGCCCGCCGCACCATCGGCTGCGCCACCCGTGGAAGCCTGCGCATCGGGCACGATGGCAGGCGCAGCAGGCGGCGTGCCGGGCTTGTTCGTCCGCCGCGCGATGGGTGGCGCGAAGCGCGAGCGGCGCGTGCCTTCCAGCACGTCCTGCGGCAACTCGCCGAACTTCTCCAGCGCCGCTCGCGCCGCCGCGTTCTTCGCCGCGAAGTCGTCGCGCGTCGTGCCCGAGTAGCGGTACTGCTGGGCCAGCGAGAACAGGCTGCGCAGCGCGTGCGCACCATCATTGAGCCAGCGCTCCAAGGTGCTGCGGTCGATCAGCGCCGTGTGGTGCGCCAGGATGAGTTTGCGTGCCAGGTCGTCGTAGTCGGCCAGCAGATACACCGCCATGAAGCCGAGCTGGGCGTTCACGAACAGCGGCAGCTTCACCGGCTGCACGTTCATGTTCTCGCCCAGCGACAGCGCCGATGGCACGTCGGCCAAGGCCTGATCCACCTGGTCGCGCAGGGTCTGCAGACGGGTCTTGGTGTCGGCGAGCTTGTCCTCGATCCGCAACATCCACCAGTCCGAGTACGGGTCGTCCTGCTCGGCGCCGCGCTTCATCTTGTTCATGGCGCCGATGAAGCCGTTGAGACCGATGATGCCTGGGCGCCCCTCGGTCGGCGCGCGGCCGTGCCAGATGCGCGAAGCGTGGTGCGTGTGCAGCGTCAGCGACATCGCGCTGCGCAGCGATCCGAGATTCAGTTGCAGGGGTTCTGTGCGTTCGTTGGCCATGGGAGCGACTCGCGGTGAATTGGCGAGTCGCCAGCATCGGCATCGGCCGGAAGGCTGTCAGTCAACAAACCGCAGCCCATGCGCGCCCGGTTTGTTCCGCGCGGAAGGCTGTGTGTGCCGGCTATCCCCTGGGGATAGCTCGGCGGATGTGTTCGCGGCTCGCGCGGAGGTGAGACCGCGTTGCGGGGCTATGCTTCGCGAGGTCTGTACCAGGCGGCCCGTTGCCCCTCCACCTCACGGTAGCGAAGCTCGAACAGGCGGCACTCATGCACCACCTGCCGCCAACTGCTGCAGCCGTACTTGGCTGGAAGCTGCTCGGGATGCCGGTCCGCGATCCAGCGGCCAGCGGCGGCGATGGGTGTCCAGCCCTCGACGGCCAACTGCGCGGCGGCCTCGCGCAGCGCGCGGACGATGCCGGCGGCCGGCCAGTCCACCGTGCCGTCCGGCGCGATGCCATTGACCACCAGGTCGTGGAACACATCCGACTGGACGAACTCCGCTGCCAGGCGCCGCGCCTGATCCATGTGCTCGGCCCAGCCGCGCAGCTGCTCGAAGTGTTGATCGATGCGCGTGTAGGCGGAACCGAGTTCGTCCTGTGCAACGCGGCACCCGTCCACGGTCCATAGATCGTGCTGATCGATGAAGTGGTGCACCAGAGTGTTGCGCAGCGATACCAGGTCTTTGAGGTCGGCCTGGGTGTTGGCGTAGTCCTGCGCAGACAGGCTCAGTTGCACGCGCGTGCGAAAGGAAATCACGTCGCCGGGAAGATCGTCGTCGCGTTCCTCGCCGCCATTTCCATCGGTGACGACATACGAACCAAACAGTTGTCCGACCAACGTGCCCAGGGTCTTGGTCGCGGCATCTTCAATCCGCGCTGCGCGAATGGCCTCCAGCGAATGCGCCGGGCCTGAAATCTCGTGGTGGGCCACGATGGCTTTCATGAGGCGCTCGTATTGTTGAAGGCGCAACAGGCATCTGCCCAGCAAGCGCTGAACGTCTTGCTGTAGTGGTTGCAGTGCGTTTGTGGCGGGGGAAGTCGTCATGTCCATCGTCGGCCGGGCTCGTGCGTGGCTGTCCTCGTCTGATTCACAGGCGACAGTTTCGCCTGTCATTCGGCGGGCGACAATCGAGCGCGGCGGAAAGATGTCTGTTCCAGCTATCCCCTGGGGATAGTCAACATCAGCGATCACGCAAGGCTTCTCGGAGCTGAGCCAGGTAGGCTCGTGCGACCTCGGGGTCAGCCGCACGGGATGCCGGCGGTGACGAGGGCGCAGGTGACGGGGGCGCTGGCGGTGCCGATGCACTTTCTCCGGCCCAGGCCTTGAACTCCCCGCGGATCGCCTTCTGGATGATGCCAAACAGGTAGCCGGCCGGGTTGCGTACCGCGCTGTTGTGGCAGCGTGCCGCCCACTCGTCGAGAACGGCCTGCCTCTGCGCCTCGTCCACCTGCTGCAGCGCCACCAGCGCGCCGGCCTGCTGCTCGTCCTTCAAGCGCAGGAAACGCTCGGGTAGCCGCAGGTTCTGCAAGGCCCTCGCGCGCGGTACTGTACGTACTTCATTTATACGATCATTACGTACTGTACGGTCCTCCTTCGGAATCCGAAGAGAGCCGTCCGGCGCGGGTTTCGGTCCTGCTTCGGATTCCGAAGACGGGCGCGCAGCATTCCGAAGAAGGGCTTCCTGGCCTTCTTCGGATTCGTGGTCCGCACCCTCCTGTGGATAACCTGGCGTCGTCCAGCCATGCAGCGCCATGCGCTGCGCCAGCACCTGCAAGCGGGTCGGCAATGTGCGGCCGCTGAGCAGCGGGTCTCCGGCAATCTCCTTGAGCGTGTTCATGCCCACGATCTGTACCGCCTTGGCGGCATGGGTCAGCGCCTGGCTGACCAGGCCGAGGTAGTCGGCATCGAGCTGCATCGCCTCGAAGGGCGACAGCGGTTCGTCGTGCAGCACGTAGAGGTTGCCTTGGATGCGGCCGGTCTTCGGGTCGCGCCGCCGCCGCGCCAGGCTGAGCCAGCGCGTCAGCCGCAGCAGCGTCAAGGCGCGCGCCACGGTCTCGTGCGAGGCTTGCGCCGCACAGGGCATGGACGCCAGATAGGGGCGGAGCTGGTCGTAGGTGGGAAAGGCGGTCACGCCGTCGTCGTTGAGCTGCAGGCGGAACACCTGCCAGGCGTTGCGCTCCAGCGGCGTCAGGCGCCGGTCGAGGAACAGCCTGCGCGGCACGCTCTCATGGCGGTTGCCGCTGTAGAGGAAACCGTCGGCGGCCGGCGCCGTGCCCTGCGCCGGTTCCTTCGGCTCAAGGTGCCGCAGCGCCTCGTCGAACAACGCCGACAGCGCAACCGGGCCATCGCGCCGTGATACGCTGCCCGTGGTCATGGCTACACCAGCCCCTGGTCGATCCAGTTCCGTATCGCCGACCAGATCACCGACATGGGCAGGGTCATGGCCTCGGCCAGGTCCATGGTCAGCGCCAGCATCGCCATGTCGTCGGTCAGGGCGATATGGCGCTCGGCGACGCCGGCCTTCCAGCGCTCCCACAAGGCCACGTCCTGCGCCTCATCAAGCACCGGATGCCGGCCCTTGCGCTTGGGCAGCCCGAGGATGTCACGGCGCAGCGCCACTTCCTGATGCGTGAGGCCGTAGAACTTGCTGACCATCTCCGTGCTCGCCCCCAGGCGCAGCATGCGGTCCACCGTGGCGATCTCCCGCTCCACGTCGTGCACCTGGCTCAGAAGCCGCTTCAATACCTCCCGGTTCACCGACACCGAACACCACGACACCGTGGCATTCACCAGCATGCTCACGAGCTCGGGGTGTTTCAGCGCATCCAGCTCCTCCTCGCCGAAGCCCATGGCCTTGCAGCGGCGCAACTGGCCGTTGCGCAGGTCATGCAGGGCCTGGGCGATCACGGCCTGGTTGAGCGGGTGCGGTGCCGACATACGGGAGCCTCCTGCGCTCAGGAATCCTGGCTCGCTACGCCGGCTTCCAGATCCAGCAGCCGGCGCGCCAGGCGCAGCAGACGGAACAGCTTCACCAGCGCAGCATCGCTCAGGCGTGTGGCCGAGCCGCCGTGGCCATGCAGCAGCGCCGCCAGCTCGTCGGCCAGCCGCGCGCGGTCCAATCCGTTCGCGGAGGGCGGAGCCGCACTCAGCACATGCAGCAGGGTCAGCACCGCCCGCGCGAACGCCGGCAGCGCCTTCGCCTGGCCCACAACCGGCGCCGCGCAGACGAAGCCGATGCCGCCGACGCTGGCCTCAATGTGGTCGGCGACCGCCGCTTCCTCGCCGATCTCGCGCGCGAACTGCGCGATGTGCACGCGCAGGCGATCCGGCACGTCCAGCCCCGGCTCGACGTACCAGACGTCCGAGATGGGATAGAGCCCGCCGACCTGCACGGGGATCGCACGCAACGCATCGGCCTCGAAGTCGGGCAGCTTGTCGCCGAGCTGGTCCGCGACCATCCGCTGGATGGACTGCAGGCGCTCGGTGGTCGGTGCCGGTGTCACGATGTGCCCCTGCAGGCGCTCTTCGCGTTCCCCGTGCTGGTCCTCCGGCGCTTCGGGCGATGCAGGCGGTGTCGCTGCTGGCGCCGAAGGCGCGACCGGCGTGGTGTCGCGCGGCACAGACGAGGCGGGTGGCTGCTGAGGCGCGGAGACCGGCGGGGGAGGATCAGCAGGCACGACAGGCGCTGCCGGTGGCGTCGGCGCCGCCGGTTCGCTGGTCAGCGCACGCTGGCGGCTTTCGCTGTCGTTGATCTCCAGCGCCAGCGTGTCGTAGTCCGCCTCCAGCAGCTCGGCCATCTGGCCGACCAGCTCGTCCTGCACCCGCTGCGGCGAGAAGTCGTCCGGCTGTGTGTCGAACTGCGTCAGCACGTCCTGAAACAAGGTGGCGAAGTCCACGGTCACGGTGCGGCCCAGCGCACGCCGCTCCCAGGTGCGCTCGCACGCCTTGCGCAGCACCGCGAGCCGGTCCACCTGATGCCGGCCCAATCCGCCGTACAACAGCGTCGGGATCGCCGGCAGCAGATAGCGCACCGCATCGTTCATGCGGCTGATGTGTGACTGCGGCACCGGATAGCCGTCGGCAGTCAGTCGCCGCGCGAGTTCGCTCTGCGACAGCGCCTGGCCGCTTTCCTGCTCGTAGAACTCGCGCGCCTTCTCGATGCCCAACGCCCGCTCGATGAAGGTCAGCCCGCCGCGCAGCTCGTTCTCGGCCAGATGCCCGGTCAGCGCCACGATTTCGCCGCGCGCCGGCCACGGGCGGAACACGCACGCAATGCGGAAGAAGCGCTCCTCCTTGGTCTCGCTCCACAACTCGCGCAAGATCGCCAGCCGCGTGTTGCCGCCGTTGCGAATGATGTAGTGCGCCTCGCCCGGCCTGCGCGTGATCGCGGGGGGAGCGTCCAGCCCGCGTTCGCGGATGGACGCCTTGATCTCCGCATAGGCCGGGTTGCGCGTCACGCGCGGGTCGTGGTCGTAGGGCCGCAACTGGTCCAGCGTCACCACCATCGGCGTGTCGGCGATGGGGTCGCTCAAGGTCGCGGCCGAAGGGCCGCTGCGCTCGAAGCCGGTGGCCAGCAGCTTGGCAGCCATGTCCTGCGGCGTCAGCTCAGCCACGGCCGTTCTCCTGCGCCGGCCGGTCGGCGCGGCGAAGTTGCGCGCGGGCATTACGGTCGGCACGGTGGTCGCTCGCCGTCGAGCTGGTGTAGATCGACGCGCAGCCTCGCTTCGTGAATTTCAGGTGCCCACCGGACGTGCGCACCACGCGCCAGCCTTCGCCCAGCGCGAACTCGATCAGCGCGCGCAGCCGTTCACGGCCGCGCGCCAGTTCATGCGCGCTCGCCATGGCCGGCCCCTCCCGCATCGGCCCGGCCGGAGACCAGCGCGAAGCGCTCCCGCCACGCGGGGAACAGCTCGCCGGCCAGCGTGCGCATGGTCTCCAGCGCCGCGGGTGCCGTGCGCCCCGCCGGCTGCCGGTATTCCACCCGATGCACCGGCAATCCTCGTGTCGCAGCGCGCGGATAGGCTTCGATGGCCGGCACGTCGGTGCCCAGCACCTGCACGCCGGCCTGTTCCTGGAACACCTGTCGCAGCGCCTGCTGGACCAGCCGCGCGTTCGACGACACCGGATGCACACGGTTGATGAGCAGACGCAGCGGCGGCGGCTCGATGCCCAGGTGCCGATACGGCGCGATGTCCTCGATCAGTTGCAGCGTGCCGCGCCGCAGCTCGCGCGCCGCGAGGATCTCCGGCGTCACCGGCGACAGCGCCAGGTCGGACGCCAGCACCGCCATCTCCAGCAGCACGCTGCGCGCGCCCTGGGTGTCGACCAGCAGCAAGTCATAGTGCGTGCGGAAGACGGGAAGCAAATGGCGCAGTCGCAGGCGCCCATCCGGTGCGTGCAGCAGCAGCGTGTTCAGTTCGCCGCGGTCGTCGTTGGAGAGCACCAGGTCCAGGCCCGCGATCGCGGTGCGCGACACCAGTTGCTCGATGCGCCGCTCGTTGAAGGCCAGCATCTCGTAGATGCCGCCGGGCGCGCGCACGTCCAGCGTGAAGTAGCTCGACAGCGTGGGCTGCACGTCCAGGTCCAGCAGCAGCACGCGCAGCCCGGCATCGGCGATGAAGCCGCCCAGGTTGGCGGCCGTCGTGGTCTTGCCCACGCCGCCTTTGGTCGAAATGATGGACACCACCTGCATGAGCTTCTCCTCGTCGAATGGCATGAACCGAGAAGAAGCGTCAGGCGCGTTCTTTGAGGCGATCGGCGATCCACTGTTCGATCTCCACCGAGTCCCAGCCCACCGCGCGCACGCCCAGGCGCAGCGCCTTGGGGAACTTGCCTTCCTTCATCAGGCTGTAGATGTGCGCGCGCTTGAAGCCGGTCTTGGCTTCGACCTCGGCGCGGCGCAGGATGCGGTGCTCGGGCGGCAAGGCCGGCGCGATGGTCTGCGAAGACATGAGAGGCACTCCTTGACGCTCGATGGCGTTGTTCAGAAAGTGCCTCGCATTCCATATGCTGCTGCTGCGAGATTCACTGCAACTGCATAACACGCAACTGCAATTGCAGTCTGCTGTTACAGGCTCAGCGCGATGCCTCCAGGTGGCGACGCGCCTGTGCCAGCTTGCTCCACAGCGTCCGCTCGCTGATGCCGGGCCGACCTTCATGGTGGGCCAGTAGTGCACTGATCACCGCATCCATGTTGCGGAAGGACGAGTAGGCAGAGCCCGCCGGGGACTTGCCCAACAGCAATGTCAGCAGGCCGCCAATGATGTTCAAGTAAGTCGATTCGCTGCGCAGGCCCGGTTCACTCGTATCGCCCTCACGAATGCTAATGGCATGCTCCTTCGCCAACGCTTCGTGCTGTGCCTTCAGCGCCGCATGTAGTTGTGCGAGTTCGGCAAGCTGCAGCTTGGCGGCCTCGCGATCGGCCAGCAACACGTTCAGCATGGCGACGCTCACCGCAGGATGCAGTTCGCGCTCGATGCCGTCGAACAGGAATGGAGGCCGCTCACCGGGGTAGTAATGCGACATCCACGCCTTCAGGGCGACGTGGCGCACGATCAACGCAGGATCGTCGAGTGCGGGGCGCTGAGATTCCTGCGCCATGCCTGCCTTGCCGTAAGAAAGTTCATCGTGTGCCAATGCGTCGAAGATGCGCTCGGAGAAAAGGCGCAGCAAGGGCCAGCGCGGAAAATCGTTCGGCTCAGGCATGGCACGTGGCCCGAGCGTTTCCAGAATCCGCGGCTCAAAGCGCAACAGTCCCGCCCAACGGACGGCCGCCTCGATCGGGCGGTAGTAGATCCTGGCGCCAAAGGCAAGGCAACTCGATTTCTCCATGTCGCGTGCGTCCCATCGTCGGATCGAACTCTGGCAGACGCGCACCGCCCAAGTGGGCGAGGCGATTGCCCAGAAATCCGGATGAAGCGCAGGGCCGGCCGGGATCGTGGAAGGAAGCGTTGCATCGGCGCTGACGGCCGGCCAAGGGCGAACTACATCTTGCTACGCTTGAAACTCCTCAACCATGATGCGGGCGCTTTGCCTTTGGACCGGCACGCGGCTTGGTGGTCGCGCTCCCCTGGAGTCAAGCATGGGTGCCGCGCTTTACCCGAAACCTGGTCAAAGTTTTCCGTAGGAATTCCAACGGCGTAAAGTGCCAATGCGTCAACGGGATGAGCCGGTTTGCAACCAGCAAAAGCTCATGCGTTCCGCGTCAGTGAAATGACCGCGGCGGCGAGCCCGCAGGCGAGTGCCGGAGTACGGAAGGGCGCAGCAATTGCGTCGAAACTGGAATCAGTACAGCGCATGAGCCATGCCGATCGGGTCAGTCGCAAGACCAAAGATGAATCGCGCAATCCGAGAAAACTAGCCGCGCACCTTCCGATAGATCCGCGTCAGATCGCGCGTGATGTGCTTGCGTCCTGATGACATATACGTTCGGCGCGTTCGATGAACCGCTGCAACGGCTCCGTCATGCCACCCTCGGTTCGTAACAGATAGGTGGTTATCGATGCGCTCTGACCGGCCAACGGGCGGACAACAACATCCGCCGGCTGGCAAGTTGCCAAGTGCGCGGCAGTGGAAAAACCTAGCCCGTACCCTGCGGCCACCAACGTCAGCATCAGCCCGTGAGAAGCGGCATACTCAGCCACAATCGGTTGGACATCGACAGAGCGGAACAGTCGTTCGCTCTGCCGACCGCAACCTTGGCATGCCCGTGGATCACAAAGTACCAGCGGATAGCTCACCACTTCCTGCAACGGCACTTCCTTGAAGGCTACAAGCGGGTGCCGTGCGGGCAGGATCACTACCAAGGGGTCGGCCCACAGCGGCTCAGCAATGATCCCGTCCTCCACTTCATTGACCATTGCAAAGCCGGCGTCGAACAGATCTGCGTTCAGCCCCTGCACGAGTTCGGTCAGCGGTACTTCGGAGAGCCGGATGTTTACCTGCGGCGACTCTTCGCGGCACAGCGCAAGCAGTGCTGATAGCCTCGCCCGTCCTATGTCTCTCGACAGCGCGATTCGCAAAATGCCCTGAGAACCGGAGGCAGCAGCCTTCGCGCTGGCCACTGCCTGCTCAACGCTCAACATGACGCGGCGGGCGTCGTCGAGGAAGACTCGCCCTGCCCAAGTCAGGGTTGCGCCCCGCGGCGTGCGACTGAGCAACGTCACGCCTAGAGTTGTCTCCAACTTGCGGATCGTGCGTGATAGGGGAGATTGTTCTATATGCAGCCGCCTAGCGGCTCGACCGAAGTGCAGTTCCTCGGCTACAGCAATGAAGCAGCGAAGATGACGTAAGTTCATGCGCAGTCCCTCGTGACGTGACCAGTCCTTATGATCGTAGGGAGCCGCATGCGTGCGGAGATGAGACCGGCATGTCTTGCAGCGGCTGCCGTCGCCGGCTCACAGCACGCGGGCAATGGTGTCCGGAGTTATTGCAACGCTGCTTGAACGCGGGCGGCGATCATGGCGGATGGCTAGCTAGAGCACTCGCGCCAGCGCGCCTCGGCTAGTCTTCTGTGGCCGCAGCGACCCGAGGAAGACAGTCGCGGCGTCTTACGTCACTCCCCGAGGGCGAGCGATTTGGTCTGTCGACACGGGCGGCGGCGCAGCGTCTGAAGTTCGCGCCAGCGGGCATCGCGCCGGATGAACTGTCGATGGGCATGTTCGGCGAATTCGAGATCGCCACCTGTAACCGCGCTGCTGAAGCACTGCGGCCGGAGCAGTCGCAGCAAGCGGCTGACGCGGGCGGACAAGCAATTCCTGCAACATGTGCCGCGCATCTTCACTGCCTTGCAGCAAGCCCGCGACAGCGTGAGGGGAGCGGCCAACGGCTTTCACGGTCAGCAACGCATTACGCTGTCCGATGGCATCACCCCGTCGCGCTTGCCGACCTTGCTGGCGCTATGCGGGCAGGAGGAGCCCGACGTCGAGTTGCGCCTGCTCGAGGTGTCACTGTCGCAGCAAATCAAGGGGCTGCATGGCGATCTGTATGACCTAGGGCCCAGTCTGGTGAAGTGGGTGACGACATCGTGGCCAAGGCGCTTTGGAGCGCCCCCCTCATGGTCGCGGCGCCGGCATGGCATCCGCTGCTCAAGCACAAACGTATCTCACTGGACGAGGTGCTGCGTTATCCGCTGGTGCTGGTGACCCACATGCATACGGGAGTCATGCACGTCAGATCCAACGAGTGCTGCCGCGGGTGAAGCAGGAACCCGTGATCGCTGCACGGGTGGCTTCCTGGGAACCTGAAACGCGTCGAGGTATATTGATTGGACAGAAGCTAGTCTTCCGTCAACAGGTGTAGCCATCCCTTGCTAGCGGCTTCCATAGAACTTTTCCACGAACGGGCGACGGTAACTCTGGTGGCAGGCTAGGCAGCTTTGCTGGGTTTTGGAGAAAGCCGCGATGACTGCTTGGCCGTCATTCCGCTGTGCAGCCTCGCCCATGGCGGTCGCGGCCTCATGCACCTGTCCATCCAGACCCCGAAACTTTCCAGCGTCTGCCCCAAGCCAGGCAAGGATGCGCATCTTTTCCGACATGGGCGGCTCGGCATGCTTGGCGATTCGTGGTGCTAGCTCGGCGACCAGTGGCCAGTCTTCTTTGGAGATCGCGCCCGTGACGGCTTGCATGTCGCGCCCGAGTCTTTCCATTATGGTACGAAGCGCCATTGGCTTTGCCGCCTCTACGGACTGCGCACCGAGTGCCGTGGCGAAGGTTGCCAAGAGCACGGACAGCGAGACGGTGAAGAACGATCTGGGTTTCAAGGGCTGGTTCACGAATTTCTCCATTGATGTTGTGACGAATGCTTTGGGTCTAACGAATGGTTGCAGGTGTCCTCAAAATTCCAGACTCAGCGCGATCGATCCGAATGCATGATGGCCCGCCTGCTGGTCGAACTCGCGGGTTCTCCAAACGCGCATCACGGCAAGCCGCACGCCACGTCCAGCAACGATCCATTGGCTGCTGATGCCGAGAGCTGCTTGCACGACCCAAGGCCGCCGGCTGACATGATGGCTATGCCGGAACATGTTTCCGTCGAGTGAGAAGTCCCAGGCGACGGCTCTACCCTCCAGGTTCAGGAAGACATGTGCCCCAGGTTTGGGCGCCAGGACCGATTGCGGCGTTGTCGTGCGCAGATCGGCAACACCAGAGGGCGGGCGGTTCTCCGCGCCAGGGCGAATCGGATAGCTGCCGAAGTCGTTCGGTATGTTCCAGCCCGCGCGAAACTCCACGCCGGTACTGGCGGCGGTTTCGATGTTTCCGACCCGCAGGGCATAGCTGCCGATCACGTCGCTGCCCCATCCAGGGCGGACCGCACCCTCCGTGTACGGCTTGAACTTGCGCTCCATGGCCATCTGAAACGCCGGCTCGTTGCGCAACTGGTTGTCCCAGCCGCGAAAGCGCTCAATGCCGCGTACCCGGTGCACAAGGTCCTGAGACTGTTCGGCCAGCGACCAGGGGCCGATCACGCCCAGGGTCAACTCACGCACGTCAAGCATTTCGTAACTGGCGGCTTGCGGATGGATGCGGCGATTCCAAGCCAAACCCAGGTAGAGCAAACCAGCGTACGGTCGGTCATCTGGAATCACATCGGTGCGCGTCTTGTTCTCGGGCGTGTACATGGCTTGGCCAAAGCGCACAACGAGGTTTTGCGATGACGAGTGGGCGCCGGCATCGTCCCAGAAGCCGGGATCGGCCCAGCCGATGAAGCGAGCGTACAAACCGATCGGCTGGGGCAGGCACTCCGGACGGAGCCCGCCTTGCAGATCGCGTGAGACTGCTGTTAGCGCGACACCGTTGGTGTAGTTGCGATCGGAGCCGGTGAACAAGTCGTTCTCCAGACGCAGGGTGCCGCCCCGCCAGCGCAGGGATTGCTCTGGCGAGCAGGAGGAAGTATTTGTAGAGAGCGAGACTTCGGAACCGAAAGCGGAAATCGGGCTGAACAATGCACCCGTAATCAACAAGGTGACGCACTGCATCGCCTGCACCTTGGTGTAGCGCAGGCTCCAGCGATACCCGTCGATGCCAATCATGTTGCCCCATCGCCTGCTGCGCTGGTGACGTAAAAGCGTTCGAGGGCACTGACGATTTCCTCTGCTTCGTCTACGCAGGTGAACAAGTCGAGATCGGATGGAGAGACATAGCCTTCGTCGAGCAGAAGGTCGAAATCAACTACGCGACGCCAAAATGCACGGCCGACCAGCACCACCGGAATACGCTGCATCTTTCCGGTCTGGATCAAGGCGAGCACCTCGAACAGCTCATCGAGCGTTCCATAGCCACCGGGGAAGGCCACCAAGCCCTTGGCGTGCAACAAGAAGTGCATCTTGCGCAGCGCAAAACAGTGGCATCGGAACGCCAAATCCGGGCACATGTAGGGGTTGGGTGCCTGTTCGTGGGGCAGCGTGATGTTGAGGCCAATCGAACGTGCGCCAACCTCGAAAGCACCGTGGTTGGCTGCTTGGCTCTTCACGGTTTTCCTACGGGGCCGTCGCCCATCCCGCGCCCTCCGCCCCTGGCCTGTATTGATGCCTGCGCGACCTCCTTGGCCTTTTCCTGCAGATCGTCGCTAGCCTTGGTGTTGAGGAGCCCGGCGCCGGAAAAATCCGGCTTGGGCGGCGATGCAGGCACACTCCGATCTCTAAGACGCTGATACAGCGCCCAGTGAGCCGCACCAGCCGACCCGCATTGCGATTCCGCGTCACTGATCGCCGGAGCCGCGGATACATTTCCATCCTCCTGTGCCTCCCCCGTGACGAAGCTCATGACGACACCGCCGTCATGATCTTGCGCTGGGGAAGGCGGCGCGGCCATGGCGCTGGCGACCAATGCCAAACCGAGCCACAGCACGGTGGCGAGATGCTTCTTCAGGTTCATTTCATATCTCTCGCCGATATGGCGGGTTGCCCGCGCGACAGGCCGTGCCAGGAAATGGCTGCGATCGCCACCCACACCAGCGTTCGGAAGCTCATCGCGATGACCGTGCGCATTTCATAGGCCCCGCCGGCATAGCCGTGCGCGCCGAATGCCGCAAGGGCAAATGCAGTCGCTGCGGCGATGACGACGGCCAGCCACACCGCCCAGCGATGCCGCAGCCACAGTCCAGCGCCAGCGATGACGTAGGCGAAGCCGGCCAGAAAGTTGAACCAGAGCACGAACGGCACGAAGTTCCCGGCAGAGGCTTGCGCCGCTTCTCCACCGAACAGGATCGCGCCGCCTTCCTTGATGGTCAGCAGACCGAACCCGACCGCGATCAGGGACATGGCCCGGATGAGAAATCCGCGCTGCTGCATGGGTCCTCGCATAGTCATTACTCCATGACTCGCTTTTGCCTTCAGCCCCTAAGAGACAGCCAGTCCCGCCCGGTATAGGGCGAAGGCCTCGACGGCCTCCCGCAAGAACCACCCCCTCCACTGCGGCGCGGTAGGGGTCCGGAGCACCAGTTCCTGGATGACACTGACAAGCGAAATTGCCTCAGCACTTGGTTGCACGTCGACCCTGACCAGGCCCTGCTGTTTGGCGCGGGCGATGATTCGGGCTAGGCGGGTGGCGTAGTTAGCGATGAGCATCCGGATGCGCCGCTGAAGGCTGGGGTCGCCATCCTGTGCCAACCACGACAACAGTCGCCGGGGAACGCCGGGGTGCCTGGCGATGAACGCGATCTGCTGCTGGAATACGCTCTCCAGTTCCCGCAGCGGGTCGTCTTTCCTCTCGCTCTTGACTGAGCGCAAGAGCCGGCCTCTCACTCTGGCAATAAACCTTTTTCGGCTACCGCGGCTGTCCGTCTGCGGAGGCGACCATCGATCCTCGGCCGCGGCGGCGGTTCCAAGCAGACTTTTCATATCCGCGAACAGGTAGTGGCGCGTGGTTTCCCACCACCGCTTGAGATGCTCCTGCTCGAAACGATTCATGCTGTCGTCCGTCATGGTGCCTCCTCCCTTATTTGCAAGGTCATTCAAACCCCCGCCCTTCACCGGCGTCTCCATGGGTCACGCCATCGCGGATGTGGTAGATGCGCTTGAATGTGGGGATGATCTTTTCGTCATGGGTGACGACGATGATGGCGGTCTCGAACTTCCGGGCCATGTCATTGAGGATGCGGATCACAGCAATGGCGCGCTCGCTGTCGAGAGGCGCGGTGCGCTCATCGGCCAGGATCACCGGCGGGCGATTGACCAATCCGCATGCGATGGCGACCCGTTGCTGCTCGCCACCGGAGAGTTGCGAGGGCATGGCGCGAGCCCGGTGTTGCACATCGAGCGCCGTAAGCAGTTCCAGCGCCTTCGCGCGCGACTCCCCATTCGCGACGGATGCCGGATCGAACTCGAATGGCTTGCGGTTACGCGTCGGTGCCTCTCGCCCGCCTTGCACCATGCCGCATTCCACCAGGAGGCGGGCGTTGGCAGCTTCCACCAGAAAACACGAGCCCGTGACTTCGCGTGCCGCACCCAGAAAACTCAGCTTCATGGGATGTTCACTCCGGCTTCTTCTCTTGCATCGGGCAGGTGCTCAGGCCGAACAGGCGGTAGCCTGGGCAGCGGCCAGCCAGCCCTGTGATGAGAGGCATGAATCCAATGAGTCCCAGCCAACGCCAGGATGAGTCCAGCCACAATGGGAGACTGAGGAGAACCAGTCCGATGACGACGCGCACAATGCGGTCGAGCCGTCCAACGTTGATTTGCATGACGGTCTCCTTGTGTTGAGTCAGCGGCTTGAAAACGCGACGGGGGCGGCAGCGCCCCGCAGCGGATGGGTTGCGGTCGATGCCGTCGTGGATACGTCCCAGCCACCGCCAAGGGCCTTGTACAGCGCCACCAATTGCACGGCGGCGTTGGTATGTGCCCGCGCGGCTGCGGTTTCGGCCTCATGCAGGCTGCGCTGGGCAGCCAGCAGTTCGACCAGCGCGATGTCGCCCGCCGCGTAGCGCGTCCTGGTGTGGCCGTAGGTTGTGCGCGCGGCATCCAGTGCCATGCCGCGGCGTTCCAGTGTGTCCAGCCCGCCGTGGTAGTCGCCCAGCGCGCGCTCGGCGTCGCCCAGCGCCGTCAGCACGGCCTGCTCATAGGCCAGCGCGGCCTGCCGCTCGGCCGCCTCGCGTGCCCGAATTTCGGCTCGCACACGGCCACCGTCGAACAGGCGCCAGGAAATCAGCGGCAGGATGGAAAAACGCGAGCTGGATGCATCGAACCAATCGCCCGTACTGAGCGCCTGAAACCCGCCGCCGACACCGATGGAGAGTTTGGGGAACAACTCGGCCGTGGCCACGCCGATGTCGGCAGAACTCGCTGCGAGGCGACGTTCCGCAGCCAGCACGTCAGGACGTCGGCGCAGCATATCTGCGCGCTCGCCCACCGGCAGTGCCCGCAGCGTGCTCGGCGTCAAGGGGCCATCAAGCAGTGCCAGCTCCCGCTCCGGCGGTGCGCCCAGCAGCACGCCCAGGCTGAGCACCGCGGTGCGCTGGCGCGCCTGGATATCCGGGATGAGCGCGTTGACTGCTGTCCATTGGGCGTACGCCGCCTCCACGTCGGCGGCCGACGCGTCGCCCAGCGCGTGCCGCAGGCGCACCAATTCAAAGGTCTGCTGCAGCGTATCCAGCGTGGCGCGTTGTGCGTGCAACTCGTAGCGGGCGCCGACGGCGGTGAACCAGGTGCGCGCGACCTCGGCCACGATACGCATGCGTACGCCCTGTGCCTCGGCTTCGGTCGCCTGCAGGCGGGCGCTGGCGCCTTCCAGGGCGCGCCGCTTGGCCCCGAACAAGTCGGCCTCCCAGGCCGCGTCGAAGCCCGCGTCGTAGATGGTCTGCGTGGCGTCAAGACCGGGGATGGAGCCTACGGGCAAGGGGCCGTTCTCGCTTTGACGGCGCCGGTTGACGCTCGCGCCTGCGGCGGCGGTGGGCAGTGCCTCGCCGGCCACACGTTCGCGCAGGGCGCGTGCCTCATCGATGCGTGCCGCAGCCTGGCGCAGATCCAGGTTCTGTGCCAGCGCTGTGGCCATCAGGCGATCGAGGACTGGATCGTCCAGTGCAGACCACCATTGGCTCAAGTCTGCGGACTGGGATTCACTTGCCAACGGCAAGGTCCAGCCGCTGCCGACGTCGACCGGCGGCGGCTCGCGGTAGTCGGGGCCCACGGTTGCGCAGGCAGTCAGCAGCACGCACGACAGGGCCAGCGCGACCGGACGCACGCGCCCAGGGGTCAGGCCGGTGACGGTTGCGCGAAGAAAGGGAGTGCGGGTCTTGGATTTCATTGCAGGCGTCCTCGGACGAATACGGTGGCCATCGTCAGCGTGGCGAGGGCGATGATCGCCAGCGGCCACAGGCTGGCGAGAATGTCACCGGGCGGCATGGCCTTGAGAAAGCTGCCTTCGACGATGATGAGGAAATGGGTCAGCGGAATGGCCTGAGCCAGCCATTGCAGAACGACGGGCATGTTTTCCACAGGCGTCGCAAAACCTGACATCAGCACCGCCGGCACGCCGACGGCGAACGCCCCCAGGATGGCCTGCTGCTGCGTCATGCTGACCGCGGAAATCATCAGACCGATGCCGACCACCGAGGCGATGAACAGCACCAGGCTGGCAAGCAGGAGTGCAAACGAGCCCGTAAATGGGATGCCGAACAGGAAGACGCCCGCGCTGATCATGAACAGGCCCAGCCCGGTGCCAATTGCGAGTGCCGGCAGCGACTTGGAGATGATGATCTCGGGCGTCGAGGTGGGCGACACCAGCAACTGGTCGAAGGTGCCCAGCTCGCGCTCGCGCGCGATCGACAACGAGGTGATCAAGAGCGAGCTGAACAGCGCCAGGATGCCCGTCAGCCCGGGCACGATGAACCAGCGGTAGACCAGATTCGGGTTGAACCAGTGGCGCACGACCACGGGCGTTGGTGCCTGAGCGTCGGGCACGACCTCGGCGCCGACATCGGCGGCGATGGTGGACAGATAGGCCACGGTGATCTGCCCGGAGTTGCTGCGCCGGCCATCGACCAGTACCTGCGCGCGGCCACTTTCGCCGGCCGCGATGGAGCGCGAGAAATCCACCGGGATGGCGAGCGCGGCGATCACCTCGCCACGGTCGATCAGCTCGTGGAGCTGCTGCTGGCTGTCGACATGCCGGACGTGGGTGATGAAGCGGGCGCTGTCCAGTCGCTGTACCAACTCGTGCGACCACCGCCCCGCATCCTGATCGTAGACGGCGATATCGACGTTGCGCACTTCCAGCGTCGCGGCAAAGGCGAACACTAGCAACTGCAGGATCGGCGGCACGAACACCACCATGCGGCTGCGCGGATCGCGCAGGACGCTGAGCACTTCCTTGATGAACTGGGCGCGCAGGCGGGTGAACGAGAATGCGGAAGTCAACATCGCGTCACTCCAAGTTCTTGCGCGTGGCGCGCTTGGCGATCACGAAGAACAGCACCCCGATCGCCGCCATGGCCGCCAGGTTGGGCAGGAACACGGCCCAGATGTCGCCGGCCAGGAACACCGTCTTCAGCGAATCGACGAAGTAGCGCGCCGGAACCACCAAGGTGATGGCGCGGATCGGTGCCGGCATGGCGTCGATCTCGTACAGAAAGCCCGACAACATGAAGGCCGGCAGGAAGCCCGTGAACAGCGCGATCTGCGCGGCCAGGAACTGGTTGCGTGCCAGCGACGAGATCAGCAGACCCTGACCCAGCGCCGGCACCATGAACACCGCCGACAAGAGCAACAGGGACAGCAAGGAGCCGCGCATCGGGACGCCGAACACGAACACCGCCAGCGCCGATGCGCCCAGCGTGGACAGCATGCCGAGCGCGAAGTACGGCAGCAGCTTGCCGATCAGGATTTCGGCCACCGAGGCCGGCGTGGACAGCACTGCCTCCATGGTGCCGCGCTCCCATTCACGCGCCACCACCAGTGCAGTCAGCATGGTGCCGATGATGGTCATGACGATGGCGATGGCGCCGGGAATCAGTGCGCGTCGGCTTTCCAGTTCGGGGTTGAACCAGTAGCGCGGCTCCAGCATGATGGACTGCGCCGGTGCTCCGACGTCCAGTCCGGCACGCCAGGACTGGACCACGCCACGGGCGTAGTTCTCGACGTAGTTGGCGGTATTGGGGTAGGAGCCATCGGTGACGATCTGCACCAGCGGCTCGCTGCCACGGAGGGCCAGACGCTGCTCGAAATCCTGCGGGATCACCACGTAGCCGCGCAGGTCGCCTGAGACCAGTTGGTCGGCTACTTCGCGCCGGTCATGGGCGAAGTGCGTATTCAGGAAGCGAGTGCCCGAAAACGCTGCGGCCAGCGACTGTGCCGATGCGCCGGGCGACTCCAGGACCACGCCGACACGGACATCCTTCGCATCCAGCGACACCGCATAGGCGAACAGCAGCAGCAACACCACCGGGAGCACGAACGCGATCAGCAGCGTCGAGGGGTCGCGCAGCGCCTGGTAGCTTTCCTTGGTCACCAGGGCGATCAAGCGCCGTAGATCAAAATGGCGCAAGTCGGTCTGCAGGGAGTCACTTCCGTCTTTGTGCATTGTGGCGCCGTTCATGTGGCGGCCTCCAGCTCGCGGTCTGACGACTCCACCAGGTGGATGAAGGCGTCCTCCATCGTCGGGTCGGGCCGTTCGGGGCTGACCGCCGAACGTTTGAGCGCGTCGGGCGTATCCAGCGCGATCAGTTGCGCACGCGAGAGCATGGCCACGCGGTCGCAGTATTCGGCCTCGTCCATGAAGTGGGTGGTGACCATGATGGTCACGCCCTTGCGGGCCAGTCCGTTGATGTGGGTCCAGAATTCGCGCCGGGTGATCGGGTCCACGCCCGAAGTGGGCTCATCCAGGAACAGCACGGGCGGCCGGTGCATCAGCGAACAAGCCAAGGCCAGGCGCTGCTTATGTCCCAGCGGCAGGGAATCGGGCGTGGCGGACAACCAGTCGCCCAGATCGAAGGTTTCGATCATCTCGGCAATGCGCTCGCGCCGGGTGTTGCCTTCCAGTCCGTAGACGCCGGCCGAGAATTCCAGGTTCTGCTGCACCGAGAGCAGGCCGTAGAGCGAAAACTTCTGCGCCATGTAGCCGAGCCGGCTCTTGGCTGCGCCGGTGGCGCGGCGCAGATCATGGCCCACCACATGCGCTTCGCCAGCAGTGGGTTTCAACAGGCCGCACAACATCTTGAAGGTGGTGGACTTGCCGGCGCCGTTGGGGCCGAGCAGGCCGAAGATTTCGCCCTTTTGCACCTCGAAGCTGACGTTGTCGGTGGCGGTGAACTCACCGAAGCGCTTGGTGAGGTTTCGGCACGACACGGCAATATCGGAACCCAGCTCAACCGGCGGCAGACGCTCGGCCAGCGTCGAAGTGCCGCCGGGGCCGCCACCGAGCAGATCGATGAAGGCGTCTTCGAAGCGCGCGGGCACCTGCGCCAGTCGCACCTGCGCCTGATCGGACAGGGCCTGGAGCTGCTCCGCTTGAGCGCCCTCGCGCAACACCACGCGCACGCCGGCGCCCTGGATCACGCCATCGCTCACGCTGGGCAGGTCGAGTGCCTGGGTCAGGACCGCTCGGCGCTCGGCACCGACGTCTTCCAGACGGAAACTGCGGCCTTCGAGCTGCGCGGTCAGCTCCTGCGGCGGGCCCTCGAACAGGAGCTGCCCTTGGTTCAGCAGCAGCACGCTCTCACAGCGCTCGGCTTCGTCGAGATAGGCGGTGGACCAGACCACGGCCATGCCTTCATCGGTCAGCGCCTGCACCATGCGCCACAAGTCCAGGCGGCTGACCGGGTCGACACCCACGCCCGGCTCGTCCAGCAGCAGCACCTTCGGCCGCGCCATGAGCGCACAGGCCAGGCCCAGCTTCTGCTTCATGCCGCCGGAGAGCTTGCCGGCCAGGCGTTTGGTGAAGGGTCCGAGCCGCGTGAAGTCCAACAGCTCGGCAAACAGATCGGCGTTGCGGTCCGCATCCATGCCGCGCAACTGCGCATACAGGCGCATGTTCTCCATCACCGACAGGTCTTCGTACAGTCCAAAGCGTTGCGGCATGTAGCCGCTGGCGACGTGAATGGCGTCGTTGTCCTTGACCACGTCATAGCCTGCCAAGGTGACGTGGCCGGCGTTCGGCACCAGGAGGCCGGTCAGAATCCGCATCAGCGTCGTCTTGCCGGCGCCGTCCGGGCCGACCAGACCGGTCAGCCGCCCATAGTGGATGCGCGCGCTCAAGCCCCGCAGAGCCTTTATGTCGCCGAAATGCTTGTCCACGCCCTCGATGACGACGGCAGCGTCTTCGCCCGCACCAGCAGGCACGGCGGCGATGGCACGGCTTGCCTGCATTTCACCGCTCCCCCGGGATACCGGTGCCGGCTTTCGCATCGACCTCGATCGTCACCGGCATGCCCTGGCGCAAGGCACTGTCGCTGTCGGCTTCGTCGATGACGATGCGCAGGCGGTACACCAGATCCGTGCGCAAATCCGTCGTCTCCACCGTCTTGGGGGTGAACTCGGCGCGCGGCGAGATGAAGCCGATCTGGCCGCGATAGACCTTCTCTGATGAATCGCTTTTGACGCGTACCACAGTACCGGGCGCGATGCGCCCCAAGTCCGACTCGCCCACGTAGGCGCGCACGTAAACCGGCTTGTCCAGGCTCAGGCTGTAGACCGCGCTCTGGCTTGCAACCATGCTGCCGGGCTCGCGCACCCGTGCGATGACGGTGCCACTACTGGGCGCCACCAATTCGGTGTCCGCCAAGGCTGTCGTGGCTTGCGCTGCGGCAGCCTGAGCGGCCGCAAGGCGAGCTTCTGCCGCGGCGATGTCTTCCTTGCGGAAGCCTTCGGATGCTTGCGACAGGGCCGCCTTCGCTGCTTCGACGCCAGCGGCTGCCTGGTCTCGCGCCGTGCGGGCGGCATCGACCGTACGCTGGCTGCTGGCACCCGATGTCAGCAGGCCACTCTGGCGCTTGAAATTCCGCTCGGTCTCGGTGGCGAGCGCCTGTGCCTGCCTGAGGGCCTCGCGCGCCTGGGTGATTTCCTGCGGTCGCAGGCCGCGGCGCAGCTTGGCCAGTTCCGCCTGCGCCACCTGCACCTGGGCCTGCGCTGCCGCAAGGGCTTCCCGATAGGGTTGCGCGTCAAGCGCCGCCAGGCGCGCGCCCACGCTGACGGCATCGCCCTCGTCGAAAGCCATTTGCATCACGCGCCCGGGCTGACGGAAGGCCAGTTGCACCTCGCGGATATCGACGTTGCCGTAGAGGCGCAATGCATCTTGTTGTCCATGGTCGCGCGACAGCCAGAACGCCAGTGCGCCGCCAAGAGCGAGCAAGACGACGGCGATCACGACCCAACGGGTTTTTCTGGAGAGGAGGTTTGGAGTTTTCATCGATGGGTTTCCGCTGGATAAAGGTGCTCAGTGCTCGCGTGCGACCGGCGCATTCGCCGCTGACCGGCGCCAGGCGATGGCCGCTATGCCAGCCCACACCAACGTGCGCAGCGTCATGGCGACCACCGTGCGTCGCTCCCAGGCGCCACCCAGAGCCACATGCACTCCGAAAGCGAGGAACACGAGTGCGGTCGCCACCGTGATGACAATCGCCAACCACGCGGCCCAGCGCCGGCGCATCCACAAGCCGACGCCGGCGACGATGTAGGCGAACCCGGCCAGAAAATTGAACCAGAGCACGAAAGGCACATAGTGGCCGGCGGCTTGGCGCGCCGCGCCGTCGACAAACAGAACGGCGCCGCCCTCCCGAAGAGTGAGCAGGCCGAAGCCGATCGCGAGCAGGGAGATCAGCCAGTTCCAGAGGCTGCGTTGTGGATGAGTGGTCATCTTCATGGCCTTTACTTGATCGCGGAAACTCCCAAGCCTTCGCCGTCGTCGCGGCGTGCGTGTGCGTTCCGCCGGGCGGTCGGGCTGAGTGTTGAATGACGCGGATTCGCGCTGGAGGCGCAACGCGATCGCATGACCGTGGTGTGCCTCTCGGCCGACCGGGCAACTGCGTGGCGGCAGGATGGAAGGCGTTTCATCGGGTGTGCGTGATGCCACGGAGATAGATGGCAAACACGGCTGGCGCATCACGACGAATGCGACTGACCTTGCCGGCCAACAGCGACTGCATGACCAGTCCCTGGATCGTGCCGATGAACAACACGGCGGCGGCATCCACGTCCAGATCCGCATCCAGGTCGCCTTGCGCCTTGCCTGCCTCCATCAGGCGGCGCAGGCGCTGTTCGTATTGACGGAGCAAGGTCTGCACCATCCGCTTGGCGAGCGTCTCGCCAGAGCGTTGCAGTTCTCCGAACAGCATGCGCGGCACGCCGGGATGCTTGGCCACGAAGTCGATGTGCGTCATGAACATGGCTTCGAGTGCTGCGGCAGGAGACGCGGCGCCCTCGGCCGCCTTGTCCACGCGCACCAGTAGACGCTCACCGACCCAGGTCATCGTTGCCTCCAGGATCGCGTCCTTGGTGGGGAAGTGGCGAAACAGCGCGCCCTGCGTCAAACCCATTCGATCGGCGATGGCCGTGGTCGTGATTTCGGCCGGGTTTTGCTCCGCGGCCAAGTCCACCACCGCTTGCACTGTGGCAGCACGCCGCTCTTCAGCGGACAGATGTTGAGGACGTTCGCTCACCGATCAGACTCCATAAAGTAAGTGACCTATTACTATCCTAACATGCAAAACATCCGCGTCGCAAGATCGGGAATACGGTTCATCGCACGGGAAAGGATGGTTCCTGCCCCATCCATGGATCGTGGCCAAGTGAGCTGACGAGACCCAGGAAGCGAACACACCCCTCAGGCGGATCATGAGTAATCGGTCGGCAAGTCGGCCACCTCAGTCAGAGCAAGAGAAGCGATTTCGTTCGAGCGAAGGCGGAAATCCCCCGGGCGTTCTTCAAGGCTTTGCATCTTTTCCCGTAGGCATTATGATAGTAATAAGTTACTTACAACATCGGAAGATCAGAGATGAACACCCTTGCCATACCTGACAAGCCCGCGCCGGCACCGTCCGTCTGTCACCCCGATGTCCTGGATACGCTTGCGAACGCGTGCCGGGCACGCGGCACTGGCGGGTTGTCGCCGGCGGCGGGTTTGCTGGCTTGGTACGACTGGGCGCTGCACCTGAGCCTTTCACCGGGCAAGCAGCGCAGCCTGATCGACAAGGGGTTGCACAAGCAGCGACGCTTGGCGCGTTACGTCGCGCACGCTGCAAGTGCCCACGGCTGCCCCACGTGCATTGAGCCGTTGGAACAGGATCGGCGCTTCGAGGCGCCGGCCTGGCAGCAATGGCCGTTCAACGTGATCCACCAGGGCTTCTTGCTGCAGCAGCAGTGGTGGCACAACGCCACGACCGGCGTGCGCGGCGTGTCGCGCCATCACGAGAACATGGTCACTTTCGCCGGGCGGCAGTGGTTGGACATGTGGTCGCCATCGAATTTCGTCTGGACCAACCCGGAAGTGCTGGAAGCCATCAAAACCAGCGGCGGCGTCAACCTGTGGCGCGGCGCGATGAACTTCCTCGACGATGCACAGCGTCTTGCGCTTGACGATGAACCGGCCGGGGTCGAAGGCTTCAAGGTCGGCCAGGACGTGGCGGTCACGCCAGGAAAGGTGGTGTTCCGAAACCACCTCATCGAACTGATCCAGTACACGCCGACGACGCCCGATGTGTATGCCGAGCCGGTGTTGATCGTGCCTTCCTGGATCATGAAGTACTACATCCTCGACCTGTCACCGCACAACTCGATGGTGAAGTACCTGGTCGACCAGGGGCATACGGTGTTCATCCTTTCATGGAAGAACCCGACCGCGGCCGATCGCGACCTCGGCCTGGAGGATTACCGGTGGCTGGGGGTCATGGATGCACTGGACGCGGTCACGGCCATCGTGCCCGAGCGCAAGGTGCAGGCGGTTGGCTATTGCCTGGGCGGCACCTTGCTGACGATCGCCGCAGCCGCGATGGCGCGCGATGGCGACGAACGGCTGCACAGTTTGACGCTGCTGGCGTCGGAGACCGACTTCCGCGAGTCGGGCGAAATTGCACTTTTCATCGACGACAGTCAACTCGCCTGGCTGGAAGCCGGGATGTGGGACAAGGGCTATCTCGACGGCAAGCAGATGGCCGCCTCTTTCCAGATGCTCAACTCGCGCGACCTGATCTGGTCGCGCCGCGTGCGCGAGTACCTGCTGGGCGAACGGCAGGAGTTCAATGACCTGATGGCCTGGAATGCCGACGTGACACGCATGCCGTATCGCATGCACAGCGAGTACCTGCGGCGTTTGTATCTGAACAACGATCTGGCCGAGGGACGCTACCAGGTCGGCGGACGGCCGGTGGCGATCGCCGACATCGAAGTGCCGATGCTCATCGTCGGCACGGTGCGCGACCACGTCGCCCCCTGGCCATCCGTGTACAAAATGCACCTGCTCAGTGATGCGGAACTGACCTTCGTACTGACCAGCGGCGGGCACAACGCCGGCGTGGTCAGCGAGCCGGGGCACCCCCGGCGCAGCTACCAGATTGCGACCCGCAGCGCCGGCGCTCGCTACATCGATCCGCAAACGTGGCGTGCCGAAACCCCGCTGAACAAGGGCTCCTGGTGGCCAGCCTGGCAGCAGTGGCTGGCGCGACGTTCGACGGAGCGGGTATCGCCACCTGCCATGGGAGGCACGCAGGCGCCGCTCGGTGATGCGCCTGGTACCTATGTGGCAATGCGGTGACAAGACGCACTGAAGCCAAGACGCACTGAAGCCGAGACAAGGCCAGACCATTTCAGCAGGGACATCACTAGGGATGGCCCACACCCGCCCCAAAGGGGGCCCACCATGACCGAAGGGCACTGCAATGAGCAACGAACTGCCAATCCATCTCTACAAAGCCAATGCCGAGCTGCAACTGCAGATCACGCGCTTGCTGCAGGAGAGCAGCCATCACTGGCTCGAAGCCATGCAACAGCTCAGCGCTGGCGGCGTGCTGGAGACCACCTCGCGCATCCAGGGCCTCCAACAGGCGGCCGACTGGCAGGCGCTCGCGACTTTGCCGTCAGAGGTGTTCTGGCGCCTGTGCCAAGGCCGCATGGGCGATGCCCAAGCGGTCGGGCAAGTAGCAGCCAAGAGCCAGGCGGCCTTTGCCAATGGTCTGCGTCAAGCACTTACGACTTGGCAGGAATCTGTCTCCGAGGCATTCGGCACCAGTGGCGACGCAGCCTCTTTCACGCAGCTTTGCCAGCGCTGGGCGCAGCCCTGGACCGCCCCAAGCGCCGTACCCCAAGGCAAGACCAAGAAATGAGGGGACGGCAATGTATACGACGCAACGGACGGCGCTGGTGACGGGAGGCAACCGGGGGTTGGGCGCTGCAATCGCCCGTACCCTGCACGACGTCGGCCACCGCGTGATCGTCACGCATACCCCCGGCAACATCACGATTGGCCAGTGGCAGCAAGCGCAAGCGACACAGGGCTACACATTTGCTGCCTACGGGGTGGATGTATCCGACTACGAATCAACGCAGGAACTGGCGCGGCGCATCCACGCCGACGGTCATCGGATCGATATCCTGGTGAACAACGCCGGCATCACCCGCGACGCAACGCTGCGCAAGCTCGACAAGGCCGGGTGGGATGCCGTACTGCGCACCAACCTAGACTCCATGTTCAACGTCACCAAGCCGTTCGTCGATCCGATGGTCGAGCGCGGCTGGGGTCGCATCGTCAACATCTCGTCGATCAACGGCAGCAAGGGCCAGTTCGGGCAGACCAATTATTCGGCGGCCAAGGCCGGGGTACATGGATTCACCAAGGCGCTCGCACAGGAGGTGGCGCACAAGGGCGTGACGGTCAACACCGTCTCGCCGGGCTATTTCGCCACCAAGATGGTGATGGCGGTGCGCGAGGATGTGCGCCAGAAGATCATCGATGCGATTCCGATTGGCCGTCTCGGTCAGCCGGCCGAGATTGCGGCACTTGTCGCCTTCATCGCCAGCGAAGCCGCCGCCTTTATGACCGGCAGCAACGTGGCGATGAACGGCGGCCAGCATATGTATTGAGTAGTCGAGGGGCCTGCGGCATGAAAGTCTGGACCATTCGCTTGGGCAGTTCACCGAAGAGCATCCTTTACACACTCGGGTGCTCGGATACGAAGCATGCGCATTGACACGAGGGTGTTTGCGTGCTGACGGATAGTGATCTGCAAGTCCTCCGGTTGACCGCACGTTTAGCAGGCGTCGTCACCCTGATCCTGATTGACATCCCCATCGCTTGGTGGCTGGCTCGTACCAAGACCTGGTGGAAAGGGCCGATGGGAGGCTGCCTTGGAGCCTAGATTGCTACGCTATTTCGTTGCAGTCGCGGAAGAGCTGCATCTCGCCCGCGCGGCCGAGCGTCTCGGGATCGAGCAATCTCCCGTATCGCGAGCAATGCGCGACCTGGAAAGCCAGCTTGGCGTGCAGTTGTTCGACCGCAGCACCCGCCTGACGCGGCTGACCTGGGCCGGCCAGGTGTTCCTAGGCGAATGCCGACGCGTGATGGCCACCGTGGAGCAGGCAGTCAAGAGTGCCAAGGCGGCGGCACAGGGCTACCAGGGCCATCTGCGCATCGCGATCTGCGACGGCCTGGCGCAGCCCCGCATCGCCACCTTGCTGGCACGCAGCCGCGAGGAGGAGCCCGAGATGGAGATTCGCGTCTTCGAGCTGCCGTTCGCGCAGCAGCTCAAGACGCTGCACGACGATCTGCTGGACATCGGCTTTGCGTTGTCAAACGCGGTACATGATGGCCTCGTCGCCGAGCCGGTGTGGACCGATCCGCTGTCGGTGATCGTGCCCGCACGCCACCCCTTGCTGGCACACGTGCAGGTGCCGCTGGCCGAAGCCCTGAAGTTCCCGCTGGTTCTGTGCCATCCCGAATCGGGATCGGGCTGCCGCCATCAGATTCAAGCGCTGCTGCAGGACGCAGGCACGCCGCTCAAGCTGGTCGATGAAGTGACCAGCCTGGGCGTGATGCTGACCCTGGTCGGTGCCGGCTACGGCATCGGCTTCGCCATCGCCTCGCAGGTGCAGACGCTACAGCGCCCGGACATCTCCATTCGTCCCTTGGCCGGCAGCCCACCGGTGCTCTCTACCTACCTGCTGCGCCGCCGGGGCGAACCCTCGGAGCCCATGAAGCGGTTCATCGAGCGGGCGAAAGGCGGGCGGGACCGCGCCGCCGGAGGAGTGACCACCCCCAGAGAAGGGTGCCAGCGTCGATGGGATGCGCGTAAGGTGGTGTGATGGTAGACGGCCGTCCAGGGATGCGTGGTAAAATCAACTCGTTATGAAGCTGCTGTAGGAAGCTTGGTTTCCGCACGCAACTTCCGGTTAGCTCAACTCGGTCTGCCCATGAACCGTACCGCTTCGATCACCGTTTCTCAGTGGTGGCGCTTCCACTAGGAAGCGGCACGTCGTCGCGGTTTCGTACCGCGCCTTGCCGCCGTATCGGTAGGCAAGGTCCAGCAGATGGCTCTCCGGCACGGCGGCTCCAAGATCTTAGGAGATTGCCCGATGCCGTCAAGACGCTCAGCCTTGCCTCACTCCCCGCCAAGTCGGTTGGCGGGTAGAGTTCCTTTCGCTTCTTCTCGTCCCCGTCACCCGCGTCGAGCCGCGGGTGTCATGGGTAGTCTGTGGGCGCTGCTGCCCCTGGGCCAGCCCGGTGTGGGCGAGGCGTCGAGCCGGCGTACCGGCCCCCATCAGGCCCTGATCGACGCATCTTCCACCGCAGTCGCCCGCCAGTGTGTATATATCTGTGTATATGAAAACGCAGTTGCGCCGCACGAGTCATTAATAATCAATATGTTGGAGCAGTCATGCTGCTGATGATCGACAACTACGACTCCTTCACCTACAACCTGGTCCAGTATTTCGGCGAACTGGGCGAGGAGGTGCGGGTGTTCCGCAACGACGCCATCGACCTGGCCGGCATCGCCGCCCAGAAACCGGACCGGCTGGTGATCTCCCCCGGTCCCTGCTCCCCGGCCGAGGCCGGGATTTCGGTGGCGGCGATCCAGGAGTTCGCCGGGCGTCTGCCCATCCTCGGCGTCTGCCTGGGCCACCAGAGCATCGGCGCGGCCTTCGGCGGCCGCATCGTCCATGCGCTGCGTCCCATGCACGGCAAGACCTCGCCGGTGACCCACGCCGACTGCGGGGTGTTCAAGGGCCTGCCCAACCCGCTGACGGTGACCCGCTACCATTCCCTGGCCATCGACCGCGCCACCCTGCCGGACTGTCTGGAGGTGACGGCCTGGACCGAGGACGGCGAAATCATGGGCGTGCGTCACCGCATTTATGCCGTGGAGGGGGTGCAGTTCCACCCCGAATCCATCCTGACCCAGGACGGCCATGCGCTGCTGCGCAACTTCCTGCATCAGACCATCCAGAACCAGGGCCGTTGAGGAACCAACGATGATCACGCCCCAGGAGGCGCTCCAGCGCACCATCGAACACCGGGAAATCTTCCACGACGAAATGCTGCATTTGATGCGGCTGATCATGCGGGGGGATATCTCGCCCCTGATGACGGCCGCGATCCTCACCGGCCTGCGGGTCAAGAAGGAGACCATCGGCGAGATCTCCGCCGCGGCGCGGGTGATGCGGGAACTGTGCACCCGGGTGGAGATTCCCCTCGACCCCCGTTTCGTGGACATCGTCGGCACCGGCGGCGACGGCGCCCATACCTTCAACATTTCCACCGCCTCGGCCTTCGTCGCCGCGGCGGCGGGGGCCATCGTGGCCAAGCACGGCAATCGCAGCGTCTCCTCCAAGTCCGGCTCCGCCGACGCACTGGAAGCATTGGGCGCGAAGATCGATCTGCAGGCGCCCCAGGTGGCCGAATGCCTGCTGGCCGTGGGCATGGGCTTCATGTTCGCGCCCAACCACCATCCGGCGATGAAGAACGTCGCCGCGGTGAGGAAGGAAATGGGGGTGCGGACGATTTTCAACATCCTCGGGCCGCTGACCAACCCCGCCGGCGCGCCCAACATCCTGATGGGCGTGTTCCATCCCGATCTGGTGGGTATCCAGGTACGGGTGATGCAGGAACTCGGCGCCAGCCATGCCCTGGTGGTGTGGAGCCGCGACGGCATGGACGAGATTTCCCTCGGCGCCGCCACCCTGGTGGGCGAACTGAAGGACGGTGCCGTCCTCGAATACGAAATCCATCCCGAGGACTTCGGCCTGCCGATGGCGTCCAGCCGCAACCTGCGGGTGCAGGATTCCGCCGAGTCCCGCGCCATGCTGCTGGGTGCGCTGGAGAACCAGCCCGGTCCGGCCCGCGACATCGTCATCCTGAACGCCGGCGCCGCGCTCTATGCGGCCAACGTCGCGCCCTCGATCGCCGAGGGGGTGGTGCTGGCGCGAGAAACCATCGCCAGCGGCGCCGCCCGTGCCAAGCTGGACGAGTTCGTCAATTTCACCCGGCGTTTCGACTGATGTCCGACATTCTCGACAAGATTCTGGCCGTCAAGGCCGAGGAAGTGGCCGCCGTCCGCGCCGTCCAGTCGTTGGCGGAGGTCCGTGCCGCCGCCGCGGCCCAGGCGCCGGCGCGGGATTTCGTCGGTGCCCTGCGCGCCAGGATAGCCGCCGGCCGGCCGGCGGTGATCGCCGAGATCAAGAAGGCCAGCCCCTCCAAGGGCGTGATCCGCGCGGACTTCCGTCCCGCCGAGATCGCCGCCAGCTATCAGCGCGGTGGTGCCGCCTGTCTCTCGGTGCTGACCGACAGCCAGTTCTTCCAGGGCGCCCCCGACTACCTGCGCCAGGCCCGCGCCGCCTGCGCACTGCCGGTGTTGCGCAAGGACTTCCTGGTCGATCCGTATCAGGTCTATGAAGCGCGGGCGATGGGCGCCGACGCCATCCTGCTGATCGTCGCCGCCCTGTCCCTGGCGCAGATGCGGGAAATGGAGGCCATCGCCTCCGATCTGGGCATGGCGGTGCTGGTGGAGTCCCACGACGGCGACGAACTGGACCGGGCGCTGCAATTGAAGACGCCGCTGATCGGCATCAACAACCGCAACCTGCGTACTTTCGAAGTTTCCCTGGAGGCGACGCTGGCCCAGCTGGCGCGGATTCCCGGCGACCGCATCGTGGTCACCGAATCCGGCATCCTCACGCCCGAGGACGTGGCCCTGATGCGCCGCCACGCCGTGCATGCCTTCCTGGTCGGCGAAGCCTTCATGCGGGCGCCGGAGCCCGGCGAGGAACTGGCGCGGCTCTTCGCGTAAGCAGCAATGGGTGGAGGGATATCATGACCCAACAAATCGTCGGCCCCACCTCCCACCATTTCTTCTCCCACCGCCTCAAGCTGCATTACGTCGATTGGGGCAACGAAGGCGCGCCGCCGCTGCTGATGATCCACGGCGGCTATGACCACTGCCGCAACTGGGACTGGATGGCCGAGGACCTGCGCCGGGACTACCACATCATCGCGCCGGACCTGCGCGGCCACGGCGATTCCGCATGGGGCGTCGGCGGCAGCTACATGCTGGCCGACTTCGTCTATGACATCGCCCAGCTGCTGCGGCATACCGGGCTGAGGCCGGTGCGCATCGTCGGTCATTCCTTCGGCGGTTTCCTCAGCCTGCTCTTCGCCGGCACCTTCCCGGAGATGGTGAGCCACCTGGTGGCGATCGATCCCTTCATCCATTCCCCGGAGCAGCTCCAGGCCCAGCGCGACAAGCCGGTGGCGCCCCAGCTGATCGGCTGGATGGACCGCCTGCACCAGCTGTCCGCCCGCCAGCCGCGCCGCTACCCGACGCTGGAGGACGCGCTGCAGCGGATGCGCGGCGAGAATCCCCACCTCTCGGTGGAGCAGGCGCGGCACCTGACGATTCATGGCGTGAACCAGAACGAGGACGGCAGCTACAGTTGGAAGTTCGACAACTACATGCGCGGCATGCAGCCCCAGTTGCTGACCGGTCCCGAGTGCATGGAGCTTTGGGCGCGCATCGCCTGTCCGGTCCTGTTCCTGCGCGGCGGCGAAAGCAAATTCTCCGATCCGGAGCATAACGGCGCGCTGGCGCACTTCCGCGATGCCCGCGCGGTGAATCTGCCCGGCGCCGGGCACTGGGTGCACCACGACAAGCTGGCGCCGGTGCTCGAACTGACCCGGACTTTTCTACGGTGTTGATGCCCTAGCAGTTATGGCCTAGAGACATCCCCGCCGCCGACGGCGGGGATGTCATATCGCCGGGGGCGGCGGTTCAGGACAGCTTGCCGTGGCAGTGCTTGTACTTCTTGCCGCTGCCGCAGGGGCAGGGGTCGTTGCGCCCCACCTTGGGCGTGGCCAGCACCGGCTGTTCTGGTTTCTCTTCGCCGGTACCGAGCGCCTCGTCGTAGTCGGCGTGGTGGTACTGGACGTTTTCCAGTTGCGGCTGATGCTGCTCGGCCTCCTCGATCTGCTCCTCGGAACGGATCTCCACCGTCGTCAGCAGCCGGGTCACGTCGGTCCGCACGGAGTCCAGCAGGCCCTCGAACAGCTCGAAGGCTTCGCGCTTGTATTCCTGCTTGGGGTTCTTCTGCGCATAGCCGCGCAGGTGGATGCCCTGGCGCAGATGGTCGAGCGCCGCCAGATGCTCGCGCCAATGGCTGTCCAGGCTTTGCAGCATGACGCTGCATTCGAAGCCGTGCCAGGCCGCCTTGTCCACCGGCGCGATCTTTTCGGCATAGGCCTCGTCGGCCTTGTCCAGAATCCGGTGCAGCAGATCGTCCTCGGAAAGCTGCGGTTCTTCGACGAGCCATTGCGCCACCGGCAGCTTCAGCATCAGCTCGGCGGCCAGGGCGGTTTCCAGGCCGCGGATGTCCCATTGTTCCTCGACGCTTTCGGCCGGCACGTAGGTGCGGAACAGGTCGTGCAGCAGGCCCTGGCGCATCGCGGTGATGGTTTCCGAAATGTTGTCGGACTCCAGCAGTTCGTTGCGCTGCTGGTAGATCACCTTGCGCTGGTCGTTGGCGACGTCGTCGTATTCCAGCAGTTGCTTGCGGATGTCGAAGTTGCGCTGCTCGACCTTGCGTTGGGCCGATTCCAGCGAACGGCTCACCAGCGGGTGCTCGATGGCTTCTCCTTCGGGCATCTTCAGCCGCACCATGATGGCGTTCAGCCGGTCGCCGGCGAAGATCTTCAGCAGCGGGTCCTCCAGCGACAGGTAGAAGCGGGAGGAACCCGGATCGCCCTGGCGGCCGGAGCGGCCGCGCAACTGGTTGTCGATGCGGCGCGACTCGTGGCGTTCGGAGCCAATGATGTGCAGGCCGCCGGCGGCCACCACCTGATCGTGCAGCTTCTGCCATTCGGCGCGCAGCGCCGCGATGCGCTGCTCCCGTGCCTCGGCGGAAAGGGTCTGGTCCTCGCGCACCAGATCGACCTGCTTCTCGACGTTGCCGCCCAGCACGATGTCGGTGCCGCGCCCCGCCATGTTGGTGGCGATGGTGATCACGCCGGGACTCCCCGCCTGGGCGACGATCTCGGCCTCGCGGGCGTGCTGTTTGGCGTTCAGCACCTGGTGGGCGAGCTTCTCCCGGGTCAGCAGATCGGAGAGCAGCTCGGAGTTCTCGATCGAGGTGGTGCCCACCAGTATCGGCTGGCCGCGCTCGGCGCAGGCGCGGATGTCGTCCAGGATCGCCTTGTATTTCTCCTTGGTGGTGCGGTAGATCTGGTCGTGGGCATCCTTGCGCTGCGGCGGCCTGTTGGTGGGGATCACCACCGTTTCCAGGCCGTAGATCTGGTGGAATTCGTAGGCCTCGGTGTCGGCGGTGCCGGTCATGCCGGCCAGCTTGCCGTACATGCGGAAGTAGTTCTGGAAAGTGATCGACGCCAGGGTCTGGTTTTCCGACTGGATCGACACGCCCTCCTTGGCCTCCACCGCCTGGTGCAAGCCGTCGGACCAGCGGCGGCCGGCCATCAGGCGCCCGGTGAATTCGTCGACGATCACCACTTCGCCGTTCTGCACCACGTACTGCTGGTCCTTGTGGAACAGGTTGTGGGCGCGCAGCGCCGCGTAGAGGTGGTGGATCAGCAGGATGTTGGCCGGCTCGTAGAGGCTGCTGCCTTCGGCCAGCAGGCCCAGTTGGGTCAGGACGCGCTCGGCCTTCTCGTGGCCGGCCTCGGTCAGCAGCACCTGGTGGGACTTGAGGTCCACCGTGTAGTCGCCGCTGTCCGACTCGCCTTCGCGCTGTCCGGCTTCGCCCTTCTCCAGCAGGGGCGGCACGGCGTTCATGCGCACGTAGAGGTCGGTGTGGTCCTCCGCCTGGCCCGAGATGATCAGCGGCGTGCGGGCCTCGTCGATCAGGATCGAGTCCACCTCGTCCACGATGGCGAAGGCCAGGCCGCGCTGCACCCGTTCGCCCGCCCGATAGACCATGTTGTCGCGCAGGTAGTCGAAGCCGAACTCGTTGTTGGTGCCGTAGGTGATGTCGGCGGCGTAGGCCTGCTGCTTCTCGTCATGCGGCATCTGGGACAGGTTGCAGCCCACGGTCAATCCCAGGAAGCGGTGCAGCCGCCCCATCCATTCCGCATCGCGGCTGGCCAGGTAGTCGTTGACCGTGATGACATGGACGCCCTTGCCGGTGATGGCGTTCAGATAGGCGGGCAGGGTCGCCACCAGGGTCTTGCCCTCGCCGGTGCGCATTTCGGCGATCTTGCCGTGGTGCAGCGCCATGCCGCCGATCAGCTGGACGTCGAAATGGCGCATTCCCAGCGACCGGCGCCCTGCCTCGCGCACCACGGCGAAGGCTTCCGGCAGCAGCTGGTCGAGGGTCTCGCCCTGGGCGTGGCGCTGGCGGAATTCCTCGGTCTTGGCGGTCAGTTGCGCGTCGCTGAGTGCCTGCAGGGCGGGCTCGAGCTCGTTGATGCGGACGACGGTGGCGCGATATTGACGCAGCAGGCGGTCGTTGCGACTGCCGAAAATTTTCTTGAGAAAGCCGGTGATCATGCGGTATCCGCCCGGTTTGGGAAAGAGGCGGATTTTACCATGGGGGGCGGAGGCCCTCCGGCGTCAGTGTTAGGGGCCGTTGTTGGCCAGCGCCTGCTGCAAAAACCGGTTGGGATTCTGGGCGCCGCCGCGATAGCGGACTTCGAAATGCAGGTGCGGACCGGTGGAGCGGCCGGTGGTCCCGACCAGGGCGATCTGCTGGCCCCGTTTGACCACGGCGCCTTGCGTCACCAGCAGCTTGGAGGCATGGGCATAGCGGGTGGAGAAATCGTTGCCGTGATCGATTTCGATCACGTTGCCATATTCGGGGTGGTATTCGGCCATCGCCACGACTCCGGCGGCCGCGGCCATGATCGGCGTGCCCACCTCGGCGGAAAAGTCCACGCCTTCGTGCATGGCGCGGGAACCGGTGAAGGGGTCGATGCGCCAGCCGAAGGTCGATGCGTTCCATTGCGCGTGGACCGGCAGCGAGGTGGGCAGGAATTTCTGCCGCATGCGCTGCTCGAAGACCCTGGCCTCGAGCTGAGACAGCGAGTCGGTCCGCAGTTCCACCTGCTGGGTCAGGGCTTCCAGATCCCGCTGCAAATCGACAGCCGAAAGCGGGGTTGCCTGGCGCAGCGGACCGCCGCGTCCGGCGGCGTCGGCCTTGTTCTCCGGCAGGCGCGCGCCGGTCAGGCGGGCCAGGCGTTCGCTGAGGAAATCCAGGCGGGTGATCTGGGCCTGCATCTCCCCCAGCTTGATGGCCATGGAGCGGAGATATTCGTAGCTGCGCTGGTTCTCCTCCACACTCACCGTGCGCAGCATGTCCTGCAGAATCGGCAGGCGCAGATTGGCCGCGTGGCGTACCGTCAGGTAGGAGAACAGCGAGGAAAGCGCCAGGATCAGGAGGGCGAACAACATGCCCGCCAGCAACAGCTTGCTCGGCGTGAGGGTTATAGTCTTGGCCGTGGCCAGACGATTTGAGACGAGAATGATATGCAACGCGATCCTCCTTCCCGACGTAGACATGCGCAGCAACTGACTCAGTACCTGGAGGCCGATCCCTCGTTGGCGCAGTTCTCGGCCCATGCGCAGAAATTGCTGAAACTGCAGTGCATCTTCGAACGCGCCATTCCCCCTGCGCTGGCGCGTTATGGCCGTGTGGCCAATCTTCGGTTGGGGAAGGTCGTTATCCACGCCGGAAGCGGTGCGGTGGCGGCCAAGATCAGGCAGTTGGGGCCTCGTCTGGCCGACGTTTTTCGTGAAGCGGGGGTGCAGGTTAACGAAATCCAGATCAAAGTGCAACCCGACCCGACCGCGCGCACCGATCAACGTCACCCCGTCGCCGCGGCCTTGGGAGAGCGCACCCGGGCGGGCCTGGGCGGGCTGCAGGCCCGCCTGCCCGCCGATTCTCCGCTCAGGAGCGCCTTGCAGCGATTCCTGGAACGGGCGCCGTTGTCCCGGCGGAGACTGCGGGAATCAATGGGATCGGAATAGGGAAGGCGTCAAGCCGGTCGGGGATAGAGGTGCGCGATCCGCGCCGGCGTCCTGGCGTCGTCCTCGAAGCTGACGAATTCCCAGGCCTCGGCGTCCGCCAGCAAGGCACGCAGCAGGCGGTTGTTCATCGCATGCCCCGACTTGTGGGCGGAGAAGGCCGCCAACAGCGGGTGGCCGGCCAGATAGAGGTCGCCCACCGCGTCCAGCACCTTGTGCTTGACGAACTCGTCGGCGTAGCGCAGGCCGTCGGTGTTGAGCACCCGGTATTCGTCCATCACGATGGCGTTGCCCAGGCTGCCGCCGAGCGCCAGCCCCTGTTCCCGCAAGGCCTCGACATCCTGGGTGAAGCCGAAGGTACGGGCGCGCGCCACTTCGCGGATATAGGAGTCCTCGGCGAAGTCGATGGTGACCGAGGTGCCGGTCTGATCCACCGCCGGATGGCTGAATACGATGGAAAATGAGAGGCGGAAGCCGTCGTAGGGTTCCAGGCGCGCCCACTTGTCGCCTTCCTTCACTTCCACCGTCCTTTTCACCCGCAGAAACTTCTTGGCGGCCGCCTGCTCCTCGATTCCCGCCGATTGCAGCAGGAAGACGAAAGGCGCCGCCGACCCGTCCATGATGGGAATCTCGGCGGCATCGACATCGACATAGACATTGTCGATACCCAGCCCGGCGAGCGCCGACATCAGGTGTTCCACCGTGCCCACCTTGGCGCCGTCCCGTTCCAGGCAGGAGGCCATGCGGGTGTCGCCGACGCCGAAGGGATCGGCGCGCAATTCCACCACCGGCTCCAGGTCCACGCGCCGGAACACGATGCCCGTGCCGGGCGCCGCGGGTCTCAGGGTCAACGCCACCTTGGCGCCGGAATGAAGGCCGACGCCGGTGGTCTTGATCAGGGATTTGAGGGTGCGCTGTTTGAGCATGATTGCCTCATTTTAACGCACACGCCGCCCCGGACGGAGGCGATCGTCCGGGGCGGCGTGGCGACACATGGCGTAGGCCATGCGCGGGCGGGGGCTGCTTAGTCGGCCTGGCGGCGCAGGAAGGCGGGAATGTCGTACTTGTCCATGCCGCTGGCTTCCATGTCCCGGACCGAGGTGTTGCGGGCCCGGCCGTGGAACACCTGGGGCATCGCCGAGCCCGCGTCGTCCATGACTTCGCCGGCCGCATCGTAGGTGCCGGTGCGCAGGCCCATCGCCAGGCTTTCCACGGGTTTCAGGATCGGCTGCTGGCGCTTGCCGGCCCCGGCCTTGACCCCGAGGCCGGTGGCGACCACCGTCACCCGCAGATTGTCTTCCATGGAATCGTCGAACACGGTACCGAAGATGACCTCGGCGTCCTCGGCGGCATAGGTGCGGATGGTGCTCATCACCTCCTTGACCTCCTTCATGCCCAGGGAGTGGTTGGCGGTGATGTTGACCAGCACCCCGCGCGCGCCGGAGAGTTCGATGCCTTCCAGCAGCGGGCTGGCCACGGCCTGTTCGGCGGCGATGCGGGCGCGGTCCACGCCGGCGGCGATGGCGGAACCCATCATCGCCTTGCCCATTTCGCCCATGACGGTCTTGACGTCCTCGAAGTCCACGTTGACCAGGCCGGGCACGTTGATGATTTCGGCGATGCCGCCGACCGCGTTCTTGAGCACGTTGTCGGCGGCCTTGAAGGCGTCCTTCATGCCCACGTCCTCGCCGAGCACTTCCATCAGCTTCTCGTTGAGCACCACGATCAGTGAATCGACGTTCTGCGCCAGTTCGGTCAGCCCTTCCTCGGCCAGGCGCAGGCGCTTGCCCTCGAAGTCGAAGGGCTTGGTCACCACGGCGACGGTCAGGATGCCCATTTCCCGCGCCACCTCGGCGACGATGGGCGCGGCGCCGGTGCCGGTGCCGCCGCCCATGCCGGCGGTGATGAAGGCCATGTGGGCGCCGTCGAGGGCGGCGGCGATCTGCGCCCGCTCGGCCTCGGCCAGCTCCTTCGCCTTGTCCGGCTTGCCGCCGGCGCCCAGACCCGGGCCCAGTTGCAACCGGGTGCCGGCGCTGGAGTGCTTCAGCGCCTGGGCGTCGGTATTGGCGCAGATGAATTCCACGCCCTGGACATTCTCGCGGATCATGTGCTCGACGGCGTTGCCGCCGGCGCCGCCGACCCCGATCACCTTGATCACGGTACGGTTCGGATCCAGCTCCGCCGTGATTTCTTGCAGTTCAAACATGCTCGCCTCCTTCAATAGCCACAAATCGATTTCAACACGCACAACTCAGGGCGCATCGGGGGAATAAAGAAGAATGTTGATTTCATTCCCCGAAATCGCCCTGGCCCCTGGACCTAAAAATTCTTCTCGAACCACGACCGCATCCGGCTCAGGACCTGGCGCAAGGAGCGGGTGTCGCGGGCTTTCAGGCCTCGCTTGCGCTGGGCCTGGCCTTCCAGCAGCAGCCCCATCGCTGTCGAGTAGCGGGGGTTACGCACCATGTCCTTCAGGTTGCCCTCGTAATGCGGCATGCCCAGCTTCACCGTGTTGTGGAAGATCTCCTCGCCCAGCGCGGTCATGCCCGGCATCTGCGACGAGCCGCCGGTGAGCACGATGCCGGCCCGCAGCAGACGCTCGTAGCCGCTGCGGATGACCTCTTCGTGCACTTTCTGGAAAATCTCCTCCACCCGCGGCTGGATGAAGCCGGCCAGGGTCTGCCGCGACAGGGTGGTGGACGGACGCTCGCCCACGCCCGGCACTTCCAGCATTTCCTCCGGATCGGCCAGCTGCTGCAGGGCCACGCCGTAGCTCAGCTTGATCTCCTCGGCGTCCTGGGTCGAGGTGCGCAGCGCGATGGCGATGTCCGAGGTGATCTGGTCGCCGGCGATCGGGATCACCGCCGTGTGGCGGATCGCCCCCTGGGTGAAGATGGCGACGTCGGTGGTGCCGCCGCCGATGTCCACCAGGCAGACCCCGACGTCCTTTTCGTCGTCGGTCAACACCGCGTAGCCTGAGGCCAACGGCTGCAGCACCAGGTCCACCACCTCCAGGCCGCAGCGATGCACGCATTTGACGATGTTCTGCACCGCCGTCACGGCGCCGGTCACCAGGTGCACCTTGACCTCGAGGCGCCGCGCGTCCATGCCGATGGGTTCCTTGACACCGTCCTGGCCGTCGACGATGAACTCCTGCACCAGGGTGTGCAGGATCTGGTCGTCGGCGGAGATCGGTGTGGCGTTGGCCGCCTCGATGGCGCGGGCCACGTCGTACTGGGCGACCTCCTTGTCCTTCACCACGGCCATGCCGTTGGAGTCCTTGCTCTTGATGTGGCTGCCGGCGATGCCGGTATAGACCTCCTTGATCTTGCAGCCGGTCATCAGTTCCACTTCCTGAATCGCGCGCGAGATGGAATTGACCGTGGCCTCGATGTTGACCACCATGCCCTTCTTCAGACCATCGGAATCCTGGCTGCCGGTGCCGAGCAGCCCGAGCCGGCCTTCGGCATCCAGCTCGGCGACGATGGCGACGATCTTGGAGGTGCCGATGTCGAGGCCGACGATCAAATCCTTGGTTTCCTTGCTCATGTCTGTGGTGCCTTGTCAGCGTGGCCGCTTCGCAGGGCGAAGCCATTGGGATAGCGCATGTCGATCATTCCGGGGGCGGAACGGGTGAGCTGCAGGGTCTCCCGATAATTGGCGGCGAAACGCTCCAGACGCTCCTTTACCGGGTGCTTGGCCTCTTCCCTGCCCAGTTCCAGCACCAGGCCGTCGTCCAGGCGCAACTGCCAGGCCTGGCGGGGGGAGAGGTGCACGGCCCGCGCCTGGTGGCCGATTTCCGTCAGCGCGGCGCTGAACTCCCGGTAGCGTTCCAGAATCTGCGCGGCGCTGCCCTCCGGGCCGGAGAAATCCGGCAGATCCTGCTCCGCCGCGGCGATGAAGACCTCGCCCAGGTGATTGACCAGCCGGTACTCGCCGTCGCTGCGGCGCCAGCGCGCCACCGCCTTCTGCTCCTCGATGGTCAGTTCCAGTGCGTCGGGCCAGACCCGGCGCACCTCGGCGCGGCGCACCCAGGGCAGCTTCTCGAAGGCGCCGCGCACGCTCTCCAGATTCACGGTGAAGAAATTGCCGCTCACCGAACCCTTCACCGCGTACTCCAACTGCATCCGGGTCACCTGCTGCAGTTCGCCCTGGATCACCACCTGGCGCAGCGGGAACAGGGGCAAACGCTGGAAGGCGTGGAGTCCCGCCCAGGCCAGGGAGGCGATGCCGGCCAGCAGCAGCAGGTCGGAAACGAGATTCATCAACGGCGGCTTGTCCCAGAAGCCGTCGGCCGCCGGCTTTTGCGGACGGGCGGGACGCGAGGGGCGGCTGGACTTAGCCAAGCGTCGCCTCCCGCAGCACCTGCAGCACCAGCTGCTCGAAGCCGATCCCGGCCGCCCGCGCCGCCATGGGCACCAGCGAATGGTCGGTCATGCCGGGCGAGGTGTTGACCTCCAGGGCATAGACGCGGCCGGCATCGTCCTGCATCAGGTCCACCCGGCCCCAGCCGCGGCCGCCCAGGATGGCGAACGCCCGCAGCGCGATCTGCTGCATCTCCTGTTCCCGTTCGGGCGGCAGGCCGCTGGGGATGCGGTACTCGGTGTCGTCGCGCAGATACTTGGCTTCGTAGTCGTAGAACTCGCCGCTGGGCACGATGCGGATCACCGGCAGCGCCCGGTCGCCCAGGATGCCGACGGTGAATTCGCCGCCGGCCAGGAAACGCTCGGCCAGCACGATCGGGTCGTGGCGGGCCGCCTCCTGGTAGGCCGCCTTCAGGCCGCCGGGCTGCTTGACCTTGCTGATGCCGATCGAGGAGCCTTCGTTGGCCGGCTTGACGAACAGCGGCAGGCCCAGGCGCCGTTCGACCGCGGCGAAGTCGCTGGCGGCGTCGAGCACGGCGTATTCCGGCACCGGAATCCCCGCCGCCTGCCACACCAGCTTGGTACGCCACTTGTCCATCGCCAGCGCCGAGGCCAGCACGCCGCTGCCGGTGTAGGGGATGCCCATCAGTTCCAGGGCGCCCTGCAGGCTGCCGTCCTCGCCGCCGCGGCCGTGCATGGCGATGAAGGCGCGCTGGAAGTGCTCCTCGCGCAGGGCGGAAAGGGGTTTCTCGCGCGGGTCGAACGCATGGGCGTCCACGCCCGCCGTGCGCAATGCCTTGAGCACGGCGGAGCCGCTTTTCAATGAAACCTCGCGCTCGGCGGAGTCGCCGCCGAACATCACCGCCACCTTGCCAAAATTGACGCCGCTCACTGCCGCTCTCCGCCTACGATCCGCACCTCGCGAATCAACTGAATCGCATACTTGCGCTGTACTTCGGCCTGGATCCGGCCAATTAACATTTCTATCTCGGAAGCTCGCGCCTTGCCGTCCGGATTAACAATGAAATTCGCGTGCTTTTCGGATACCCGCGCGCCGCCCACGCCATGGCCCTTGAGCCCGGCCGCTTCGATCAGCCTGGCCGCGTGGTCGCCCGGCGGATTGCGGAACACCGATCCGGCATTGGGCAGTTGCAGCGGCTGGCTGGCGATCCGCGCCTCCAGCAGCGCGCGGATGCGCGCGCGCGCCGCGGCGCCGTCGCCGGCGGGAAAGCGCAGCCAGGCGCCGGCGAAGATCTCGTCGGCGCTGGCCTTGAGACCGACGTGGCGATAGCCGACGGCGAAGTCCTCCGGACCGCGCTCGATCAGGCGCCCGCGCCGGTTCAGCATCAGCACGCGCTGCACGTGGTTCCAGGTCTCGCCGCCATGGCAGCCGGCGTTCATCGCCAGCGCGCCGCCCAGGGTGCCGGGAATGCCCGCCAGGAACTCGGCGCCGGCTAGGTTCCGGTTGGCGGCGAAGCGGGCCAGCTTGGGCGCGGCCACGCCGGCGCCGACATACAGCGAGCCGTCGGCTTCCTGGCGCAGCTCGTCGAGCGCGCCATGGGTGAAGATCGCCGTGCCTTCGAATCCGGCGTCCCGCACCAGCAGATTCGACCCCAGGCCGACCAGCAGCAGGGGTTCGTCGTGGCGCAGCCGGCGCAGGAAAACCGCCAGGTCGTCCAGGTCCGCCGGGAAATAGGCCTTGGCCACCGGCCCCCCGGAGCGCCAGGACACGTGGCGCGCCATGGGCTCGTCGCGACGGAACGTGCCGCGCAGCGGGGCGGACGACAATTCAGCCATGGCTCAATTTCCCCGGAACGGCGCCGATGGAGCCGGCGCCCATGGTCATCACCACGTCGCCGTCGCGCGCCGTCTCCAGGATCGCCTGGGGCAGCGCCGCGATGTCCTCGACGAATACCGGTTCCACCCGGCCGACGACGCGCACGGCCCGGGCCAGGGAGCGGCTGTCGGCGGCGATGATGGGGGGCTCGCCGGCGGCATAGACTTCGGTCAGCAGCAGGGCATCCGCCTCTGACAGGACTTTGACGAAGTCCTCGAAACAGTCGCGCGTGCGGGTGTAGCGGTGCGGCTGGAAGGCCAGCACGATGCGCCGGCCGGGGAAGGCGCCGCGGGCGGCGGCCAGCGTGGCCGCCATTTCGGCCGGATGGTGGCCGTAGTCGTCGATCAGGGTGAAGCTGCCTCCGGCCGCCAGGGGCACTTCGCCGTAGCGCTGGAAGCGCCGCCCCACGCCCTTGAACTCGGCCAGGGCGGCGACGATCACCGCGTCGGGCACGCCGACCTCGGTGGCGACGGCGATCACCGCCAGGGCGTTCTGCACGTTGTGGACGCCCGGCAGGTTCAGCACCACCGGGAAGCGCACCGTGCTGCCGTTCTCCCGCACGCAGTCGAAGCGCATCGTGCCGCCCTCGGCGACGATGTTCTCGGCGCGCACGTTGGCCTCCGGGGCCAGGCCGTAGGTGATGATCTGCTTCGACACCCGGGGCATGATCTCGCGCACGTGGGGATCGTCGATGCACAGCACCGCGACGCCGTAGAACGGCAGGCGGTGCAGGAAGTCGACGAAGGTCTGCTTGAGGCGGCCGAAATCGTGGCCGTAGGTCTCCATGTGGTCGGCGTCGATGTTGGTCACCACCGAGACCATCGGCGACAGGAAGAGGAACGAGGCGTCGGACTCGTCGGCTTCGGCCACCAGGAACTCGCCCTGACCCAGGCGGGCATTGGCGCCGGCCGAGTTGAGGCGGCCGCCGATGACGAAGGTGGGGTCCAGCGCGCCGGCCGCGAGGACGCTGGCGACCAGGCTGGTGGTGGTGGTCTTGCCGTGGGCGCCGGCGATCGCGATGCCCTGCTTGAAGCGCATCAGCTCGGCCAGCATCTGCGCCCGCGGCACCACCGGGATATGGCGTTCCCGCGCCGCCACGACCTCGGGGTTGTCCTCCTTGACGGCGGTGGACACCACCACGGCGTCGGCGTCGGTCACCCGCGCGGGGTCGTGGCCGATGCCGATGGCGACGCCGAGATCGGCCAGGCGGGCGGTGGCCGCGCTGGCCGCCAGGTCGGAGCCGCTCACCTGGAAGCCCTGGTTGGCCAGCACCTCGGCGATGCCGCTCATCCCGGAGCCGCCGATGCCGACGAAATGGATACGACGGACTTTATGTTTCATGATGTCTGGTCGCGCGACGGGTGACTGAAAGTGGCGGGCGGCATGGCGACATTCTGGATGCGGGCCGCCGATCCGATCGCCCGACGAGTACCCGAAACCTGGGCGTTTTCAGGTCTCATGCTTTGCTCCTCGCGGCGAACTTCTCCGCCTGTTCCATGCAGGCCCGCGCCACCGTGACGGTGGCTTCGGGTTTCGCCAGGTCGCGCGCGCGCGCCGCCATTTCCAGCAACTGGTCGCGCGAATAGTTGCGCAGCAGGGCGATGGTCTCGGGCCGCAACTGGTCCTGGGGCAACAGCACGGCCGCGCCAACCTGCGAGAGGAAGCGCGCATTGGCCGTCTGATGATCGTCCACGGCATGGGGAAAGGGCACCAGCACGCTGGCCACGCCCACCGTGGCCAGCTCGGCCACGGTCAGCGCGCCGGCGCGGCAGATCACCAGGTCGGCCCAGGCGTAGGCCTCGGCCATGTCGGCGATGAAAGGCGTCAGGCGGGCCTCGACGCCCGCCTGCGCATAACTGGCGCGCAGGGCCTCGATATGCCGCTCGCCGGACTGGTGCCAGACCTCCGGCCGCTCCTGGAGCGGAATCAGCGCCAGACCCGCGGGCAGGGTCTGGTTCAGCACCTGGGCGCCCAGGCTGCCGCCCAGCACCAGCAGGCGCAGCGGGCCGCCATGTTGCGGCAGGCGCTCCTGCGGCGGCGCCAGCCGGCTGATTTCGGGGCGGACCGGATTGCCGACCCACTCGCCGCGCGGCAACACGTCGGGAAAGCCGGTCAGCACCCGCGTCGCCAGCCGCGCCAGGACCCGGTTGGCCAGCCCGGCCAGCGAATTCTGCTCGTGCAGGATCAGGGGCCGGCCGCTCAATGCCGCCACCAGGCCGCCGGGAAAGGTGATGTAGCCGCCCAGGCCCAGCACCACGTCGGGCTGCACGCGGCGCATCTCACGCAAGGCCTGCCAGCAGGCGGCGATCAGGTTGAACGGCAGCAACAGCTTGCGCGCCAGCCCCTTGCCGCGCAGCGCGGAGAACTTCACCCAGGCGGTCTCGAAGCCCCGTTCCGGGATCAGCCGCCCCTCCATGCCCTCCGCATTGCCCATCCAGACCACGCGCCAGCCCAGGCTGCGCAGATGGTCCGCCACCGCCAGGCCGGGCATGATGTGGCCGCCGGTGCCGCCGGCCATGATCAGAATGGTCTTCATACCTTGACCCCCCGCATCAGTGAGCGATTCTCGTAATCCACCCGCAGCAGAATGGCCAGCGCCACGCAGTTGGCCATGATGCCGGAGCCGCCGAAGCTCATCAGCGGCAGGGTCAGGCCCTTGGTGGGCAGGAGGCCCATGTTGACCCCCATGTTGATGAGGGACTGCACCCCCAGCCAGATGCCGATGCCCTGCGCCACCAGGCCGCCGAACAGCCGATCCAGCGCCAGGGCCTGGCGGCCGATGGCGAAACAGCGCTGCACCACCAGGGCGAACAGCCCGACCACGACGACGACGCCGACGAAGCCCAGCTCCTCGGCGATCACCGCCAGCAGGAAGTCGGTGTGCGCCTCGGGCAGGTAGAACAGTTTCTCGACGCTGGCGCCCAACCCGACGCCGAACCATTCGCCGCGCCCGAACGCGATCAGGGCGTGGGAAAGCTGATAGCCCTTGCCGAACGCGTCCTGCCAGGGGTCCATGAAGCCGAACAGGCGCTCCCGCCGATAGGGCGAGGTCCAGATCAGCACCACGAAGGCGAACAGCAGCACCAGGAACAGGATGCCGAACAGGCGGGCGTTGATGCCGCCCAGGAACAGCACGCCCATCGCGATGCTGATGATCACCACGAAGGCGCCGAAATCGGGTTCGCGCAACAGCAGCGCCGCGACCAGGGTCATCACCATCGCCATCGGCACGAAGCCGCGGCGGAAGGAATCCATGTCGGCCAACTTGCGCGTGGTGTAGTCGGCGGCGTAGAGCACGGCGAACAGCTTCATCAGCTCCGAGGGCTGCAGATTCACCGGCCCCAGCGGAAGCCAGCGCTGGGCGCCGTTGACCGAGCGGCCCACGTGGGGAATCACCACCAGGGCCAGCAGCAGCACGCCGGCCAGGAACAGCAGCGGCGCCGCCTGTTGCCAGAAGCGCAGCGGGATCTGGAAGGCCACCGTGCCGGCCACCAGTCCGACCAGCAGGAAAATGCCGTGGCGGACCAGGAAGTATGTCGCGGAGTTGCCGGTGAACTTGCTGCCTTCCGCGGTGGCGATGGACGAGGAATAGACCATCACCAGGCCCAGCATCAGCAGCCCCAGCGCCGACCAGAACAGCCAGGGATCGAGTTCCGCCGGCGAGCGGTGGGCCGGCGGAGCGTAGCGGTGGGGAATGCCGGCCCGGCTCATGTCGCGCCCGCCAGGGTGCGCACCGCGGCGATGAAGACCTGGGCGCGGTGCTCGTAGTTGTGGAACATGTCGAAGCTGGCGCAGGCGGGAGAGAGCAGCACGACATCGCCGGGACGCGCGGCCGTGGCGGCCAGGCGCACGGCTTCATCCATGTCCGCCGCCTGACGGACGGGCACGCCGCCGCCGGCCAGCGCCGCGCCGATCTTCGGCCCGTCGCGGCCGATCAACAGCACCGCCCGGCAATGACGCGCGACCGCCGGGCTCAGCGGACGGAAGTCCTGTCCCTTGCCATCGCCCCCGGCAATCAACACGATCCTTGGATCGTGTTGATTGCCGGGCTGCGCCGGCGTGGAGGAGCCATTCCTCCCGGCCTCCCTTCCCGAGGAAGGGAGGTGACTGGTTTGGGCGGCCAACTGGCCGCCAAGGCCCGTGAGTGCGGCGACGGTGGCGCCGACGTTGGTGCCCTTGGAGTCGTCGTAGTAACCGACGCCGTCGATCTCGGCCACCCGTTCGACGCGATGGGGCAGGCCGCGGAAGTCGCGCAGCGCGGGCAGCAGTCTTCCCGCATCAAGGCCGATGCCGGCGCACAGCGCCAGCGCCGCCATCGCGTTGGCGGCGTTGTGCAGCCCGGCGATCGGCAGCTCGGAAACCGGCAGCAGGAAGCGGTCGCCCTGGACGATCCAGGGTTCGCCCCGGTTCCGGCGCAGGCCGAAATCCTGTTCGTTGCCCGGCGCATCGAGGCCGAAACTGATCAAGGGGCGGCCCGCCAGCGCCATGCGCTTCACCCGCGGGTCGTCGCGGTTCAGCACCTGCGCGCCGCGTCCGGCGAAAATCCGCGCCTTGGCGCTGGCGTACTCGTCCAGGTCGATGTAGCGGTCCAGATGGTCGTCGCTGACGTTCAGCACCGTCGCCGCGTCGGCGTCCAGACTGTTCAGGGTCTCCAGTTGGAAGCTGGACAGTTCCAGCACCCAGATATCCGGCAGCGTGCCCTGATCCAGGGCCGCCATCAGCGCGTGCAGCGCGGCCGGGGAAATGTTGCCGGCCACGCCCGTCGCCTTGCCCGTGCCGCGGCACAGATGGCCGGCCAGCGCGGTGGTGGTGGTCTTGCCGTTGGTGCCGGTGATCGCGATCACCCGGCTGTAGGGGCCGTGGTTGCCGCGCACGCCCAGCGCGCGCAGCGCCCAGGCGAACAATTCGATCTCGCCCACTACCGCGATGCCCTGGGCGCGGGCATGGATCACCGCCATCAGGCCGCCGGAAAGTCCGGGCGACAGCGCCAGCAGCTCGATCCCGTTCAGCAGCGACTTGTCGAAGCGCTCGTCGAGGGCGGCACAGCGGAACTCGGCCTCCGGCGCGCTGCGTCGCAGTTCGTCGAGAAAGGGCGGCGCGGCGCGGCTGTCCACCACCCGCACGCGGGCGCCCTGACGGGCGCACCACTGCGCCATCGCCAGTCCCGATTCGCCGAGGCCGAGAACGAGGACGTGCCTGCCGCCGAGATTCATGCGGCTTTCCCTTGGGAACAGCGGGTGCGGGAGATGGCGCCGAAGGTATCCATCACCGGATCTTCAGGGTGGACAGGCCGAACAGCACCAGCAGGATGGTGATGATCCAGAAACGCACCACGACCTGGGTCTCCTTCCAGCCGCTCTGCTCGAAATGGTGGTGCAGGGGCGCCATGCGCAGGATGCGGCGCCCCTCGCCGTAGCGCCGCTTGGTGTATTTGAACCAGGACACCTGCAACATCACCGACAAGGTCTCGGCGACGAAGACGCCGCCCATGATGAACAGCACGATTTCCTGGCGCACGATCACCGCCACCGTGCCCAGCGCGCCGCCCAGCGCCAGCGCGCCGACGTCGCCCATGAACACCTCCGCCGGGTAGGCGTTGAACCAGAGGAAGCCCAGGCCGGCACCGGCCAGGGCGGCGCAGAAGATCGCCAGCTCGCCGGCGCCGGGGATGTAGGGCAGCAGCAGGTACTTGGAATACACCGCGTTGCCCGCGACGTAGGCGAAGACGCCGAGCGCGGAGCCGACCATCACCGTGGGCATGATGGCCAGGCCGTCCAGGCCGTCGGTGAGGTTCACCGCATTGCTGGTGCCGACGATCACGAAATAGCTCAGCAGCATGAAGCCGATCACGCCCAGGGGATAGGACACGGACTTGAAGAAGGGCACGATCAGGTCGGCCTTGGCCGGCAGGTCCAGGGTGAAACCGCTCATCGCCCAGCGGAACAGCAGTGCGAAGCTGCGGTCGGCGTCGGGCGCGGAGATCGAGAAGGCGATGTAGATGGCGGCCAGGATGCCGATCAGCGACTGCCAGAAATACTTGGTGCTGGCCGACAGTCCCTTGGGGTTGCGGTAAACCACCTTGCGCCAGTCGTCCACCCAGCCCACCGCGCCGTAACCGAGCGTGACGATCAGCACGATCCAGATGAAGCGGTTGGCCAGATCCGCCCAGAGCAGGGTCGAGATGCCCAGCGAGATCAGGATCAGGCCGCCGCCCATGGTCGGGGTGCCGGCCTTGGTCAGATGGGTCTGCGGGCCGTCGTCGCGCACCGCCTGGCCGATCTTCTTCGCCGCCAGCCAGCGGATGAAGGCCGGTCCGGCGATGAAGGAGATGGTCAGCGCCGTCATCGTCGCCAGCACCGCACGCAGCGTGATGTAGTTGAAGACGTTGAAGGCGCGCACATCCTGCGCCAGCCAGCGGGCCAGTTCAAGCAGCATGATGGGCCTTTCCCCCGGGGGGGCGGGTGTCCGCGGGCTGTGCCCGCTCCGGGTTGTGGCTGGCCCCGTCTTGGGGCGGCGCGGCGGCGGGGTATCTTTCTGCAAAGAAGGGAAGATGCGGGTCATTTGTTTTTCCTTTCCTCGGGAAGGGGAGGGCTCGCCGCGAGGGCATCGGCCACCCGTTCCATGCGCATGAAGCGGGAGCCCTTGATCAGGACGGCGGTATCGGAGTTCAGTTCGGGCAACAGGGCGGCGATCAGGTCCTCGACGCGGCGGAAGTGCTGGCCGCCCGCGCCGAAGTTGGCGACGGCCGCGGCCGTCAGCTCACCCAGTGCGTAGAGACGGTCGATGCCCATGGTCTTGGCGTAGCCGCCGAGCTCGTCGTGGAACTGGCCGCCGGCCGCGCCGACTTCGCCCATGTCGCCGATGACCAGCAGCCGCCGCTGGGGCAGGGTTGCCAGTACGTCGATGGCGGCGCGCATGGAGTCCGGGTTGGCGTTGTAGCTGTCGTCGATCAGCAGCGCGCCGGCATGGCCGACCCGCCGTTGCAGTCGCCCCTTGACGCCTTGATAGCGGCCAAGCGCGGCGACGGCGGTCGTCAGCGGAACGCCGGCCGCCAGGGTGGCCGCGATCGCGGCCAGGGCGTTGCGGGCGTTGTGCAGGCCCGGCACGGGCAGGGTCAGTTCGGCCGTCCCGGCGGGCGTCGCCAGTTCCAGCCGGCAGGCGAAACCCTGCGGCCGGACGTGGGCCGTCACCTCGGCGGCATGGTCGAGGCCGAAGCCGAGCGTCGCGTGGCCGGCGCTGAGTTCCCGCCACAACGCGGCATGGGTGTCGTCGGCATTGATCACCGCCACGCCGCCGGCCCCCAGCCCCTCGAAAATCTCGCCCTTGGCCCGCGCCACTTCGGACAGGGAGCCCAGGCCCTCCAAGTGGGCGCGCTGGGCGTTGTTCACCAGGGCCACGGTGGGATGGGCGATCCGCGTCAGGTAGGCGATTTCGCCGCGATGGTTCATGCCCATTTCGATCACCGCCGCGCGATGCGTGGCGGTGAGCTTGAGCAGGGTCAGCGGCAGGCCGACGTCGTTGTTGAGATTGCCGGCGGTGGCCAGCACCGCCGCTTCCGCGCCGTAGTGGGCGCGCAGGATCGCGGCGCACATTTCCTTGACCGTGGTCTTGCCGTTGCTGCCGGTGATGCCGATCAGCGGAATCTCGAAACCGCCGCGCCAGGCGGCCGCCAGCCGCCCCAGGGCCAGCCGGGTGTCGTCGACCGCCACCAGCGGCAGTTGCGCGCGGCCATCGTCCGCCGCCACCCAGGTCCGGTCCACCAGGGCTGCGGCGGCGCCCCGGGCGAGCACCTCGGCGACGAAATCGTGGCCGTCGAAACGCTCGCCGCGCAGGGCCACGAACAGCTCGCCGGGCGCGATGCTGCGCGAATCGGTGGACACGGCGCCAAAGCGGACCTCGCCCCGGACGGTGCTGCCGGCGCAGGCCTGGGCCGCTTGTCGCAGGGTCATCATGTTCTTTGCTCCAGGGCGGCGCGCACCTGTTCCAGGTCGGAATAGGGGTGGCGCACGCCGCCGATTTCCTGATAAGGCTCGTGCCCCTTGCCGGCCACCAGGATCACGTCCCGGGTGTCGGCGCGGGCGACGGTGGAGTGGATTGCCCGGCCGCGATTCAGCTCCGTTTCCGGTTCGCCGGCCATCCCGGCGCGGATGGCGGCGACGATGGCGCCGGGCTCTTCGCCGCGGGGATTGTCGCTGGTGAGCACCACCCGGTCCGCCAGACGCTCCGCCACCGCTCCCATCAAGGGGCGCTTGCCGGGGTCCCGGTCGCCGCCGCAGCCGAACAGGCAGACCAGGCGGCCGCCGCGCTCCCGGGCGGTTTCCCTGAGGGTGGTCAGCGCCTGCTCCAGGGCATCCGGCGAATGCGCGTAATCCACCACCACCAGCGGCTGTCCGCTGCCGCCCTGGGCTTCCATGCGGCCCGCCGGGGGGCGCAGCCGGGGCAGCGTGGTCAGCGCCTGTTCCAGCGCGATGCCCGCCGCCTGCAGGGCGCCGAGCGCGGCCAGCAGGTTGGCGACGTTGAAGCGGCCGACCAGGGACGCGTGCGCCGGCTGGCCGTTGACCCGGAAGGCGAGGCCGGAACGCAGATCCAGATCGCTGGCGGCGAGGACTTCATCGGCGCCGCCGGCCGCGCCCAGGGTGTAGCCGATGGTCCGCATCCGTCCCCGCAGGCGCTGCGCCAGTTCCTGGCCGAACGGGTCGTCCAGGTTCAGCACCGCGGCCCCGAGACCGGGGGTTTCGAACAGCAGGCGCTTGGAGGCGGCATAGGCTTCCATGGTGCCGTGGTATTCCAGATGGTCCCGCGTCAGGTTGGTCAGCACCGCCACCGCGAAGCGGGCGCCGGCCACCCGGCCCTGCTCCAGCCCGATCGAGGACACTTCCATCGCGCAGGCCCGGGCGCCCTGGGCGAGATAGCGGGCCAGCGCGGCGTGGAGGGTGATCGCGTCCGGCGTGGTGTTGGGACTGGGGTCCAGGGCGTCGGGGAAGCCGTTGCCGAGGGTGCCGATCAGCGCGCAGGGGCGCACCAGGGCGGCCAGCGCCTGTGCGATGAAATGGGTGACCGATGTCTTGCCGTTGGTGCCGGTGACGCCGATCAGACACAGTTGCGCCGAGGGGCGCTGGTAGACGAGGTCGGCGATCTGCCCGAGCTGGCCGGCCAGTCCGGCGACCGGCAGCAGCGGCACCGCCGTGGCCGGCAGGGGCGGCGCCCCGGCGGCCTCGTAGAGCACGGCCGCGGCGCCCCGGGCCAGCGCTTCGCCGATGAAGCGGCGGCCGTCGGCCTGGGCGCCCGGCGCGGCGACGAAGACGTCGCCCGCCGTGACGCGGCGCGAATCGACGCACAGGCGCGACACCCCCACCCCCCGGCGGGCCAATTCCGCGAGCACGTCCGGCGCGAGCATGGCGGCGGCCGACATCACATCTCCTCCTTGGCGTCGGCCGCGGCGGCCAGCGTGGCGGAGGGCGGCGTCAGGGGCGCGTCCTGGGCGACGCCGAGGGTACGCAGGGCGCCGGCCATGACGCGGGAAAACACCGGCGCCGCGACGTCGCCGCCGTAATAGATGCCGTTGGAGGGTTCGTCGACCATCACCGCGATCACCAGCCGCGGATCGGAGGCCGGCGCGAAGCCGACGAAGGAAGCGACATATTTGTTGGCATAGACGCCGCCGTCCAGCTTGTGCGCGGTGCCGGTCTTGCCCGCCACCCGATAGCCGGGAACCTGGGCCTTGGTCGCGGTGCCGCCGGGCAGCACCACCATTTCCAGCATGTTGCGCACTTCCCGCGCGGTCTGGGCCGAGAAGATCGGCTTGCCCGGGGCGGGTGAATTGTCCATCCGGGTCAGGGATAGCGGCACCAGGTCGCCGTCGCGGGCGAAGGCCATGTAGGCACGGGCCAACTGGATCAGGGTCACCGAAATGCCGTGGCCGTAGGCCATGGTGGCCTGTTCGATGGGCTGCCATTTTTTCCAGGGCCGCAGGCGCCCGCCCACTTCGCCTGGGAAACCCAGCTTCAGGGGCGCGCCGAAGCCGAGGTTGTCGAACATGCTCCACATCGATTCGGCCGGCATCGACAGCGCCATCTTGGCCGAACCCACGTTGGAGGATTTCTGGATCACCTGGGCCACCGTCAGCACGCCGTGGGGGTGCGCGTCGTGGATGGTGGCGTTGCCGATCACCAGCCGTCCCGGGGCGGTCTGGATCGGCGTGTCGTAGCGGAATTTGCCTTGTTCCAGGGCCAGGGCGGCCGTGAACGGTTTCATCGTGGAGCCGGGCTCGAACGTGTCGGTGAAGGCCCGGTTGCGCAGTTGCGCCCCGACCAGCCGTTCCCGGTTGTTGGGGTTGTAGGCCGGCAGATTGGCCAGAGCCAGCACTTCGCCGGTCTTGGCGTCGAGCACCACGACGCCGCCGGCGCGGGCGCGGTACTGCTCGATGGCCTGCTTCAGATTGGAATAGGCCAGATACTGGATCTTGTCGTCCAGCGCCAGCAGGATGTCCTTGCCGTCCTGGGGCGGACGGATGGACTCCACGTCCTCGACGATGTTGCCGCGCCGGTCCTTGATCACCCGGCGGCTGCCGGGTTTGCCCGACAGCATGTCGTTGAACGCCAGTTCCACGCCCTCCTGGCCCGCGTCCTCGACGCCGGTGAAACCCAGCACATGGGCGGTGACCTCGGCGACCGGATAGTAGCGGCGGAACTCCTGCTGTTCGTGGATGCCCGGCAGTTTCATCGCCGCCACTTTTTCCGCGATCTCCGGCGAGACCTGGCGCTTGATGAAGACGAAGTCCTTTTCCGAGGCCAGGCGCCGGTTCAGCTCGCGCAGGTCCATCTCCAGCAGCTGGGCCAGAGTGCGGGCGTCGGCAGGCTGCAGGCGCGCGTCCTCGGGGATCGCCCAGATGGATTTGACCGGGGTGGAAATCGCCAGCACGTCGCCGTGGCGGTCCATGATCCGGCCGCGCGTGGCCGAGATGGACAGGGTCCGCTCGTAGCGGGCCTCACCCTTGCCCTGCAGGAATTCGTTGTGGATGCCTTGCAGATAGAGGGAGCGGCCGACCAGGGCGAGAAAGCCGGCCAGCAGCAGGCAGAGCATCAAGCGGGCGCGCCAGGGCGGCACGGCCTGGGAAAGTACCGGGCTGTAGGAAAATTTCACCGGCCCTTTCCTTCCAGCGTCAGCACCTGGTTCGGCACCGGCGTTTTCATCTGCAGCTTTTCCCGGGCGATGCGCTCGATGCGGGCGTGGTTGGCCCAGGTGCTCTGCTCCAGCTGCAATTGCCCCCACTCGACTTCCAGATCGCGCATCCGGGTCTGTTCATGCTCCAGTTCGATGAACAGTTTGCGCGCCCGGTGATTCGCATCCACGGCGAACAGGGCGCAGGCCACGACCACGAGCAGCAGGGCCAGGTTCAGACGCGCCATCAGCCACGCCCTTCGCCGGCGGCCGCCAGTTTCTCGCCGACCCGCATCACTGCGCTGCGGGCCCGGGGGTTGGCGGCGACCTCCTCGGCACCGGCATGGACCGGCTTGCCCACCAGGCGCAGGCGCGGCGGCGGCAGGTCGGCGGCCCGCACCGGCACGCCTTTGGGCGGCTGCGGCGGGCGTGCCTGGTCGCGCAGGAAGTTCTTCACGATGCGGTCTTCCAGGGAGTGGAAGCTGATCACCACCAGCCGGCCGCCGGGCTTCAGTCGAGCCAGGGCCTGGGGCAGGCTCAGCGACAGTTCCTCAAGCTCGCGATTGACGAGAATCCGTAGAGCCTGGAAGCTGCGCGTCGCCGGATGCTGGCCCGGTTCCCGCGTGCGCACGGCTTTTTCCACGAGCGCGGCAAGTTGTCCGGTGCTTGTAATACCGCATTCGCTCCGAGCAGCAACAAGCGCCTTTGCAATCGCATGAGCAAACCGTTCTTCGCCATAGTCTCTCAGCACCTCCTCTATTTCCCGTTGACTCGCCCGCGCCAGCCATTCCGCCGCGGTTTCTCCTCGGGTCGTATCCATCCGCATGTCCAGCGGCGCATCGAACCGGAAACTGAATCCCCGGCTGCCGTCATCCAGTTGTGGACTGGAAACGCCCAGATCCAGCAGCACGCCGTCCACCTGGGCGATGCCCAGTTCGTCCAGCACCTGGCCCAGGTCGCCAAACCAGGCATGAACCAGGTTCAGGCGCGGATCCTCGATTTTTTGTCCGGCGGCGATGGCCGCCGGGTCCCGATCCAGGGCGACCAGGCGGCCGGCCGGCCCCAGCCGGGCCAGGATTTCCCGGCTATGGCCGCCACGGCCGAAAGTGCCATCCAGGTAGATCCCGTCGGGTTCGATCGCCAGCGCCGCTACCGCCTCCGCCAGCAACACGCTGACGTGGCCGCCGTTCACAACGAAATACCCTCGAAGCCCGGCGGCGGCGCGCCATCCGCCAGGGCGGCGGCGGCCAGCTCGGGCAGACCCTGCCAGCCGGCGTCGCTCCAGATTTCGAAGTGGGTGCCCATGCCCACCAGCCAGATCTGCTTTTCCAGCGCCGCGTGAGCCCGCAACTCGGGGGCGATCAACAGGCGGCCGGCGCCGTCCAGTTGCTCGTCGCGGGCATTGCCCACCAAGACGCGCTTCAAGGCGGCGGAACGAGGATCGAAACTGGGCGCCGCCAGGATGCGGTCGCGAATCGGCGCCCAGGCGGGCTCCGGGTAGAGCAACAGGCAGCGATGGGGATGGGCGGTCAGCACCAGGCGACCACCCTCGGTGGCGAGGGCGTCGCGATGCCGCGCCGGGATCGCCATGCGTCCCTTTGCGTCAAGATTCAGCGCTATCGCCCCTTGAAACATCGCCACCCCTAGCCCGAGGGGAAATCATAGGATTTCCCACCTTTACCCACTTTTCACCACTTTAGGGGCAAGAATTGGCTCGGTCAAGAGGATTTATAGGTTTTTTTCTGGTGTAACAAGGACTTATGTGTGCTGGGATGTCAATGGGTGTTGGTTAAATTAATTAATTAAATCAATGGGTATTGCGCAGGTTCGAAAGTAAAGCTTGAGAAATTGGCCGGTGGGGGACGACGACTTCGCACTGATCGTGACGGAGTTGCGGCAAAATGCTGCCGGCTCATCGTGCCACCCTCGACAACGGGCGCCGCGACCAATGATAATTACCACTCTACTAAGGTGGGTAATGGAATGGGGCGATGAATAGAATGCGGAGCGAGACTCAGTGAAGGGCACTGTCGGGCGCCGCAGTTTACGCGCCGCCGTGGTTGCCTTGGCGATGGCGGTGCTGGCCGGTTGCGACCAGGCGCCACCGGTGGCGGGCCCCGTGTATGACCCACGGCCGGAACCCGGCCAGGGACCCAGCTACCGCCTGGCCGTGCACCCCTTGCACAACCCGTCGAAACTCTTCGCGGTCTATCAGCCGCTGGTCGAATATCTGAACCGGCAGATGCCCGAGGCCCACTTCCTGTTGGTGGCGTCCAGGGACTATCCCAGTTTCGAGAAAAAAATCCGCGAGCGCAGCGCCGAGTTCCTGTTGCCGAATCCCTGGCAGACCCTCGAGGCCATGAAAGCCGGGTTTCATGTTTTCGCCATGGCGGGGGATGCGGATGACTTCAAGGGCATCTTCGTCGTCCGCCGCGACAGCGGTATCCGCCGTCCCGCCGATCTGCGCGGCCGCGCGGTGAGCTATCCGGCGGCAACGGCGCTGGCGGCTTGCATCATGCCCCAGGCCTGGCTGCACAGCCAGGGCGTGGATGTGATGCGCGATATCGAGAACCGCTACGTCGGCTCCCAGGAGTCGTCGATCATGAATGCCTATCAGGGACGCACGGCCGCCGGCGTCACCTGGCCGCCACCCTGGCGCGCTTTCCAGAAGAACCACCCGCAGGAGGCGGCGGCACTGCAAGTGATCTGGGAGACTCCCCATTTGATCAACAATTCGGTGATGGCGCGGGACGATGTGCCCGTGGCGGTGCGGGAGCGGGTTGCACAACTGCTGCTGAAGCTTCATGAAACGCCCGAAGGACGAGGAATTCTGGCGGTCATGGAAACTGCCCGCATTCATGCGGCCGACGATTCCAGCTACGACGTGGTGCGGGAATATGTCGCCCGTTTCGAGCGTCAGGTCCGTCCCGTGGAGCCGAAATGAAACTGTCCGCTCCACTGCGATCCCTGCGCACATGTCTGCTCGGCTCCGTGCGCCGCAAGTTGATCCTGAGCGTGGCGCTGGTCCATGCCACGATGATGACCATCTTCGTCATCGATCTCACCCAGCGTCAGAGGGAGATGCTGTTGGCGCACCAGGTCGAAAACAGCACCACGCTGGTACGCAGCCTGGCCGTGAGCTCGGCTGACTGGCTGGGGGCCATGGATATCGCCGGTTTGCAAGATCTCATCGATGCCCAGCGGCGCTTCCCCGATCTGGCCTTCGCCATGGTTCTCGACCAGCAGGGCCGGGTGGTGGTCCATACCGATCTCGCCCGGATCGGCCAGTTCGTCCGTGATTTGCCCCGGCAGGGGACTGGCGTGAGGGTGCTGAGCCGGCGCCTGGAACTGGTGGATAGTTTTGCGCCGGTGATCCTGGCCGGCCGCACCATTGGTTGGGTGAGGGTGGGGATCGGCCAGCAGAGCACCCACGCCAAGCTCGAGGCGATCGCCAGGGAGGGCATGCTCTATGCCGTCGCGGCGATCGCCATCGGCGCCTTGCTGGCCTTGGCCCTGGGCAACGGCCTGACCCGCCGCCTGCGCGCCATGCAGACGGTGATGGATCGGGTGCGCATGGGCCAGACCGAACAGCGGGTGACCGTGCCGGGCGAGGACGAGGTCGCCAGACTGGCGACGGAGTTCAACCGCATGCTTGCCGCCCTGGATGAGCAGCGCCAGGCGCTCGCCGATTCCCAGACCGACCTGGCGCGGGGGCGCGGTTTCCTCAAGGCCCTGATTCAGAACATCCCCGACCTGGTCTGGCTGAAGGATCGCGACGGCGTCTATCTGCTCAGCAACCCTCGTTTCGAGAGCTTCTTCGGCAAGTCGGAAACGGAGATCGTCGGCAAGACCGATTACGATTTCGTCACACGAGAGTCAGCCGATTTCTTCCGCGAGCACGACGCGGCGGCTCTTGCCGCCGGCCGACCGCTGGCCAACGAGGAGGAGGTCACTTTCGCCACCGACGGCCATCGGGAGTGGCTGCTCACCACGAAGACGCCAATGGTGGACGCCGAGGGCCAGGTGATCGGCGTTCTCGGCATCGGCCGCGACATCACTGCCGCCAAGCGGGCGGACGAGCGCATCCGGGCCAGCCTCGACCGGCTCAACGAGGCGCAGCGCATCGCCATGCTGGGCAGTTGGACCCTGGATCTGCGCAGCAACCATCTCGAATGGTCGGACGAGATCTATCGCATTTTCGAGATCGATCCGGCGACCTTCTCAGCGTCCTATCAGGGATTCCTCGATGCCGTCCATCCGGAGGACCGGCAGAGGGTGGACGAGGTTTTCTCGGACTGCCTCAAGAACGGCAGCGCCTACGAAATCATTCATCGCTTGCTGCTGGCCGACGGCCGTGTGAAACACGTCCATGAGCGCGGCGAGATACGGTATGCCGCGGACGGCACGCCTTCGATGGTCCAGGGCACGGTGCAGGATGTCACCGAGCGCAAGCAGTCCGAGGAGCGGATCCATCGCCTGGCCTACTACGATGCCCTGACCGGCCTGCCCAATCGCAGCCTGTTGATGGACCGCATGACTCAGGTCATGGCCGCCGGTCGTCGCCAACACTGGCAGGAAACCCTGCTGCTGCTCGACATCGACCGTTTCAAGAACATCAATGACGCGCGTGGCATGAGCCTTGGCGACAGTCTGCTGCAGGCGCTGGCACGGCGGCTGCAAGGATTGATCCGCGACGGGGATACCCTGGCCCGCGTGGCGGCGGACGAATTCGCGTTGCTGCTGCAGGACATGGGCAGCCATCCGGCCCAGGGCTCGCGGCAGGCGCTGGCGGTGGCGGAAAAAATTCATGCCGCCCTGCGGGAACCGTTCGACATCGCCGGTGAAGCAGTGACCGTCACCGCCAGTTTCGGCGTCACCTTGTTCCCGGAGAGCGGCGAGGATACGCCGGAGGCCGTACTGCGGCGGGCGGACACCGCGCTGCACCGCGCCAAGGACGCCGGCGGCAATCAGAGCGCCTTCTTCGAGACCGCCATGGGCGAGTTCGCCCAGCAGCGATTCGCCATCGAGGCCGAACTGCGACGTGGCATTCCGGCCGGCGAACTGCGGCTCTATCTGCAACCCCAGGTCGATGCCCAGGGCCGCCTTGCCGGTGCAGAGGCTCTGGTGCGCTGGCAGCACCCGCAGCGGGGCCTGCTGCCGCCGAGTGTGTTCGTTCCCATCGCCGAGGAATCGGATCTGATCGTGGAACTGGGCGCCTGGGTGCTGAGGGAGGCCTGCCGCCTGATGGCTCGGCACGAGTCGGCCGGATTCACCCTGCGTCTTTCGGTCAATCTTTCTCCCCGCCATTTCCGTCAGGCCGGTTTCGTACCCTGGGTCAGGGAGTTGCTGACCGACACCGGCGCCGATCCCACGCGCCTGACTCTGGAAGTGACTGAGGGCCTGGTGATCGACAACGTGAGCGACGTGGTGACCAAGATGAGCGAACTGGCGGCCCTGGGCATTCATTTCTCGGTGGATGACTTCGGTACCGGCTACTCGTCGCTGGCCTATCTGAAGCGGCTGCCGATCCACGAATTGAAGATCGACAAGAGCTTCGTCCAGGACGCCCCGAACGATCCCGACGATGAGGCCCTGGTGGAAACCATTCTCGCGGTGGCCCGGCACATGCACCTCAAGGTGGTGGCCGAAGGGGTGGAGACCGAGGAGCAGGCCGCCTTCCTCAATGCCCGCGCCAGCGTGATCCATCAAGGATATTTGTACGGCAGGCCGCAGCCCGCCGAAGTCTGGGAGGCGCGCTGGCTCAACGAAGCCGCCGCTTCCGGCGACCGCGGCGGCCATCGGACGACCATCGGCTGAACCTTGAAACCTCGGCGTGCAGCGCGGTTCTTAGCGTGAAAATGGAGCTTTTCCGCCGGACGGCCCCAAGGGAAACCACGGCGGACACGGCGAAAATCCTCCTCGTTTCGGAGCAGGTCAGAACATCCGTGCTTCCTCGATGAAGCTTTTCCGCCGCGCCGCCGCAAGGAAAAGCGGCACGCGGCAAAGCCGCAATGCCATCGGTGCCGCTACGAAGCCCCCCAAACATCCGAGCGCAGCGAGCCGTATCGAACCCCCCGGAGGGGGGCGAAGGGGGGGGATTGAAAAATTGGGAAGTTCGCCGATAAGCCGGGTTCTGTCGTGGGCAGCCATTCCTCTGGGCCTGCCGTTACCGGCAGGCTCTAGCAGCCTACCCGGGAGCAGCGCGAGCCACGCTATCGCTCCCCTATTTGGCCTTGCCCCGGATGGAGGTTGCCGTGCCGTCCGTGTCGCCACGTCCGCGGTGGGCTCTTACCCCACCGGTTCGCCCTTGCCTGATCTCCTTGCGGAGCCATCGGCGGTATGTTTTCTGTTGCCCTGTTCGTCGCCTTGGGCCTCTTGCGAGGCTTGCTGCGCCCGGCCGTTAGCCGGCATCCTGCTCTATGGGGCCCGGACTTTCCTCCATGAGCTTGCGCTCACAGCGGCTGCCTAGCGAACTTCCCGGACGGATTGTACGTCAGCCCCGCCAGGGGAGGCGTCAAATCCTGAAATCCGGATCGTCGACCACGCCGGGCGCATGGATGAACAGCGCCCGCGCGGTCGTCAGCAGCTCGTCCCGTCCATTCCGGCACTCGCCCTGGATGTTGACCTTGCGTCCGGCCACTTCCTCGATCCAGCAGGCGAAGCGGACGGTCTCGTCGAGCAGCGTCGGCCGTTGAAAGTCGATGGTGAGGGAGGCCGTGAAGCCGCCGGTCTTGTTGAGCAGGTTGGCATTGGCGAACAACTGGTCATAGACCGCGGCCAGCACGCCGCCGTGGACCGTGCCCGGCGGCCCTTCGTGGATGCAGTCGAAGCGGACGTCGGCCAGGAGACGCCCCGGCTCGCGGAGGAAATGCAGGCGCGGCGCCACCGGATTGCAGGGGCCGCTGACCGGGCTGTAGGGCATCAGCCATTCGATGCCGCCGCTCAGGTCGCGCGGCTGATAGGCCGGCAGCATGGGCCGGTCGCCGCGCTGCCGCGCCATGTCCTGGTTCAGCCTGGCGATGGCGGCGGTCAGCGCCTGGACCGCCTCGGCGTCGGCATTCAGCCGGCGCAGATGCGTCAGGGTTTCGCAAAGGGACAGGGCGAGTTCGTGATAGGCCTGCTGGGCCGGGGTCAACTGCATGGAAAGCTCCGCGGAAAAACGGGGACGGACGCTGCGTGCGCACGCAGCGGATGCGGTTTGGGCGTTCAGGCCCCCGGCTTGTTCACGGCGGCCCTGAATTTCAGGCTGCCGTCCTTTTCGTCGAAAGTGCCGAGCGGCAGACCCGGCTCCGGCGGCGGCTCCTTGAATGCCTGGAACGCACACTTGCCGGTCTCCGTGACGTACCAGCGCTTGCCCTGGTGCAGGATGAAGCCGCCTTCGAGGGATTCATACAGCTCCAGCTTGAAGTTGCCGTCGGCCGGCGCATTCTTCAGGCGATGGCGGCGCATGCACTCGGGCAGCCGCGTCACCACCAGGGACACCTCCCAGTCGCTCCAGGGCCAGGGCTTGTCACGCAGCACGGACAGGGAATGGTCGCGATTGCCGTCGATCAGGTAGGAGGCCGAGTCGGCGTCGCAGCCGGTCAGGAGCAGCGCCAGCAGACAGGAGAAGACGAGGCGGGTCGGTGATTTCATTTTTCGTCCACCAGTTTCCAGGCCACGGTCTCCCCCGCCCGCAGCGGCACCAGGGGGTCATTCGTCAGCATCGGCTGGCTCGCCGCCACTGGCCAGGGTTCCGCGACGAGGGTGATGCGTTCGCGGTTGCGCGGCAGGCCGTAGAAGTCGGGGCCATGGAAGCTGGCGAAGGCTTCCAGCTTGTCCAGGGTGCCCGCCGCCTCGAAAGCCTCGGCATAGAGCTCGATGCCGGCATGGGCGGTGTAGCAGCCGGCGCAACCGCAGGATGTTTCCTTGGTGCTTCTGGCGTGGGGCGCCGAATCGGTGCCGAGGAAGAATTTCGGATTGCCCGAGGCCGCGGCCGCCACCAGCGCCTGGCGGTGGGCCTCCCGTTTCAGCACCGGCAGGCAGTAATGGTGGGGGCGGATGCCGCCGGCGAAGAGCGCATTGCGGTTGAGCAGCAGGTGGTGGGCGGTGATCGTCGCCGCCACGTTGCGCCCCGCCGCGGCGACGAACTGGACGCCTTCGCGGGTGGTGACGTGCTCCAGCACCACCTTGAGGGCGGGGAAGTCCCGCAGCAGCGGCGAGAGCACGGTGTCGATGAACACCGCCTCGCGGTCGAAGACGTCCACCGCCGGGTCGGTCGCCTCGCCATGCACCAGCAGCGGCATGCCCAGCGCTTCCATGCGGGCGAGGGCGGCGCGGCACCTGGCCAGGTCGGTCACGCCGGCGTCGGAGTTGGTGGTGGCCCCGGCCGGATAGAGCTTCACGGCATGGACGATGCCGCTGGCGCGGGCGGCATCGATCTCGGCTGGCGGCGTATTGTCGGTCAGATACAGCGTCATCAGCGGCTCGAAGACTAGGCCGGCGGGCAGCGCGGCCAGGATGCGCTCCCGGTAGGCGCCGGCCTGGGCCACGGTGGTCACCGGCGGCCTCAGGTTGGGCATGATGATGGCGCGGGCGAAGCGCCTGGCGGTGTCGGGCAGGACGGCCTGGAGGGCGTCGCCGTCGCGCAAGTGCAGATGCCAGTCGTCGGGGCGGGTGATCGTGAGGGTTTTCATGGTGTCCGATTATAGGTCTTTGAGTTCCAGCGCCCGCTGGTACAGCGCGTTCCTGCCCTGGCCGGTGATCGCCGCCGCCAGCTTGGCCGCCTGCTTCACCGGCAGTTCCGCCAGCAGCAGCTTCAGTACGCGCTCGGCTTCGTCGTCCAGTCCTGTGCGCGGCGGCGGGGCGGAAACGATCAGCACGAATTCGCCGCGGCGACGGTTGTCGTCGGCGGCGAACCAGGCCGGCGCCTCGGCCAGGGGCAGGCGTACGATCTGTTCGAAGAGCTTGGTCAGTTCCCGTGCCACCACCAGTTCCCGTCCCGGCTCCAGCAGCGCGACCAGGTCGGCGACGGTCTCCTCCACCCGGTGCGGCGCCTCGTAGAACACCAGGGCGGCGGGAACGGCGGCCAAGGCGGCGATCTGGGTGCGCCGCGGGCCGGGCTTGGGCGGCAGGAAGCCGACGAACAGGAAATGTTCATCGGCGAGGCCGGAGGCGGACAGGGCCGCGATGGCAGCGTTGGCGCCGGGCAGCGGGACGACTGGAAACCCCGCCGCCTGCACCGCCGCCACGACCCGGGCGCCGGGGTCGGAGACGGCCGGCGTGCCGGCGTCGGAAATCAGCGCCACACTCTGGCCCTGGCGCAGCCGGGCGACCAGTTTTTCGCCCGCCTCCCGTTCGTTGTGCTCATGCACGGCGAGGGTCGGCGTCCGGATGCCGTAGTGGTCGAGCAGGCGCCGGGCATGGCGCGTGTCCTCGCAGGCGATGAGGTCCGCCTGTTTCAGGATGTCCACGGCGCGCAGGGTGATGTCGCCCAGGTTTCCCAGGGGCGTCGCCACCACGTACAATGCTGTTGTCTTATTTGGCGCGGGGTTCGATATGTCGCTCATTGGCCGCATTTTCCGGCGCGAGGCCCTCACGCGCAAGCGCGGCGCGGCGGCGGAGGATCTGGCCGCCGCGTATTTGCGCGCCCGGGGCGTAGACATCCTGGCCCGCAACTACCGGATCAAGGGGGGCGAGATCGATCTGGTCGGGCAACTGGGCGAGATGCTGCTGTTCGTCGAGGTGAGACTGCGCAGCCGGGCCGACTTCGGCGGCGCCGCGGCCAGCGTCACGCGCGCCAAGCAGCGCCGCCTGCGGCTGGCGGCGAGTCATTATCTGCAGCGCCACGGCGAACGGCCCTGCCGTTTCGACTGCGTGCTGATGGACGGTCTCGATCCGGCGCGGATCGAGTGGTTGCGCGATGCGTTTTCTGCGGATTAGCGTCAGCGCCTGCTGCCTGTGGGCCCTGCCGGCGGTGGCCGACAGTATCCGCATGCTGGTGCAGAGTTCGCCCCTGGCGGGTTTCCAGTATTACGCCGGCAACGCCCGCTGGGACGAAATGCGCGAGGGCGACCGGCTGGACCTGGTGCGGGAGCCGGACAACCCCCACGATGCCTGGGCGGTGCGCGTGGAATGGCGCGGCGAGAAGCTGGGCTATCTGCCCCGGGCCGAGAACCGGGCGGTGGCGACGGAACTGGACCGCGGCGGCCGGGTCGAGGCGCGCATCGCGCGCCTGCGCCAGCATCGGAACCCCTGGCAGCGGGTGCTGGTCGAGGTATTTGTGGCGCTGTGAAAGGCTGATTCGGCTGTCCGGGGTGGGATCAGAGGCTAAAATGTACCGATTCCAATACAAGGCAGCCCCATGAGCATCGAGCAGCGCATTCGCGGCCAGTTCCAGGCCAGCATCGCCACCAAGCAGGCCGCCGAGGCTGCGATGGTCGGTCCCATCGCCCGTGCCGTCGATCTGATGGCGGCCTGCCTCCGCGCCGACGGCAAGATCATGGCCTGCGGCAACGGCGGCTCCGCCGGCGATTCCCAGCATTTCGCCGCCGAGCTGATCAACCGCTTCGAGCGCGAGCGGCCGCCGCTGTCCGCCATCGCGCTCAGCACCGACACTTCGACCCTGACATCGATCGCCAACGACTACCGCTACGAGGACGTCTTTTCCAAGCAGGTCCATGCGCTGGGGCGCAAGGGCGACGTGCTGCTGGCGATTTCCACCAGCGGGAACTCGCCCAACGTGATCGAGGCCATCAAGGTGGCGCACCATAAGGGCATCGCCGTGGTGGCGCTGACCGGCAAGCAGGGGGGGAGGATGGCCGCGTTGCTGGCGCCCGGCGACGTGCATCTGTGCGTCCCGGCCGACAAGACCGCCCGCATCCAGGAAGTGCATTTGCTGGCCCTGCACTGCCTGTGCGACGGCATCGACCAACTGCTTTTTGGAGACGCGCCATGAGACTCGACAAGACCCTTGCCACCTGGACCCTGGCCGCCGGCCTGACGGCGCCGCTGCTGGCCGGCTGTTTCGGCGCCGCCGCCGTGGGCGTCGGCGCCACCGCGCTGATACTCGCCGACCGGCGCCCTTCGGAGATCTATCTCGCCGACGAGGCCATCGAGCTGCGCGCGGTGTCGCGGATCAACGAGAAGTATGGCGACCAGGTCCATGTCAATGCCACCAGCTTCAACCATGCCCTGCTGTTGACCGGCGAGGCGCCGAGCGCCGGGGTCAAGGCCGACATCGACAGGATCGCCGCCGGCGTGCCGAACGTGAAGTCGATCGCCAACGAATTGCAGATCGCCGGGGTCAGTTCCCTGGGCTCCCGCAGCAACGACAGTTTCATCACCTCCAAGGTCAAGGGGCGTTTCGTCGATGCCGCCAAGTTCCCCGCCAACAACGTCAAGGTGGTGACCGAGGCCGGCGTGGTCTACCTGATGGGACTGGTGACGCGCCGGGAAGCCAATGACGCGGTGGATATCGCCCGCACCACGGGCGGCGTGCTGAAAGTGGTGCGCGTCATGGAGGTCATCTCCGACGAGGAGGCGCGTCGCCTGGACAACCAGGCGGCGCAAGGCAGCGGGGCGCCGGCCACCAGCGCCGGCGGCAGACAGCCGGCCCGCGCGCCCTGAGTCCTCCCCCGCCAAGCCGATGAATTACTCCGCTCCGGCCTTCGAGGCCAAATGCTGCGCGCCCGCCGATCTGGCCGCCCGCGTCGCCGCGCTGCCCCGTCCGCTGGTGTTCACCAACGGCTGTTTCGACATCCTGCATCGCGGCCACGTCACCTATCTGGCCCAGGCCCGCGCGCTCGGTGCGGCGATGGTGGTGGCGCTCAACACCGACGCCTCGGTGAAACGCCTGGGCAAGGGCGACGACCGGCCCATCAACCGCCTGGAGGATCGCATGGCGGTGATGGCCGCCCTGGAGTGCGTGTCCCTGGTCACCTGGTTCGACGAGGACACGCCGCTCCAGCGCATTCTCGATTGCCGTCCGGAGGTTCTGGTCAAGGGCGGCGACTGGCCCGTCGAGCGGATCGTCGGTTATGGCGAGGTGCGGGGCTGGGGCGGGGCGGTGCACTCGATTCCCTTCATTCATCAGCGCTCGACCACCGCGCTGGTAGACAAGATCCGTCGCCTCTGAGCGCGTTCCCGAAATCCCCATGTCCCGTCCGACCATCGACGCCCGCGACTTCCGTACCGCCCTGGGCAGCTTCGCCACCGGCGTCACCGTGATCACCACGCGTGCCGCCGACGGCACGCCGGTGGGGCTCACCGCGAACAGCTTCAATTCCGTCTCCCTGGAGCCGCCGATGGTGTTGTGGAGCCTGGCCCGGACGGCGAAGAGCATGCCGGTCTTCGAGCAGGCGCAGCATTTCGCCGTTCATGTGCTGGCCGCCGATCAGGCCGACCTCTCGGTCCGCTTCGCCCGTAGCGGCGGCGACAAGTTCGCCCACGTCGCGCTGGAGTCGGGCATCGCCGGCCTGCCGCTGCTGCCGGGCTGCGCGGCGCGCTTTCAGTGCAAGACTTCTTTCCGCCACGATGGCGGCGACCATCTGATTTTCGTCGGCGAGGTGCTGGAGTTCGATTGCAACCAGCGCGCCCCGCTGATCTACCATGCCGGCCAGTACGCGCTGTCGGCGCGCCGGGGAGAGATGGACGAGCCGCGCAGCGCGCGCATGGCGGGCAGTTTCGGCGAGGATCATCTGGGCTATCTATTGAGCCGGGCCAGCCACCATTTCTATCAGCCGGTGCGACGCCAGGTCCATGCCCTGGGTCTGTCCGACGACGCCTATTCCCTGCTCAGCCTGCTGACCCTGCGCCAGACCATGAGCCATCAGGATGCGATGGCCCTGCTGGGGCAGGGTGCCAATGCCACGGCCGCGCTGCTGGCCGACATCGGCGACATGGGGCTGGTGGCCCGCGACGAGGCTGGCGAGCCGCGCTATCGTCTCACCGACAAGGGGCGCGACGTCACCTTGCATCTGATGGCCGCTTCCAAGGCGCGGGAATCCGAAGTGTTGAGCGTGCTGGGCGAGGTGGATGCCTTCGCCCTCAAGACCCTGCTGTTGCGCCTGGTACGCGAGCACAGCGCCGATCAGCCCGATCTGTGGGCCGAGCCGGACACGGCGGAGTGAAGCAGGCGCCTCCAGGCCAAGCCCGTGAGGCGCCGATGCTGGATGCCGCTCAGTCGCCGCTGGAGAGGAAGGCGTTGTCCACCCGCAGTTCGGCGCCGTTGATGAACTGAGACTCGTCGGACGCCAGGAACAGCACCACGTTGGCGATGTTGATCGGGTCCGTCGAGCGGGGCATGTCGGGATTGCGGCTGGTCACCTGGGACAGCAGGTCCATGTGATTCACCATCGCGGCGACCATCGGCGTGTTGATGCCGTCGGGGTGGATGGTGTTGCTGCGGATGTTGTAGCCCTTGGTCTTGCAATAGGCCGCCACGCTGCGGCTCAGACCCACCACTGCGTGCTTGCTGGCACAGTAGGCGGAAAACATCGCCAGGCCCGACAAGCCCGCCAGGGAGGACATATTGACAATGGAGCCGCCGCCGGTCTGCTTCATCTCCCGAACCGCGTGCTTGCAACCGAGGAAGTAGCCTTCCACGTTGACCGTCTGGATCTTGCGCCAGAGCTCCAGCGTGGTGTCCTCCAGCGCGGAAGGCATCAGGATGCCGGCGTTATTCACCAGCACGTCCAGGCGGCCGAAGCGTTCCACCGTGGCGGCCATCACCCGCTGCCAGTCGTCCTCGCGGGTGATGTCGTGGCGCAGGAACAGGGCGTCGCCGCCGATCTCCCGGGCCAGGGCCTGGCCGGCGTCTTCGTTGACGTCGGTGATCACCACCCGGGCGCCTTCCCGGGCGAACAACAGCGCGTCCTCGCGCCCCACGCCGCTGGCGCCGCCGGTGATGATGGTTACTTTGCCGGCAACGCGGCCTTTCTTCTCCTGAGTCATTGATTCTCTCCTCCGTGAATTGTTTTGATTGACTGCCTATTCCACCACCGCCGCCGAGAACTCGGTCGGGTTGCCCAGGGCACGGCGGTAGGAAGGCGGCTGACGGCCTTCCAGATCGGTGACGCCGTAGCGCTTGCCCAGTTCCGCCGCCACCTGGATCGCGCCGGAGAGGGACTGCCGCTCCGGATCGTTGTGGAGCGCGGCGATCACGCGGCCGGGAAACTCGGGCGATTCGGCGACCTTGAAGGCGGCACCGTACTTTTCCGGCTCCGCGGCGCAGACGTTGTTGGTGCGCTCGGTCCTGACCAGGCCGAGCCAGAGGGAAATCGCCGTCACATCGAACGGTTTGAAGTCGTGGGCCATGTCGTGGGCCATCTTGTCGGTGCCGGCCTTGCCCGCGCCGTAGGCCGGGCCGTGCATGTAGCAGGTGCCGCCGAAGGATGAGGTGAACACCACGAGGCCCCTGCTCTCGACCAGCAGCGGCGCGGCATTCCAGGTGGTCACGTAGTTGGAGCGCAGGCCGACGTCGAGCAGCGACAATTCCTTCAGGGACTTCTGCCAGAAGGGCTTGACCAGGGTCAGTTCGTCGGGGAGGGCGATGGCGTTGTTGACCAGGATGTCCAGCCGTCCCGCTTCGCGCTTGACCCGTTCGAACAGGGCCGCGACGGACGCCTCGTCGCCATGGTCGCAATGGACGGCGACGCCCTTGCCGCCGCGCGCCGTGATCTCCGCTGCGGTGGCGTCCACCGTGCCGCCCAGCGGCGAGTCGGTCGGCTTGGCGCTGCGCCCCGTGACATAGACGGTTGCCCCCATGGCGCCCAGGGCCAGGGCGATGCCCTTGCCGACGCCGCGCGAGGCGCCGGTGACGACACAGACTTTTCCTTGCATGTAACTTCTCCTGATGACGGGTTCCGCGCCGCCCATGGGGATCCCCGCGTGGACGGCAAAGGGGCGGATCATCTCATGGCCGGGCCGGTGTTGACAGTCCCCTCCCATGCCGCCCATGCTGCCGACCGTGTTCGTATTTTGGTTTCGCCATGAATGACGCCATCGAGCATCGCGGCGCGCCGGCCGCCGCGGGCAATCTGTTGCAGGGACTTCCCGCCGCCGCTGGAGGACGGGAGGCTTTTGAGGAATTGCTGGCGCGGCCTGGTCTGCGTATCGAGCGCATCGTTTCCACCGGCCAGGCCAGCCCGCCCGGCTTCTGGTACGACCAGCCCGACGGCGAGTGGGTGCTGCTGCTGTCCGGCCGGGCCCGGCTGTGGCTGGAAGGGGAGGCGTCCCCGCGTTGTTTGGCGCCCGGCGACTGGATCGACCTGCCGCCCCATTGCCGCCATCGCGTCGACTGGACCGATCCCGATCAGCCGACGGTCTGGCTGGCGGTGCACTATGAGATGGGCATTGGCGCGGGCATGGACCCGGCGGGCGGCGCATGCGTCGGCTGAGCGCCCACCCAAATTGGGAACCCGCTACGGGCGGCGGTCGCCTTTGCTCCTAGAATTCCCCCGCCCTGTCGGGCGACCGACATCAACTTGCCTGGAGAAAATCGATGCGTGCAGCCGTGCTGGAACAACCGGGAGCGCCCCTGAGCGTCGTGGACGACGTGGAAATCATCGCCCCGCGGGTCGGCGAAGTGCGGGTGCGGGTGCGCTATTGCAGTCTCTGCCATTCCGATTACAGCGTGGTCAAGGGCACCTTCCCGGTGGCCGAGCCGATCATCGTCGGCCATGAGGCGGCGGGCGTGGTCGAATCGGTGGGACCGGGCGTCACCCATCTGCAGCCCGGTGACGCGGTGGTGCTGAACGCCATCTATCCCTGTGGTCAGTGCTATTTCTGCCAGCGTGGCGAGCACAGCATCTGCGCCCATGCCACCCAGGCGCTGATCACTCATGCCCTGCCCGACGGCGAGACCGGCTTGTCGCGACAGGGGCGCCGGGTGCTGCGCGGCGTCGGCGTCGGCGCCCTGGCTGAATTCGTGGTGGCGCCGGCCGCTTCGGCGGTGAAGATCGACGCCGACATCCCGCTCGACCTGGCCTGCGTGACGGGCTGCGCGGTGCGCACCGGCGTCGGCGCGGTGCTCAACACCGCCCGCGTGGTGGAGGGCGCCACGGTGCTGATCCTGGGCGCTGGCGGCGTCGGGCTGTCCACCGTGCAGGGCGCGCGCCTGGCGGCGGCATCCACCATCATCGTCTCCGACCCGGTGGCCGAGCGGCGCGAAGCCGCCCTGCGCCTGGGCGCCAGCCACGTGGTGGATCCCACGCGGGAAGATCCGCTGGCGATCGCCTATGGCCTCACCAACGGCATCGGCGTCGATTACGCGTTCGAGACGGCGGGCGCGGCGGCGCTGATCGAACTCGGCATCACGGCCACCCGGCCCGGCGGCACCACGATCTGCGTGGGAGCGCCGCCCTTCGACCAGTCGGTGACCATCCAGAATGCCGTGCTCTTCGCCTCCATGGAGAAGAAGCTGATGGGCAGCCTGCTCGGCGGCGCCCACGCCAGCTACGACATCCTGCGGCTGCTGGCCTTCTGGCGCGCCGGCCGGCTGGACCTGGCGAGCCTGATCACCCAGCGCCGGCCGCTGGCGGAGATCAACGAAGCCTTCGCCGACCTGGGCGCCGGCAAAGGCATCCGCACGGTGATCGAGATCGGGTAATGCCCATGGTCAGGATTTGACATCCTGAGGCGCAGTGTGCCCGCTGCGCTCGAAGTCAGCCGGCACCCCGGGTTTTTGCGTTAAACGGCTGCCGCTGCGGCCGGCTTCAGTCGAGGCGGGTATCCAGTCCCGCCTCGGCCACCTCGGCGGCGCGCAGCAGGGCGCGCGCCTTGTTGCGGGTCTCCTCCCATTCGGCGTCGGGGTTGGAGTCGTAGACGATGCCGGCGCCGGCCTGGACGTAGAGCGTCTGGTCCTTGACCACGGCGGTGCGGATGGCGATGGCCAGATCCATGTCGCCGTTGAAACCGACGTAGCCCACGGCGCCGGCGTAGATGCCGCGCTTGCTGGGCTCCAGTTCGTCGATGATTTCCATCGCCCGCACCTTGGGCGCGCCGGACACGGTGCCGGCGGGGAAAGTGGCTTTCAGCACCGACAGCGCGTTCTCGCCTTCGCGCAGCTCCCCTTCCACGTTGGAGACGATGTGCATCACGTGGGAGTAGCGTTCGATCACGAAACGCTCGGTGACCTTGACGGTGCCGGTCCGGGCCACCCGCCCGGCGTCGTTGCGGCCCAGGTCCAGCAGTTGCAGGTGTTCCGAGCGTTCCTTCTCGTCGGCCAGCAGGTCGGCGGCCAGGGCGGCGTCCTCCTCCGGCGTGGCGCCGCGCTTGCGGGTGCCGGCGATGGGGCGCACGGTGACCTTGCCGTCCTCCAGCCGCACCAGTATCTCCGGCGAGGCGCCGACCACGTGGAACGCGCCGAAGTTGAAATAGAACATGTAGGGCGACGGGTTCAGGGTGCGCAGCGACCGGTACAGGGCCAGCGGCGAGGCGACGAAGGGCTTGGTCATGCGCTGGGAGAGCACCACCTGCATCAGGTCGCCGTCTACGATGTACTGCTTGGCCTTCAGCACCGCCGCCTTGAAGGCCTCCTCGCCGAATTCGGAGACGGCGGGCACGCTCTCGGCCCGGGTGTCGGCGGGGATCGCCGCCGGTTCCCGCAAGCGCGCCACCAGGCCGCGCAGGCGCGCCTGCGCGCGGGCGTGGGCGCCGGATTCGCGGGGGTCGGCATAGACCACCAGGGTCAACTTGCCCGAGAGATTGTCCACCACCGCGATTTCCTCGGAGAGCAGCAGCAGGATGTCGGGGATGTCTTCGCCGTCGGGCTTGCGCCCCGGCGCCAGGCGCGGTTCGATGTAACGGATGGTGTCATAGCCGAAGGCACCCACCAGACCGCCGTAGAGACGGGGCAACTGGGGCAGGTCGGGCACCTGGTAGCGGGCCATGAACTCGCCGACGAAGTCCAGCGGATCGATGTCGGTGCGCAGCTCCGCCACGGACTCGTTCTCGATCACCGTCACCCGCCGGTCATGGACCTCGATGCGGGTACCGGCGGCCAGGCCGATGAAGGAATAGCGGCCGAAGCGCTCGCCGCCCTGCACCGATTCCAGCAGGTAGGTGTAGGGCGCGTCGGCCAGCTTCAGGTAGATGGAGAGCGGTGTGTCGAGGTCGGCGAAGGTCTCGGCGCTGACCGGGATGCGGTTGTAGCCGAGGGCGGCGAGCCGGTTGAATTCGGATTCGTTCATGATGACTCCACGGAAATTCTGCAAGGGGTGCGCGACGGGGAGCGGCGCGCGGAAAGCGAGGGGGGGATTCAGTGCCGGCGCTGGCGACGCCAGGGCCAGGCCTCCGCCCCCAGGGCATGTTTCCGAGTGATTTGCAGGTTCTGGTGGAGCACTTTGCGTGGGACTTTCTTCTTGTTCAGGCTGCGCTGATGAGTTCAGCCGCTTGGACCAGCGAGGCGACTATAGCATCGCACTCCAGCTGGCGCACATCCGCGCCCTCGGTGTAGCCGTAGGGCACCAGGAACACCGGGCAGCCGGCGGCACGCGCCGCCTGGAAGTCGTTCTGGGAGTCGCCGACGTGCAGATTCTGCGCCGGCGCCACGCCCAGGCGCTGGCAGGCGTGCTGCAGGGGCAGGGGATCGGGCTTCTTCTTCGGCAGGGTGTCGCCGGCGATGGTGAATTCCACGTAGGGCAGCAGCCCCGAGGCCGCCAACAGCGGCTCGGTGAAGGCGCCGGCCTTGTTGGTGATGATGGCCAGCTTCAGGCCCAGGGCGCGCAGCCGCTCCAGGCCCTCGACCACGCCTGGATAGGGGCGGCTCCTGCGGCCGTTGCAGACCGCGTAGTGGCGGCGGAACGCCGACTCCGCGCGGGCCAGGGCCTCGGCGTCCGGTTCCCGCTCGAAGGTGATGGAACGCTTCACCAGGTTGGGAATGCCCTTGCCGATGAAGTCGCGGATCTCGGTTTCGCTGCGCCGGGGCAGCCCCAGCTCGGCCAGCATCGCGTTGGCCGCCTCGGCCAGGTCCGGTGCGGTGTCGAGCAGGGTGCCGTCCAGGTCCAGGGTGACCGAACGAATGGGCAGGGGAAACTGCATCAGGCGTGACCGAATCGTGCTGCGGCGGTTCAGATGCTCGCCAGTTCGGCGCGCATGGCACCGATGACCGAGTCGTAGCGGTGGGGATCGCCATCCCGCGCGGCGCCGAACACGGCGGAGCCGGCGACGAAGGTGTCGGCCCCGGCGCGGGCGATCTCGGCGATGTTGTCGGCCTTCACCCCGCCGTCGATCTCCAGCAATATCTTGCGGCCGCTCTGCGCTGCGTAGGCGTCGATCCGGGCCCGGGCCTGGCGCAGCTTGTCCAGGGTGCCGGGGATGAACTTCTGGCCGCCGAAGCCGGGGTTCACGCTCATCAGCAGCACCAGGTCGAGCTTGTCCATCACGTGGTCCATGTAATGGAGCGGCGTCGCCGGGTTGAACACCAGGCCGGCCTGGCAGCCGGAATCGCGGATCAGACCAAGGGTGCGGTCGATGTGCTCGGAGGCTTCGGGATGGAAGGTGATGATGTTGGCGCCGGCCTTGGCGAAGTCCGGCACGATGCGATCCACCGGCTTCACCATCAGGTGCACGTCGATGGGCGCCTCGGTCAGCGGGCGGATGGCCTCGCACACCAACGGCCCGATGGTCAGGTTGGGGACGTAATGGTTGTCCATCACGTCGAAGTGGATCCAGTCGGCGCCGGCGGCGACGACGTTCTGCACCTCCTCGCCGAGCTTGGCGAAATTGGCGGAGAGGAGGCTGGGAGCGATGCGGTACATGGGCAGACCCTCGTTGGCGAAGCCGCGATTTTACCGGCTCGGCGCCATTGCGGCCGGCGCCGTTTTGGTGTGCAATTGCGAGCTATGGCCGAGTCCAAGAAATACGAGATCCAGGTGTCCGTCGCGACCCAGTACCTGCCGGAGCAGTCCGATCCGGAAAACGGACGTCACACCTTCGCCTACACCATCACCATCGCCAACGTCGGCAGCGTGGCGGCGCAGCTGATTTCCCGCCACTGGCTGATCGCCGATGCCACCGGCAAGGTGGAGGAAGTGCGCGGCCTGGGCGTGGTCGGTCATCAGCCGCTGCTGCAGCCGGGGCAGAGCTTCGAATACACCAGCGGCTGCGTGCTGGAGACCCCGGTGGGGACGATGCGCGGCAGCTATCAGCTGACCGCTGAGGACGGCACCCAGTTCGAGGCCCCGATCGCCGAATTCCTGCTGTCCATGCCGCGCAAGCTGCATTGAAGCCGGGCGCCGCCGGCGGCCATGTCTGCGCCGGGTCAGGCCCCCATCAGGGGCACGTTGGTATAGCCCCCGTCCACGTAGATGCTCTGACCGCTGATCCAGGCGCCCTGGTCGCTGCAGAGGAAGGCCACCATGTTCGCGATGTCCTCGCCGGTACCGGCCCGGCCGAGGGGAATGAAGCTCTTCACCAGGCCGTTCCAGGCATCGCCCCGGCCCACGTCGTCCAGCCGGCTGGTATCGATCAGGCCGGGGCAGACTCCATTCACCCGTATACCGTACTGGCCCAGTTCCCCGGAGAGGATGGTGGTCAGGCCGTTGATCGCCACCTTGGAACTGGCGTAGGCGGCGGTGCCGGCGGCCAGCAGCCGGGCGCCGAGGGTGGAGATGTTGATGATGGCGCCGCCCTGCTTGCCTTCGATCATGCGCCGGGCGAAGGCCTGGCACATGTAGAAGCTGCCATTGAGATTGGTGTCGATCACCCGCTGCCATTCGCTGACCGGCAGGGTCGCCACCGGCTGGCGGTCCTGGCCGCGGGTGGAACCGGCGTTGTTGACCACGAAATCGATCCGGCCCAGTTCCGCCACCACGCGCCGGGACAGGGCCTCCACCGCTTCGGGGTCGGCGACATCGGACACCAGCGGCAGGGCGCGGCGGCCCAGGGCGCGGATCTCGTCGGCCACCGACTCGATGTCGCGCCAGCCGGCCGCCTGCTCGTCGGCGGGGTAGAGGGACGGCGACTTGCCGGTGCCGGTCAATACCACGTCGCAACCGGCCCTGGCCAGGGTCAGGGCAATCGGCCGGCCGATGCTGCGCATGCGTCCTGCGCCGGTCACCAGGGCCACCTTGTTGTCGAATCCAGTCAATGTCAGGCTCAACTTGTGCTCCTCCAAAAAAACGAATCGATGTCTGTCATGAAAAATCGAGAGTAACGACTTTTCCTTGCCCCATGGTTCGCGTTGTTTCGTACATTTCCTCGGGGTTCGTTGATCTGGATCAAGCTGTGATATTTTGTTCTCTGCCCTTATAGCGCCTGTCGATGAATAAGTCGATTGATGGTGCATGACTAGAAAAACCAAATAGGAGGTTTACACATGAAGGTATTCGCAACTTTGGCGGCCTGTACCCTTTCGGCATTCGTTTTGCCGGCTTGGGCGCAGGACGAAGTCAAACCCGGCGTCACGGATATCGATCTCAAGTATCACGCGGGGGAGTCGCCGCTGGAAAAGGTGGAGATGCATCAGAACATCAATCCCAAGGCGCCGCCGATGACCAAGGCCGAGTTCGAGCAGGCCAAGCAGATCTACTTCGAGCGTTGTGCCGGATGCCATGGCGTGCTGCGCAAGGGGGCCACCGGCAAGCCGCTGACCACGGACAAGACACTCGCCAGCGGGACCGAATATCTCAAGGTCTTCATCAAATTCGGCTCGCCGGCGGGCATGCCCAACTGGGGCACGTCGGGCGAGTTGTCGGATGAAAAGGTGGACCTGATGGCGCGCTATGTCCAGCAGGAGCCGCCGGCACCGCCCGAATACGGCCTGAAGGAGATGAACGCATCCCACAAGGTGCTGGTCCCCGTCTCGCAGCGGCCGACCAAGAAGATGAACAACTTCGACCTGAACAACCTGTTCTCCGTCACCCTGCGGGATGCCGGCGAGATCGCCCTGATCGACGGAGCCTCGAAGAAGATCGTCAGCATCATCAAGACCGGCTATGCGGTGCATATCTCGCGCATGTCCAAGTCCGGCCGCTACCTCTACGTGATCGGGCGCGACGCCAAGATCAATCTGATCGACCTGTGGATGGCCCAGCCGGAGACGGTGGCGGAAATCAAGGTGGGCCTCGAAGCACGCTCCGTGGAGACTTCCAAGTTCAAGGGCTATGAGGACAAGTACGCCGTGGCCGGCACCTACTGGCCGCCCCAGTTCGCCATCATGGACGGCGACACCCTGAAGCCGCTCAAGGTCGAGTCCACCCGCGGCATGACGGTCGACACCCAGGAATACCACCCCGAGCCTCGCGTCGCCTCGATCGTCGGTTCCCACTATCACCCGGAGTTCATCATCAACGCCAAGGAAACGGGCAAGATCCTGGTGGTCAATTACAGTGACCTGAAAAACCTCAAGGTCACCAGCATCGACGCGGCCCGCTTCCTCCACGATGGCGGCTTCGATTCCAGCGGCCGCTACTTCCTGGTGGCCGCCAACGCCTCGAACAAGATTGCGGTGGTGGATACCAAGGAGGACAAGCTCGCCGCGCTGGTGGATGTCGGCAAGACCCCCCACCCGGGACGTGGCGCCAACTTCATCCATCCCAAGTTCGGTCCGGTATGGGCCACCAGCCACCTGGGCGACGAGTCGGTCAGCCTGATCGGCACCGACCCGGCCAAGCATTCCAAGGAGGCGTGGAAGGTGGTGGATACGCTGAAGGCCCAGGGCGGCGGCTCCCTGTTCATCAAGACCCATCCGAAGTCGCGCAATCTGTGGGTCGATACGCCGCTCAACCCGGAGAGCAACGTCAGCCAGTCGATCGCGGTGTTCGACATCAAGAACCTTGACAAGGGCTACGAGACGCTGCCGATCGGGGAGTGGGCCGGCCTGGGCGAAGGCGCCAAGCGCGTGGTGCAGCCCGAGTACAACCGGGCCGGCGACGAGGTCTGGTTCTCCGTCTGGAGCGCCAAGAACCAGCAGTCGGCGATCGTCGTGGTGGACGACAAGACGCGCAAGCTGAAGGCCGTGATCAAGGATCCGAGACTGATCACGCCCACCGGCAAGTTCAACGTCTACAACACCCAGCACGACGTCTACTGATCGGGGTGACGAAGGCCGGCCGCAGGGATCTTCCCTGCGGCCGGTTTTTTTTCGGCGCGAAAACGAGCTTTTCCGCCGAGCCGCCCCAAGGAAAAGCGGCACGCGGCGCCAGCCGCAATGCATCGGTGCTGCTCGAAGCTCCCCCCGACATTCGAGCGCAGCGAGCCATATCGAACCCCCGGAGGGGGGCGAAGGGGGCGAGCCTTTTCAGCTGCGGTAGTCGGCGTTGATCTTCACGTAGTCGTAGGACAGGTCGCAGGTCCACACCGTGGCGCGGGCGTCTCCGCGGCCCAGATGCACCCGCACCGTGATCTCGGCGGCGGCCATGATGCGGGCGCCGGTTTCCTCACCGTAGCCGGCGGCGCGGCCGCCGTGCTCGGAGACCAGCGCCTCCTCGCCGTTGGAGGCGAGCCAGATGCGGGTCCTGGCCACGTCCAGATCCTCGATGCCGGCGTAGCCGACGGCGGCCTGGATGCGGCCCAGGTTGGGATCGGAGGCGAAGAAGGCGGTCTTCACCAGCGGCGAGTGGCCGATCGCGTAGGCCACCTGGCGGCATTCCTCGACATCGCGGCCGCCTTCCACGGCAATGGTGATGAACTTGGTGGCGCCCTCGCCGTCGCGCACGATGGCCTGCGCCAGTTCCCGCGCCACGTCGATGATGGCGCCGCGCAGCACCGGCCAGCGGGCGTCGCCGGCATCGTTCACCGCCACGCCGGACTGGCCGCTGGCGATCAGGATGAAGGAGTCGTTGGTGGAGGTGTCGCCATCCACGGTGATCGCGTTGAAGGAGTGGTCGGCGGCTTCCTTCACCAGGGCGTTCAGCAGGTCTGGGGCGATGCCGGCGTCGGTGGCGACGAAACCGAGCATGGTGGCCATGTTGGGCCGGATCATGCCGGCGCCCTTGGAGATGCCGGTGATGGTGACGGTCTGGCCGCCCAGTTCGATACGGCGGGAGGCGGCCTTGGCCACGGTGTCGGTGGTCATGATGGCGTGGGCGGCATCGTGCCAGGCGTCGGCGCGAAGGTCGGCCTGGCAGGCGGACAGACCGGCGATCACGCGCTCGGCGGGCAGTAGTTCGAGGATCACGCCGGTGGAGAAGGGCAGCACTTGGCGGGCCTCGACGCCCAGGGCGGCGGCGACGGCATCACAGGTAGCGATGGCGGCGTCCATGCCCGGCTGGCCGGTGCCGGCGTTGGCGATGCCGGTGTTGATCACCAGTGCGCGGATGTCGCTGCCGACGGCCAGGTGCTGGCGGCACAGCGTCACCGGCGCGGCGCAGAAGCGGTTCTTCGTGAATACGCCGGCCACCTGGGCACCCGCGTCGAGGGCGATCAGGGTCAGGTCGCGGCGGTCCTTCTTGCGGATGCCGGCCTGGGTGACGCCGAGGCGGACACCGGCGACGGGAAACAGTTGGGAGGCGGCGGGCGTGGCGTAATTGACGGGCATGACGGGGGCCTAAAAACGTTTAAAACCTTTTAGCCACAGAGGAAACAGAGGGCACAGAGGGAAAAACAATACCGCTTGGCCTGGCCGGGTTTTCTCTGTGAACTCTGTGGCTGCTTTCCGGTTTTTCCTAAAGGAATTCAAGCGTCGAATACTACACGCCACAAGGCGCGCACCGCCTCGATCTCGGGCAGCACGCTGAGCCGTTCCACCTTGCTCTTCTGGTTGTTGAGGCGCAGCGCGTGTTGCAGGCGGCGGTATTCGCGGTAGGCATCGCGCACGGTCTCGGCCTGTTCTGCGGGAATCAGGCCGAGCTCGGCGGCGATCCGCAGCAGAGCGATGTTGCCGAGGTTGCCGCACAGTTCCGGATGGGCGTGGGCGTTGCCCAGCACCAGATACTGGACCAGGAACTCGACGTCGATCAGCCCGCCGGGGTCCTGCTTCAGGTTGAAGATTCGTTCCGCGGCCTCGCCCTTGGTGGCATGAGCGTCGTACATGCGCTGGCGCATCGCCAGCACATCCTCGCGCAGCTTGGCCGGATCGCGCTGCTGGCGCAGGATCTCGACGCGGACCTGCTCGAATTTCGCCCCCACCGCCGCATCGCCGGCGGAAAAGCGCGCCCGGGTCAGCGCCTGGTGCTCCCAGGTCCAGGCGTTTTCCAACTGGTACTGGCGGAAGGCATCGATACTCACCACGGGCAGACCGGCATCGCCGTTGGGCCGCAGCCGCAGGTCGGTCTCGAACAGTTGGCCGGCCGGGGTCTGCGCCGAGAGCCAGGTGGACAGGCGCGTCGACAGGCGCGAATAGATGCGCCCGGCATCGGCATCGTCGTCCTCGAACAGATACACCAGATCCAGGTCCGAGGCGTAGCCGAGTTCCTTGCCGCCGAGCTTGCCGTAGCTGATGACGGCGAATCCCGGTGCGTCGCGGTGGCGCGTGGCGAGCTTGTTCCAGGCGAAGCGCAAGGCCTGGTCCACGATGATGTCGGCCAGTTCGGAGAGATGGTCGGAGAGTTTTTCCAGCTGCAGCAGGCCGGAGATGTCCTGTGTCAGCAGGCGGAACACCTGGGCGTGATGGGCTTCCCGCAGCAGGTCCATCTGCCGTTCGGTGTCGGGTTCGACGTCCGCCAGGCGCTGCTCCAGTTCGGCGCGGAAACCGGCCCAGTCGTGCTTGGCTTCGAGCAGCCGGGCATCGAGCAATTCATCGAGCAGGATCGGATGGCGTTGCAGGTATTCGGCCGCCCAACTGGAACTGCTCATCACCTGCGCCACCTTGCCCAGGGCCTGCGGGTATTGCTGCAGCAGCGCCAGGTAGGCGGCCCGGCGCGAGATGGTCTCCAGCAGGTCGAGCAGCCGGGCCAGGGTCTGGTCCGGGTTGGGCCGTTCGGTGGCGGCGGCCAGGGCGCGCGGCACCAGGGCGTCGAAGCGTTCGCGGATGCCCTGCGCCATTTGCTGGTAGCGGCCGCTGCCGCGCAGCGCCGCGAGCCGCTCGGCCGCCGCCGCCGGTTCGCGGAAACCGAGGCGGCCGAGTTCTTCCGTCGCCTGCTCTTCGGCGCCGAGCCAGAGCTTGTCCAGATCGTGGCCGTCGCGGTTGGGGTCGGAAAACACCTGCTCGAAATGCTGGGAGACCGTCTCGCGATGCGCGTCCAGTTCCATCAGCAGGGCCTCGTAGCTGACGAAACCGAGGTTGCGGGCGATGGCGGCCTGGTCGGCGGGATTGTCGGGCAGGCGATGGGTCTGGGCGTCGTCCAGGTATTGCAGGCGATGCTCGAGCCGACGCAGGAAATCGTAGGCGGCGGCCAGGGCCAGGGCGTCGGCCAGGGTGAGAATGCCTCGTTCCGCCAGCAGCGGCAGGACCTGCAAGGTCGGCTTGAGCTGCAGCGACAGGTCGCGCCCGCCGCGGATCAACTGGAACACCTGGGCGATGAATTCGATCTCGCGAATGCCGCCCGGCCCCAGCTTGACGTGGGTGGCCATGTCCTTCTTCGCCACCTCGCGGCGAATCTGGGCGTGCAGGCCGCGCATGGCGTTGATGGCGCCGAAATCCAGGTATTTGCGGAACACGAAGGGACGGCGGATCGCTTCCAGCTCATCCCAGCGCCCGCCCGTCATCGGCCGGGCCTTGATCCAGGCGTAGCGCTCCCATTCCCGGCCCTGGGTGATGAAATAGTTTTCCAGCATGTCGAAGGAGCAGACCAGGGGGCCGGAATCGCCGTTGGGCCGCAAGCGCATGTCCACCCGGAACACCTGGCCGTCGGCGGTGGGCTCCGAAATGGCGGCGATCAGTTGCCGCCCGAGGCGGGTGAAGTATTCGAAATTGGAGATCGAGCGTTCGCCGTCGGTGTCGCCGTCGTCCGGATAGACGAAGATCAGGTCGATGTCGGAGGAGACGTTGAGTTCGCGTCCGCCCAGCTTGCCCATGCCGATCACGATCAGCTGCTGGCGCTCGCCGCGGGCGTTGCGCGGCGCGCCATAGCGCGCCTCGAGCGCGGCGCTCAGCACTTCCAGGGACTTGTCCACCGCCAGGTCGGCGATCAGGGTCATGGTCTCGGTCACTTCCGCCAGCGGCGCGAGTCCGGCCAGGTCGCGCAGCCCCACCCAGGCATAGGCCCATTGCTTGAAGCGGCGCAGAGCCGGCTTCAGCGTGTCCTCGTCGATGGGCGTTGCCGCCAACCGCGCCGTCAGGGCCGGCGCGTCGGGAGCGCGCTGCCAGCGTTGGCGCAGATCCTCGGCCAGCGTCGGTTGCGCTTCGAGCAGACGGGACAGATAACGGGAGCAGGACAGTGCATTGTCGAAGGCGGGCATGGCGGGTCGGTTAAAATCCGGAGGCTGTCAAACTTTCCCCATTCTACGGGCGCGTTGCCGCGCCCGGTGCCCAATGCCCATCGCCGCGCCGCGCGCCATGCTTGTTTCGCTGTGCCGTTCCCCCCGGTTGCGCCGCGTGGGCGGAGTCGTCCTGGGCCTGGCGGGCGCGGCCCTCCTGGTCTGCGCCCTGATTTACCTGCTGCTGCGCTTCCTGGTGCTGCCTCACATCGCCGACTACCGGGGCGAGGTGGAGCGCCGGCTGTCGGCCGTGCTCGGCCTGCCGGTCAGCATCGCCCGCCTGGAGGCCGGCTGGGAAGGGCTGCGTCCCCGCCTCGAGGTCGGCCAGTTGCGGATACTGGATCGGGCCGGGCGTCCGGCCCTGGGCCTGGATCACGTGGAGGCCGTGGTGGGCTGGACTTCCCTGCTGGCGCTGGAACCCCGTTTTCATCGCCTGGAGCTGGAGGCGCCCCGGCTCGACGTGCGGCGCGACGCGCAAGGCCAGTTTTTCGTCGCCGGCCTGGCGGTGTCGCCGAGCGGCGAGGACAGCCGGATCGGCGATTGGCTGCTGGCCCAGTACCGGATCGTGGTACGTCATGCCCAGCTCAACTGGGTGGATGAAAAGCGCCAGGCGCCGCTGCTGGCGCTCTCCAACGTGAATCTGGATCTGCGCCAGGCCTTCGGCCGCCATCGCTTCGGCCTGACCGCCGAAGCGCCGCGGGAGATGGCGTCGCGTCTGGACATCCGCGGCGACCTGCACGGACACCACCTGAACCGGCCGGTGGGGTGGCGCGGCCAGGTGTACGCCAATCTGGATTACACCGATTTGGCGATATGGCGGACCTGGCTCGACTACCCCCTGGAACTGCCCCGGGGCCGGGGGGCGCTGCGATTCTGGCTGGACCTGGAGGAGGGCCGGCCGCTCGGGCTCACCGCCGACATTTCCCTCGCCGACGTGAAGACGCGCTTGAAGCCGGAGCTGCCCATGCTGGAGTTGGAGCGGCTGCAAGGCCGGGTCGCGGCCCGCCGGCTGGCGGAGGGTTTCGAATTGCGCACCCAGGGGCTGACCCTGCATACCTCGGCCGGGATCGACCTGCCCGCCACGGACCTGCATTTGCGCTGGCAGGCGCGGGAGGGTGAGTTCGCCGTCAATGATTTGAGCCTGGGCGTTCTGGAACGGCTGGCGGACTATCTGCCCCTCCCGCCCCGGCTGCGCGCCTCCCTGGCGGCCTATTCGCCGCGGGGCCAGTTCCACGGGGTGCAGCTGGACTGGCACGGGCGCCATCAGGCGTTCGAGCATTTCCGCGTCAAGGGCCGCGTCGCTGGTCTTGCGCTCGGCGCCCAGGGAGAGATGCCGGGCCTGGAAGGCATCTCCGGCAGCATCGAGGGCGACGAGCAAGGCGGCCGCTTCGAACTGGCGAGCCGGGACGGTGCCGTGTTGCTGCCCGCGATCTTCGCCGAGGCGCGGATTCCGCTGGAGACGTTGGCGGCGCGCGGCGCCTGGCGGGCCGCTGGCGCGAACACGGAAATCCAGTTGCGGCAGGTGAGCCTGCGCAACCGCGACGCGGAAGGCGAGGTTTCCGGCAGCTATCTGTACCAGCCGGGGCAGTTGGGAAGCATCGATCTGGACGCCCGCTTTTCCCGCGCCGAGGGCACCGCCGTATGGCGCTACATGCCGCGGGTGGTCAGCGCCGACGTCGCGGCCTGGCTGAAGGAGGCGATCCGCGGCGGCCAGGCCAGCGACATGACCTTGAAGCTGAAAGGCGACCTGGCCCAGTTTCCCTTCCCCCGCGGCGAAGGGATTTTTCGCATCCAGGGCAATTTCCGCGGCGGCAGCCTGAAATACGCGCCGGACTGGCCGCAGATCGACGACATCGCCGGCAGGCTGCTGTTCGACGGCGTGCGGATGAGCGTCGAGGCCAGCCAGGGGCGCAGCGTGGGGGCGTTATTGGGGCCGGTGAAGGCCGAAATCGCCGACCTTTCGGCGCCGCAGGAACTGCTCACCATCGGCGGCAGGGCCGGGGGTCCCACGGCGGCGTTCTTCAAGTTCATCGAGTCCAGCCCCGTCGGCGAATGGATCGACCACGCCACGGACGGCATGACGGCGACGGGCAGCGGCGAATTGGATCTGAGCCTGCGACTGCCGTTGCGCGATCTGGCCAACAGCGAGGTGACGGGCGGCTACCGTTTCGACGCCAATCGCTTGCGACCCGATCCGGGACTGCCGGCCCTGGAGGAGGTGCGCGGCCGCGTCGAGTTCACCCAGCGCGGCGTCTCCGCCCGCGGGGTGCGCGCCCGCGTGCTGGGCGGCCCCGCGACCATCGACATCGCCACCGAAAGCGAGGGCCGGGTGGCGGTGGATGCGCGGGGCGAGATCAGCGCGGCGCAGTTGCGCCAGCAGTTCGCCGGCCAGCCCCTGTTCGACCATCTCTCCGGCGGCACCCGCTGGAACGGCACGGTGCGGGTCAAGGGGCGGGGCGCGGAACTGCGCCTGGCCTCGGACCTGAAGGGGCTGACCTCCAGTCTGCCGGACCCGTTCAACAAGCCGGCCACCGAGACCCGCCCCCTGGTCTTCGAGCGCAAGCAGCTTCCCGGCGCGCAAAACCGGGATTCGCTTGAGCTGAGCCTGGGCAAGGTCGCGTCGTTGCAGTTGCAGCGGCGCGTCGACAGCGGACGGACCACCGTGGAGCGAGGGTTGCTGCGGATCGGGGAGAGCGCCGCGCGCCTGCCCGAGCAGGGCACCTTGCTGGCCATCGGCCTGCCGCGCCTGGACCTGGATTTCTGGCGCGCCCTGGCCGCCACGAGCAAGCAGGAGCCCGCGGGCGGCGAGGGCGACCTCGCCGCGAGCCTGAACCTGGGCAGCGCGGATCTGCGGGTGGATGAGCTGGTGGCGTTCGATCGCGTGGTCCACGGCCTGCGCCTGACCGCCCAGCGCCGCGCCGGGCAATGGAACGCGGAGCTGAAAAGCGGCGAAATGCAGGGCCGCCTGGAATGGAGGGATGGCGGCGTCGGGCGGCTCTCCGGCCGCCTGACGCAGTTCAGCCTGCCTGCCGCCAGGGCTCGCGCGGAGACGGCCGATGCCGACAAGCTGAGCGACACGCTCAAGGAACTGCCGGATCTGGACCTGACCTTCGAGCGTTTCCTGCACCATGGGCGCGACCTCGGCGAAGTGCGGATCAATGCCGAGAACAAGGGCGGCGACTGGCATGCCAGCGTGGCCCTCTCCAGCGACGACGGCAGCCTCAACGGCCAGGGCCTGTGGCGCGCAAGTGCGGGCAGGCCGACGACCCGCTTCGATTTCAAGCTCAAGGCGAAGAGCGTCGAGAAGCTGCTCAACCGCATCGGCTATCCCGACGCGGTGCGCCGGGGCAGCGCCACCCTGGAGGGCAACTTGTCCTGGAACGGTCCTCCGGTGGTGATCGACTATTCCAGCCTCGCCGGCAGCCTCAAGGTGAATGCCAAGGACGGCCAGTTCAACAAGCTGGAGCCCGGCGCCGGCCGGCTGCTGGGCATTCTCAGCCTGCAATCCCTGCCGCGCCGGATCACCCTGGATTTCCGCGACGTCTTCAGCGAAGGTTTCGCCTTCGACGCGATCGAGGGTCAGGCCAGTGTCAGCCAGGGCGTGATGGAAACCAAGGATCTGGAAATCCGCGGACCGGCGGCGCGGGTCGCGATGCAGGGCCGGGTGGATCTGGCGAAGGAGACCCAGAATCTGCGGGTGCGGGTGCAACCGGCGCTGGGCGAAACCATCACCACCGGCGTGCTGCTGGCCAACCCCGCCACCGGCGCCGCCTACTGGCTGGCCAACAAGCTGTTCGGCGGTCCGCTGGACAAGGTCTTCGCCTTCGAATACGCGGTCACCGGCTCCTGGTCAGATCCCAAGGTGGACAAGGTGGGCGAGCCGAAGGCGGACTGACATGACTTTGATGAAGACACCCCGAAGCATGAAAGCCATGTCGGTTTTCCTCACCCTCCACCCCTCTCCCGGTGCGGGCGAGGGGAGCGTCGAGAAGTCGCGCTGCGACTTTCATGTCATGGAGGAACAATGAAGGCAGCGGCGATCCAGATGATTTCCGGCCCCGAGGTGGCGCCGAACCTGACGACGGCTCGCCGCCTGCTGGAGCGGGCGGCGGCGGAAGGGGCGCGGCTGGCGGTGCTGCCCGAATATTTTCCGCTGATCGGCGCCAGCGACGCCGAGCGTCTGGCGGCGCGGGAACAGCCGGGTGACGGGGCGATCCAGTCCTTCCTTGCCCGGACCGCGAGGGAACTGGGGCTGTGGCTGGTGGCCGGATCGATTCCGCTGCGGGCCGAGGATCCTTCCAAATTGCGCAACACCTGCCTGGTGTTCGACGACCAGGGGCGGCAACGGGCCCGTTACGACAAGATTCACCTGTTCGGCTTCAGGAAGGGCGACGAGCATTACGACGAAGCCGCCACCATCGAGGCCGGCGCGCAACCCGTGGCGGTGGACACGCCGGTCGGCCGCGTCGGATTGTCGATCTGCTACGACCTGAGGTTCCCCGAGCTGTACCGGACGCTGGGCGTGCTGGACCTGATCGTGGTGCCCGCCGCCTTCACCGAAACCACGGGCCGCGCCCACTGGGAACTGCTGCTGCGCGCCCGCGCCGTGGAAAACCAGTGCTATGTGCTGGCCGCGGCGCAGGGGGGGCGCCATCCCAACGGGCGTCTGACCCACGGCAACAGTATGATCGTGGACCCATGGGGCGAAGTGCTGATCCGGCTGGACAAGGGCGAAGGCGTGATCACGGCGGACCTGGATCCGGCCCGGATCGCCGAAGTGCGCACCAGCCTGCCGGCGCTGACCCATCGCAAACTCGACCAGGAACCCGCGCCGCGATTTCCGGTCGATCGACTTTGAAGACTGACATGAAAACTGACCTCTACCACACCGCCGAACGCTGCCTGCTGGCGCCCTACGACCTGACTCCCCGCAAGCTGGAACAGGTCTTCGGTCAACTCTTCGGCCACAAGATCGATTACGCCGATCTCTACTTCCAGTACGCCCGCTCCGAGGGCTGGAGCCTGGAGGAGGGCATCGTCAAGTCCGGCAGCTTCAACATCGACCAGGGCGTGGGCGTGCGCGCCGTGGCGGGGGAAAAGACCGCCTTCGCCTATTCCGACGAGATCAGCCTGCCGGCGCTCAGCGCCGCCGCCGGTGCCGCCCGCGCCATCGCCGCGGCGGGCGCGGAAAAACTGGCGCCACTGCTGAGCCGGCGGACGACGCCGGCGCTGTACCTGGCCGACGATCCGATCGCCTCGCTTTCCGACATCGACAAGGTCCGCCTGCTGGAGCGCCTGGAAGGCTTCGCCCGGGCCGAGGACCCCCGCATCAAGCAGGTGATGGCCCACCTGGCGGCGACCTGGGAGGTGATCCTGGTGGCCCGCTCCGACGGCCATCTGGCCGCCGACGTGCGGCCCCTGGTGCGGGTCTCCCTCAGCGTCATCATGGAGGACCAGGGCAAGCGCGAGCAGGGCTCCGCCGGCGGTGGCGGCCGCTTCGACTACGGCTATTTCAGCGACGAGGTACTGCGCGACTACGCCCGCCGCGCCGTGCATCAGGCCCGCATCAACCTGGAGGCCCGGCCCGCCCCGGCCGGTCCGATGACCGTGGTGCTGGGCAGCGGCTGGCCCGGCATCCTGCTCCACGAGGCCATCGGCCACGGCCTGGAGGGGGACTTCAACCGCAAGGGCAGCTCCGCTTTCGCCGGCCGGGTCGGCCAGCAGGTGGCGGCCAAGGGCGTCACCGTGGTGGATGACGGCACCCTGGCGGACCGGCGCGGCTCTCTCTCGGTGGACGACGAGGGCAACCCCACCCAGCGCACGGTGCTGATCGAGGACGGCATCCTCCGGGGCTATCTGCAGGACAGCCTGAACGCCCGCCTGATGGGCGTCGCGCCCACCGGCAACGGTCGCCGCGAATCCTTCGCCCATCTGCCCTTGCCGCGCATGACCAACACCATCATGCTGGCCGGCGACAAGACGCCGGAGGAAATCATCGCCTCGGTGAAGCACGGCCTGTACGCGGTCAATTTCGGCGGCGGGCAGGTGGACATCACCAGCGGCAAGTTCGTCTTCTCCACCGCCGAGGCCTACATGATCGAGGATGGCAAGATCAGCTATCCGGTGAAGGGGGCGACCCTGATCGGCAACGGCCCGGACGCGCTGACCCGGGTCTCGATGATCGGCAACGACCTGGCTCTCGACCCGGGCGTCGGCACCTGCGGCAAGGAGGGACAGAGCGTGCCGGTGGGGGTGGGGCAGCCCACGCTGCGCCTGGACGGGCTGACGGTGGGTGGCACGGGGTAGGGTGGCTTTGGGGCTCGCCCCCCTTCGCCCCCCTCCGGGGGGTTCTCATTTGCTTGCTGCGCTCGGGTGTTTGGGGGAACGCTGTAGCGACACCGATAGGTTGCGGCTGGTGCCACGTGCCGCTTTTCCTTGGGGCGGCCCGGCGGAAAAGCTCTGTCGGGTTCGCCCTTTTGGGTTTTCTGGGGGGGAATTCATTGCGGCGCCGAGGGGGCGTCTGATCCGTTCTCGGCCGGTGCGAGCCCTCGGGAAATCGGGGCGGTTTAGTTTCTGGTGTTGAATTTCTGCGCCAGTTGCTGGAGCTTCTCCTGGCGCAACTTTTCTTCGCGCGCGACCTGCTGTTCGATGCGGCGCTTCTCCGCACCGCGCTTGAAGCGCTCTTTCAGCATGGCGGCGGCCTGGTCGCGCTGTTCCTGGGTCACGGCACCCGATGGGTTGCCATCCAGGTCGAAGCGATCAGTCCCCTGCGCGAGGGCTTTCAGGTAGCGCGTCGAGCCTGTGTGCCGTTTGAGCGCAGCCACCAGCTGGCTGCGCTCGATCTCGGGGAGGCGCTGCCGAATCACGGTATGGATGCCTATGCTCAAGGGAACCGCCTTGCGGAACACCTCGAAACGAGTGCACAGGGACTCCAGAACCGTGCTCGGCCGTCCTTGCTGCGGGGCTGCGTCCCCGGTCGTCTGCGATTCGCTCATGGGGTGCGATTATGCCTCATGGGTTTGATAAGGACCCGCCCCGCAACCAGGGTGCGCCATCGGATCGCAGGCCGGCATCGCGATGGACGCCTACAACCCCGCCTCAGCCCGCAGCGCCGCCGCCTTGTCGGTGGCTTCCCAGGTGAATTCCGCATCCTCGCGACCGAAATGGCCGTAGGCGGCGGTTTTCTTGTAGATCGGCCGCAGCAGGTCGAGCATGTTGACGATGCCCTTGGGGCGCAGGTCGAAGTGCTTCTTCACCAGTTCGGCGATCTTCTCGTCGGAGATCTTGCCGGTGCCGTAGGTGGTGACCCAGACGCTGGTGGGATGGGCCACGCCGATGGCGTAGGAGACCTGGATCAGGCAGCGGCTGGCCAGCCCGGCGGCGACGATGTTCTTCGCCACGTAGCGGCCGGCGTAGGCGCCTGAGCGGTCCACCTTGGAGGGGTCCTTGCCGGAGAAGGCGCCGCCGCCATGGGGGGCCGAGCCGCCATAGGTGTCGACGATGATCTTGCGTCCGGTCAGGCCGCAGTCGCCCTGCGGGCCGCCGACCACGAAGCGGCCGGTCGGGTTCACCAGGTATTTGATCTCGCCCTTGAGCAGTTCCTTGGGCAGCACCGGCTTGATGATGTCCTCGATCACGGCCTCGCGGATGGCCTCCAGACCGATGTCCGGGGCGTGCTGGGTGGAGAGCACCACGGTGTCGATGGCGTCGGGCCTGCCATCCTTGTAGCGCACCGTCACCTGCGACTTGGCGTCCGGGCGCAACCAGGCCAGGCGGCCGTTCTTGCGCAGCTGGGACTGGCGCTCCACCAGACGGTGGGACAGGTGAATGGGCAGCGGCATCAGGGTGTCGGTTTCGTCGCAGGCATAGCCGAACATCAGGCCCTGGTCGCCGGCTCCCTGGTCCAGGTTGTCGTCGTAGGCCTTGTTGACGCCCTGGGCGATGTCCGGGGACTGCTTGTCGTAGGCCACCAGCACCGCGCAGCCCTTGTAGTCGATGCCGGCCTCGGTGTTGTCGTAACCGATCTCGCGGATGGTGTCGCGGGCGATCTGGATGTAATCGATGTTGGCGTGAGTGGTGATTTCGCCGGCGAGCACCACCAGGCCGGTGTTGGTCAGGGTTTCGGCGGCCACGCGGGCATGCCGGTCCTGGGCCAGGATGGCGTCGAGAATGGCGTCCGAGATCTGGTCGGCAACCTTGTCCGGGTGGCCTTCGGAAACCGATTCGGAAGTGAAGAAATGTTCCTGCGACATGATGATCTGCTCCTTGCATCCCCGAGTTCTGGCCGGTTCGACCGACTCCGGGGAGCGAGAGCAGCCGACGCTTTAGCGAGATTTGTTTTCCGGTACCGGGAAGGGGTACTTTCTCCGCCTCGCAAGTTGTCCAATTAACTCGGCGGATGGACGATTCTAGCGAGCCGTTGCCCCGCGGGTCAATCGTCCGGCAGGGGCGGCTGCTCGGGCCAGTGAAAGCTGCCCGCGCTCCCGGAAAACAAGGCCTGGTCGTCGTGCCGGTTCCCTCTCAGCTGGTTGCGAAGCAGCTTTTCATTCACCTGGCAGCCGGGGGGATCGGCATGGGTGGCGCGACGGCTGCGCACCCGCGTATCGCCGGCGATCTGGACGATGCTGCAGTGGGTCGATTGCTCGGCCTGCTGGCATTCCGTGGCGATTTGAGCCTGGCGGGTGTTGATTTCACCGATGCGCGAATCCAGTGCCTGCAATTCGTCCTGAACGGACTTCAGTTGTTTCAGCACCGGCCCCATGCGATTGATCATGGCCTGCCAGGCGGCTTGGCGGGGAGGATCCAGTTTCGCGGTGCCTGCGTTCATGGTGTCGCGCAGTTGCAGGAACCTGATCAATTGGGGATCCTGCTGCAAGGTTGCGCACTGATCGGCGGCGGCTTGGCGCCGCCGTGCCAGGGCACAGGCTTCGTCGGCCAGTTCATCGGCTTCCTTGCGCTTTGCCGACAGGTCGGGGAGCAGCAGCGTGACGATGGTCTCGGCATCGCGCCAACCGGCCGCCGACTCGAGCGCCAGGATCCGGCAGGCGATCGCGCTGCCCTTGGAGACGCCTATTTCCGCGGTATCGGCGAGAATGTTGCAGCCGACGGCCTGGGCGACAACGACGCGGGCGCCGATGATCAGACAGTTTTCCGCGGATTGCAGCCGGATGCTGCCTCCCGGCGCCGCGATCACCGCTTGGGTGGCCTGGCCCTCGATGGCGATTTCGCCGCCGGGATCGCGCACGGCCCCGCCCGCCAATCGAGCCTTGAGGAGGACGCGTCCGCCGTCGGAGCTGATCTGGCCAAAAACATCCGCGAGGAATGTCATGTGATGGCCTTTCACCTCGCGGCGTTCCTGGACCTCGCCGTGCTCCTCGAACTCGGCTCCGGATAGCGTGAGATCGCCCGTGGTGCGGAGGCTGACGCCATGCCGGTCGATGATCTTTTCCGCGACGGAGATCTGGTTCGACTTGGTGTCGATATTCAGGAAACCGGTCAGCGCGGCAGTGATGAATTCGCCCTTGCTGCTTCTTTCGACGCGGGTGCCGGCGCCGGCCAGGGAGTCCAGGTCGCAGTCCTTGGGGATCTCCGGTTCGAGCGGTTCGCCGCGGACATTCCAGCCGGTCTGACCAAGGACTCGGGGTTGCTTGCGCAGCAGGCGTGTCCCGGCGGTGACCTGGGGAAAGCGGTTATGGAAGGCGCGCAGGTCGATGCGGCCATCGGCCAGTCGCTTTGGCGTGTCGTCCCGGTACAGCGCATCGGTCTGTTCGACCAGCGTCGCGTTCTGGCCTTGCGAGGGCGGGTGCCAGCGCGCGATGTCGCGCCGGTCGGGCTTGTCCGCGGTGATGGCGGCGGCGATGGCCGGGATGTCCAGACCATAGCGCAGTCCCTTGAGCCACATGGCGGCGATGAATTCGTCGATCTGGAGCAATGCTTTTTCGGAATGACGCCTGTGCTCCTGCCTCGGAGGCGGGAGCTGTCCATCCTGGTCGGCGAGATCCTGAACCGTGATGGTTTCCTCCCGCTCGATCATCACGGGCTCGAAGATGTACTCGGCGCTGGAGCCGTCCGCCGCGATTTTGACGCTGCGATATATGTCCTGCCGGTCGGTGGGGAATGGCTTGATCCCGGCCGCCAGGCGGACCGTCGATGGGTTGGCGGTCGGCCTTGGGGGCTCGGCGCCGATGGTGCAAAGTTCTTGGAAGGCCGGATAATTCAGTTCGTCGAAGCGTAGCCCCGCATTGAAGACCTGATCGGCGAATTTGACGAAACGGTCTCCGGTACCCAGTGCCGCTGGAGTCACATGGAGGCCGTCCTCGCGCAATACGGCGAAATCGGGGAGCAGAATCTCGCCACTCTCCAGGTCTGCGATGGTTTTACGGCCGGGAACGAATTGTCGTGTGCTCATAAAAGCGGTGCCCCATGGTTCGTCGATTGTCCGTCAATTACACATGGATGCCCCACCTCAAATAGGCGATTGGCGGCGAATTCATATTGATTTTCGCCTTGCGCATGGTCCGGCAAGGCAACCCGGGCTGCGTAGCCCGGGTTGCCCGGCGCTTTCCATGGCCAGGGCGTGCCTAAGATTTCTTTTGTCGTTATCATTGCGACTTCCATTATGAGATAACCCGGTAGCACCCCGGGTCTACGTCCTATATGTTCGTAATCATCGGTTATGTTTGTGTGCTGGGGGGGGTGCTGGGGGGCTTCATCCTGGCCGGCGGGCATGTGCACTCCCTGATCCAGCCGACGGAGTTGCTGACCATTGGCGGTGCGGCCCTCGGCGCCTTCCTGGTGGCGAATCCGCCCAAGGTGGTGAAGGCGACCTTGAGTGCAATCCCCAAGGTGCTGAAGGGGTCGCATCTGAACAAGGCCCTCTACATGGATCTGTTGGCCATGTTGTATGAGATTCTGTCCAAGGTGCGCAAAGAGGGATTGATGTCGGTCGAGGGCGATATCGACAGTCCCGAGTCGAGTCCGATCTTCGCAAAATATCCGGTGCTTGTCGGCGATCACCATGTGATCGAGTTCCTGACCGATTATCTGCGCATGATGGTGGGGGGGAACCTCAATGCCTTCGAAATCGAGAACTTGATGGACAACGAGATCGAGACCCATCACCACGAAGGGGAGGTTCCGGTCCATGTCTTGTCCAAGGTGGCGGATGCCCTGCCCGCTTTCGGTATCGTGGCGGCGGTGATGGGGGTGGTTCATACCATGGAGTCGGTGGGGATTCCGCCCGCGGAATTGGGCAAGCTGATCGCGGCCGCCCTGGTCGGGACGTTCCTTGGCATTCTGCTTTCCTATGGTTTCGTCGCGCCCGTGGCCACCGCTCTTGAGCACAAGTTGCACGAGGAATCCAAGGTCTATCAGTGCATGAAGGTGGTGCTGCTGGCCAGCATGAGCGGCTACGCGCCGCAGGTGGCGGTCGAGTTCGGCCGCAAGGTGCTCTATTCTGCCGATCGTCCCAGTTTCATCGAGCTGGAGGACGATCTCAAGGCCCGCAAGGGAAAGTGATCCCGACTGACGCCCGCCGGTAAACACCGTGAACGACGAGTCCCAACAACCCATTGTCGTCAAGCGTATCAAGAAAGGCGGCGGCGGCCACCATGGCGGCGCCTGGAAGATCGCCTATGCGGATTTCGTGACGGCGATGATGGCGTTTTTCCTGCTGATGTGGCTGCTGGGGTCCACGACGCAGGGCGACTTGAAGGGGATCGCCGATTATTTCTCGACCCCCTTGAAAGTGGCAATGTCCGGCGGTTCGGGGGCGGGCGACGCCACCTCGGTGATTCAGGGCGGTGGCGAGGATCTGAGCCGTACCCATGGACAGGTGAAGCGGGGGGATCTCGATCCATCCAGCCGCCTCGCCAATCCCGAGAAACTCAGGGCCGAGTTCGAGCGCATGGAGCAGCAGCGCCTGGAGTCATTGAAGGTGGATCTTGAAAATCTGATCGAATCGACGCCGGCGTTGAAGCAGTTCAAGAATCAGATGCTGCTGGATCTCACCTCCGAAGGACTGCGCATTCAGATCGTGGACGAGAAGAACCGCCCCATGTTCGATTCCGCCAGTTCCGAGTTGAAGCCCTATACCCGTGAAATTCTGCGCGAGATGGGCAAGGCGCTGAACAAGGTCCAGAACCATGTTTCCCTCTCCGGCCATACCGATGCCACGCCCTACGCGGGGGGGGATAAGGGGTTCGGCAACTGGGAGTTGTCCACCAACCGGGCCAACGCTTCCCGCCGGGAGTTGGTGGCCGGAGGGATGGATGATCAAAAAATCATGCGGGTCGTCGGCCTGGCGTCCACAGTGCTCTACGACAAGGCAGACCCGTTCAATCCGATCAATCGGCGCATCAGCATCGTCGTGATGAACAAGCGCACCGAGGAGGCCATCTTGCGGGATGGGCAGGTCATGGAGGTCGGCGATAACCAGTCAGCCAGCCGTCTGGGGCAAGAGGGAGCGGGTGACAGCAAGCCATGAGCGGCTATGGCTGAGGGACCCGTCATTGGTGTTCTGCGTTGATTAGGAGGATATCCGATGGCCAAAACGATTCTCGCCGTTGACGATTCGGAATCCCTTCGCCAGATGGTTTCCTTCACTTTGGGAACATCGGGCTATGAAGTGGTTCAGGCCGTGGATGGTGTGGACGGCCTGGATAAGGCACAGGCGACCGCATTCGACCTGGTCCTCACCGATCAGAACATGCCGCGCATGGACGGACTGGTGCTCATCAAGAGTTTGCGCGCCTTGCCCCAGTACAGGAGAACCCCGATTCTGATGCTGACCACCGAGTCCTCGGACGCCATGAAGCAGCAGGGGCGATCTTCGGGGGCCACCGGATGGCTGGTGAAGCCTTTCGCCCCTCAGAAGCTGCTCGAAGTCGTGAAGATGGTAATCGGTTGATTGAGTGTCTGCACCGTCGATGAAGAGGGACTCTCGTGACCATCGACATTAAGCAATTCCATCGGGTCTTTTTCGACGAGGTCGCGGAGCATCTCGCGACGCTGGAGTCCCAACTGTTGGCAATGGGTGCGCGGGCTCCCGATTTCGGACAGCTCAATGCCGTTTTTCGCGAAGTCCATTCCATCAAGGGTTCCGCGGCCACGTTTGGTTTTGCCGACCTGGCGCAGCTTGCCCATCTGTTCGAAAACCTGCTGGATCAGGTGCGCAAGGGACGGTTGGCCTGGCACCACGATCTGCTCGACATCTTTCTCGGAGCCGGGGATGCCTTGAAGGGCATGCTCGCATTCCATCGGGGCGAGGGAGGTGCCGCCCCGGAGACGATGGCCGCCACCTGTCGGCAACTCGAACTGCTGTCGTCGAGCATCGAGGGGGCCGCCGTGCCGGGGTGCGTCCAGAATCAGGGCGATCCGGAGGGTGAGTATGGTTTTTTTGTCGAACCGGTACAGCCCGCCATCGCCGACTTGAACGATGCCGCCGCCGCGGCCGATTGCATGGGGCGCGATACCGCGAGGGCGGAAGCCACGATGCGTGTCGGCGTCGAGCGGGTGGATCAAATGATCGATCTGCTGGGGGAGTTGGTGATCACGCAGTCGTCGTTGCTGCAGGCGGCTGCGATATTGGATCCGATCCGGTACGAGCGCCTGCATAGTGCTCTTGCGCAGCTGGAGCGCAATACCAACGATCTGCAGGCGGCCATGCTCTCGCTGCGCATGGCGCCGGTCGCGTTGGCCTTTTCGCGTTTTCCACGCGTGGTGCGGGAATTGTCCAGGTCGCTCGGCAAGCAGGCGCAACTGAAAATCATCGGCGAGGGAACGGAGCTCGATAAACGATTGATCGAGCGTATCGTCGATCCTCTGACCCATCTTGTGCGGAACAGCCTGGACCACGGAATTGAGATGCCCGCGTCGCGCATTGCCCAGGGTAAGCCGGCGGTGGGGAGCATCACGCTCCATGCCTACCACCAGGGCGGAAATATCGTCATCGAGGTGGGCGACGATGGCGCCGGCCTGGATCGGCAACGGATTCTATCCAGGGCCGGGGAACTGGGCCTCGTGGTTCGGGAGCGGATGGATGACCAGGAGGTGTGGCAGCTGATTTTCGAGCCCGGATTTTCCACTGTGGACCATGTGACCGAAATTTCCGGGCGCGGGATCGGCATGGATGTGGCGAAGCGGAACATCGAGGAACTGGGCGGCCGGCTGGAAATCGAGACCATGGCGGGGGAGGGCACGCGGATAACGCTGCGCCTGCCCTTGACGCTGGCAATTCTCGATGGCATCTCGGTTGGCGTGGGGGATGAAACCTTCATCATTCCGATCCACGGTGTGGTGGAGTCCTTGCAGGCATCGCCAGGAATGGTCAGGCACCTGCCTGGAACGGGTCACCTGCTCCAGGTCCGCGGCGAGGATCTGCCCATCATTTCCTTGCATGAGGTTTTCGGTATTCCCTCGGCGGTTCAGGCGCTGGACCAGGGCATCGCGGTGATCGTGGATGCCGGGGGGAGTCAGGCCGCATTGTTCATCGACGCCCTGGGCGCTCAGCATCAAGTGGTGATCAAGAGCTTGACGACCAATTACCGCAGGGTACCGGGGGTCGCCGCCGCCACCATCATGGGGGATGGGCGGGTGGCGATGATTCTGGATGTGGCGGCGCTCGTGGCGATGGCGCGAGCAAGGTCGCCGCTGTCTGCCGCGGCGTGACGTGGAAAACGGTATGCGTGAAGGGACGGAGATTGCGTATGAGGACGAGGATCCGGGACCGTTGCGGGAGTTCCTGACGTTTACCCTGGGCGCCGAGGAGTATGCGGTCGATATTCTGAAGGTCAAGGAAATTCGCGCTTACGAGAAGTCGACCACGCTTGCCAATGCGCCCGCCTTCATCAAGGGGGTGATCAATCTGCGGGGCATGATCGTGCCGGTCGTGGATTTGCGCATCAGATTCAATGCGGCGGCGGACTACACGGACTTTACGGTCGTGATCGTTCTGAATATTCAAAACCGTGTCGTTGGCATGGTCGTCGATGGCGTGGTCGATGTCGTTGCATTTCATCCGCATCGGCTCCATCCGTGGGCCGGACCCGCGGCTGCCGTGGATGACCGCTATATCGACGGACTCGTCGTGTCGGGAGGGCGAACGTCGATCGTCCTCGACATCGAGCGCCTGATGCTGTCCAGCGAAATGGCGCTGCTGGACGAGCCGGCGCCTGAATTCGGCAGATAGTCATCGGGTTGCCAATGCCAGGACGAGCCGGGACATCGGAAGCGGGGGGAGGCCAGGCCCCGATCGAACAGGAGTTCTCCTTTACCGATCAGGATTTCAAGGCGATCTGCGTCCTGATCCATGACTATGCCGGTATTTCCCTGTCGTCGATCAAGCGGAACATGGTCTATAGCCGTCTCGCCCGTCGCTTGCGGACCCTGGGGCTGCGGACCTTTGCCGACTATCTGGCGTTCCTGGATGCGGGGCATGAGGACGAGCGGCAGATATTCGTGAATTCCCTGACCACCAATCTGACCTATTTTTTTCGCGAGCCGCATCATTTCGAGGTGCTGGCACGGCATTTGGCGGACCGTCGCCATCGTCAATATCGAATCTGGTGCGCCGCGGCTTCCACGGGCGAAGAAGCCTACTCGCTGGCCATCACCGCCTGCGAGGTATTTTCTTCTCTTGCGCCGCCGGTCTCGATCCTGGCCAGCGACATCGACACCCACGTGCTGGCGGTGGCGGCAAGGGGCGCATACCCCGTCCAGCGTGTCGAGCGACTCAGTGCCGAGCGCCTGCAACGCTATTTTTTCAAGGAGCCGGGGGGCGATTGCGATCAGGTGCGGGTGCGCCCCGAGCTGCAAAGACTTGTCAGTTATCGACAGATCAATTTACTGGATCGGCGTTTGCCCGTAGAGGGGAACTTCGATGCGATTTTCTGTAGGAACGTGATGATTTATTTCGATAAACCGACGCAATACACGCTATTGCAGAAATTGAAACCCTTGCTCCGGGAAGATGGGCTACTCTTTGCCGGCCACGCCGAGAGCTTCATGCATGCGGGAGATATCTTCCGTCCGCTCGGGCGCACTGTATATATGCGTGCCGACAGCCGGGCGGGTGGCGGTACCGAGTCCTTGGGGGGGCAGTCTTCGGGGTCGGTGTCGTCATGAGAATCCGGGCTTGGCTGCGCCCGGGACGCGTTACCGGATATACTTTGCCGGCCGTATTCGATCGGAATTGTGCTGCTGCGGCCGCTACGGATGGCGCGATGTCCGCTCTGCCCATGCGTGAGGTCGTGGGGGCGATGCGCGGGCGTGCACTATGGTTTCATTACATTTTTGATAATAAAAGATAAAATCGGCAACTCCAGCCGGCTTGCAGCTCATGTTCCGGCGTGCAAAAAGAGAAATGATTCGGGCGGATTGTGGAATATTTGCGACTATTCGCGAATATTGGCAGCGAAAATCCGTTTAAAGTGACGCGAAGGTGCTCTGGCGATGTATTTTCCTGGGCGAGCGCGGGAGAGACTAAGGGTAGGGGGCGGTGTTGCAAATGAACTTCCTGAACAGCAGCGTTGGACCGGACAACAGGCGTGGCGTTGCTGTCATCCGCCCCTGGTGGAAAGGTGAATACCATGTCTGATTTGTTAAAGAACATCGATGGGCGCACGCGCCTCGCCGGCACCAACAAGCTGGAAATACTGCTTTTTTCCCTGGGGACGGATCAACGTACCGGGCGGTGCGAGACCTTTGGCATCAACGTGTTCAAGGTGCGCGAAGTCATGCGTACCCCGCCGATTACCGCGGCGCCCGACATGCCGTCCTCGGTCAAGGGCATGGTGAGCCTGCGCGGCGCCCTGGTGCCCGTGGTCGATTTGGCCGAATACATCGGAATGCAGCCGACGAGTCCTCGCGACATCATGATCGTCACCGAGTACAACGGCCATACCCAGGGGTTCCTGGTCGAGGCGGTGGATACCATATTGCGTCTCGACTGGGCCCAGATGCGGGTTCCTCCCGAAATGCTGACCGCCAACCTCGGCGGCCTGGTGACCGCCGTCACGGAATTGCAGGATGGCCGGCTGGTGATGATGCTCGATGTGGAGCGGGTGCTGGCCGAAACAGCCAAGTATGACGACACTTTCCTGTTCCAGAACATCACCCCCTTGGGGCGCGACGATCTGACCGTATTGTTCGCGGACGATTCTTCGGTGGCTCGCAATCAGATCGAGCGTACCCTCACCGCCATGGGCATCCGGTTCATCGGGGCCGTCAACGGCCGCGCCGCCTGGGAGGAACTGCAAAAAGTCGCGACCCATGCACAAGCGCAGGGTAAGCAGGTACGGGATTTCGTCCAGTTGATATTGACCGATGTGGAGATGCCGGAGATGGATGGCTACATCCTGACCAAATCGATCAAATCGGATCCCCAATATGCCGGGATCCCCGTGATCATGCACTCGTCGCTGTCTTCCATGTCGAACCAGCAACTGGGGCGCTCGGTGGGGGTCGATGAATATGTTCCGAAGTTCGAGCCGCAGCGCTTGTCGGAGACCATTGGCCGACTGCTGCTGGGCCACAATCCTGAAGTCGTGGCCTAACGGAGAGCGGGATGAATCTGATCGCACAACATGGCAATAATTCATTGCTGGATTCCGTCGACGCCCGGACCAAGCTGGCCGGTTCGAACCGGATGGAAATCCTGCTGTTCGAATTGGGTACTCACGAAACCTTTGGCATCAACGTGTTCAAGGTGCGCGAGGTCAGCAAGACCCCCTCAATCACCAAGGCGCCCAATATGCCGAACGGCGTGGAAGGCTTGATCAGCCTGCGGGGCAATGTGATTCCGGTGGTGTCCTTGTCCAAGGTCATGGGCCTGACGGACGCGCCGTCGGAGCGGGGCGGCTCCATGATGGTGACCGAATACAGCAAGCGTACCCTGGGTTTCCTCGTCCATAGCGTCGATCGCATCATCCGTGTCGAGTGGGACAAGGTCCGGGCGCCGGAAGCGATTACCAGCGGCGCGCACGACTACATCACCGCCATCACGGAAGTGATGGGGCGGCTGGTGTCCATCGTCGATGTCGAGCAGATCATGGCCAATACCTTCGGCGATGCGCTGGTGGGGCAGATCGAGCCGATCAACGATGCCCACGAAATCAATGTCTTCTATGTCGACGACTCCGCCGTCGCCCGCCGGAAAATCGCCGAGGTGCTGGATAAGCTCGGCGTCAAGCACAAGCATGCGCAGAACGGCCTCGAGGCCTGGACGCGACTCTCGAGCATGGCGGGCGCGGCCCAGCAGGCGGGACGCAGTGTGCGCGACGAGTTGAGCCTGATCATGGTGGACGCCGAGATGCCGGAAATGGACGGCTATGTCCTGACCCGGAATATCAAGTCCGACAGCAGATTCGACGAAATTCCCGTCGTGATGCACTCATCCCTGTCTTCCGAGGCGAATCGGGCCATGGGCAAATCGGTCGGAGTGGATTCCTACGTCGCCAAGTTTGACGCCGACGCTTTGGCCGAGACCCTTCGCCCCCTGTTGCTGAAGTCCCTGCGGGACTGATTCTGGAGATTCTCAATGCCTGCCGATCCAAGCAAGATCAAGTTCCTCGTTGTCGATGACTTTTCGACAATGCGCCGCATCGTGCGCAACCTGCTCAAAGAACTCGGTTTTACCAATGTGGAAGAAGCCGAGGATGGCGCGGTTGCCCTGCAAAAACTGAAGGGTGGCGGATTCGATTTCGTCGTGTCCGACTGGAACATGCCGAACATGGACGGCCTGACCCTGTTGCAGATGGTCAGGGCCGATCCCCAGCTCAAACATTTGCCGCTGCTGATGATCACGGCCGAGGCCAAAAAAGAGAACATCATCGCGGCGGCCCAGGCCGGGGCCTCGGGCTATATCGTGAAGCCCTTCACCGCGGCGACGCTCAACGAAAAGCTGATCAAAATTTTCGAAAAAGCAGGGCTTTGAAATGGGCAATCCAGTCAAGTTCGACGAGTCCGGGGATTCAGAGGATCTGCAGGCATTGTTTGACAGCATTGCGGCCAGCACCGGGGTGAAGGCGCCGCCGCCCGCTCCCGAAATGTCGAGTTCAGGGGACTCGGACGAGTTGCAGGCTCTGTTCGATTCCGTGGTGGCCCATGTCGAAGCGCCTGCTGCTGGCGCACCATCCCGGGCAGCGGATGCCAGCCTTGCCGGCACGAAGGACGATATCGTCTTCAATCGGTTGGGGCACATGGCGCGCCAGCTCCACGATACGTTGCGCGAGCTCGGCTATGACAAACTGCTTGAGGACACGGCGCGCCAGGTGCCGGATGCCCGCCAGCGTCTCACCTATATCGCCCAGATGACCGAACAGGCGGCCAGCCGCGTGTTGAATGCCACCGATATCGCCAAGCCGTTGCAGGAGGGGGTTCAATCGGCGGCGACGACGCTGGGCATCCGGTGGGACAAGATGTTCGCCAACCAGTTGTCCGTGGAGGAGTTCAAGGCCCTGGCGGCGGATACCCGCGATTTTTTCTCCCAGACGCCGAACCAGATGAAGACCGTGGGGGATCAGCTCATGGAAATCATGATGGCGCAGGATTTCCAGGACCTGACCGGGCAGGTGATCAAGAAGGTGGTCGAGATGGCCCAGGGGTTGGAGACTCAGTTGCTGAGCGTCCTGGTCGAGGCCATGCCGGAAGAACGGAAAGCAACGGCACCCGACGGGTTTTTGAACGGCCCGGTGATCAGCGGGGCGAACCGGACCGACGTGGTTACCACGCAATCCCAAGTGGATGACCTTCTGGAAAGCCTGGGCTTCTAGGCGATCGCTTCGGGACTGTGGGCACAGAGAGGATAAGCGATGAGTGATTTTCAAGGCATGGAAGACCTGCTCCAGGATTTCCTGGTGGAGGCGAACGATCTGCTCTCGGGCGTGGATAACAAACTGGTCGATCTGGAGCAGAATCCTCAGGATCTGTGCTTGCTCAACGATATCTTTCGGGGCTTCCACACGATCAAGGGGGGGGCCGGATTCCTGAACGCCACGGAACTGGTGACCCTCTGCCACCTGACGGAGAATCTGTTCGACCGTCTGCGCAATGGCGAGTTGGATGTCACTGGCGAGATCATGGATGTCATTCTGGAGGCCACCGGGGCGGTGCGGGAAATGTTTCATGCCCTGGATGGCGGCGTTCAGCCGCAGTCTGCATCCCCGGCGTTGATCGCGAATCTCAGGGCCGCCATCGAAGGGCAATTGCATTCCGGCAGCGCGACTCCCGCGCCGGTTGCGGAACTGGCTCCGGCGGTGACTGGCTCGGCCAGCGCCGGCGCTCCTGACTGGAATCAGCTTTTCAGCGCCGTCACCGCGTCCTCGGCGCCGGAGCCGGCTGCCGAGGCCGTGCAACTCTCCTCTGTCCCCGCGCTGCATCACGATGTCAGCGGGGAGTCGCCGGAGCAGATCATCCAGGCAGCGATCGGGCGTCGTGCGGTGGACAAGCCGAGCCATCCCGGCGCCGTGGGGCGCCGCGAGACGGAGAAGAGTCGCGACAACTCCATCCGGGTCGATACCTCGCGCCTGGATCAGGTGCTCAATCTTTCGGGAGAAATCGGTCTCACCAAGAACCGGCTGACCTCGTTGCGTTCCGATATCCTCAACGGCCGGAGCGATACCGATACCCTGCACGCGCTCGATCAGGCGGTGAGCCAGCTCGACCTCCTGGTGTCGGACTTGCAGAATGCGGTGATGAAGACCCGGATGCAGCCGATCGGGCGGCTGTTCCAGAAGTATCCCCGGATTGCCCGGGACCTGGCCCGTTCGCTGGGCAAGGACGTCGAACTGGTGCTGGCCGGCGAAGAGACGGAGATCGACAAGACGATGATCGAGGACCTGTCCGATCCGATCATCCATTTGATCCGCAACGCCGTCGACCATGGCGTCGAATCGACCGAGGACCGGCTCGCACTGGGCAAGTCCGGAAAATCGCAAGTACGCCTGGAAGCGCGCCAGGAGGGCGATCACATCGTTCTTCTGGTGGCCGACGACGGTCGCGGCATGAATGCCGAGCGGTTGCGCGCCAAGGCGCTGGAGAGAGGCCTCATCACCGATGAGGAGGCCAATACGATGGACGAGCGGCAGAGCTTCAATCTCGTCTTCCTGCCGGGCTTCTCGACCAAGGACGTCGCTTCCGACGTTTCGGGGCGCGGCGTCGGCATGGATGTGGTCCGCACCAACATCCAGAAGCTCAATGGCTCGATCGAAATCAGGTCGCAACAGGGCAAGGGCACCACGTTCATCATCTCCCTGCCCTTGACGCTGGCCATCCTGCCCGTGCTTCTGGTGCAGCTCGGTACGCAGCCCTTCGCCGTCCCCCTGTCGATGGTGCGGGAGATCCTGCCCATCGACGTGAATCTGGTGCAGGAGGTCGGCGGCCGCGCCACCATGGTGGTACGCGGCGAGGTGATGCCGATTTATCCGCTTTCCTACATGCTGGGATGGGCGGCGGAAGAAGTGCCCGGTTACGGCGTACTGATGCAGTCCGCCGAACATACTTTCATCCTCGCCATCGACGGGTTCATGGGACGGGAGGACGCGGTCATCAAGTCCCTGGAGGATTTCCGGCCCAAGGGCGTGGCTGGCGTCACCACCCTGTCCAACGGGCAGATCGTGCTGATCCTCGATATGAAGGAACTGATCCAGGAGTTGGGTGAGGGCCGAGGCGTTCCCCGTTCCACTTTCTTCGAGATGCTCGCTGCGGTGGCGGCGTAAGCGCCGACGTAGATAGAAATAACCCTCCTAAGCCCGGCTATTCGCGGATTCCTGATTTCCCATGACGGCAATAATTGCCGTCATGGGAGTCTCCGCGCATGGCTGAGGAAAGCGACCTCGAACGAACGGAACCAGCGTCGAGTCGACGCATTGAGCAGGCTCGCGAGGAGGGGCAGGTCCCTCAGTCGCGGGAGCTCACGGCTTTCCTCGTCCTGCTGTCGGGAACCGCCGGGTTGTGGGCATTGTCCGGCTTCCTCTCCCATCATGCCGAGTCCTTGCTGCGCCATGGCTTGAGTTTCGACCGCGATGCCGTGTTTTCCGACGGTGCGATGCGGCTGCGGGCGGTCTCCCTCTCGCTGGAGGGTTTGTTGATCGTGGCGCCCATCTGTTTCCTGACGGTGGCCTCGGCACTGGCGGCACCCTTCCTGATCGGCGGCTGGGTCTTTTCCACCAAGGCCCTGACATTCAACTTCACCCGCCTGAACCCGGTTCAGGGGGCCAAGCGCATCATCTCCATGCACGGCCTGGGCGAGCTGGTCAAGGCGATTCTGAAGGCGCTGTTGATCGGCGGGACGGTATTCTGGGTGATCTGGCATGACGGCGAGGCGATGTTCTCGCTGGTGGGCGGCACCGTCGAGGTGGGCATCAACGGCTACTTCCGCCTGGTTTTTTCCGCTGCGCTGGCGCTGCTCACCGGCATGGCGGTGATCGTCCTGCTGGATGTGCCATTCCAGCTCTGGCAATACTATTCCCGGCTGCGCATGACTCGCGAGGAGCTGCGGCAGGAAATGAAGGAGATGGAAGGCGATCCCCACCTCAAGGCGCGCATCCGCTCCCAGCAGCGGGAGATGGCGCGCGGCCGCATGATGTCCGAGGTGCCCACGGCCGATGTGGTGGTCACCAACCCGACCCATTTCGCGGTCGCGTTGAAGTACGACACGGCAACCATGGACGCACCCCAGATCGTCGCCAAGGGCATCAATCACGTGGCCCAGCGCATCCGCGAACTGGCGGAGGAACACAGCGTTCCGATGCTGGAGGCTCCGCCCCTGGCGCGCGCGCTCTACAAGCACGCCGAAATCGGGGAGCAGATTCCGCAGGCCCTGTATACCGCGGTGGCCGAGGTGATGGCCTACGTCTATCAACTCAATCAGTTCATCGCCGACGGCGGCGCGACGCTGCTGCCGCCCGCGCCACCGGCCGCCCTTGCGGTGCCGGAAGGGATGGACCCGGGAGTGCCTGAGACGTGAGTGACGCCCTGGCCATGACGATGAATCAGTTGTTCGGCAAGGGCAACTTGCGCGCCCTTGCCGCGCCGATGCTGATCATCATGATTCTCGCGATGATGGTGCTGCCCCTGCCGCCTTTCGCGCTGGATCTGCTGTTTACCTTCAACATCGCGATGGCGGTGATGGTGCTGCTGGTCGCCATGTACACCATCAAGCCCCTCGACTTTTCTGTCTTCCCCACCGTTCTCCTCGTCACCACGCTGCTGCGCCTGTCGCTCAACGTCGCCTCGACACGGGTCGTGCTGATCCACGGCCATGCGGGACCGGACGCGGCCGGCAAGGTGATCGAGGCCTTCGGCCACTTCCTGGTCGGCGGCAACTACACGGTCGGCATCGTGGTGTTCGTGATCCTGACCGTGATCAACTTCGTGGTGATCACCAAGGGCGCCGGCCGCATCGCCGAGGTTTCGGCGCGCTTTACCCTGGATGCGATGCCCGGCAAGCAGATGGCGATCGACGCCGACCTCAATGCCGGCCTGATCGGCGAGGACGAGGCGCGCAAGCGCCGTTCGACCGTCGCGCAGGAGGCCGACTTCTACGGCTCCATGGACGGTGCGTCCAAGTTCGTGCGGGGCGACGCCGTCGCCGGGATTCTGATCCTGATCATCAATATCGTCGGCGGCCTGATCGTCGGCGTGTTGCAGCACGACATGGCGGCGGCGGACGCCGCGAAGGTGTATACCCTGCTGACCATCGGCGACGGCCTGGTCGCCCAGATTCCGGCGCTGATCATTTCCACCGCCGCCGGCCTGGTCGTGACCCGGGTGGGCGACGACGGGGTGGACATCGGCCAGCAATTCATCGGCCAGATTTTCGGCAATCCGTCGGCGCTGATCCTGACGGCCTCCATCCTCGGCATCATGGGGCTGATTCCGGGGATGCCGCATCTGGTGTTCCTGTTGATGGCCACCCTCATCGGCGGCCTTGCCTACTGGAAGCTCAAGCAACAGGCCAGTCCCGCGGCTGAGGCTCAGGAGGCCTCGGCCCCGGCGGCGTCGGGCGGGGAGTCGGACAACCTGGAGGCGAGCTGGAACGACGTGGCGCCGGTCGATGTACTGGGGCTGGAAGTCGGCTATCGGCTGATTCCGTTGGTGGATCAGGGACAGGAAGGCGACCTTCTCAAGCGCATCCGCGGCCTGCGCAAGAAATTTGCCCAGGAAGTGGGCTTTCTGGCCGCGCCGGTGCACATTCGCGACAATCTGGAGTTGAAACCGAATGCCTATCGCATCGCCTTGAAGGGGGTCGAGATCGGCATCGGCGAGGCGTACCCCGGCATGTATCTGGCCATCAACCCGGGGCGAGTGGGCGGTCCTCTGCCCGGTATGCAGACCCGCGACCCGGCCTTCGATCTGCCGGCGATCTGGGTCGAGGCCAATCTCCGCGACCAGGCCCACGCGCTCGGCTATACCGTGGTGGATGCCTCGACGGTGGTGGCGACCCACCTGAATCACGTCATCCTGTCCCACGCCGCCGAATTGCTGGGCCGGCAGGAAGCGCAGTCCTTGCTGGACCACATCGCGACCGACGCGCCGAAGCTGATCGAGGACCTGGTGCCGAAACAGCTGTCGCTCTCCACGGTGCAGCGGGTGTTGCAGAACCTCCTGGAAGAGGCCGTCAACATCCGCGACATGCGGACCATCATCGAGACCCTGGCGGAGTATGCGCCCCGCAGCCAGGATCCTCTGGAACTCACCAGCCAGGTGCGCATCGCCCTGGGGCGGGCCATCGTTCAGCAACTCTTCCCCGGCAACGGCGAAATGCAGGTGATGGCGATCGAGCCGGGCCTGGAGCGCGTCCTGGCGCAGGCACTGCTGAGCGGTGGCGAAGGCGCCCTGGAGCCGGGGCTGGCCGACACGCTGCTGCGGGAAACGGCCACCGCTGCGCAGCGCCAGGAGGATCTGGGTCTGCCGCCGGTACTGCTCGTGCCGGGGCAGTTGCGCTGGCTGCTGTCCCGATTCCTGCGGCGCGCCGTCCCTCAACTTAAAGTCATTGCCAACGCTGAAGTGCCCGATTCACGCACGATCAAGGTGACGGCGATCATTGGAGCCAACAAATGACGGTAAAACGCTTCTATGCCGAAACTGCCAGGGAATGCCTGCGCAGGGTCAAAGACGAACTGGGGCCGGATGCGATTGTCGTTTCCAACAAGGCGGTGGAGGGCGGCGTCGAAATCACCGCGATGTCCTCCGACAGCCTGGAGGCTCTGTCGCGTCAGGCCTCCGAAACGTCGGTACGCGCGGTCGGCAACGGCGGTCCGGTCGAATATGCCGGCACGACTGCCGCCATGCCGGCAGCGGCGGAAGACGACGATTACACCGTGAGTCTTTCTGCCCAGGTGCGCAAGCAGCCGGCCTTCCGGGCCTGGCAGGCGCCGGAGGAGCCCGCGCGTTCGCGGTTGCGGCCCCTGCCGCCGCGGGACTCGAAGGCGGAGACCGTGCCGAGCGAAGAGCAGGTGGTGGCGGCACTGACCAGCGCCGGCGCCACCACCGCGCCGTCTTCCCCGTCGCCCCGCGCCGCGCAGACGCGGCCGGCGCAACGCGAGGCGCGCCCGGAAACCGAGGGGACGGACCCGAAGGTCAGCATGCTGATGCAGGAGATGCGGGTCATCAAGGGAATGCTGGAGCAGCAATTGGCGGGCTTTGCCTGGGGCGAGCTGTCGAAGAGCGCGCCGGTGAGGGCCTTGTTGCTGTCGGAAATGCTGGAGGCCGGTTTCTCGGGGCAGCTGGCGCGTCGCCTGACCCAGGACCTGCCCGCGGACGTCAATATCGACGAAGGGCGCAAGCGCCTGATGGCGGGACTGAATCGGCGCCTGCGCACCCTGGGCAACGAAGGCGACCTGATCGACAAGGGCGGCGTCTACGCGCTGGTGGGCCCCACCGGCGTCGGCAAGACCACCTCCACGGCCAAGCTCGCCGCGCGCTGCGTGGTCCGCTACGGGGCCGACCGCGTCGCCCTCTTGACGACCGACGGCTATCGGATCGGCGCGCATGAGCAATTGCGCATCTACGGCCGCATTCTCGGAGTCCCCGTGCACATCGTGCGCGATGGCGACGACCTGCGCCACACCCTGTCCGATTTGCGCGACAAGCACATGATCCTGATCGATACGGTGGGCATGAGCCAGCGGGACCGCATGGTCGCCGACCAGGCCGCCATGTTGATGCGGGCCGGCGAAGTGAATCGCCTGCTGCTGCTCAACGCCACCTGCCGCGGCGACACGCTGGACGACGTGATCCGGGCCTACGCCGGCGAGGACCTGGCCGGCTGCCTGCTGACCAAAGTGGACGAGACCGCCTCCCTGGCGCCCGCCATCGATGCGCTGGTTCGCCATGGCTTGTTGCTGGCCTATGTCGCCAACGGACAGCGGGTCCCCGAGGACATGCACTTGCCGAATCGCAGCTATCTCCTGCATCGGGCATTCAAGCTGCCGCCGACGGAATCTCCCCACCGCTTGCAGGAGAATGAGGTGGGCATGGTGCTCAATCGCCAGGCTGGCGGCGGCTTGTCCGCGGAGCGCCGCTTTGCTTGACTGGGCACCGGGAGGACGGACCGATCAGGCGGCCGGCTTGCGGCGTCTGTTCGGCAGCCGCAGCGCGCAGGTGATCGCCTTCGCCTCGGCCGCCGGGACGCAGGGCCGTGGCGCCCTGCTGGCGCGGACGGCGATGACGCTCGCCAGCATGGGGCAGGGCGTGGCGGTGGTCGACGAAAACGGCGATGCCGATGGCCCGCTCGCCCGGCTGGGCGTCGAACCCCGCTGCGATTTGTTCCATGCGCTGGTCGGCGAATGCGCGTTCGGCCAAGCAGTCGTCGATGTGGCGCCCCTGCTGCGCGCCGTCTCGGCACGGCGGGCGGCCCATGCCATGGCTCGTGGCGAGCATGGCCTGCGCGAACGTTATGCGGCGTTTCTCGACGAGGCAAAGCGCGATGCGGCCTATGTGCTGATCGGCTGCGCCAAAAGCCGACGTGGCGCTTCGCTGTCGCCATTGGCGCTGAATGCCCGTCACATCGTGGTGGTCAGCACGGTGGATGCCGCGTCCATTACCGGCTCTTACGCCCTGATCAAGCGGATCGCCGTGGAGCGGGGCGGCAATGGACTCCACCTGGCCGTCACAGGGGCCCGGAACGAAAGTGACGCGCGGGCGGTATTCGCCAACATCCAGCAGGTGGCACAAGCCCATCTGGGTATCACCCTGGGTTATCTCGGTCATGGCCGGGAGCATTTCGCCCATGCCCTGAATGCCCGCCTCCCCCCGTCGCCAGAGCCGACGCCACCGGCCCATTTGCCGGCCACGAGGCGTGCCGCGGCAATCCAGAATTCGATGATATAGTTGGCCGCTACAACGGCTCATCCATGTTCATCGATGTACACCGCCCAAGGTGCCCTCGAACGAGAACAGCTCGTTCGCCAATATGCTCCATTGGTAAAGCGCCTCGCCTATCACCTGATGGCGAAGCTGCCGGCCAGTGTCCAGGTTGAGGACCTGGTCCAGAACGGAATGCTGGGGCTGCTGGACGCGCTTTCCCGCTTCGAGGATGGCCAGGGCGCCCAGTTCGAAACCTACGCCGTCCAGCGGATACGCGGTGCGATGCTCGACGGCCTGCGCGAAAACGACTGGCTGCCCAGGGGCGTCCGGCGCGAGATGCGCCGGGTGGAGGCGATGATCCATCAACTTGAACACCAATATGGGCGCCAGCCCTTGGAGGGGGAACTGGCCGGCGCCCTCGGCCTGTCCCTGGAGGATTACCAAACGCTCCTGTTGGAAGCGCGCGGCCACCAGCTGCTCTATCTGGAGGACATGAACGGCGATTCCGGAGAGGGCTATCTGGAACGCAATGCCATCGGCGACGGCGGCGACCCCTTGCAGATGCTCGAGGACGCCGACATGCGGTCCGCTCTGGTCCGTGCGATTGGCGCCTTGCCGGAGCGGGAACAACTGATGATGGCCCTGTATTACGAACAGGATCTCAATCTGCGGGAGATCGGCGAGGTGATGGGCGTTTCAGAATCCCGTGTCTGCCAGATACACACTCAGGCCGTGGCTCGACTGCGGGCCGCCGTAGTGGGGGGCGAACGCACGCCGGTGACCAAGGCAAAGCGCGGGCGCAGGCCCAAAGGCGTGACTGCCTGAGACATCGGATCGGGAGTAGGGGAGGTCATGGATACCATCAGCATCATCGGTTTGCTTGTCGGAGTGGGCGCCATCGTCGGTGGCCAGGTTCTCGAGGGCGGGCACGTGGGCTCCCTGCTGCAGCCGACCGCCTTCGTGATTGTGCTCGGCGGTACCCTGGGGGCCGTGTTGTTGCAAAGTCCGGTCCATATTTTCGTCACGGGCGTGAAAATGGGACGCTGGGTATTTTTTCCTCCCGTGGTGTCGCCGCGCCAGTTGATCGAGGATGTCATCCGCTGGGGGAACGTCGCCCGCAAGGAAGGATTGCTGTCCCTGGAAGGCCAGATCGCCACTCTGCAGGACCCGTTTACTGCCAAGGGTCTGCAACTGCTGGTCGACGGCGCGGAGCCGGAGCGGCTGCGCGAAGTCCTGGAGGTGGAAATAGACGCCTATGAAAAAGAAATGAAAACGGCGGCGAAAGTCTGGGAATCGGCCGGCGGTTATTCGCCCACCATCGGCATTCTCGGCGCGGTCATGGGATTGATCCACGTCATGGAGAATCTTTCCGACCCCTCCAAGCTGGGAGCTGGCATCGCCGTGGCCTTCGTGGCGACGATTTACGGCGTGGGCGTGGCCAACCTGATCTTTCTGCCGATTTCGAAGAAGCTCATGGTGAATATCGCGCGCCTGGTCAGCTATCGGGAAATGTACGTGGATGGCCTGGTCGGCATCGCCAATGGCGACAACCCCCGCCTGATCGAAAGCCGTCTGCAGGGCTACCTCTCCTGAGCCCGTCATGTCCCGTCGCCGCAGCAGCGAGGAAGAGCACGAGAACCACGAGCGGTGGCTGGTTTCCTATGCGGATTTCATCACGCTGCTGTTCGCCTTCTTCGTCGTCATGTATGCGATATCGTCGGTCAACGAAGGCAAATACCGTGTTCTGTCGGACGCCCTGACCTCGGCATTCAAGAATATTCCCGGCGACAACAGCGGCGCCGCCACGGTGATCAACCCCAACGCGCCTCTGCCGATCGCGATTCCGTTGAACAAGTCGCAACCGGGACTGAAAACCGACGAAGCCAGCCAGCAGAAGCGGGAGCAGATACGCACCATGGCGAGGGACATCAAGAGCGCGCTGGAGCCGCTGGTCCGCGACGGGCGGGTGCGGGTCACCGAAAGCGCGCGCGGGATCTCGGTGGAAATCAATGCCAGCGTCCTTTTCGCGTCAGGGGATGCAACCCTGGACCTGGTGGCGGTCAACGCCCTCCAGGCCGTTGGGAAGATATTGGCGGCGTCGGCGTTTCCCATCATCGTCGAAGGCCATACCGACAATGCGCCGATCAATACGCAGCAGTTCCCCTCGAATTGGGAGCTATCCGGAATGAGGGCTTCGGCCGTCGTGCGGCTGTTCGTGGAAAACGGCGTCGACCCGCGACGGCTCACTGCCACCGGCTACGCGGATCAACGCCCGGTGGCGGACAACGCCAGTGCCGACGGACGCCAGCGCAATCGCCGGGTGGCGATCATGATCGAGGCGCAAAACCCCGATAATCCGGTGGAGGTGCAGGTCGGCCAGTAGGATCGGCCAGTAGCGGCGGGGGCTTGAGCCGCCCGGACTCTCAGGCGCTGCCCAGCTTGCGCCCGCCGCCGCTGACGCGGGTCTGGCCATCGGGGCCATAGAGGGAGGCGCGATTGGTGGCCGTGGTCAGGATCGACAGGGCCTGCTGGTTGTGGCTGAGGCGCTCGGCGATCAGCTTGCCGTTGAGTTCGTTGAGGCGTCGGGCTTCCGCCGCCAAGGCCAGCAGCGATTCCCATGCCCCCCGGGATTCCGCGGCTGACGGCGGGTTGGGCGGGCCGGCCAGCCATGCTTCGACACCTTCCCGGCCGGCGGGGTATCCAGCGTTGCACAGGAGCCGATCGCGCGACGTGCTCAGCCCATTGAGGCGGTCCGCCGCTGCAAGCTTGGAGGCTGCCAGGGCCTCGAATCCCTCCAGCTCTCCGGCAACCAGCTTTCCTTGTTCTTCCTGGAGCAGGTCGATGAACTTGCCCAGCGTGGCAAGCTCATCGCCGATCAGACGCGAGACTTCCGCTGAATCGATCACGTCGTTCCGGCGGGGGCCCGGCCATTCAGCATCTGCCGGACGCTGTCCAGCAGGCCGTCGGCGATCTTTTCCGGGTCGATCTTGAAGCGTCCTTCGGCGATGGCCTGCTTGATTTCCGCGACCCGTTTGACGTCGACGACGGAGGCATCGGCGGCAACCGCCTCCGCGCCCTGCAGTTGGGCCGACAGGGCCGAAATCTGGACTTTCGCCCCCGTTGCCGGCTGTGACGAGGAAGGTGTCGGCGTCGAGTGCGCAGCCTTGGGGCCGGCCGGGGCCTGACCAAGCTGACTGATGGAATTGTCGACTTTCACGATGAAATCCTTTCCTCCACGGGAGCACTACCTCGGTTAACGGGCAGCGGCGAGAGAACTTGAGCCCAAAAACGATCGAATCGAGCGGTCGGAGCCAGGGGCGAATTCAGCGAATCCGATAGCCGCCGGGCAGCCGGTACTGCGCGCGGAATTGTATCAGTAAGCGACTTCAACCGTGCCATCCGCCCGGGCGACGCCATTGATCGTCTGTCCGCTCGCGGCCTTCACCCGTATCGGCTGTCCGGGGGCGGCGCCGTTCAGGGCCTGGCCCTCGCTGGACACCTGGAAACCCGATCCCCGGGAAACGATTTTGACCATCTGGCCCGCTTGAATCACCGGCGTCTGGCGCAGCAGGTCGCTGCGCAGCGGCCTGCCCGCCGCTGTCGGCATCAGCAACGTCCGTCCAAGCGCCAGCCGGGGGTCCGTGATGACGCTACCCGGCAAATCGGTCAGGTCGCCCTGTTGCGGGGCGAAGTCACTCTCGCCGAGGACGTGGCCGGCCGACAGCGCCCGTGCGGCCACCAGGTATTCGCCCTTGATCTGGACATGGGCCGACACGTATTGGCTCCAGTTGCTGTCGGCCGAGGGGCAGCGCAGCAGCACATGGGTCCGGCCCCAGGCCCGGCCGCCGGGAGGCAGCGAAACCTCGGGGATTTCGCAGGGCGGCAGACGGCTGCGCGCATCGATGGGGCCGACGACGATATTGACCCGCCCCGGCAAGTCCTTGGTTTGTCGATATAAAAAGTCCTCGACGGCCTTGCGGGCGGCGGCGGGGTCCTGTGCGGCCAGGGAAGGGGAAACGGATGCGGCGAGCGCCAGCAATGCCGCCGCCAGGGACAGGGAAAATGAATGCATGCGCCGATTGAATCATGGCCCGGGGGGCGGTGCAAGTCGGAACAGGTTTGCGGAACAGCGTCGCGGAAAGCGCCGCCGGCCGCTGCCGGCAAATGTTGCCGAGCCGCCCGCGGATTGCCGTCCAAGCCGGCGGCCGCTGGACGGCGCACCTGGCGAGGTCCGCGCCATGAGCGGTGTTTGGCTTCTGGCACGGTATCTGCATAACGGCAGGCGGAATACAAACTTGAGTCCATCATGATCGATCGTATTGATAGCGAGTTCCGGTTGCAGCAAGCGGCATTGAACCTGCGTTCCTACCGACAGGAACTGCTGGCCTCGAATATCGCCAATGCGGACACGCCTCACTACAAGGCCCGGGATTTCGACTTCAAATCGGCCCTGAGCCAGGCCCTGGGCGGGACAAGCCAGGGAGCGCTGGCGCTGGCCCGCACCGCCTCGGGGCACCTGGATTCCGCCACGGGCGGCCGGAACGGCGTCGATCTGCAATACCGTACCGAATTCCAGGGGGCGGTGGATGGCAACACGGTGGACATGGATGTCGAGCGGGCGGCGTTCATCGAGAACTCGGTGCAGGTCGAAGCGATGCTGACTTTCCTGAGCGGCAGGTTCAAAACCCTGCAAATGGCAATCCAGGGACAGTGAGGTAAAAGGCCATGTTCAACATTCTGTCCATTTCCAGTTCCGCCCTGACGGCCCAGTCGGCCCGCTTGAACGCGGTGTCGAGCAACCTGGCCAACGCCGATAGCGTGGTGGGCGCCGACGGCCAGCCCTACCGGGCCAAGCAGGTGGTGTTCAAGGCCACGCCGATGGGCGACGGCCAGGGCGTCCGGGTCAGCCAGGTGGTCGAAAGCGCGGCGCCGCTGCGCATGACCTACGACCCCGGCAGTCCGGCGGCCAATGCCGACGGGTACGTGGCCATGCCCAATGTCAATGTGGTGGAAGAAATGGTGAACATGATCTCCGCCTCCAGGGCTTATCAAACCAACACCGAAGTGATGACGACCGCCAAGTCGCTGATGCTGAAAACCCTGGCCATCGGCCAGTAAGGAGTATTGAAATGGCAACATCTTCCGTAACCGACAGTTCCAACGCCGACATCTATGCCGCCCTGAACGGCAAGAAGTCGACCGCCAGCACCTCGACCGTCAGCGATGCCCAGAATCGTTTCCTGAAGCTATTGACCACCCAGCTCAAGAACCAGGATCCGCTGAATCCGATGGACAACGCCCAGATGACCTCCCAGATGGCGCAGATCAGCACCGTGGATGGCATCGAGCGGTTGAATGCCACCTTGCAGAAACTCATCAACAACTCGACCGACAGCCAGACGATGCAGGCCGCGGCGCTGGTCGGCCATGGCGTTCTGGTCCCCGGCACCGGGATGAATCTTGCCTCTGGCAGCGCCTTCGCCGGTGTCGATCTGGCGACGGCCGCGGATCGGGTCACGGTCACGATCAAGGATGCCAATGGCCTGGTGGTGAGGACGCTGGACCTTGGGGAGGTGGAGGCCGGTTCCCACGTGTTCCAGTGGGATGGCAAGGCCAACAGCGGTGCCGATGCCGCAGATGGCGCCTATACCTTCAGCGTGGCCGCCGTCCAGGGGACGAACAAGGTCGATGTCACGGCGTTGGCCGTGGGACTGGTTTCCAGTGTGGAGCGTGCCGCGACCGGTCTGACCCTGAATGTGGGGCAGATGGGCAGCTTCACGATGTCGGACGTGCGACAAATTCTCTGACCATCTGGGTCTAACGGGAGACAGCAATGGGTTTTCAACAAGGTTTGAGCGGGCTCAACGTATCGGCCAAGGCGCTGGATGCGATCGGCAACAACGTTTCCAACGCGAATACGGTGGGTTTCAAGGCGGCGGCCGTGCGATTCGCCGATGTCTTCGCATCGTCATTGTCCGGTGTCGGCGGCGCACAGATCGGTATCGGATCGAATGTGGCGGGAATTGCCCAACAATTCACGCAAGGGAACATCACGTCCACCAACAATACCCTCGATCTGGCGATCAACGGTTCCGGCATGTACCGCATGTCCGGCGGTGGAACCATCACCTACACCCGCAGCGGGCAGTTCTCCGTCGACAAGGACGGCTACATCGTCGGTGCCGGCGGCCAGCGGCTGACCGGATATGCGGCTGACAACAACACGATCGTGCCGGGCAACTTCGTTGACCTGCGGCTGACCACCACCAACATCCCGCCGAAGGTAACCGAGAAAAGCCAGCTCCAGTTGAACCTGGATTCCCGGGCGACGGCCCCGACCCAGATGACGCAGGGGATGCTGGCCGCCGGCCAGGCATTCGGTGGCGGGACGGGCTCCGTGACGATCGCCGCAGCGACACCCAACAACCAACTGGATCTGTGGGTGGACGGCAAACCTGTTTCGGTGACCATTCCCGACGGCACGTACACCGCCACCGAAATGGCCACGACCTTGACCACGCTGATCAACACGGCGCTCGGCACGTCCGGCGCCACGGTGGAGGTGACCGCGACCAGCGGCGGTCTGTTGCAATTCACTTCGAATAGCCGCGGCACCGTCGGCAGCTTGGGGAATGGTTCGTCCATCAGCATCTCCGCTTCCAGTGCGACAGTCGACCTCGGCCTGACGACGCAAGTCGGCGGGCCGACAGTGGGAGTCGACGGTCCTCCCGCGACGGGAGGCCAATACGTCGGAATTGCGGCGATCACTTTTCCGCTGACGGTCACCAAGGGGCAGAACGACACTTTCAGCGTGGTCGTGGATGGTGCGCCGCATACGGTGACTTTGCCGCCAGGCATCTATAACGACCCTCCCACGGGAACCGGTACTCCGCCTGCTGACGACCTCGTGGGTCAGATCAACTTGCAATTGGGAACTGCGGGAACGGCCACCCTGACGGCTGGGGTGTTGGATATCGCTTCGGCGACCACGGGAGCAGGTTCCGCAGTGTTCGTCACCGGCGGCAACGCCGTCGCCGGTCTGTTCGGTGCCCACAACGGCGAGGACAAGTTCGATCCGGACAAGACGCTGAGCTATACCGCATCGACGGCTCAGACGGTGTACGACTCCCTGGGCAATCCGCACAACCTGACCCTGTATTTCGCCAAGACGTCGGAGGGCAACACCTGGCAGATGTATACGACGCTCGACAAGGGTGGGCTGATCGGACCGACCTTGCTCAAATTCAACGCCAGCGGCATTCTTGATGCCCAGACCCCGATGCCCTTGATGCAGCAATACACGCTCAACAACGGCGCGCTTCCCCTCAGTTTCGAGCTGGATCTGACTGGCACGACCCAATACGGCATCAGTTTCGGCGTCAATCAGCTTTTGCAGGACGGCTACAGCTCGGGCCAGCTTGCCGGTCTGTCGGTGGCCGCCGACGGTACCATCCAGGGAAATTATTCCAACGGGAAATCCCAGAAAATGGGACAGGTGATATTGGTGAGCTTCAATAATCCCAACGGCCTGCTTTCGCTGGGGGGCAACCAGTGGGCGGAGACCGCCGACTCCGGGCAGCCCATTCCAGGTACGCCGGGGCAAGGCCGGCTGGGGGCGATTCAATCCGCCGCCATTGAAGAGTCCAACGTCGACCTCACCAAGGAGCTGGTGGACATGATCACCCAGCAGCGGGTCTACCAGGCCAATGCCCAGACCATCAAGACCCAGGACAGCGTATTGCAAACCCTGGTGAATCTGCGCTGATGAACGAGACGAGCGAGTAGGGGGACATGGATAGGCTCATTTACACCGCCATGAGCGGGGCCAGTCAGACCATGAACCGCCAGGCGGCGGTGGCCCATAATCTGGCGAACGTGTCCTCCACCGGCTATCGGGCGGAGGAGCATCGGCTGCGCGCGGTGCAGGTGCAGACGCAGAACACGCCGGCCGCGCTGCCGACCCGCGCCTTCGCGGTGGATGCCAGCACCCATACCGACTATTCCTCCGGCGCCTTGCAATACACCGGCCGCAATCTGGACCTGGCGGTGCAGGGCAAGGGCTGGATCGCGCTGTCCATGCCCGACGGCAGCGAGGCCTACACCCGCAACGGCAATCTCGAACTGAGCGTCAATGGCGTGCTGCAAACCCGCAACGGCATTCCGGTGATGGGCGACGGCGGCCCGATCTCCATTCCGCCGGACTCGAGGATCGCCGTGGGCAAGGACGGCACCGTTTCCGTGGTGCCGGAGACTGGCGCGCAGAACACCGTCAATGCCATCGGCCGCATCAAGCTGGTGAATCCGCCGGAAGAAACCCTGGTGCGGGGCGGCGACGGCCTGTTCCGCCTGGCCGACAATGCGCCCGCGCCGCCCGATGAGCAGGTCAGCGTGGCCAATGGCTACCTGGAGAACAGCAACGTGAATCCGGTGGACCAGATGGTGAGCATGATCTCCCTGGCCCGCCAGTTCGAAATGCAGATGAAGATGTTGTCCACGGCCGATCAGAACGATCGCGCCGCCACCCAAGTGATTTCCGCCCGCTAGGGCCGATAGGACTGACCCATGATTCGTTCCCTGTGGATCGCCAAGACCGGACTGGACGCCCAGCAGACCCAGCTGGACGTCATTTCCAACAATCTGGCCAACGTCGGCACCAACGGTTTCAAGCGTTCCCGGGCCGTCTTCGAGGACTTGCTGTACCAGAACCTGCGCCAGCCCGGCGCCCAGTCGACGCAGCAGACCATGATTCCTTCGGGGCTGATGCTGGGGGTCGGCGTGCGGCCGATTTCCACCGAGCACATCTTCACCCAGGGCAGCCTGCAGAAGACCGAAAATGCGCTGGACATCGCCATCAACGGCCAGGGTTTCTTCCAGATCCAGATGCCCGACGGCACGCTGGCCTACACCCGCGACGGCGCCTTCCAGAAGGACAGCACCGGCCAGGTGGTGACCTCCAGCGGTTATCCGCTGTCGCCGGCGATCACCATTCCCTCCGATGCCGTTTCCGTGACCATCAGCCGTGACGGCGTGGTTTCCATCCTGCAGGCGGGAAATCCCGCGCCCACCCAGATCGGCTCGATCCAGCTCGCCACCTTCGTCAACGCCGGCGGCTTGCAGAGCGTGGGGGAAAACCTGTTCGTCGAGACGGCCTCCTCGGGCACGCCGACCCCCAATACGCCGGGCAACAACGGCGCCGGGGTGCTCAACCAGGGTTATGTGGAAACCTCCAACGTCAATGTGGCGGAGGAACTGGTGAACATGATCCAGACCCAGCGCGCCTACGAGATGAACTCCAAGGCCATCAGCACCTCGGACCAGATGCTGGCGCGGCTGACCCAGTTGTAATGCGCCGGAGAGCCATCATGTCCAGAATGATCCCGTTGCTCGCACTGGCCGCAATGCTCGCCGGCTGCGTGACCACCGTGCCGCCCACGGCGGTGCATCAGCCGATGACGGCCCGTCCCGAGCCGCGTTCCCTGGCCGCGCAGCCGACGGGCGCCATCTACAACGTCGCCTCCGCCAGGCCCCTGTTCGAGGACCGGCGCGCCCGCTTCGTCGGCGACATCATCACCATCAGCGTCGTGGAGAAGGTGCAGGCGTCGAAGAAATCGGGCACCACCGCGGAGCGCTCCCAGTCCCTCAGCGCTTCGGTGCCTTCACTGACGGGAACGCCCTTCAAGGGGCTGGGCGGGCTGGATGCCCAGGCATCGAGCAGCAACAAGTTCGGCGGCAAGGGCGAGAACAGCTCCACCGCGGACTTCACCTCCACCATCACCGTCACCGTGATCGAAGTGCTGCCCAACGGCAATCTGCTGGTGTCGGGCGAGAAGCAGATCGGGCTGAAGGAAGGCGAGGAGTTCGTCCGTTTCTCCGGCGTGGTCAATCCGACCACCATCACCACCGCCAATACGGTGCAGTCGACCCAGGTGGCCGATGCCCGCATCGAATACAAGGCCAACGGTTTCCTCGACGATGCGCAGGCCATGGGCTGGCTGAGCCGTTTCTTCCTCAGCTTCCTGCCGATTTGATTTTGTGAAGACTTCCGGAGAAATTGCGAGCCCAGCGAGCCAACCAGTCACCTCCCCCGGAGAGGGGGAGGCTGGGAGGGGGAGGGGCTTCTTGTCTTTTCTCGGCCAACCGGCTCCGCTCCTTAGCGAAGCCATTCCTGTTGGGTTCCAGTTTGGCCAGTTTAGGATGGAAAGGATTGCCGCATGAGTCTGACCCACAAGATATTGATCGCCCTGATGTGGCTCCTCGCCGGCCTGATGGTGGCCGACGCGGCGCGGGCCGAGCGCATCAAGGACATGGCCTCGGTGGCCGGCGTGCGCAACAACCAGCTGATCGGCTATGGGGTGGTGGTGGGCCTGGACGGCAGCGGCGACCAGACCACCCAGACGCCCTTCACCGTGCAGAGCATCGTGAACATGCTGTCCAACATGGGCGTCACCATGCCGCCCGGCACCAGCCTGCAATTGAAGAACGTGGCGGCGGTGATGGTGACGGCCAATCTGCCGCCCTTTTCGCGGACGGGGCAGCAGATCGACATTACGGTCTCCTCGATGGGCAACGCCAAGAGCCTCAAGGGCGGAACGCTGGTGCTGACGCCCCTGAAGGGCGCCGACGGCCAGATCTATGCGATGGCCCAGGGCAATGTGGTGGTGGCCGGCGCCGGCGCGGCCGCCGCCGGCTCCAAGGTCACGGTGAATCATTTGTCGGTCGGGCGCATCGCCGCCGGCGCCACGGTGGAGCGGGAAGTCCCGACCCCGATGGGCGAGGGCGAATTCGTTTACCTGGATCTCAACGGCGCCGATTTCGGCACCGCGCAGCGCATGGTGGAAGCCATCAACCGCCAGGTGCCCGGCGCCGCGACGGCGGTGGATGCCCGGCAGGTGCGGGTGCGCGCGCCGACCAGCCCGGATGCGCGGGTCGCCTTCCTGGGGGCGATCGAGAGCATCGAGTTGCAGCCGGCCCGCCTGCCGGCGAAGGTGATCATCAATGCGCGTTCCGGATCGGTGGTGATGAACCAGACCGTGACTCTGGAAACCTGCGCGGTCGCGCATGGCAATCTGACGGTTTCGGTCAGTGCCGCCAATACCGTGAGCCAGCCGCCGCCCCTGTCCGGCGGACAGACGGTCGGCGTGTCCAACGCCCAGATCGAGCTCAAGCAGGACAATGCCTCCCTGTTGAACGTCAAGGCCGGCGCCAACCTGGCCGAGGTGGTCAAGGCCCTGAATGCGATCGGCGCCAATCCTCAGGATCTGGTCGCGGTGCTCCAGGCGATGAAGGCCGCCGGCGCGTTGCGGGCCGAGCTGGAAATCATCTGAGCGCGCATGGAAGCGGATTTTCCGCCTCGGAGCATGAAATGCGCGAAGGACAAGAGGGCCTGCCCCCTCCCGCCTCCCCCTTGAGGGGGAAGTGACGAGTTTGCTTGCTGCGCCCGATACATGATCCGACTCCGTGTTGCGCAATTTCGTCGTAACAGGCAGATATTGCCGCTCTATTCCGCGGATTGCCGTCAACGGGACGATGCGATGCTCGCGACGCCATGAATTCCACCAGCGTCGAGCCGAACATCTTCGATGTCGGCCGCCTTTCCTCCCTCAAACAGCAGGTCAAGGGCAACGATCCCAAGGCCCTGAAAGAGGCCGCGCGCCAGTTCGAGGCGCTGTTCCTGCAGATGGTCCTCAAGTCGATGCGCGACGCCACGCCGCGCGAGGGCATGTTCGACAGCGAGCAGACGCGCATGTACGAATCCCTGCTGGACCAGCAACTGACCCAGGTGCTGGCCGGCAAGGGCAATACCGGCCTGGCGGCGATGATCGAGAAACAGCTGACGCGCTCGACGGCCGAGCCGCAGGTGGGCGAGGGCGGGCTGCCCCTGTCGCCGCGCTCGCCGGCGCTGCCGCTGGAGAAACTGCAACGCGCCCTCGCCCTGGAACCCCAGGCGTGGAATGAAAAAACGGCGGCCCCGAGCGGCGGCACGGCGAGCGCCGGCCAGTTCGTCGATCAAGTCTGGCCCCATGCCCAGGAGGCCGCGCGCAGCCTGGGTGTTCCGCCCCACTTCCTGGTGGCCCAGGCGGCCCTGGAAACCGGCTGGGGCAAGTCCGAACCGCGTCGCGCCGACGGCAGCCCCAGCTTCAACCTGTTCGGCATCAAGGCCGGCCGTTCCTGGAACGGCCCCGTGGCGGAGGCGGTCACCACCGAGTACGTGGATGGCGCGCCGCAACGCCAGCTGGAGCGGTTCCGCGCCTACGCGTCCTATGGCGAGGCCTTCGCCGACTACGCCCGGATGCTGGCCTCGAATCCGCGCTACGCGGCGGTTCCGGGCAGTCAGGATGGCGCGGCCTTCGCCAGCGGCCTGCAACGGGCCGGCTATGCCAGCGACCCCATGTACGCCGCCAAGCTCGAACGCATCATTTCCGGCACCACCCTGCGCCAGGCGCTGACCGGCTGAGTCGCGCATTTTCGAGGCGGGCCGCTGACAAATACGGAAATGATTGTATCTTCTATGGATACAATTCAAAGGGATTTTTCAGGGCTGAAAATGAAGACCCAGTCCCTGTCTGATTCTTGTTTTGGCTCTCTCCGAGCCTTGTTGGATTGTAGCGTTTTCAATAACAATCCATCGCTTACCGATACCCTGAACCCCCGATTTTCGACCGGCTGGCACGGGTGTTGCTGTTGCCCTGTCGTGAATCAACTTTCGGCAAGCTTTGCCGTAGTTAACGGGAAACGGAACCGTCATGGGCAACAGTCTCTTCAATATCAGCGTGTCAGGTCTGAATGCGGCTCAGATGGGCATTCTGACGACCAGCCACAACATCTCCAACGCATCGACCGCTGGTTTCAACCGTCAGCAGATTCTCCAGACGACCAATACGCCGATGCTGACCGGCTCGGGTTTTCTCGGGCAGGGGACCAGCGTCCTGACCGTGCAGCGGGTCTACAACAACCTTTTGACCACCCAGTTGCTGACCGCGCAAACCAACGCCGCCGCGCTGCAAACCTATTCGAACCAGATCGGCCAGATCGACAATCTGCTGGCCGACCCCAGTGCGGGCCTGAGCCCCGCGCTGCAAGGATTCTTCAAGGCGATCGACGAAGCGGCCGCCAATCCTGCGTCGGTCCCCGCGCGGCAGGCCATACTCTCCGCCGGGCAAGCCCTGGTGGCGCGCTTCCAGGGCCTCGACCAGCAGCTGGGGGAAATGCGCAACGGGATAAATTCCCAGATCAGCACCGAAGTCACGACCATCAATTCCTATGTCCTGCAGATCGCCGACATCAATCAGCGCATCCTCGTCGCCCAGGCGGGGGGAGGGCAGCCCGCCAACGATCTGTATGACCAGCGCGACCAGTTGGTCGCGGACCTGAATCAGGAGATCCGCGTCACCACTCACCAGGAAAGTGATGGCAGCTACAGCATTTTCTTCGGGACGGGCCAGCCTTTGGTCGTCGGCACCCAGACTTATCAATTGGCGGCAATGCCCGGACAGGAGGATCTGTCCAGCGTGCGCATCGGGCTCAAGGATCCTGCCGGCAATCTCCAGGCGATTCCCGAATCCCTGGTCAGTGGCGGCAATCTCGGCGGCCTGCTGGCTTTTCGGCGCGAGACGCTGGACCCGGCCCAGAATGCCATCGGCCGTATCGCTCTCTCGCTGGCGACCCAGTTCAACACCCAGCATGTCCTGGGTCAGGATCTGACGGGGAGTATGGGCGGAAATTTCTTCAACCCGATCCAGCTCTCGACTTTGGGCGCCCCCTCCAACGCAGGAACCGGCGTGCTCTCCGCCAACATCGTCGACAGCGATTACATGCTGCGTTACGACAAGACGCAGGGCGGGTACACCATCACCCGGCTGGCGGACGACAAGACCCTGGGCACGTTTTCCACTCTGCCCCAGGTCGTGGACGGGATTCGCTTCAGTCTGGCTTCGGGCGCGCCCCAGAATGGCGATACTTTCCTGATCCAGCCCGGCGCGGCGGCGGACAAGCGGGTGACCGCCTACGCCGGCAACGCGGGGACGGCGACGCTGGCTTCGACCGGGTCCAACATCCAGACCCTGACCGACAGCGATTACCGCCTGACCCTGGTCGGTCCCAACAGTTTCACCCTGGAACGCATCTCGGACAACCAGATATGGCGCGGTACCGGGATCGACCAGGCCTCCGCGTTGGCCGATCTGATGACCAATGCCGCGCCGCAGGGGTTCGACCTGCAATTGAGCGGAAAGATGGCCGTCGACGACAGTTTCCTGATCCGGCCCACACGCAATGCCGCGCGGGACATCTCGCTGGCGATTTCCGATCCGACGAACATCGCCCTGGCGGCTCCGATCCGGACTTCCGCAGCGCTGACGAATGCCGGTACGGCGACCATCAGCAGCGGTACGGTGGCGGATGCGTCGGTGCTGCTGCAGGCGCCGTTCTCGGTTCGCTACGAGGCATCGAGCGACAGCCTGGTCGGCTTTCCGGTCGGCGCGACGGTCAAGGTCGGCTCGACCACGTATCAGGTCACCAGCGAGAACGCCCGGATTCCCTACACCGCCGGCGCCATCATCAACGTCAATGGCGTGGGGGCGACGATCAGCGGTACGCCGGCGGATGGCGATGTGTTCACTTTCGCTGCCAACACCGCGCCACCCATCGCGCCGCCCAGCATCGGCAACACCGGATTTGCAACGCTCTTCGGCATCCCGACGAATACCGCTGCTGTTGCCGGTCCGCCGGCGGCGGCAGGGTTCGCCACCGCCGGACTGTCTTTGGCCGGCTCCACCACCATCACGACGGGAAGCAATGATCAGTTCCGCTTGTCGCTGGATGGCGGAGCGGCGGTGACGGTGAGCATTCCGCAGGGAACCTACACCCCGGCGACCCTGCGGGCGGCAGTGCAAACGGCTGTGGATACTGCATTTGGCTCCCCTCCTCTGCCCAGCCCCGCCTCGGTAACGCTGAACAGCAATAACCAGTTGGTGATTACGTCGGCCACCGTGGGCCCCGGATCGGCCGTCACACTTTCCAGTGTCGGCAACAGCGGCACAGGCATCATGACCAGTGCTCCGGTCACGGGCAACAACAGTCTGCCGACGGCGTCGATCACCTTGCGCTTCAACACCGCCCAGGCCGCCGCCGTGCCGCCGCTGCCGGACCGGCTGACCGGCTTCCCGGTGGGCAGCGTGGTCACGGTGACGCCGCCCGGCGGCCGCCCGACGTCCTATGTGATCGGCCAGACCACGGATTACGTGCCCTACATTTCGGGGGCGGAATTGAGCTTCAACGGCCTGAGCTTCTCGATCAACGGTTCGGCCGTCGACGGCGACACCTTTACCGTGGGTCCCAATCCGTCGGGAGTTTCCGACAATCGCAATGCCGGGTTGATGGCGGCCTTGCAGACGCTCAATGCCATGGCGGACGGCACATCCACCTTTCAGTCCGCTTATTCCCAAATCGTCAGCCAGATCGGCAACAAGGCGCGGGAAGTGGATGTGACCTTGACGACCCAGCAGAATCTGGTGAAGCAGGGCGAGACGGCGATCCAGTCGCAGTCCGGCGTCAACCTGGACGAAGAGGCCGCCAACCTGCTGCGTTACCAGCAGGCCTACCAGGCGGCGGCAAAGATCATCAATATCTCCAGCAAGCTCTTTGATGAGTTGCTGAATATAGGCAGATAAACGACAAGGAGTTCGTCATGCGCGTCAGCACCGGCATGATTTTCGACAGCGGCGTCAACAGCATCCAGCAACGCACCAGTTCCTTGTTGCGCACCCAGCAACAGGTGTCCAGCGGCCGGCGCATCCTGACACCCTCCGACGACCCGGTGGCGGCGGCGCGTGCGCTGGAAGTCACCCAGTCCAAGGAAATCAACGCCCAGTACGTCACAGCCCAGGGCAATGCCAAAAGCGCCCTGGGCCTCATGGACGGACAGTTGTCCTCAACCACCGATCTGCTGGTGCGGATTCGCGAACTGACCGTTCAGGCAGGGAACGCCACGCTTTCCGCCGCCGACCGCAAGAGCATCGCCACGGAATTGCGTTCCCGCTTCGATGAGCTGGTGGCGCTGGCCAACAGCACCGATGGCACCGGTCAATACGTGTTCTCCGGCTATCAGGGCAGCAACAAGCCTTTTGCCGGCAGCGTCGACAGCGGCGTGAACTATATCGGCGACGATGGACTGCGGACCTTGCGCGTGTCCGGCTCCAGGAATCTGCCGATCAGCCAGTCGGGCAATGATGTGTTCATGCGCATTTCGAACGGCAACGGCACTTTCGTCACCGGTCTGCCGACGGAGCGGCCATCGAACATCCACAGCGTCGGCATCGATGCGGGCACCATCACCAGCCCGACGGACTGGGCCACCGCGCCGAACAGCATCGAGGTGCGCTTCTGGGTGGATGCCGCGGGTTCCATCGGCGCGGCGGGGGCGACCTATTACGATCTGGTCGACGCCGGAACCGGCGACTCGTTGTTTACGGGCAGCCCGTCTGCTACCGGTGCGACTGGAAGCTACACCCATGCCTACACCAGCGGTGCGCCGATCGCGTTCTCCGGCTTGGCGGCCGCCTACAATCCGCCGAGCAACGACTTCGGCGCTTCGGTGACCGTCACCGGCAATCCCGCCGATGGCGATAAATTTTCCATCGACAATGTCAGCGGCGGCCTAAAGACATCGCCGCCCACGATCACCCATGCCAACGCGGTCATCGACCAAGGCGTGGTCACCGATCCGGTGAAATGGAGTACGGCCGGCAACAGCCAGAACCTGGAGGTGCGTTTCTGGGTGGATGCCGCGGGTTCCATCGGCGCGGCGGGGGCGACCTATTACGATCTGGTCGATACGACCACGAACAAGTCGCTATTTACCGGCGCCCCGTCCGCCACCGGTGCGACTGGAAGCTACACCCACGCCTACACCAGTGGTACGCCGATTTCCTTTTCTTCCGCTGCGCCACCAGCTTTCGATTTCGGCGCTTCGGTGACCGTCACCGGCAATCCCGCCAGCGGCGACGCCTTCACCATCAAGGCCGGCACCGACCCTCAAGGCAACGGCACCTTCGTCACCGCACCGAAGATGGTGGCGGCGGAGAACATGGGCAGCGGCATCATCGGCGCCGGGGAGGTGCTCGATGCGGCCAAATGGAACAGCCCCTACAACAGCAAACAGCTGGAGGTGCGGTTCTGGAAGGATCCGGCAGACCTCAGCCCCAATGCGCCGGTCTATTACGATCTGGTGGATACCCGGACCGAGCGCTCCCTGTTCACCGACACGGCATCGACCAGTGGCGGCAGCGGCAACACCTACACCCACGTGTTCAAGAGCGGCGATCCGGTGGCATTTTCCAATCTGGCCGCTCCCTACAAGGACTTCGGGGTTTCGGTGACGATCCAGGGCACGCCGGCCAGCGGCGATGCGTTCAGCCTGAAGAACAGCACGACGCAGAGCGTGTTCGACACGCTGGCGGATCTGATCAAGGCCATCGAGGGACCGGCGGCGCCGGCCGGCGGGACGGGCAACGCAAGTCTGCAGAACAAGCTGGGTTTTGTCCTGACCAACCTTTCCAAGATCGAGGACAACATTTCACGAGTGCGTGCCGGCATCGGTACGCAACTGGCGGAAGTCGAGGACCTGGGGAACGTGTCCGGAAGCCTCGATCTGCAATATGCAAGTACGCTGTCCAATCTGCAGGATCTGGATTACGCCAAGGCCATCACCGATCTGACGCGGATGCAGGTCGAACTGCAGGCCGCACAGCAGTCCTTCATGAAGATTTCCGGGATGTCCTTGTTCAATTACCTGTGATGAGCGGACTCATGAGAGAGAGGCGACAGGCCACGAGTTCGAGATTCGCAAGATCGTATCTGCTTGTGGCGATCCTGCTGCTGCCCGCTCTGGTCGGCTGCAAGAGCGTGATGGACAAGCAGATCGATGTCAGCTCCAAGCTGGCCTTGACCGGCGAGCAGATCGTCTACTGGGCCGGGGTGGCGGCGATCGCCTATTCGGTGGTCGATCCCGCGGCACCCAACTGGGAGATCCAGGAAGCCAAGTTCCCCGAGGACCGCTATCTCCTGTCGCTGAAAATGAAGCGCTATTACACGGGCGGCGCGGGAGAAGCCCGTGCCGTGTTCCAGCGCCGCGCCCGCGAACTGATGCAGACGGGCGGCTTTTCCGAGTTCCAGATCCTGGAGTACCGCGAGGGCCTGGACTCCAGCGCCATCGGCTCCCAACGCACCGCCGAAGGCGTGGTCGCGATGGTGAAGAAATAGTACCCCTGCAAAATTGCCCTCCCCGGAGGATCGCGAAGCAAGGGAATACCGAAAAAGCTTTTCCGCCGCGCCGCCGCAAGGAAAAGCGGCACGCGGCGAAGCCGCAATCTATCGGTACCCCCACGAAGCGCCCCCAAACACCCGAGCGCAGCGAGCCATATCGAACCCCCCGGAGGGGGGCGAAGGGGGGCGAGCCTAGCTACATGCCGGCTCGCATCACCTGACCGAGAGCGGAGAAGCTCTGGGCGTAAAGCCGCTCCAGGGCGGCGCCCATATAGGGCAGGGAAAGCGTCAGCACCGTGAAGCCGGCCATGATGGTGACCGGAAAGCCCACCGCGAACAGGTTCAACGTCGGGGCGACCCGGGAAAGCACGCCCAGGGCCAGGTTGGCGATCGTCAGTGCCGAGATCAAGGGCAGCGCCAGCAGCACGCCGGCGGCGAACAGGGTGGCCGCCCAGGTCAGCATCGCCCCCAGGCCCTTGACGGCGAAAAACTGGGTGGATACCGGAAACAGGTTGAAGCTTTCCGCCAGGGCCGAGAGCGTCAGCAAATGGCCATTCATGGCCAGGAAGATCAATGTCGCGAGCAGACTGATGAACTCGGTCACCACCGGCGTCTGGCCGGCGCTCATGGGATCGTAGAACATCGCGAAGGACAGGCCCATTTGCAGGCCGATCAGTTCGCCGGCCATGTCGATGGCGGCGAAAATCAGCCGCAGGGTAAAGCCCATGACGATGCCGATCAGGGTCTGCTGCGCGAGGACGGCCAGACCGATCCAGGAACCGACGGGAACCGCCGGCATCGGCGGCAGCGCCGAGACCAGCGCCAGGGCGATGGACAACCCCAGGATCAGCCGGATGCGCATGCTCAGCGCCCTGTTCTGGAAGACTGGCGCGGTGGCGACCAGGCCAAGGATGCGCGCCAGCGGGAACATGAACAGCGTCAGCCAGGCATCCAACTGGGTGCTGGTGACCTGGATCACGACGTTCCTGCCACGAAAAATCGGGCTTTCCCGCCACGCCCCTCCCACCCGGAGGGGGTGAAGAGGAAGAATCCGAAGAGGGGCGAACCTGGCAGAGCTTTTCCGCCGGGGCGCCTTTCCCACGAAGGGGAAAAGCGGCACGCGGCGCTAGCCGCAACGCATCGGTGCCGCCACGAAGTGCCCCCAAACATCCGAGCGTCCACCTCAGCCGATCAGCACCGGGATGGACTCGAACAGGCGCCGCATGTAGTCGGTGAGGACGGTGATCATCCAGGGGCCGGCGATCAGCAGGGTGAGGAAGATCACCAGCAGTTTGGGGACGAAGGACAGGGTCGATTCGTTGATCTGGGTGGCCGCCTGGAAAATGCTGACCAGCAGGCCGGTGGCCAGCGCGGCGATGAACAGCGGGGCGGCGATCAGCAAGGTGATCTCCATGGCCTGCCGGCCGATGGCTACGACGGTGGTGGGTGTCATGGGCGCTCCAGGGAGGTCTGCATGGAGGGAGGCTAGCCGAAGCTCTGCACCAGCGAGGCGATCAACAGGTTCCAGCCGTCCACCAGCACGAAGAGCATGATCTTGAAGGGCAGGGAGACGATGACGGGCGACATCATCATCATACCCATCGACATCAGGACCGAAGCCACGACCATGTCGATGATCAGAAAGGGAATGAAAATGATGAAGCCGATCTGGAAGGCGGTCTTCAACTCGGAGGTGACGAAGGCCGGGATCAGGACCCGCATCGGCACCTGCTCGGCGGTGGCCGGCTTGGGCTGCTTGGCGATCTTGGTGAACATCGCCAGATCGGCTTCCCGCACCTGTTTCAGCATGAAGCCGCGCAGCGGAACCGCGCCCCGGTCCAGGGCCTCGGAAAAACTGATCTTGTTTTCGGCCAGCGGCTGGTAGGCGTCCGTATAGATCTTTTCGGCGACGGGCGCCATGATGAAAAACGTGAGGAACAGCGCCAGGCCGACCAGCACCTGATTCGGCGGCGAGGTCTGGGTGCCCAGCGCGTGACGGAGCAGGGAAAAAACGATGATGATGCGGGTGAAGCTGGTCATCATCAGCAGCATGGCCGGCAGGAAGGTCAGGCCGGTCATCAACAGCAGCGTCTGGATCGACAGCGACCATTGGGTGCCGCCGCCCGGAGCCGGCGTGCTGGTGATGGCGGGCAGGGCCTGGGCAAGTCCCACGGCCGGCAGCAGCAGGAGCAGGGGTAGCAGTTTCTTAATGCGCATTGCCGCGATCGAGCAGGGATTTCAGTTTGGCGGCGAACTCCGGCAGATGCGGTTCGTTGGCCAGTTCGCGCCGGGGAAGCTCGTGCAGGACGGTGACGCGGCCGGGCGCCACGCCGAGGACCAGCCACTTTTCTTCGATTTCGACGATCACCACCCGTTCCCTCGGCCCGACGCCGATGGCGGAGACGACCTTGAGCAGCTGTCCCGCCACGCCGTGAGGCGTGGATATCCGTTTCAGCAGCCAGAGCGACCCGATCAGCAGCACCAGCACCAGTCCGAATCCGAGGGCCATTTGCAGCAACCCGCTACCCAGCTCGGGAGAGGCCGGGGCGCTCTGAGCCAGGGCGTTCATGGGAAGGACGGCAAGCAGCGGAACAGGAAGGGCGGCAAGAGAGCGCATGGGCGACAGCCTTGGGGTGACCGCGCAAGCATAGACCGCCGGCGCTCGCCCGGCAGTCCAATCAGCAGTGAAAAGGCGAGGCTTATTTCTCGTTAGCGATGCAGTTTCTTCATCCGCTCCGCCGGTGTGATCACGTCGGTCAGGCGAATGCCGAACTTGTCGTTGACGACCACGACTTCCCCCTGGGCGATCAGGGTGCCATTGACCAGCACGTCGAGGGGTTCCCCGGCCATGCCGTCGAGTTCGACGACGGAGCCGTGCGCCAGTTGCAGCAGGTTGCGGATCGGGATCTTGGTGCACCCCAGTTCCACGGTGAGCTGGACGGGAATGTCCAGAATCATGTCGAAGCCCTGCGCCACCGCGGCCTTGTCATCCCCGCCGGAGAACTGCTCGAAGGCCGCCGGCTGGACCGCGGCGGCGGCCTGCGACTCGACGGCGGACTGCTCACCCATGGCGGCGGCCCAGTCGTCATCCGACACCTGTTCCTCTTCGATCTGATCGGATTCGCTCATCATCAAACTCCTATTATTGCATTTCTGCTTCCGATCGAGCCTGGAATTCCTCGACCTTCAGCGCGTACTGTCCGTTCTGTACCCCGTAGCGGCCGGTCAGTACCGGAACGTCGTCCACCAGGGCCTGGACCCGCTCGGGGATATCGATCGGAATCACGTCACCGACCTTGAGCTTGAGTATCTCGCCCAGTGTGATCTGGGCCTTGCCGATACTCACCGTCAGTTTCACCTCCACCTGGCGCGCCTGGCGCGTGAGCATGGCGGTCCACCGCTGGTCCGAACCGGCCTGCTCGCTGTGCATGGTGCTGTAGAGCACGTCGCGGATCGGCTCGATCATCGAATAGGGCATGCAGATGTGCATTTCGGCGGAGTTCCCCGAGAACTCCAGGGTATAGGTGGTGGCGACGACGATTTCCGACGGGGTGGCGATATTGGCGAACTGGGTGTTCATCTCCGAGCGCACATACTCGAACTTGATCGGGAATACCGGTTGCCAGGCCTTGGCGTACTCGCTGAACACCACGTTCAGCAGCCCCTGGATGATGCGCTGCTCGGTGGCGGTGAAATCCCGGCCTTCCACCCGCGTGTGAAAACGGCCGTCACCGCCGAACATGTTGTCCACCACCAGGAACACCAGGTTCGGGTCGAAGATCATCAGGCCGGTTCCTCGCAACGGCTTGGCCTGGATCAGATTGAGGTTGGTCGGCACCACCAGGTTGCGGATGAATTCGCTGTATTTCTGCACCCGGATCGGGTTGACCGAAATCTCGATGCCGCGGTGCATGTAGTTGAACATGCCGATGCGCAGATTGCGGGCGAAGCGTTCGTTGATGAGTTCCAGCGTGGGCATGCGCCCGCGCACGATGCGCTCCTGGCGGCCCAGGTCATAGTTCTTGATGCCGCCTTGCGCCTCCTCGGCCGGCGCCTCGTCGACCTCGCCGGTGACGCCCTTGAGCAGGGCGTCGACTTCTTCCTGGGAAAGGAAGTCCTGGCTCATTGAATGATGAAACTGCTGAACAGGACAGCGCTCACCGGGCCTTGCGCAGCGCCACCCTTGCCTGTTTTTTTCGCGGAAGAACCGATGACGCCGTTGACGGTGGTGCGTATTTCCTCCGCCAGCGCGTCCTTGCCCTCGAGGCTGGCCAACTGCGAAGCCTTCTTGCTGGAGAGCAGGCGCAAAATGCCATTGCGTATTTCCGGCATGTACTGCTTGATGCTCTCGCCGTCGAGCGGATCGGCCACTTTCAGCTCGACCACCGTCTGCACGTATTGGCCGGATTGGTGGGTTGCCGGATCATCGCTGGCCAGGTTGGTGGTGAATGTTTCCAGCTTCACATAGGTGGGCGGCAGGTTATTGTCCGCCTTTTTCGAGCTGTGGCTGGTTTCGGCCGCCTCTTCCTCCCCGCCGTCCTCGGCCGGTTTCTTCTTCAGCACCAGAAACGCGCCCACGCCGCCAGCCAGCACCACGACCAGGGCACCGATGATGATGAACAGCAGGAGTTTCTTGCTCTTGGGGGCGGGCGCCGCGCCATCGGTATTTTTTTCTTCAGCCATCGTTGATCCTCTGCGACAAGTGCTCGTTGGACGTTAGGCGAAGGTGTTCACCAGGCCAACTCCACCCGTTTGCCAGCCGGACGCGGCGGATGCTGATGGGATCAGACCGGGCACGAAATCCCGCTCTTCCCGCCTCTGCTGGTGGCGCGGATTATCGCCTGATTCGCGGCCATCGGGTTGGTGGCCGGGGGAGTCCGACCCGACATGCGCCTGATCCAGCCTGACGCCGGCGTCGGCCAGGACTTCCCGGAGGCGCGGCAGCGCCCCTTCCAGGGCGTCCCGCACGGCCGGGTTGGCCGAGACGAAGACCGCATTGGCCTGATCGCCGTTCACCGTGATGGAGACTTCGATCCGCCCCATATGCGGCGGGTTGAGCACCAGTTCGGCGCGGCTTTCGTTTCGGTTGGACATCCAGACCAGTTTGTCTCCCAGTTCATCGTTCCAGGCGGTCGTGCCCACCGGGCTGTCGATGCGCGTCGGGGCGGCGGGCGATGGTGACGATGCCGCCTTGGTCATGCCCTGGGCGTGCTGCGCCGCGACCAGCAACTCCTGGAATTGACCGGAGCCGCTTCCCTCGGTGCCGGTTTTGCCGGCATTTCCATCCGTCTGCGCCTCGACCGCCTGAGCGTCGGCAACAATTGCCGTTGCCGCGGCGGATCGGCCATGTTCTGCCATCGTCAGCGTGCCCCGCGGCGCGGAGGCATTCGTTTGATCTCCGCGGTCCTGCAACTGGCCATCATGGGAGGGGCCGATTTGGACCGGAACCATCGCGGGTAGCGCCGTGGAGGCGGCCGACGGGTCGGCGAGCAAGGTCGTCCGGGGCTCTGTTTGGGCTTCCGTGGCCCCGTCGGTACCGGGTTTTGCTCCGCCATTCGATATGGCGTTCCCCTGTAAAAGCAGAAGACCGGCAATCATCGTGCCCGGATCGATCGGAGATTCCCGTCCGGTGGTGTCGGGCGCCGCTTTGTCGGCCAGCAAGGCCTGCAGCGTGTTCAGATCGGCTTGCGGACTGGTGGCCGACGTGGCGGAAGCCAGGCGCGCCTGGAGCAGGGCGGCGAAGGGCAGCTCCGGCGCGGCGTTGTCATTGCCGGCCATCGCGGCTGTGCCGCTATTGGGAGCGATCGTGCCGACGATGTTGGCGCTGGGCGTGGCGAGTAATTCAGGCATGGCGGGGGCCCTGAAAAGGCAAGATATCAGCGCCCTTGATGCAAGCGGCGTGCCATGTGACTCGGGAGGATCAGTTCTCGTGCGGGGATTCCGGGTTTTCCGGTCGCCGCGCCGCGTGCTCATCCTGGGCTTTCTGGTCTCGGCGCTGCTCGGCATGGCGCAGCCGATCCACATGGCGCTCGGCCAGGGTGTCGTAGGCCTTGACCTGTCCCCGCTTGTGGAGCCATTCCTTCTGTCCGGCGGCGGTTCGCTGGCGGGACAGGTCGACTCCCAGGCGGGCCTGGTCGATGGCGGCGTCGAGTCGGTCCAGGAAGGATTGATAATTGCGCCACTGGTCGCGCCCCAGCCCGTTTTGCGCCGCCGCCATGAAGCGGCTCTGATATTCCGCGCGATATTGGGCCAGTATTTCCAGGCGCTGGTTGGCTTCCTGTTCGCCGGCGATCAGTTCTCCCAACTGGCGCGTGGCATCGTCCAGCCGCATCTGGGAGAGATCCAACAGGGTTTGCAGGGGGAAGCGCGTGCTCATGGGATGTTTTTCTTGGCCGCTGGACAGCCAGCCCAGCCTGATCAGGAGAATAATCCTTGCAAGGCCGACAGGCTAGCGCGGTAATCCGCGCGCTCGCCGACCCCCTGCTGCAGGAAGGCCTCCAGCCGGGGGTAGAGCGCGATGGCCCGGTCCAGGAGCGGGTCGGAGCCGGCGGCATAGGCGCCCACCGCGAGGAGGTCGCGCGCGCGCTGGTAGCGGGAATAGAGCTGCTTGAACTGCCGCACCTGGCCCAGGTGGTTGTCGTCGATCAGGTTGGTCATGGCCCGGGAAATGGATTGCTCGATGTCGATCGCCGGATAGTGGCCCGCGTCCGCCAGGCTGCGGTTGAGCACGATGTGGCCGTCGAGGATGGCGCGCGCCGAGTCGGCGATGGGGTCCTGCTGGTCGTCCCCTTCCGCCAGCACGGTGTAGAACGCGGTCACCGAGCCGCCCCCTTCGGGGCCGTTGCCGGCCCGCTCCACCAGGGCCGGCAGGCGCGCGAAGACCGACGGCGGGTAGCCGCGGGTGACCGGCGGCTCGCCGATGGCCAGCGCGATCTCCCGCTGGGCCATGGCGTAGCGGGTGAGGGAATCCATGATCAGCAGCACCTGTCGTCCCTGGTCGCGGAAGTGCTCGGCGATGGTGGTGGCGTAGGCCGCGCCCTGCAGGCGCAGCAGGGGACTGACGTCGGCGGGGGCCGCCACCACCACGGAGCGGGCCAGGCCGTCCGCGCCCAGGTTCTGCTCGATGAATTCCTTGACCTCGCGGCCCCGCTCGCCGATCAGTCCAACCACGATCACCTCGGCCTCGGTGTAGCGGGCCATCATTCCCAGCAGCACGCTCTTGCCCACGCCGGAGCCGGCGAAGAGGCCCAGGCGCTGCCCGCGGCCGACGGTGAGCAGGGCGTTGATGGCGCGGATACCGACGTCCATGCTGTGGCGGATGGGCTCCCGTTGCAGCGGGTTCAGCGGCCGGCTGGCGAGCGACCGCGAGTCGCGGTTCTCCAGCGGGCCCAGGGCATCGAGCGGACGGCCCGCGGCATCCACCACCCGGCCCAGCAGCTTGTCGCCGACCGGAAGGTGCTTGGCACGATCGCGCATCCGGCGCTGGGGCGGCAGGGGATGCCCGATCCGGGGCGCGACGCAGGGCGGCTCCTCGGCCGTCACCAGCGCCCCCGGCGCCAGTCCGAAGACGTCCTCGGTCGGCATCATGAACAGCCGTTCGCCATTGAAGCCGACCACTTCGGCCTCCACCTTGCCCATGCCCGGCGCCTGGATGTGGCAGCTCGACCCCAGCGGCAGCCGGAGCCCGGCGGCTTCCATGACCAGTCCGTTGATCCGGGTCAGGCGACCGGCGGTGATGAAGGGCGTGCTCTGGGCCACGTGCTCCCGGCACTGGGCCAGGTACTCGCCCAGCACCTTCGGGTTCATGGTTGCTTCTCCACCCAGGGGACATCGTGTCCCAGGGTTTCGATCACCCGCCGCCAGCGGGTCGCCAGGGTGCCATCCACGTGGGCGCCGGCGGCCTCCAGGACGACGTCGCCACGCTGCAGCTTCGGGTCCTCGTGGATGCGGTGTCCGGCATGGCTGAGCTGTTCGCCCGCATAGGTACGCACCAGGGAGGCATCCTCCGGATGCAGGTAGATGTTGGCGTGTTGATGCGGCAGATGGCCCAGCGCCTCGCGCACCACCGCCACGATGGTTTCCGGGGTGATGGCGATCGTCTGGCGCAACACTTCCCGCGCGATCTCCAGCGCGAGGCCCGCCAGTTCTTCGCCGACGGCTTCGTCCAATCCCGCCAGGGCCTGGTCGAGTTTGGCCGCCACCGTCAGCAATTGCGCCGCCGCCTGGCGGCCGGCCGCCTCGCCCGCCTGTTGGCCCGCCTGCCGGCCAATCGCCATGCCCTCGGCCCGGCCCGCTTCCATGCCCTCCTTGTGTCCAGCCTGGAACGCCTCCTGGTGGATGCGTTCGATTTCCTCGGCGGTCGGCAGCTTGGGTTGCGGCGTCGCGGGCGGCGGTGGCGATACGGGCTTCGCTTTCGGGGGCGCGGAGCTGCCGCTCTCGTCGAAACTGGCGAGCTCCCAGCGTTCCCAGGCCGTCTGCGAGTTCTTGGTATTCATGACCGGTCAGCGTCAGACGAACTGATCTTCGCCGCCGCCGCTCAGGACCAACTGCCCTTCGTCCGCCAGGCGACGGGCGATCTTGAGGATTTCCTTCTGCTCGCCCTCGACCTCGGACAGGCGGACCGGCCCCTTGGACTCCAGATCCTCGCGCAGCATTTCGGCGGCCCGCTGGGACATGTTCTTGAAGATCTTTTCCCGCAATTCCGGCGATGCGCCCTTGAGGGCGATGATGAGCGAGTCGGACTGGACTTCGCGCAGCAGCAGCTGCACGCCCCGGTCGTCGAGGTCGAGCAGGTTTTCGAAGACGAACATCTCGTCGAGGATTTTCTGGGCCAGGTCCGGGTCGTACTCGCGCACATTATCGACAATGGCGGTTTCGGCCTGCTGCCCCACGAAGTTCAGGATCTCGGCGGCGTGGCGGACGCCGCCGATCGCGGCCTTTTTCACATTGGACGCCGCGCCGGCCATCAGTTTCGTCAGCGCCTCGTTGAGCTCGCGCAACGCGGCGGGCTGGACGCCGTCGAGGGTGGCGATCCTCAGCAGCACGTCGTTGCGCAGCCGTTCGGTGAAGAGCTTGAGGATCTCGCCGGCGTGGTCGAACTCCAGATGGACCAGGATGGTCGCGATGATCTGCGGGTGCTCGTTGCGGATCAGGTCGGCCACCGTCGGTGCATCCATCCATTTCAGGCTCTCGATGCCGGCGGTGTCGCCCCCCTGGAGAATGCGGGCAATCAGGTTGGCCGCCTTGTCGTCGCCCAGGGCCTTGGTCAGCATCGCGCGGATGGCGGCCTCGTCCACGGCGACCGGCGCGCCATCCAGGGTTTCGGCATGCAGATCGTCCAGCACCGCCTCGATGCGGTGCCGAGACACCTGCTTGAGCGCGGCCATGGCGTGGCCGATTTTCTGCACCTCCTTGGGTGCCAGATTCTTCAGGACGGATGCAGCCTCATCCTCGCCCAGGGACAGCAGCAGGATCGCACTTTTTTCAATCCCCTCATCGGGACTCGCCGCCACTGATCCACTCCTTGATTACGTTTGCGATAGCCTTGGGATTCTCCCGCGCCATGTTGCGCGCATGATCCATCTTGGCGTCGAATGACCGCGGCGGACCATGATGGACGCCGCCCTCGGAAGCCAGTTCCTCTTGCAGTTCCTCATAGGCTTTGGGCAGCGGAATTTCGGAAAGCTTCCTGAACAGCGGTTTCAGCAGTCTAGTCCATACCAGGTAGGCGATCACGGCGGCGGCGAGATAGCGCGCCAGATCCTTCAGCGTGGCGATGAATCCCGGATCTTTCCAAAGGGGCGTCTGGGGCAGTGCGTTGGCCTCCTCGGCGCTGAAGGGCGCATTGGCGACATTCAGCGTATCGCCCCGTTCCTTGTCGAAGCCCATGGCTTCCCGCACCAGGTCGTTGATCTGGCGCATTTCGGCGTCGCTCAGGGCGACCGCCTTCGGTTTGCCGGCTTCCTTCCTTTGATTCACCACCACGGCGACGGAGAGGCGGCGGATAACGCCCGGCACGCCCTTGACGTGGCGAATCGTCTTGTCGAGTTCGTAATTGATCGTGGCGTTGCGGGAGAAGTTGGCGTTCGCCTGGCCCTGGCTGCCAGGCGCGGCGCCACCCGGCGGCGCCGGCGTGGTGATCGGCGCGGTGGCGGGAACCGGCGGCTGATTGCTGAGGGCGCCGGGAACGCCGACCGCCGGCGGCTGGCCGGTGCCGGACTCGTTGGTTTGCTGGCTGCGGATGGCGGTTTCGGGCGTGGGGTTGGGTTTGTAGGTTTCCGCCACCTGGTCGGTGTGGGAAAAGTCGACGTCGGCCGTCACCTGGGCGCGGACGTTGCCGCTGCCGACGATGGGCGCCAGGATGGCCTCGATGCGCTTGATGTAGCCCGCCTCCACTTCCCGCACGTATTTCAGCTGGGTGGGATCGAGGCCGGAATTGCGCAGGGAATCCGGTTGCTGGGAAATCAGGTTCCCATCCTGGTCCACCACGCTGACGCTGGACGGGTTGAGGTCGGGCACGCTGGCCGACACCAGGTGCACGATGCCCGCGATCTGAATGCCGTCCAGGCTGCGCCCTGGATGCAGATTGACCAGCACCGAGGCGGTGGGGCGTTGCTCGTCGCGCAGGAAGGCCGACTGCTTGGGGATGGCCAGATGGACCCGGGCGCCCTTGACCGAGGAGATGGTGGAAATGGTGCGTGCCAGTTCGCCCTCCAGGGCGCGCTGGTAATTGATCTGCTCCAGGAACACGCTGGCGCCCAGCTTCTGGTTCTCCATGACCTCGAAGCCGACCAGCCCGCCCTTGGGAATCCCCTGCGCCGCCATGCGCAGCCGGATGTCATGAACCTGATTCGAAGGCACCAGGATGGCGCCGCCGCCCTCGGAGAACCGATAAGGCACGTTCTGCTGCTGCAGGGTGGTGACGATCTGGCCGCCATCCTGTTCGCTCAGGTTGGAAAACAGCACGGCATATTCGGGCTGGCGAGCCCAGAGCCAGGCGCCGACGACCAGGGTCACGGCGATCGCCACGCCCACCATGGCGGCAATCTTGAGGCGCGTCGGCAACCGGTTGAAGGCGGCCAGGGAGAGGGGGAATTCCGCCGAAGCGGGACTTTCGTTTGCCATTCGCTGCTTGTGGTGGTGTCCTGATGTGCGGGCATTTTTGCCCATGCCGATTGTGTCGCCGCAAAGCAAGCGGAGTTCCAGCAATTAACGGCAATTATTGCCGCCTATTTGGGGGCGCTTTCGATTGTGGCGGGAGGGTGAATCTGCCATCATCGCCGGCCATGAGCCATCCAGAGAATTTGGCCGATTTGGCGGGATCGGGAGAACTGCGCAGCGCCGAAGCCGAGCGCCTGGCGGAAGCCTTTCGCCTGTTCAATCAGGTGTCCAGCGAGCTGTCCGGCGCCTATTCGCAGCTGCAGGGCCAGGTGGCGCAGCTCACCGAGCGCATGGCGCTGCTGCAGGACGCTCTTCCGGCCGGCGTGATCGTGGTGGATGGGAATGGCCTCGCGGTCCAGGCAAACCCGGCGGCCGGACGCCTGTTGGCCGGCAATGTCGAAGGGCTGAACTGGTCCGCGGTCGAGGCGCAGCGGCTGCATGAAAGCGATCTGCCCGGCGAATACTGGGTCATGCCGGCGCGCGAGCGGCGTTTGGCGATGACCGTCAGCGCCCTGGATTCCGCCGGTGGACGGATCGTCCTGCTGCACGACATCACCGAGGCCCACCGTCTCAAGACCCAGGCCGAGCGCAATGAGCGGCTGGCCGCCATGGGGGAAATGGCCGCCCAGCTCGCCCACCAATTGCGCACGCCGCTGGCCGCGGCGCTGCTCTACGCCGGCAACCTGGAAAATCCGGATCTGCCCGAGGCGACCCGGATTCCGATCGCCCAGAAGACCGTGGCCCGCTTGCGGGCCCTGGAGCGCCTGATCCGCGACATGCTGCTGTTCGCGCGGGGCGAGATCCTGGGGCGGGAGCCCATGACGGTGGCGGAACTGGTCCAGGACACGGTGCACACCATCGAACCGTTGGCGCGGCAGAGGGGCGTGGAGTTCGTGGTCGCGGATGAGGCGGGGGGGCTGGAGTTCACCGGCAATCGCAAGGAGTTGGCCGGGGCTCTGGCCAATCTTCTGGAAAATGCGCTCCACGCGGTATGCGCCGGCGGACGGGTGGAATTGACGACGCAGGGCCACGTCGATCGCATCGATTTCATCATTCGCGATAACGGCAAGGGCATGGCGCCCGAGGTGGTGGCCCGCGTGTTCGAACCCTTCTTCACCACCCGGGCCGAGGGCACCGGACTGGGCCTGGCGATCGCACGGGGCGTGGCCCGTGTCCATGGGGGCGGCATCGAGGTCAGCTCCCAGGCCGGGCAGGGAACCGAATTCGTGTTCAGCGTGGCGCGTCAGCAAGGCATGGAGCCGCGGCCGTGATTCGGCATTCCGGCCTTCCCTTTGACGAGACAGGCGTTGAAGTTCATGCGATGGCGCTGGTCCGCCGCGCCATCCGGCACGGCCTTGTGGTTGAATCGTGCCCATGAACAAGCTCAAGATACTGGTCGTCGAGGACGACGACGCGCTGCGCGATGCGCTTTCCATCACGCTGGAGGCGGCGGGGCACGCCGTCACCGGCGCCGCCGGAGGGCAGCCGGCCCTGGCGCAGATCGAGAGCCGCGACTTCCATATGGTGGTGTCCGATCTGCGCATGGCGCCGATGGACGGCCTGCAACTGCTGGGCGAGATCCGGCGCCGCCGGCCGAACCTGCCGGTGCTGCTGATGACCGCGTTCGGCGATGTGGACAAGGCGGTGGCCGCCATGCGCGGCGGCGCCTGCGATTTCATGTTGAAGCCCTTCGAGCCGCGCGATCTGCTGGCCCAGATCGAACGCTATGCCATCGCCCCGGCCGCCGAGGGCGTGGTGGCCGAGGACCCGCTGACCCGCGAGGTCCTGCTGCTGGCGGCACGGGTTGCCCGGACCGACGCGACGGTGATGCTGACCGGCGAATCGGGCACCGGCAAGGAAGTGTTCGCCCGCTACATCCATGACCAGTCGGCCCGCGCGGCGGGGCCTTTCGTCGCCATCAACTGCGCGGCGATTCCGGACAATCTGCTGGAAGCCACCCTGTTCGGTCATGAGAAGGGCGCCTTCACCGGCGCCCAGGCCGCCCAGGCCGGCAAATTCGAACAGGCCGACGGCGGCACGCTGCTGTTGGACGAAATCTCCGAAATGCCGCTGGCGCTTCAGGCCAAGCTGCTGCGGGTGCTCCAGGAGCGGGAAGTGGAGCGGGTTGGCGGCCGCAAGCCGGTGCCGATCGACATCCGGGTGCTGGCCACGTCGAACCGGGATATGGCGGAGGAGGTGCGCCAGCACCGGTTCCGCGAGGATTTGTACTACCGGCTGAACGTCTTTCCCCTGCACATTCCATCCCTGCGCGAACGGTCCGGCGACATCCTGCCCCTGGCGCGCCATTTCCTCGGGATTTACGGCGCCCGCAATGGGCGGCATGTGGCTCTGAGCCCGGGAGCGGCGGCAAAACTTGCCGCCCATGGCTGGCCGGGCAATGTGCGCGAACTCGAAAATGTCGTTCAGCGCGCGCTGATCCTGGCGTCCGGCGATACGGTCGAGGCCGACCATCTGCTGTTGGCGCGGCACTCGACGCCCCCTCCGTCCGTCATCGTCCCCGCCCAGCCGGCGCCCTTGGCCGTGGTCGCCGAGGAACGGATGGAGAGCATTTCCTCCTCAAATATGAAGGACTTGGAGCGCCAGCACATTCTCGACACCCTGTCCAAGGTGGGCGGCTCGCGCAAGAAGGCGGTGGAACTGCTGGGCATCTCCGAACGGACTTTGCGCTACAAACTGGCGCAGTATCGTGACGAGGGGCACATCGAAAATGAATGACGGGCACGTCGTTTGCTCTTAGAATCGGGACAGTTAACCAGACGGCCATTTCCGACATGTCCATCGACACGCGCAATATCGACGCCATGCTCGCCGAACTCAGGGCGGCATCCGCCCTGGCACAGGGCAAGCCGGCGGGCACCGCCCAGGAGACCGGCGGGCCGGACTTTTCCCAGGTGCTGAAGGGCGCCCTGGAGCAGGTCAACCAGGCCCAGCAGAGCGCCAAGACGATGACCGAGGATTTCGCCAGCGGCCAGAGCAACGTGAACCTTCAGGATGTCATGGTCAATCTGCAAAAGGCCAATCTTTCCTTTCAGCAGATGGTCCAGGTGCGAAACAAACTGGTTTCCGCCTACAACGACATCATGAACATGCCGGTCTGAGCGGCCGCCCCCACCCCTTGAGCAGCCGGTGTGAGAATTTCCTGCGCCATCTGATTCCGCTCCCCGCCAAGCCCCGGTCTGCCGGGGCTTGGCATTTATACTGCGACCATGTCCGCTGATAATCCGATACCGGCCACCTCCCGGATGCCCGAGCACGAAGCCGCCTACGGCCGCTTCGTGCCCCAGCAATTCCTGCAGCTGCTCGGGCGCCCCAGCATCGTCGATGTGGAACTGGGGGACCACGTCGAAAAGGAAATGACCCTGCTGTTCTCGGACATCCGGGACTTCACCTTGCTGTCCGAATCCATCCTGCCGGCCGAGAATTTCCGTTTCATCAATTCCTATCTGTCCACCATGGAGCCCGTGGTGAGCCGCAATCGCGGCATCATCGACAAGTACATCGGCGATGGCATCATGGCCTTGTTTCCCGGTTCCGCCGACGACGGCGTGCGCGCCGGCATCGACATGCTGCGGCGCCTCGTGATCTACAACCAGGGGCGCGCCCGTGCCGGCTACACGCCGATCCGGATCGGCATCGGCATCAACACCGGCCTGGTCATGATGGGGACCGTGGGCGGCCCCAGCCGCATGGACAGCACCGTGATCGGCGACTCGGTGAACCTGGCCTCCCGCCTTGAAGGGCTGACCAAGAACTATGGCACGCCGCTGATCATCAGCGACCACACCCTGCATTCGCTGCAGGACCCGGGCGCCTATTCGATCCGCTTTCTCGATCGGCTCTCGGTGCGGGGGCGCTATCAGGCGCAGTCCGTCTATGAAGTCTTCGACGCCGATCCCGAACCCCTCTGGCTGGCCAAGCAGGAAACCAAGGCGATGTTCGAGGAGGCGGTCGCTTTTTCCCATATGGGCCGCGCGGATCGAGCCCGGCCGCTGCTGGAGGAGTGCCTGCGCAACGCGCCCGACGACAAGACCGCGCGCAGCTATCTGAACCGCTGCGCCGATGCCGGCCAGGGCTCGGTCAAGAGTCGGATGCCCGATACCGCCTGGCGCGACGAATACTCGGTGCTGATCGAGGAAGTCGATGCCCAGCACAAGGAACTGCTGGCACGGGTCGCCGCGCTCTCCGAGCATGTGGCGCGCGGAGATGGCCCCATTGCCGAGGCCCTGCAGGGATTCGCCGATTTCACCCTGGAGCATTTCAGCACCGAGGAGAACCTGATGCGGCGCTACGGCTATCCCTTCATCCACGAGCACCTGCGCCAGCATCACGCCTTCCTGGTGGCCTACGAGCAGTTGCGCGCGGAAATCCTCGCCGCCGAGCGGGACCGGCTCTACCTGCTGTTCCGCATCCAGCTCCTGCTGGTGGATTGGCAGATCAATCACACCACCAAGAACGACTTCCACCTGGGCAACTTCCTGCTTCGCGCCGGGGTTGGGTAGCTGGCTCACCCCCCTCCGGGGGGGGGCGATACGGCTCGCTGCGCTCGAAGTTACGGGGAGCGCTGTGGCGGCACCGATAGGATGCGGCTTCGCCGCGTGCCGCTTTCCCCCTCGTGGGAAAGGCGGCCCGGCGGAAAAGCGCTGTCGGGGCAGCGCGTAAATGGGGCTTCGACAAATAGTGTGTCTTGGGCTGACTTGTAACGATTCCTGCTAAACGCTCCGCGTGTGTTTTGTCTCGACCAACACTGTGGGCGTTCTCGCCCTAAATATCCAAGTAGCTCATTTGTTATTGCCCTCATTGTCGCTGCTGATTTGTAGAAGCCGGTCGAAGTCAGACACGTACTGTTGATCTTGAATCAAGCGGTATTTCTCGAATTCGCTCTCGGCATACGCCTTGGCAATTTCCATTGATACCTTGCCAGCGTCCTGCAATGTGGCTCGGTCGGTCGCTTCAATGAATCGATTCAGGCGGGTTTCCCAATCCTGCATGGTCATTGGGATTTGGCGGATTGCCATGTCCTCGGCCACGTCCAGATAGGCAGACACCAAGCGCTGCAATTGAGCCATCTCGCCTTCGGAGAGATAGTTCTTGGCAACAGTCACATCGAATTTCTGAATCTTGCCGGTGGGCGCATCCTTCCAGGTGCTCAGGCCCATATTGTCTTTGGCAGCATCGGCACGGCTGTAGATCACTTCTGCCGCCGTCTGGCCATGAATGGCCCAGTGCAGTTTGTTTTGCACCGTGGCGAAGAAACGCTGGGTGGCCTGAGCCTTGCCGTCGTAGTCAAGCGCCGTAGCGTAGATGTCTGTGATCTTCTGGTAGAACTTGCGCTCAGACAGCCGGATTTCCCGGATACGCTGCAACTGTTCTTCAAAATACTGCTTGGTGAGCACTGATCCGTCGTTCTTCAGGCGCTCATCGTCCATCGCGAAACCCTTGATGGTGAAAGACTCAAGGATGGTGGTCGCCCATTTCCGGAACTGCACGGCACGTTCGGAATTGACCTTGTAGCCAACCGCGATAATGGCTTTCAGGCTGTAATGCTTGGTGTCGTAGCTCTTGCGGTCTGCGGCAGTTATCCGAAAATTTTGGATAACTGAATTTGCGTCCAATTCACTGTCAGCAAACACCGTTTTCAGGTGGTAGTTGATGGTTCTCACATCCACGTCGTAGAGCAGGGCCATCATCTTCTGGGTGAGCCACACGTTTTCATTTGCGTAGATGGCTTCGACACTCCCTTGTCCTCTGGCGGCGACAAAGGTCAGGTACTCCGCTGCCGATGAACGGACAATGCTGTTCTGTACGGATTTCTTTGTCATGCTTGAGCATCCCTTGCGATCTCGCGCATTTAAATCACCACCCGTTCGGGCTGAGTCCGTCGAAGCCCTGCCGGCCAAGCCCTTCGACAAACTTGTTCTGAGTCTCGCCGAAGGGCTCGGGGCGAGCGCCTCGTTCAAGCCCTCAATTCAAGCCGCCGGGCCGGATCTTCACTGGCGCCAGATGGCCCTTGCGGGCGCGCTGGCCGCGGAACGGGTCCAGATTGCGGCCCTCGATCACCGCCGTGCCGGGCTTGCCGCCCCGGCCGACGCCCTCGATGGTCAGGCTGTTGCCGAAATTCACGCAGACCGCCACCAGTTCGTCGGCCGGCTCCAGGTCCATGATCTTGTTGCCGCGGCCCTTGCTCATCTCCGGCATGTCCGCCAGGGGGAACAGCAGCAGGCGGCCGACGGCCGAGATCGCGCAGAGCGTGGCGCCCTCGGTGCGGGCCGGCTTCAGGGGCTTCTCGTTCTTGTCCAGGGAGAGGAAGGCCTTGCCGGCCTTGTTGCGCCCCACCAGGTCGCCCAGGCGGGCGACGAAGCCGTAGCCGCCGCTGCCGGCGAAGAGATGTTTGCTGTCGGGATCGGCGCTGACGGCCTGAGCGACCTTGCCGCCGTCCTGCAGGTCCACCAGAGTGGCGATGGGCACGCCGTCGCCCCGGCCGCCCGGCAGATCGGAGACCTTCACGCTGTAGGCGCGGCCGTTGCCGTCGATCAGCACCAGCGGCCAGACGGTGCGGGATTCGGCGACCAGGAAGGGGAAGTCGCCGGCCTTGTAGGAAATCGACTCGGGATCGATGCCGTGACCCTGGCGGGAGCGCACCCAGCCGTTCCTGGAGAGGATCACCGTCACCGGCTCGTCGGGCACCGAAACCTCGGCGGGGCCGGTGTAGGCCACCGCCTCGATCAGGGTGCGGCGCTCGTCGCCGTATTGTTTGGCGTCGTCGCCGATTTCCTTCAGGATCAGCCGCGTCATTTCGCTGCGCGAATCGAGGAGCTTTTGCAGACCGCCCCGCTCGTCGCGTAGGTCGCCCAGCTCCTTCTCGATCTTGATGCCTTCCAGCCGCGCCAGCTGGCGCAGGCGGATTTCCAGGATGTCCTCGGCCTGCACCGCGGTCAGGCCGAAATGGGCCATCAGCTCGGCCTTCGGCTCGTCGGACTCGCGGATCACCCGGATCACTTCCTCGATGCGCAGGAAGACCGTCATCCGCCCTTCCAGGATGTGGATGCGGCGCTCCACCTCGGCCAGGCGATGACGGCTGCGCCGCTCCACCGTGACGAAGCGGAAATCGATCCACTCGTGCAGCACCTGCAGCAGGTTCTTCTGCTGCGGCCGGCCATTGCGGCCGATCATGGTGAAGTTCAGCGAGGTGCTGGCCTCCAGGCTGGTGTGTGCCAGCAGCACGGCCATGAACTCGTCCTGGCCGATGCGGGAGGAGCGGGGCTCCAGCACGATGCGCACCGGCGCCTTATCGCTGGATTCGTCGCGCACCGTGTCGAGCACGCCGAGCACCACCTGCTTGAGGTTCTTCTGTTCCTGGCTGACGTCCTTCTTGCCGGCGCGCGGCTGCGGATTGGTCAGCGCCTCGATCTCCGACAGCACCTGGGCGGTGGAGACGCCGTGCGGCAATTCGGTGACGATCACCCGCCACTGGCCCCGCGCCAGATCCTCCACCCGCCAGCGCGCCCGCAGACGCAGCGAGCCGCGACCGCTGGCGTAGGCGTCGCGGATGTCGGACGGCGCCGAGATCAACTGCCCGCCGCCGGGGAAGTCCGGTCCCGGCAACACCGCCAGCACTTCCTCCAGCACCGCCTCGGGCTTCCTGATCAGCAGCCGCGCGGCCTCCGCCACTTCCCGCAGATTGTGCGAGGGAATCTCGGTGGCCATGCCCACGGCGATGCCGGAAGCCCCGTTCAGCAGCACGAAGGGCAGCCGCGCCGGCAGCAGCGTGGGCTCCTCGAAGGCGCCGTCGTAGTTGGGCGCGAAGTCCACCGTGCCGCGATCGATCTCGGCCAGCAGCAGCTCGGCGATCGGCGTCAGGCGGCACTCGGTGTAGCGCATCGCCGCCGCGCCGTCGCCGTCGCGCGAGCCGAAGTTGCCCTGGCCGTCGACCAGCGGATAGCGCAGGCTGAAATCCTGCGCCACCCGCACCATCGCGTCATAGACGCTGGAGTCGCCGTGAGGGTGGTATTTGCCGATCACGTCGCCGACCACCCGCGCCGACTTCACGTGCTTGGCGGTGGGCGACAGGCGCATCTCGTTCATCGCGTGCAGGATGCGCCGCTGCACCGGCTTCATGCCGTCCTCCACCTGCGGCAGGGCGCGGCTCTTCACCACGCTCATGGCGTAGGCGAGATAGGCGCGCTCGGCATAGGCGTCCAGCGGCAACGCGGAGCCGTCGTCGAACACCGGCGGGGCGGGGGGGGGAGGCACGGGTGTGTCTGCCGTAAAGAGGTCGGGGGTGTTGTCGGTCATTGGGGGTGGAGTGAGGCGTGTTGGAGATGGGAGCGGTAAGGCATGGGCTTACCCCGCTGCACACTTGCTCCTCATTTTGCGACGACCCACGTATCCGGCAAATAGTCCGCGAACAAGGCATCCGTCGTGACGATTTTGCAACCCTCGGCTCTGGCTTGGGCAAGCAGCAGCCGATCGAAGGGATCGCGGTGGAGCAGGGGCAGGTCTTTGATGGCCTCGGCATGGGCTGGGGTGACATTCAGCCAGGACAGTTGGGCAGTGTCGACTTCCGCTACCAGGCTTTCCGTTTCCAGCCGCAGTTTGCCGATGCTGACCTTGATCCAGATTTCCCAGATCGACACCGGGCTGACGTAGGCGCCGTCGGTCTGGATTTGCTCGACCACCGGCTCGGGGATCGAATCGCCGGCGAGCCAGGGAATCAGGATATTGGTGTCGAGCAGCAGCATCGGAGTGTCGGAGGTGCAGCTTACAAACCGCGCAGGACCGACGCTTCAAACAGGGCAGCGACTTCGGCATTGGTTTCCGGACTGTCCCAGTCCGGCGAGAGATGGATGCGACCGCGCATGCTGCCAGGGGGAGCGACCCTGGCCATGCGCAAGGGCACGATCTTGGCTACGGGCTTGCCGTCACGGGCCAGGATGACCTCCTCGCCACGCTCGGCGGCGGCGACGAGACGCGATAGGTTGTTCTTGGCTTCCAGCATGTTGGCGAGCATGGTCGATCGGCTCCGGCGGTATTGATTGGCTAAGGTTAGCCAATGAGGGCGCCTTTGTCCATCCGTATTACACATCCGCCTCCACCAGATGCCCCTTGGCTTCCATCCAGGCGCGGCGGCCGGAGGCTTCGCCCTTGCCCATCAGCAGGTTGAAGAGCTTCAGGGTTTCGGCGCGGAATTCCGGGCGCTGCGCCACCGGCAGCACGCGGCGGGTGGCGGGGTCCATCGCGGTTTCGCGCAGTTGTTCGGGGTTCATTTCGCCCAGGCCCTTGAAGCGTCCGACCTCGATTTTGTCGGCGCCGATGCCTTCCTTCTCCAGGCGGTCGCGGATGGCGGTCAGCTCGCCCTCGTCCAGCGCGTAGAGCCGGCGCGCGGGGCGTTTCTTGCCGGAGGCCGGCACGTCGATGCGGTACAGCGGCGGCTGGGCGATATGCACGTGGCCGCCCTCGATCAGGGCCGGGAAGTGGCGGTAGAACAGGGTCAGCAGCAGGGTCTGGATATGGGCGCCGTCCACGTCGGCGTCGGACATGATCACCACCTTGCCGTAGCGCAGGTTGGAGAGGTCCGGCGTGTCCTCGGGGCCGTGGGGATCGACGCCCAGCGCCACCGCGATGTCGTGGATCTCGGCGTTGGCGAACAGGCGTCCGACCTCGATCTCCCAGGAGTTCAGCACCTTGCCGCGCAGCGGCAGGATGGCCTGGGTCTCCTTGTTGCGCGCCATCTTGGCCGAACCGCCGGCCGAATCGCCCTCCACCAGGAACAGTTCGTTCTCGGCGATGTCGGTGGATTCGCAATCCGAGAGCTTGCCCGGCAGCACCGCGACGCCGGACTGTTTCTTCTTTTCCACCTTCTGGGCGTTCTTCTGCCGCGCCAGGGCCTGCTTGATCGCCAGGTCGGCGATCGCCTTGCCGGCCTCGACGTGGATATTGAGCCAGACCTCGAAAGGATCGCGCACCTGGCTGGAGACCAGCTTCACCGCTTCCCGCGAATTGAGCTTTTCCTTCACCTGGCCCTGGAACTGCGGGTCCAGCAGACGGGCGGAGAGCACGAAGCCCATCCTGCCGCAGACATCGTCCTGTTGCAGCTTGACGCCGCGCGGCAGCAGCGCGTGATGCTCGACGAAGGTCTTCATCGCCTCGAACACTCCGGCGCGCAGCCCCGACTCGTGCATGCCGCCGGCGACGGTGGGAATCAGGTTCACATAGGACTCGGAGGACATGCCTTCAAGGAACCAGCCGATGGCCCAGGCCGCGCCCTCGCCCTCGGCGAAGTCGGCATCCTGGGCCGTGGCGTATTTCTCGCCGGCATAGACGGGGCAGACCGCCTCCTGGTCGCCGGCCAGCTCCTTCAGGTAACCGGCCAGGCCCTGCGGGTAGCTCCAGGTCTTGGTCAGGAAGCTGCCATCGGCCTGTTCGGTGTCCAGCGTGACCTTCACGCCGGACAGCAGCACCGCCTTGGAACGCAGCAGGCGCTCCAGTTCGTTCAAGGGCACGCGGGGTGAATCGAAATACTTCGGATCGGGCCAGACCCGCACCCGGGTGCCGGTCTGGCGCCCGCAACCGCCGAGTTCCTGCACCGAGCCGACCTTCTCGCCGCCCTCGGCGAACTCCACCCCCCAGACCTTGCCTTCGCGCCGCACCTCGACCGACACCTTGAGCGAAAGCGCGTTGGTGACCGAAACCCCGACCCCGTGCAGACCGCCGGAAAAGGCATAGGCCGATTTGCCGGAACGCTTGTCGAACTTGCCGCCGGCGTGGAGCCGGGTATAGGCCAGCACCACCACCGGAATGCCTTCCTCGGGGTGCAGGCCGACCGGAATGCCGCGGCCGTCGTCGGTGACGGAAATCGAGCCGTCCTGATGCAGCATCACGTGGATGTTCCTGGCGTGGCCGGCCAGGGCCTCGTCGGCGGCGTTGTCGATGACTTCCTGGATGATGTGGGCCGGCGAATCGGTGCGGGTGTACATGCCCGGCCGTTCGCGTACCGGCTCCAGTCCCTTCAGGACGCGGAAGGAGGATTCGTCGTAAGTGCTCATGGGAACCAAAGAGTGAAACGCCGGAAGGGGAAAGCGAAGGCGGAAAAGAAGGAGGATTCTCCTTCTGCGCCGGGGAATGGCTCGGTGCGGAAGGCCCTAGCCGAAGCCGGACTCCCGCGCCTTGCGCTCCCGTTCCGTCTTGATGATGTAGCGCTGGATCAATGTCTGCATCGGACCGGGCAGGTTGATGAACTGGCAGCCGGAGCGCCTGAGCCGGGCGCCGTTGCGCAGCGTGATTTCGAAAAGGGTGCGGATGTTCAGCGTCGCGGCGATCGTTCCGATCTCCGGCAGTTCGACGCTGCTGCCGGGAATCTCCATCCCCTCCTCCAGCGGCACATCGTCCGGCGGCGAGATCATCGCCAGACCGCCGCCGCTGATGTCCACCACGTCCACCTCCCGCGACCGGATGGAGCCGTCGGCCTGAGGGAGCGGTAGCAGGCACTTCAAGGGACGGGTGATCGGCATCGTCAGGCGGTAATACTCCCGCCGTTGCAGGCGCAGCAGGCTCTCCGGCAGTTCGGCGCGGAAAGCGGGGCGGCCCTGGTAGTCGATTTTGGTCATGCCGTGCAGGATGAACTGCACCTTGACCTTGTCCAGGTTGGTCACGCAGAACAGCTTTTTCGCCTCCTGCGCCTTGCGGTTCATCTCGCCGCTGGCGCCGAAATCCAGCACCATGCCTGTCTCATCGGCCTCGATCACCGAGGTCAGGATCAGGTTGTTTTCGCCGAAAAACACCGTCACCTGGCACACGCGCTCGATCAGCGATTTGAGCACGTACAGAATCTCGCTCCGGGAATGCAGCAGGTACTGCTCGTAGTCGTTGGACTCGACCAGGAGCGGCGCTTTATGCTCGGGAGAGGGTGGCGGAGGGTTTGCGTTCATGACAAATATGGGAGGCGGCCCCGGAGTTTAGCCGATCTGCCTGGCTCCTTGGGCGGGCGCCTCACCCCTCACGTTCTCCATCTGATACAGCCGCGTAGGTCGGGTTAGCGCAGCGTAACCCGACATCGGTGTCCGCAACGGCTGTCTGTCGGGTTACGCCCTGTGGGCTAACCCGACCTACGGGCTCTGCGCAGGGGGCTCCATTTGATTTTCCATCTGGTACAGCCAGGCCAGCAGTTCCGCCACGGCCACGTACAACTGCGGCGGAATCTTGCCGTCCAGGTCCACCTGCATCAGCAAGGTCACCAGCTCCGGGGACTCGTGGACGTAGATGCCATGTTCCCGTGCGCGCTGGATGATCTCGTCGGCGACCAGGCCCCGGCCCTTGGCCACCACCTTGGGGGCCGCGTCGCCGGGCGCATAGGCCAGGGCGACCGCCAGCGCCCGGCCGCTGGGGATGGTTTCATCCGCCATGGCGCACCTGGAAGGACACCATCGTCACCCCGGCCGCTTCGAGCGCGGCGTGCAGGGCCGCAGCGCCCTGGCGCAGATTTTCGGCAGCGGCGGTGTCCGCGGCGTCGATGGTGATCCGCAGCGTGTCCGCCGCCAGTTGCAGGCTGGCTTCCACGCGGCCCAGACGGGGCGTGGTCAGCGCCAGACGGGTGGACCAGGCGTCGATTTCCTGGGGTTCGCCGCCGCGCTCGGGGGCATCCCGCTGGATTTCCCATTCCATCGTCTGTTGCGGCCAGACCTCGCCGTGCCACAGCATCCGCTGGGTTGCCGCGGTGTCCAGTTGCTGCTGCACCAGAGGTTGCAAGGCGTCGGGAATCCGCTCCGCGACGAAGGGCTTTGCCGCCGCGGCGGCGGCCTCGGTCACCTTGCCGGAGGCGGCCTCCGTCTGGCCGGGAGAGGCCGTCAGGGCGAGCGACTGTTGGCCCTGCGGTTCCTTCAGCAAGGTCTCGGCAGACAGCTTGCCGGCCAGCCACTGGGATTGGTGGGCTTCGTAGAACAGGCCGCTCTCGCTCACGGCCTGGGCCAGCCTGGGCGCCAGTTCCGCCCCGCTGCCGGGCGGCGCCGACAGGATCGGCTGGCCGCCGTTGAGCGCCGCCGCCGCCGGCGTCTGGCCGTCGCCCAGCAGCAGCTTGCCGATCAACTGGGCGGCCGGACTCAGACTGGTGAAGGGATACTGTGTCGCGGCTCCCTTGGCGCCGGCCGGACCCAGCACGTGGGCTTCCACCAGACGGCTGGAGCGGTCGATCACCGTCAGTTCCAGGTGATCGCCGGCCTTCGCGGGCACGTCGAGCTTGAGCGAGACCGTCTTGTCTCCGACCAGCGCGCGGTAGGTGCTTTCCGGCAGCGCCTCCTGGATCAGCGCGGTGAATGCCACGCCCGGCTTCAGCTCCGGCGGCGTCGCCAATTGCGCGATCACCGCCTTGGGCGAGCGATCCACCACCACCAGCTCCAGGCTGTCGCCCGCCTTGGCGCTCTGGGGCAGCGACAGCGTGACCTCCTTGCCGGCCACCAGCGCGCGGTAGGTGTTGTCGGGCATCACCTGCTGAATCCGCGCCGAGAAAGTCTGCCCCTGTCGAAGATCGGGCAGATCGGGCTGGATCTCCCGCACCGGGGCCAGCGGCTGAAGCTGGGACTCGGTCTGCATCCGCATGCGGATGCCGACATCGGTGGGGATCAGTGCCATGCCAAGCCTCCCTGCTGAAGACAGGCGGCAAGTTCATCTCTCCCGCGTGCGGGAGAGATGCCAGGGGTGAGGGCAACGCTCATTCAAGAGCATCCATGCTGAATTTCCCCCCTCACCCCAGCCCTCTCCCCCGAAGGGACGAGGGATAAAGTGAGGACTTGCGCTAGCCGCCGGCGCCGTAGGCGCGCTCGACGTTCCTGCGCATCTTCTCCCCGCCGAGAAACTGGCGCACATGCTCCATCCAGGGTTCGGTATGGCGGCGGATTTCCGCGTCGTCGTCGAGAATGCGCTGGATCAGCGAACGCTTGCGCTCGACCTCGGTGCTCGACAGCGATGCGCTGTCGTCTTCCGCAAGCGTGCCGCGAAGGGTGGAGACGGACCGCTCCAGGCCGACCAGACGGTCCCAGTCCTGGCTGCGCGCCGCCTCCACCATCTGGGCGGAGAGCGCGCTCATGTCTTCGTAGATCTCGATCTGGGTTGGCATCGACAGCATGGTAGTCATCCCTTCATTTCCTTGCCGGCGGAAACAACGGCGGGATCTTTGGCTATTTCCACCCAAGCATCCTTCAATTCGCGCAACAGGCTGGAAACTTCCTCGATGATCGCCTTATCGGCCTTGATGTTGGCGAATTGCAGGCGTATGTTCATGTAGTCGTAAAGCGACGAGAGACGCCCGGCGAGCTCGCCGCCGACCTTCGTGTCGAGACTGTCGCGCAGCCCTTGGGAAATGATGTTGCTGGCGCGGACGATCTCCTCGCTCATCGCCTGCTTATCGTTGTTGTCAAGATGGGAAACCGCCAGCCCCAGGGCCAGTAATGCACCGTCGTAAAGCATGAGCACCAACTGGTGCGGATTGGCCATTTCGACCCCCATGTCGCGGCCGATCTTGGTGTAGGCCGCCGCGGGGTTGCTCATGGTCTGAAACATGGTGCGGTCTCCGTGAAATCAGTTGCTCTTGTTCATGCTGGAAAGGCTGGCGAGCTGCTGCGACAGATAGGCCGAGGTCTGCTGCATCGATGCCACCGCCTGGTCGAGGGCGTTGAACTGCGTGCGATAGCGCTTCTCGACCTGCTCGATGCGACGCTCGAGAACCTCGCGGCGGCTTTCGATATCCTTCACCGACCGATCGATGCCTGCGGTGCGGCTGCTGATCGCGCCGTCCTCGCCGAGCAGTTTGGTCAAGGTCTGGTCGATCTGCGCCGCCATGCCCGTCGAAAAACCGATGGTGCCGCGTGCGCCGATATTGCCGCCCTCCACCAGCAATTGCAAGCCGCTCATCGCGCCGTTGCCAGTGAGCACCTGGCCCTTTCCCGTGGCGAGCTGACCGCCTATCGTGCCGGCGACGTCCATACCATTCACGCTGCTGGCGGTGCCGAACAGCGCCGCCGCGGCGGAACCGCCGGTCACCTGCACCCTCGAAGTGGCGCCGTAAAGCGTCGAGGTCAGCTTCAGGACGCCGTTTTCCTGGCTGACCGAAACCGTGTGGCCGCCGGCCTTGAGGGTGGCGTCACTGTTGATTCTCGACTGTAGCTCGGCCACCAGTTGGGTGCGGCTGTAGCTGCCCTCGGTGAGCGTCACGCTGGTGGCAACGCCGTTCAGATTCAGCGTCAGCGTCTTGTTCGACGCGTCGATGGTGGTGCCGATGTCGTCGATATTCAGCGTGACGCCGGCGGTCGCCGTGCCGCGCGTGGCGACCTGGCTGATATCGATGCCATAGCGCCCTGGCTGCGTCGCGGCCGAGGCGCCCACGTAGCTGATCAGGCTGTCGCTGGGCACGCCCATGGTGGCGAAAAGGCTTGCCACATTCTTGGACGGATCGGCCAGCACCTTGTCGAGCCTCGCGCTGTCGAGCGACAGCGTGCCGTCACGCTGGAAACTCACGCCGATATCCGACAGCGCATTCAGCCCTCCGTCGGCGAATTCGAGCCGCTGCGACAACAGGTTGCGCATTTGCGACTGCACGCCACGCAGGGTGGCGTCACCCTGCAGGATTCCGCCCTTCTGGGTCTTGAAATCGTAGCCGCCCAGCCCCTGGACGGTGCCGGCCAGATCGTTGTAGGCCTTGACGAAACCCTCCACCGCGCTTTTCACGCCTGCCGTGTCGCGGGCGACGGTGAGCGTGGTCGGCTTGTTCGACTCGGTGGTCTTCAGCAGGTTCAGTGTCACGCCGGGCAGCGCGTCGCCGACGACATTCGTGCTCTTGCTGATGAAAATCCCGTCGATCTTGAATTCGGCGTTCTGTGCCGGCTGGCTCTGTTGCAGATTCTTGCCGGCGCCGCCGGCCGTGGGGTCGTAGGCCAGCCGCGAAAGCCCGTTCAGATCGGTATTGTTGCCGTCGCCGTCGCTCACCAGGATGCGCATCGAGTTTGCCTTCCCGGCATCGTCGCTCGACAGTGTCAGCCGATACCCCTCGCCATCGTTGATGAGGCTGGCGCTGACCCCGATCTTCGCCTGGTTGATGGCATCGCGGATGCCCGCCAGCGAATTGTTGCTGCTGTCGATGGTGATCGATTTCGAAGTCTTGTCGCCATTGACCGTGAATTCGTTCGCATCGCCGTCGTAGCTGCCGAAATCGATGGTCAGGGTGCCCGAACCGAGGGTCGCCGCCGGATCGGCGAAAGCCGCCGATGCCAGCTTGTGCTGCTGGGCCAGGAAGCTGACCTCGATCGAATGGGTGCCCGGCTTGGCGATGCTGTTCGTCGTGGCCGAAAGCACCGAGGTATCGGCCACCGTGGCCTTGGTGGTGTTGAAGCGCGTGGTCGAATTCAGCGTCTTCACCGCCGTCTGCAAGCTCGAGAACGCTCCCTTGAGCGTGCCATAGGCGGTGATCTTGGCCTGGTAGTCGGCCTCCTGCTTGTCCAGTTTGGCGAGCGGGAGACGCTCGACCTCCATCAGCCTGCTGACCAGGCTGTTGATGTCGAGCCCCGAGCCGACGCCGGGAGAAGAAAGTCCTGCCATGATTCGAGTCCTTTACTGATAGACCAACTAACGACCGCTGCCGTCAAAACTGTAGAGCAGGTTGCATTCCATGTTAAGCGTGAAACATCAAATTGTCCGCATCGGAGCACCATGGGCCCGACTTTCAAAAACAAACCCGCGCCGGAGCGCGGGTTCGTCTTGAGCGGGGAAGTGCTTACCGCTGCAGCAGCTGCAGCACCTGCTGCGGCAGCTGGTTGGCCTGCGCCAGCATCGCCACGCCCGCCTGCTGCAGAATCTGGGCACGGGTCAGCGCTGCGGTTTCCGCCGCGAAATCCGCATCCTGGATGCGCGAACGGGCGGCGGTAATGTTTTCCGCCGAAGTCGTCAGGTTGGAAATGGTCGAGCCGAACCGGTTCTGTACCGCGCCGAGGTCGGCGCGGATGCTGTTGATGCGCGCCAGCGCTCCGTCGGCGATGTCGATGGCGCGGGTCGCCCCGGCCACGGTGCCGATATCGATCGTCGCCACGGCATCCTTGGTGCTGGCCTGCAGTTGTTCGGCCGTGCCGGTAAACAGCCCGCCTTGTGCTTCGGAAAGCGAGCTTTTGACGCTGAAATAACCCCCGACCGACTTGAGATCGACCGCGCCGCCGATGACGGTGGAGTCGGTGGCGATACCGACGCCTTCCGAAAGTGTCACGTACTGGGATCCCTCCAGGCCCGCAACGCGGATCGAGGCCGTGGCGGTAGCCGAGTGGGTGAAGTTGAGAATCTTGATGTCCTCGCCACTGTCGTTGAGCAGGCTGACCTTGGTCTTGGTGATGTCGAGCGTGGCGACAATGCCGGTCTTGCCGGTCTGGCTATTGATGGCTTGGGCGAGTTCGGTCAGGTCGGTTGTCTTCACGTTGGCGGAGATGTCCTGGCCAACCGTCGTATTGGAACCGAACAGCGTCAAGGAAACGACACCATCGGCCGAAAGATCCGAAATTGTCGCGGTGGTGCGGGCCGTGGCCTGAACGCCGGTGGTGTCCGCAACCGCATTGACCAGCGCGGCGATCTGTTTGGCGGTGGCGCTCTCGGGGATATCGACGCTGCGTGAGACCGTGCCGTTGATCGTCAGCGCCTGCGCGGCGACATAGTTGCCGTTCGAAACGTCGGCCAACCCCGACCCCGGCGTCAGCCCGGCGTTGGTGCCGGCGGCGGCGTCGAGCATGCCGCCGGCACTATTGGCGATATCCGACTGGATGTTGTAGCTCGGGTCGAGCAGCACGGTGAGCGCGCCGGTCTGAACGGCTGAGTCGTTGGCGAGTTCGGTAACGGTTTTTCCCGCGAAACCCAGCGTTGCGCCGGTGTTGTTGGCATTCGGGGAAAGGGTCTGTGCTGCGCCACCCGATGTGATCGTGCCGCCGCCAGAGGATGCTGTGTCGGCTCCGGCTGTGAAGGTAACGGTTTCATCACCACCAGTGGCTGCGAAACCGTTGATAGCAAAGTTGGCGCCGCCGGATGTCGTGATAGTGAAGCCAACATCACCCGCGCTGGCACGTGCGACCGTTACGCCATAACTTTGGCCGGCATTGGTGTAGGTGAATGTAACGCTGCCAACGCCGGAAGCATCAAATGATCCGGTTGCCGTAACTCCTGTATTCAAATTATTGGTGGAAACGGCGGTATCGATTGCGTCGGCAATGGCAATTTGCGCGTTTGTATCTGTACCTCCTGCAATGGCTGCCGTTGTTATCGTTCCGCCACCACCGAACAGACTCACTCCCGCGCCGCCGAGTGGGCCGATCTGCATTCCAAATGTGGCCGTGTCAGTTCCGCCTGCGGCCAAGTTGGTGAAAGTTGCTCCGAATACGCCGGTTACGTTGTCATACACCTGAAAATCCTGGATGCCGATATTGACACCCGAGGTGCTGGTGATGGTCTTGGTGGTGGCGTCGTACTTCAGGTCATTGGCGAGCGGGCTGGTGCTTGCGTAGGTGCCATTGATCGTGGCGACCGCGTTCGCGACGGCGGTATTGAAATCGTTCAGGAAGGTGGTGCTATTGACCACGAAACTGACATTCGCCGTTGGACCGCCGTCGCCGGTGGCGAGGGTGAACGTGTAACGATCGCCGTTGGCCGCCGTGCCATCCGGCGCGCTGACGGCAAATGCCGCGCTGTTGGTCGCGGAGGCGGAAACCCCGACCAAGGCATTGAGCTTGGTCGCGATGTCGTAGGCGTCGCGTGTGGCATTCGCCCCCGTGGCGGCGATATCGAGGGTTTGTGTCGCGCCGGTCGATGAGTTGATGACGGTGAGCGTCTGGTCGGCGACCAGGGTGCCGATGGCGGTGGTCACATCGGTGTTGGCCGCCGAGGCCGCGCCGAGGGCGGAACCGTTCATGGCGACCGCCGCGCCGCTCGTGGCCACCTGGATGCCCTGGGTGGCGTTGTTGGCCGTCAGCTTGTTGATGCCGAGCGTCTGCGCGTCGGCACCGGACATCGAGACCGAGATCGTCTGGTTCGCCTCGGCGCCCACCTGGAAATTCTGTGCCACGAAGTTGCCGTCGAGCAGCTTGAGGCCGTTGAACGAGGTGGTGCTGGCGATACGGTCGAGTTCGGAGATCAGCTGATTGACTTCGGATTGCAGGGCCAGGCGGTCGGACGCGGAGTTGGTGGCGTTGGCGGACTGGATCGCCAGTTCGCGGATGCGTTGCAGGATGTTGTTGGTCTCGCTCAGCGCGCCCTCGGCCACCTGCGCCAGCGAGATGCCGTCGTTGGCATTGCGCGTCGCCTGGTTCAGGCCGCGCACCATCGAGGACATGCGGTCCGAAATCGCCATGCCGGCGGCGTCGTCCTTCGCGCTGTTGATGCGCAGGCCCGAGGACAGGCGCTGCAGCGAGGTCGCCAGCGCACCCTGGGAAGTATTCAGATTGCGCTGCGAATTCAGCGACGCCATATTGGTGTTGATGACTTGCGGCATGAGGCTCTCCTTGTCGTCCTGCTGCTGTGTATCGATCAATCCCGCGCACCGAAACGAAAGCGGGCTCAAGTTTTCTTCTCGAGTGTCGATTAGCAGCTACCGTGCCAGCGGGTCTTGGTGGGGAAAAGAAGGGGGAAATACCCGCTATTCCATTCCATTTGCCGCCGCTCCGGCAAGTATTCGCCGCGGATCGGCAAGGCTTGCCGGGGGCGAGCCGGCTCGCTGCGCTCGGATGTCGGGGGCGGCTTCGTGGCGCCGCCAAGGGCTTGCGGCCGGCGTCGCGCGCCGCTTTTCCCCGATCGTGGGAATCGTGGGACAGGCGACCCGGCGGAAAAGCTTGTCTTTCACACTAAAGTTTTCCCGTGCAGCTCCGATAAAGCATCTGAGCGCGGCAACCGCCGCAACCAAACCGGCGCCGGCGTCAGCATCTTGCGAAGCGTCCGACGGGGAAAACCCTCTCTAAGGAGAATGTCATGGCACAAGTCATCAATACCAACATCACTTCGCTGAATGCGCAACGCAACCTGACGACCTCGCAGTCCACGCTGTCGCAGTCGCTGCAGCGCCTGTCCTCGGGCCTGCGCATCAACAGCGCGAAGGACGACGCCGCCGGCATGGCCATCGCCGACCGCATGACCTCGCAGATCCGCGGCCTCAACCAGGCCGTGCGCAACGCCAACGACGGCATCTCGCTGGCGCAGACCGCCGAAGGCGCACTGCAGGAAACCGGCAACATCCTGCAACGGATGCGCGAACTGTCCATCCAGTCCGCCAACGCCACCAACTCCGCGTCCGACCGCCTGGCCCTGCAATCCGAAGTCAATCAGCTGGTTTCCGAGTTGGACCGCATCTCCAGCACCACCTCGTTCAACGGCCTCAAGCTGCTCGACGGCAGCTTCAGCGCCCAGACTTTCCAGGTTGGCGCCAACGCCCGTGAGACCATCAGCGCCTCCATCACCGGCGCGTCCAGCCAGACGCTTGGCGCGAACCAGATCACCACCGCCACTTCCGCCGCCAAGAGCGCCAAGACCACCACCCTGGACGGCAACAAGCTCGGTATTTCCGCGGCGGCTACCACAGATGCTGCGACGGCTCGCACCGCCAACGCCTCCACGGGCACTACCGCCCGCATCACCGATCCAACTGGCGCCACCAAGGATGTCACCATCGCCACTACCGCGACCGCGGCGGATATCGCCAGCGCGCTCAATGCCGAAGCGGGCATCGAGGCCAGCGGTTATAACGTGATGAAGCTCGACTTTAGCGACATTTTGAACCACGCCACGAAAAACACCGTGGATGCTGGCGATGTCGTCAGTTTTGATCTCTCAGTCGATGCCGATACCGCCGTTACTGTCAGTTACACAGTGGGTGCAGATGACGCCGCTACGCGTACCAACATCCAGACCGCCCTGGCAGAGAAAATTGCCTCCATCAATACCGCCAACGGCGACAGCGACCTGAGCCTGGAAGGTTTGGACAACTTTGCCAGCACCAATAAGCTGCAAATCGCCAGCGCCTCCGGCAAGGACATCAATATTGAAACCTTTGCGCTCGCCAACAACACGGTCAACTATGCGCTGAACGCAACCGCCGTTAATGCGGCAGATCAGGGTCAAACTGTTACCGCCACATTCACCGGAGCCGCTGCGGTCAGTTTCACATTCGGCGCTGATGCCGCAACGACCAATAACGCCATGTTTGCGGCGTTTTCAGCGGATGCTGGTCTGGCCGAGGCCGGTTACACCTTTACCCAAACGGGAGGTGACGGCTCGGCCATTCAAGTAAAACGAACTGCAGGTACAACAGACACGTCGGGTAACTCCACAGTGGCGATCAGTGCCATTGCTAATGCTGGCACGACAATCGGGGTCGCCACCAACAGCGGTGCCAGCACCGCGGTAGCGACCGCCACACTGACTAATGGCACTTTGTCATCGGCGGTGACTGCGGCGACCGGTGCCATTACTGCCACCAACATGGTTTCTGGTCTCGATGGGACGACTCAGAGTCTAGTTGAGGCGGGCAACGATTCCACATCCGTTCGCGGTCAGGTGAGGATGGCTGCCGACAGCGGCTACCAGCTTCAGTTCGTCACCAACGCCGCCGAATTCAAGTCGGGTGCGGCGAATGCCACCGATCTGATGCTGGATGTCGGCACCGCCTCCACCGGCATCTCGGAAGGTAATGGCGTGAATGCCCAGAAGATGACCCTCACCGGCAGCACCACGCAAACGCTCGATGTCGCCGCCAACGCGACCGCCAAGGATATCGCCGGCTTGGTGAATGCGGCTTCCGCCACCACCGGCATCACCGCCACGGCGCGCTCGGAGGCCAGTTTGGCCGGTCTTTCCACCGATGGCACGGTGTCCTTCAACCTTTATGGCAAGAATGGCGATGCCGTGGCGATCAACGCTTCGGTGACCACCACCAGCCTCGCCAGCCTGGCCACGGCGATCAATCAACGCACCAACAGCACCGGCATCTCCGCCGAAGTCACCGGCGCGGGCAGCCTGAAGCTGGTCAGCAGCGAAGGCTACGACATCAAGATCGAGGATTTCCGGCATTCCGCCGCGGTCACCGATCTGGGCGCCGGCTCGACGGCCAAGGTGCAGAGCATGACCGTCACCGGCATGAGCGGCTCGGCGATCACGCTGAGAGACGGCGGCACGGTGACCAAGAGCGCCCAGCTCGACTCCACCGTGGTGTCCGGCAAGGTGACGCTGGAAATGGGCTCCGGCGCCTTCGCGGTGAGCTCCAACATGTCCAGCAGCATCGGCGGCATTTTCAATGCTTCCGCCAACCAGGCGACCACCAGCAGCCTGACCAAGCTTTCCAGCGTGGATATCAGCACCGCTACGGGCGCGCAGGACGCGGTCAGCGTGATCGATTCGGCGCTGGCGCAGGTGAACACCATTCGTGCCGACCTGGGCGCCATCCAGAACCGCTTCGCCTCGACGGTGGCCAACCTGACGACCTCGGCCGAAAACATTTCCGCCGCCCGTTCGCGGATTCAGGATGCCGACTTCGCCCAGGAAACCGCCAACATGACCCGCGCCCAGATTCTGCAGCAGGCCGGCGTGGCGATGCTGGCCCAGGCCAACGCCCTGCCCAATCAGGTGCTGACGCTGCTGCGCGGTTGATGGTCGTAGCCAAAGGTAAGCGCAGGGCGACGGGTTCCGCAGCAGGGGGCCCGTCGCCCGTTCAGGCAAGGAGATAAGCCATGGCACTCAACACGATCAGCAGCCCCGGCGGCGCCAATGTCGCGTCGTTGCCGGCCGCCCCCGTTGCACCGGGCGGCGCGCCGGCCGCGGCCGTCAAGGCGCCGGCGGTCGTGTCCGAGTCTCAGCCGCAGCAGCAGTCCAAGCCCGAGCAGTTGCAAAAAGCCCTGGCGGCGATGAAGCAACTGGTCGAGGCCAAGGCGCCCAACAGCCTGTCGTTCTCGATCGACGATGAAAGCGGCAAGACCATCGTCAAGGTCTCGGACGCGCAGACCGGCGAGATGATCCGCCAGATTCCTTCCGAGGAAATGCTGGAACTCGCCCGTTCGCTCGACAAGCTGCAAGGCGCGCTGTTACGGCAAGAAGCCTAGGACACCGTACCTTCACGCAAGCGCCTGCCCACCCCTTCGCCGGGGCGGGTGGGCTTTTTGCGTTGGGGAAAAGGGGCGTCTGGTGTTATGGGGCAATGTCTCCCGTTTTTCCTCCTGGCACGATTATCGCAGGGCAGAGGCATCGACTCATGAATGGAGAAAAACATGCCCACCCTGCCCAGCGGACGTCGCATCGAATTTTCGCTCGATCGTTTCCATGGTTATCTCGATCGTCTCGATGTCCGTGTCGCGCGTGAGATCATCGCCGGCTTGAACGGGCCGGACGATCTGCTGTACGTGCTGGATGCGGTGCATTTCCGCCAGGACGACGGCAGCCCGTATTTCGCCGGTTATGTGGCGGCGGATTGGACAACCTATGCGGCCGACTGGAACACGGCCGACCGGCAGGTTTTGCAGGCCTGGCTGTTTTCGCCGGCGGTGCGGCAAATCCGCGCCGAGGTGATCGACTATGTCCGCACCTTGTTTCTGGGGGCGTCTGATGCTTCCCTGGTCTATCCCTATGTGGTCCGCGGCGACCTGACCGCCGGCAGCATCTTTCCTGCAACGCAGTTGCGGCAGTGAGCTGGGCCCCTTTTCCCTCGGTGGCGGCAGTGAAATAAATCCACAGACGGAACCCCCCCTTTCGCCGGTGTGGCGGGTTCGCCGGACGCCGACCCCGGACCATGCCCGGGGAGACGGTCCTTCGCTGGTGTGGCGGACTTGATGGCTGCCAGCGTGCAGAACCTGGCTATCGAACATAGCCAGTGGTTGTCGCGGTTTGCCTTTGCGTCGAGGTTCGGCTATGCTCGCAAGCCATGAGCGCCGTAACCTTCGACACCCTCAAGTTTGCCGAACGGCTTGAAAAAGCCGGGCTGACGCGTGAGCAGGCTGGCGCCATTGCCGAAGCGCAAAAAGACGCGCTGGCTGAAGCCTTGGATACGACGCTGGCGACGAAATCCGACATTGCCGAACTCAAGGCCGAACTTGCTGTTCTCAAGTGGATGATGGGGGTGCTCATCGCATTGGCTATCACCAACTTCGCCAAACAGTTTTTGTAGGCTGCGAGTCAATCACAACTTCCCCCGGTTCGTTGGGACTGTTAAGCGGGGGCAGCTATTGATCCGGCCCCAATATATATTGAGTTGTCACCCCGGACCTGATCCGGGGTCCAGTGGTTCAGTCCGCAACGACCCTGGATTCCGGGTTCAGGCCTAACTTCCCGCCCCGGAATAATGACGTGGTTTCTTTATTGGGCTGAATCAACAAGGCCCCTGTCCTCATTAAGGCTTCCGATATTTCGTCCATCGCTTGCTTGCCATGGCCGTCAGGCAAAGACATCGATGCCGTTGCCGAGGTGGGGCGGGTTGCCGGGGCTTGCTTGTGTCTATGACCGCCTGAGATGCTGGATCGCTTCTAGTGCCCGTTCCAAGACGATGCGGTCTGCCACATCCTTGTCCCGCATGGTTTGTTTTGTCCGCAGCAAACCTTCCAAATTGACGGTGCGGACTGGGAGACCGTCCAGGTCAATGGTTTCAGCGAACTGGCTCAGGGTCTCGTAGGTTTCTCCGCAGGCATTGAGCATGAGGTCGACCACAAAGGCATCTGCCACCCGGATATTTTCACCTTCCTCGAACCAGGTCGGATCGATATCTTTCGCCGCTTGGTCAGGAAGCACCATCAGCGCTTGCCGGATTTTTAGTCCTGCTGCCTGGGTTGGGGGTACCAGAATATCAATATCAGTGGTCGCCCTGTGATAGCCGTGGGCGAATAAAGCGTAGCCGCCAATCAGCAGATAATCCGCATGTTCCTGATTGAGTGATCGAACCAACGCCTTCAGGTCTTCCAGGGTGGCCGGCCGACTGTACTCTTCCATCAGGGGCGTTCTAGCGCTTTTGTTGCCATGCCCTTGGCCAGGCAATCTGCTTGGTGATGGTTGGCATCCTTGAGGGTCATGAATCGATAAACCCCCTTGGGAATGAAAGTCGTACCACCTGTGGGCAGCCGATGAATTTCATCATTGAAGCGCGCCCCTTCCAATAGCAGGCTCGCAGATGCCGAGAAAGTGATGGGCCGTTGTTTACGATGACCGACGATGCGCACGGGGGCCTGCCTTTCAGGCAAAGACGTCGACGCTGTTGCCCAGGTTGGGCGGGTTGTTGTAGCTCTGGGTCGCTGCGGTCAGCAACTGGATGGCACCCTGGCCCTGCATTTCCATGGCTTTCTTGAGCACCGCGATCTGCGCGGCCTGCTCGGTGCGGGTGGTCGCCATTTCGGTGGCGAGGGAAGCGATTGCCGATACGTCCATGATGGGTACCTCTCAGAGAGAAGGGCTGGTTTATGCAGGGAAAAATGTCTTCATGATCAGGGCAATGATTCCGCCCAAGACGATGCCGGTCATCCATTTGAGTACGACCAATTCCCGCTCGACACGGTAAATGTCGGTCTTGGTCGCCAACTGAGCCTCCATGGCTTCGGAGAAAGCGCCGGCCAGGGCTTTGGCTTTCGCCTTAGCCTGATTCTCCGTGGTACCGGCTGCTTTCAGTCGCTCCGCGTATTTGAGGGTGTCGAATGTAATGCTTGCCATGGACGAATCTCCTCTCGGCTCAGTCTATCAAGTAAACGCATCCCTTGTTTCCTGTGATTCTCAAACGCCCTGCTTCAGGCTGGCCTCGATGAAGGGGTCCAGGTCACCGTCCAGCACTTTCTGGGTGTTGGAGATTTCGACGTTGGTGCGCAGGTCCTTGATGCGGCTCTGGTCCAGCACGTAGCTTCTGATCTGGTGGCCCCAGCCCACGTCGGTCTTGCTGGCTTCCAGCTTGTCGGCCTCGGCCTGGCGCTTGCGCAGTTCCAGTTCGTACAGGCGCGACTTCAGCATGGCCATGGCCTCGGCCTTGTTGCGGTGCTGCGAGCGGTCGTTCTGGCACTGCACGACGATGCCGGTCGGGGCGTGGGTGATGCGGATCGCCGAGTCGGTCTTGTTGATGTGCTGGCCGCCGGCGCCGGAGGCGCGGAAAGTGTCGATACGCAGGTCGGCCGGGTTGATCTCCACCTCGATCGAGTCGTCGATCTCGGGGTACACGTAGAGGCTGGCGAAGCTGGTGTGGCGGCCGCCCGAGGAGTCGAAGGGGCTCTTCCTGACCAGGCGGTGGACGCCGGTCTCGGTGCGCAAGAGGCCGTAGGCGTATTCGCCTTCCACCTTCAGCGAGGCGCTGCGGATGCCGGCCACGTCGCCGTCGGTCTGTTCCAGCAGTTCGGCCTTGAAACCCTTCTTCTCGCAGTATTTCAGGTACTGGCGCAGCAGCATGCTGGCCCAGTCGCAGGCTTCGGTGCCGCCGGCGCCGGCCTGGATGTCGATGAAGCAGTTGTTGGGGTCCGCCGGGTTGTTGAACATGCGGCGGAATTCGAGGCCGGCGACTTCCTTCTCCACCGCGTCGAGATCGGCTTCCACGGCGGCGACGGTGTCCTCGTCGCCTTCCTCGCGCGCCATCGCGAACAGTTCGTCGCCGTCCTTCAGCCGCTGGGCCACGGATTCGAGCGCCAGCACCACGTTTTCCAGGGATTTCTTCTCCCGTCCGAGCGCCTGGGCCCGGTCGGCGTCGTTCCAGATCGCCGGGTCTTCCAGTTCCCGGTTCAGTTCGGCGAGTTTTTCGGCTTTGACGTCGAAGTCAAAGATACCTCCGAAGTTCATTGTCCCGCTGGCTGAGGTCGGCAATGCGGTTGGCGATCTGGTTCAGGCGTTCGGCTTCCATGGCGGTGTTTCCGGCTGTGGCTAAAAAGGAGCGCAATTATACGCGGGGCGGTTTCGGGTTCTCCCCCTTCGAGGGGTTCGATATGGCTCGCTATGCTCGGATGTTTGGGGATGCTTCGTTGCGGCACCGATAGGTTGCGGCTGGTGCCGCGTGCCGCTTTTTCCCATCGTGGCCATCGTGGGAAAGGCGGCCCGGCGGAGAAACTCGATTTTCACGCTAAACTTACGATACTGTTCAACAGGACTGTTCATTATGATCACGATCGGATTATTCGAAGCCAAAGCCAGTCTCGGCCAGTTGGCGCAGGCGGCGGCCGAAGGCGAGGTGGTGGTGCTGACCCGGCGTGGCAAGCCGCTGGCCGAGATTCGGCCTCCACAAGGCGATGCTGCCCGTGCCGATGTGCGGCAGGCGATCGACGCCTTGCGCGAATTTCGGCACGTCAATCGGGTGGAGAGTTTCGATATCGCCCAACTCGTTGCCGAGGGGCGGCGTTGATGGCCATGAGGAATATTTACGTGGTCGATTGCTCTGTCAGCATCGCCTGGTTGTTTGATGATCAGGCCGATGCCTACACGGAAGCGGCGCTGGATGCCCTGGTCGACAATTTTGCCGTGGTGCCCGGCTGGTGGCACGTCGAGATGCTCAACGTTCTGCTGTCACTGGAACGACACGGGCGGATCGCTTCCGACAAGACGGTCCAACTGCTCCGTCATTTGCAGCGCCTGCCGGTGCGGCGGCGGGAATCCCAGATGTCGGTTTTTGAATTGCACGCCCTGGCGTTGCGCTATCACCTGACCAGCTACGACGCGCTTTACCTCGACTCGGCATTGGCGACCGGTTTGCCGTTGGCCACTCGGGACAAGTCCTTGCAGCGTGCTGCCGCTGAGAGCGGCATCGGCGTATGGTCGGCGTGATTCGATGTCCAATAAGTGTCTATGCTTGTGTTACCGTGACCGCCCCCCCATATCGACGACATTCATAGACCCATTCCGGAGGACCCTTCCATGCGCTTTCGTCTCTTCGCCGTGATTGCCCTGGCTGCGGCCCTGTTGTCGGGCTGCGGCTACAACCAGATCCAGATCAACGACGAGGGGGTGAGTGCCGCCTGGTCGGAGGTGCTGAACCAGTACAAGCGCCGCGCCGATCTGATTCCCAACCTGGTGTCGGTGGTGCAGGGCTACGCCTCGCACGAGAAGGAAGTGCTGACCCGCGTCACCGAGGCTCGCGCCAATGTCGCCGGCCTCAAGGCGACGCCGGAACTGGTCAACGATCCCGCCGCCTTCGCCAAGTTCCAGCAGGCCCAGGGCGAGCTGGGCGGCGCCCTGGCGCGGCTGCTGGTGGTGGCGGAGAACTATCCCCAACTGAAGGCCGACGCCAATTTCCGCGACCTGCAGGCCCAGGTGGAGGGCACCGAGAATCGCATCACCGTGGCCCGCAACCGCTACATCGCGGCGGTCAAGACCTACAACATTTCGGTGCGGACCTTCCCCAACAACCTGACGGCGACGGTGATGGGCTGGAAGCCCAAGGCCAATTTCGCCGTGGAGGACGAAAAGGCGATTTCCGCGCCGCCCGCGATCAAGTTCGACGCCGCGCCGGCGAAGTAAGCGCCCATGCCGTTGCGCCTGCTCGCCCTGTGCTGGCTGTTGCTGGCGGTTCTTGGCTGGAACGTCGCGGCGGCCGAGAGCGGCGCCGAGGCCGGACTCCAGCCGCTGCCGCCGCTCCAGGCGCGGGTGACGGACCTGACCGGCACCCTGGCGGCCGAGCAGAAGGCCAGCCTCGAAGCGGCGCTGGCGGCGATCGAGCAGGCCAAGGGTGCCCAGGTGGGCATTCTGCTGTTGCCCAGCACCCGGCCCGAGGCCATCGAGCAGTTCGGCATCCGCCTGGCCGAGGCCTGGAAACTGGGACGCAAGGGCATCGACGACGGGGTGATCCTGATCGTCGCCAAGGACGACCGTCGCGTGCGCCTGGAGGTCGGCTACGGCCTGGAAGGCGCGCTCAACGACGCCACCGCCAAGCGCATCGTCAGCGAGACCATCGTGCCCCGTTTCAAGGCGGACGATTACTACGGCGGCCTCGCGGCCGGCGTGGCCGCGGTCGGCGCGGTGATCGACGGCGAGGCGCTGCCGCCGCCCGCGGGCGGCGCTGCGGGTGGCGATGGGGGCGGTGATATGGGTGGCCTTGGCGACATCGGCGAAGGCACGTTCTTGTTTCTGCTGGCCGCCGCCGCGCTCGGTGGCGCCCTGCTGCGGACGCTGCTCGGCAACCTGGTCGGTTCCTCGCTGGTGGCCGCCGGCGGTGGCGTGGTCGGCTGGCTGCTTTCCGCTTCCGTGATGGGCGCGCTGATCGGCGCCGGCGTCGGTCTCTTTCTGGCGCTGTTCGGCCTCAACATCGCCTTGGGCGCCCTGACCGGGGGCGGAGGCCGGGGCGGCATCGGCGGCGGGGGCGGTGGTTTCAGCGGCGGCGGTGGCGGCTTCGGCGGCGGCGGCGCCTCGGGGAGTTGGTGAGATGAAATTGCGACGCCTGCTGAAACATCTGCTGGTGCCCGCCTGGTGGGCGCGTCGGTCCTTCGACCGGGCCACGCTGGACGCCATCGAGGCCGCGATCGGCGCGGCGGAAACCGGCCATCGCGGCGAATTGCGTTTCGTCGTCGAGGGGCCCTTGCCGCTGGCCGTGCTCTGGCGCGGCGAATCGGTGCGGCAGCGGGCGGCCGAGCTGTTCTCCCGCTTGCGGGTGTGGGACACCGAGGAAAACAGCGGCATCCTGCTCTATGTGCAACTGGTGGACCGGCGGGTGGAAATCCTCGCCGACCGCGGCATCGACGCCCGGGTGTCGCAGGAGGCGTGGGACCTCATCTGCCGCGGCATGGAGCTGGCCTTCAGGGACGGCGATTTCCGGCGTGGCGCGCTGGAGGCCGTGGACCAGGCGGCGCAATTGCTGATCCGGCATTTCCCGGTGGCCGGGCCCGACCACAACGAGCTGCCGGATCGGCCCGTGGTGCTCTGAGGGCGCGCTCCGAGGCGCGGGCCGATCCTGGCCCGGCGCGGTCAGCGTGCGGCGACGAACTCGCCGAACCGCCGGTCTTCGGTCTGGATGTGCTTGACCATCCAGTGGTAGATGAGACGGTTCAGCTCCCCCGGCACATAGGGGTCGCCGGATTCGACCCGAAGCGCCATGTCGCGGGCCTGGGACAGCAGTTGCTCATGCAGTTGCCGATGCGCCGCCAGTTCGGGATAGCCCGCCGCCGCCATCAACGCCTCTTCGCTGGCGAAATGGGTGGCGGCGTAGTCGAGCAGTTCGACGATGGCGGCACGGGCGGCGGCGACGGCGTCGGCGCCGTTCGCGGCGAGGCTGTCATACACTTGGCCGGCGATTTCGATCAGCCGCTGATGCTCCTGGTCGACCTGTTCGATGCCCACCCGCAGGACCGGGAGGAATTGCGGCCGGTTTTCCATGGTGCATTCCCTTGCGCTTGTGAAGATGTGAACAATCTCGATTCCCGAGGCTCGTCCCTTGATCAGTGGCCTGCTTCGCGCTCCAGGAGCGCCAGGTCGTCGTGCTGGTGCTGGTGGGCGAGGTGGCGCTGGCGTACCAGCAGCATGGCGCCGCTGACGAACAGGCCGAACAGGGCGATGATCCAGTAGATCGACAGACCCGCCCCCAGCAGGGCCGAGTAGACGCCGGTCATGACCAGGATGGACAGGTTCTCGTTGAAATTCTGGATCGCGATGGAGTGGCCGGCGCCCATCAGCACGTGGCCGCGATGCTGGAGCAGGGCGTTCATCGGCACCACGAACAATCCGGAAAGGACGCCGATCAGCACCAGCAGGCCGATGGCCAGGTGGTAATCGCGGACGAAGATCATGCCCAGCACCACCGCGCCCATGGCGGCGCCCAGGGGAATCACCTGCACCGAGCGGCGCAGGGTGATCAGCTTGGCGGCGAGCACCGCGCCCAGGGCCACGCCGACGGCGACGACCCCCTGCAACATGCTGGCACGGGGAAGATCCATGTTCATCGCCGTCTTGGCCCATTCGATCACGATGAATTGCAGCGTGGCGCCGGCGCCCCAGAACAGGGTGGTCACCGCCAGCGAGATCTGTCCCAGCCGGTCGCGCCAGAGCAGGCGCAGGCAGTGGTTGAATTCGTGGAACAGGTAGACCGGGTTCTTCTTCAGCGGCTTGTGGTCCACCCCGGTGTCGGGGATGTAGAGATTGAACAGGGCCGCCAGCAGATAGAGGATGCCGATCACGGCCAGGTTCATTTCGCTCACCGTGTCGATGCCGGTGTCGATCAGCGGCAGGTCGAAGGCGAGCAGGGCCTGGGCGATGTCCGGCTTGATCAGGGCGCCGCCCAGCATGATTCCGAGGATGATGGCGATCACCGTCAGACCCTCGATCCAGCCGTTGGCCACCACCAGCAGGCGGTGCGGCAGGTATTCGGTGAGGATGCCGTACTTGGCCGGCGAATAGGCCGCCGCTCCCAGGCCCACCACGCTGTAGGCGAGCAAGGGGTGGACATCGAAGAACATCAGGCCGCAGCCGAGGACCTTGATGCCGTTGCTGATGAACATCACCCGCCACTTGGGCATCGAATCGGCGAAGGCGCCGACGAAGGCGGCCAGGACCACGTACGAAACAGTGAAGAAGGTTTTCAGCAGTGGTTCGTATTCCGCCGGGGCATGCATATCCCGCAGGATGGCGATGGCGGCGATCAACAGGGCGTTGTCGGCGAGCGCGGAAAGAAACTGCGCCGCCATGATGATGTAGAAGCCGGGAGTCATGGGCAAGCTCGAAGAGCCGCGTTTATAACATGAAAGCAGAGCCATCACCTTGACGCGGGCAGGGGAACCCTGGCCTGCCGCCGTATGTGAGAAACTGCGGGCTTGCCAATCGTTTCCCGCCTTCGCTTCCCAGCATGACCCGTCCCTTACGCGCCCGCATCGACCTGGCGGCCCTGCGCCACAATCATTCCGTCGCCCGGCGCCACGCCGGCGCCACCGCCCTCTGGTGCGTGGTCAAGGCCAACGGCTACGGCCATGGCCAAGTGCGGGTGGCGGAGGCGCTGGCCGGGGTCGCCGACGGCTTCGCGCTCCTGGAACTGGATGGCGCCGAGACGCTGCGGGCGGCCGGCATCCGCCAGCCCCTGCTGATGATGGAAGGCTTCTACAGCGAGGATGAGCTGCCGCAGTTTGCCCGCCTGCGGCTGATCCCTGTGCTGCACAGCCCGGCCCAGGTGCGCTGGCTGGTGGATTCGCCCCTGCTGGCGGATCTGAACGAGCCCCTGCCGGTCTATCTCAAGCTCAACACCGGCATGAACCGCCTGGGCTTCGACGCGGCCGACTTCCGCCAGGCCCTGACCCTGCTGCGGGCCTCGCCGCGGGTCGCCGGCATCACCCTGATGACCCACTTCGCCGACGCCGACGAGCCGGCCGGCATCGCCCGGCAGATGGCGCGCTTCGATGCGCTGCGGGGCGGCATCGCCGACATGGCTGACGGCTTGCCGCTCTGCCTGGCCAATTCCGCCGCGCTGCTGCGCTTCCCCGAGGCGCTGGGCGGCGCCGGCGACTGGGCCCGGCCGGGCATCATGCTCTACGGCTGTTCGCCCTGCCCCGAGCTGCACAGCGCCGCCGACCTGGGCCTGAAACCGGTGATGAACCTGGAGAGCGAGGTGCTCGCGGTGCGGCAACTGGCGACCGGCGACGCCGTCGGTTACGGCAGCGCCTTCGTCGCGCCGGGGCCGATGCGGATCGGCATCGCCGCCGGCGGCTACGGCGACGGCTATCCGCGCCACGCGCCCAGCGGCACGCCGGTGATGGTGGCCGGGCGGCGCAGCCGGCTGGTGGGGCGGGTGTCGATGGACAAGGTGTGCGTGGACCTCACCGACCTGCCCGATGCCGGCGTGGGCGCCCCGGTCACGCTCTGGGGCGACGGCGCCGCTGGCCATCTGCCGCTGGAGGAAGTGGCCGCCGCCGCCGGCACCATCAGCTACGAGCCGTTGTGCGCCCTGACCGCGCGGGTGCCGGTGGTGGTAGTGGAGCGCGCGAGCTGAGATGGCCAAGGCGAAAACCCTCTATTCCTGCACCGAGTGCGGCGCCACCAACCCCAAGTGGCAGGGCCAGTGCCCCGGCTGCGCACAGTGGAACACCCTGGTGGAGACCGTCGCCGAGCCGGTGGCGGGCGGCGCCAACCGCTTCGCCGCCATCGCCGGCAGCAGCCGGCTGCAGAAGCTGGCCGAGATCGATCCGAAGGAGGAGCCGCGCCAGCCCACCGGTATCGACGAGTTCGACCGGGTGCTGGGCGGCGGGCTGGTCCAGGGCGGCGTGGTGCTGATCGGCGGCGATCCGGGCATCGGCAAGAGCACGCTGCTGTTGCAGGCCCTCTCGCGGCTGTCCGAGGCGGGACGGCCGGTGCTCTACGTGTCCGGCGAGGAGTCGGGCGAGCAGGTGGCGCTGCGCGCGCGGCGCCTGCAACTGGGGGCGGGGCACCTGCAACTGCTGGCCGAGATCAGCCTGGAGAAGATCCTCGCCACCCTGCAACGGGAAAAACCCGAGGTGGCGGTGATCGACTCGATCCAGACCCTGTATTCCGAGGCCCTGCAATCGGCGCCCGGCTCGGTGGCCCAGGTGCGCGAATGCTCGGCCCAGCTCACGCGCCTGGCCAAGCAAAGCGGCACCTGCGTGATCCTGGTCGGGCACGTCACCAAGGACGGCGCCCTGGCCGGCCCCCGCGTGCTGGAGCACATCGTCGACACCGTGCTGTATTTCGAGGGCGACACCCATTCCAGCTTTCGCCTGGTGCGGGCCTTCAAGAACCGCTTCGGCGCGGTCAATGAACTGGGCGTGTTCGCCATGACCGACCGCGGCCTGCGCGGCGTCTCCAATCCCTCCGCGCTGTTCCTGTCGCAGCATGCCCAGGAGGTGGCCGGCTCCTGCGTGCTGGTGACGCAGGAAGGCACGCGCCCGCTGCTGGTGGAAATCCAGGCGCTGGTGGACACCGCCCACAGCCCCAACCCGCGGCGCCTGACCGTGGGCCTGGAGGCGCAGCGTCTGGCGATGCTGCTGGCGGTGCTGCACCGGCACGGCGGCATCGTCTGCTTCGACCAGGACGTGTTCGTCAACGCCGTCGGCGGCGTGCGCATCCAGGAGCCGGCGGCCGACCTGGCGGTGATGCTGGCGATCGTCTCCAGCCTGCGCAACAAACCGCTGCCGCCCAAGCTGGTGGCCTTCGGCGAAGTCGGCCTGGCCGGCGAGATTCGCCCCGCCCCGCGCGGCCAGGAGCGGCTCAAGGAAGCGGCCAAACTGGGCTTCACCCATGCCCTGATCCCGCGCGCCAACGCCCCGAAACAGGCCGTCCATGGCATCGAGGTGGTGGCGGTGGACCGGGTGGAACAGGCCGTGGATTATCTGCGGGCGTTGTAGCGTGAAAAACCAGCGCCTCCGCCGGGCCGCCTTTCCCACGAGGGCCACGATGGGAAAACGCGCCATGCGGCACCAGCCGCAAACCACGGCGACACGGCGGACACGGCGAAAACCCTCCTCGCCCTGTAGGAGCGGGCCATGCCCGCGATCAGCGCATTGCCGCCCACCAGTTCGCGGGCATGGCCCGCTCCTACAAGGTCAGAACGTCCGTGCCTCCTTGACAGAGCTTTTCCGCCGGAGGATTGCGAAGGGAGGAAATGCCGACAGAGCTTTCCCGCCGGGCCGCCCCAAGGGAAAGCGGCACGCGGCGCCAGCCGTAACCTATCGGTGTCGCTACAGCGCTCCCCGTGATATCGAGCGCAGCGAGCCGACGCGTCCCCCGCGGAGGATTGCGAAGGGAGGAAATGCCGACAGAGCTTTCCCGCCGGGCCGCCCCAAGGGAAAGCGGCACGCGGCGCCAGCCGTAACCTATCGGTGTCGCTACAGCGCTCCCCGTGATATCGAGCGCAGCGAGCCGACTCGAACCCCGCGGAGGATTGCGAAGGGAGGAAATGCCGACAGAGCTTTCCCGCCGGGCCGCCCCAAGGGAAAGCGGCACGCGGCGCCAGCCGCAACCTATCGGTGTCGCTACAGCGCTCCCCGTGATATCGAGCGCAGCGAGCCGACTCGAACCCCCCGGAGGGGGGCGAAGGGGGGAGAACCCAATTGTTGCTGATGCTGCGAATGCTGATCCGGGACGCCCGGGCCGGGGAGTTGAACGTGCTGGGCTTCGCCCTGGCGCTGGCGGTGGCGGCGCTCACCAGCGTCTCCTTCCTCACCGACCGGGTGGAGCAGGCGCTGGTGCTGCAATCCCACGAACTGCTGGGCGGCGACCTGTTGTTGTCGGCCGACCATCCCTGGCCGGCGGCGGTGGCGCGCGAAGCGCAGGCGCGGGGCCTGGCCGTCGCAGAGAGCGCCAGCTTTCCCAGCATGGTGATCGCCGGCGGGCACAGCCATCTGGCCGACATCAAGGCGGTCTCTCCCAACTATCCGCTGCGCGGCACGCTGCGCGTCGCGTCCGCGCCGGGGCGGGCGGACGCGCCCGTGGCCGGGGTGCCGGCGTCCGGCAGCGTCTGGGTGGATGAGCGTCTGCTCTCCGCCCTCGGCCTGGCCGTGGGCGACACGCTGCGGGTGGGAACGCGGGAGCTGCGCATCGCCGCGCTGTTGACCCTGGAGCCGGAGCGCGGCCTGAACCTGCTGGCCCTCGGTCCCCGCGTGCTGATGAATCAGGCGGACCTGTCCGCCACCGGCCTGGTCCAGCCGGGCAGCCGCATCGCCTGGCACCTGCATCTGGCGGCGGGCAAGGCGCCGACGGGAATGGCGGCGGTGGCGGCGTTCCACCAGTGGATGGAGCCGCGTCTGGAGCGCGGCGAGAAACTCGAAACCATGGACAACGCCCGTCCCGAAGTGCGCCAGGTGCTGGAGCGGGCACAGCGCTTCCTGCGCCTGGCGGCGCTGCTGGCCGTGGTGCTGGCCGCCGTCGCCGTGGGGCTGGCGGCGCGCCGCTACATGCGCCGCCACCTCGACGGCTGCGCGGTGCTGCGCTGCCTGGGGGCCAGCAGCCGGCAGGTGCTGCTGATCCATGGCGGCGCCTTCGTCGCCTTCGGTCTCGTCCTGGCGCTGGCCGGCACCGTCGCCGGCTATGGCGTGCAGGCCCTGCTGCAACGCCTACTGGCGGGTCTGGTGGCGGAGGCCCTGCCGCCGCCCTCCTGGACGCCGTGGGCGCAGGGCCTGGCGATCGGTCTGACCCTGGTCGTCGGTTTCGCCCTGCCGCCGCTGCTGCGATTGCGCCGGGTGTCCACCCTGCGCGTGCTGCGGCGGGAGACCGCCGGGCCGGAGCCGGTCTCGCTGGCGGTCTGGTTCCTGGGCGCCGCCGCCCTGGCCGGCCTGATGTTCTGGGTGGCGGGCGACGTGACGCTGGGCAGCATCGTGCTGGGCGGCTTCGCCGCCGCCTTCCTGCTCTACGGCGCGCTGGCCCGGCTGCTGCTGGCGCTGCTCGGGCCGCTGCGCCACGGCGGCGGCATCGGCTGGCGCTACGGCCTGGCCAGCCTGCGCCGGCGCCTGGCGGGCAGCCTGATCCAGGCCCTGGCGCTGGGGCTGGGATTGACCACGCTGCTCTTGATCACCGTCGCCCGCGACGACCTGTTGGCGGCGTGGAAAAGTCGGGTGCCGGCGGACGCGCCCAACCGCTTCGCGATCAACATCCAGCCCGAGCAGCGCGAGTCGCTGAACGCCCGCTTCCGCGCCGCCGGCCTGGCGCCGCCGTTCCTGGAGCCGATGGTGCGTGGCCGGCTGGTGGCCATCAACGGCCGGCCGACGGGGCCGGCGGATTACGCCGACGAACGGGCGCAGCGCCTGATGGATCGGGAATTCAACCTCTCCTGGGGCGACCGGCTGCCGGACGGCAACCGGCTCCAGGCCGGGCATTGGCACGGCGCCGGCGGCAGCCCGGCGTTCTCGGTGGAGCTGGGGCTGGCCGAGACCCTGGGCCTCAAGCTGGGCGACGTGCTGACCTACGACATCGCCGGCAACACCATCGCCGCGCCGATCACCTCCCTGCGCAAGCTCGACTGGGACTCGATGCGGGTGAATTTCTTCGTCATCGCCGCGCCGGGGATGCTGGAGGGTTTTCCGGTCAGCTACATCACCAGCTTCCATCTGCCGGCGCAACAGGGCGGCTTCGTCGACGCGCTGGTGCGGGCGCTGCCCAACCTGACGGTGATCGACGTGGCCAGCGTGGTGCGCCAGTTGCAGGACACCCTGGACCAGGTGGCCCGCGCCGTGCAGGCGGTGTTCGGTTTTTCGCTGCTGGCCGGGCTGGCGGTGCTGTATGCCGCGCTCCAGTCCAGTGCCGACGAGCGCGCGCAGGAACTGGCGGTGCTGCGCGCCCTGGGTGCGCGCGGGCCGCAACTGCGTCAGGCGCTCGCCGCCGAGTTCGCCGCGCTGGGCCTGACCGCCGGCCTCCTGGCGGGCATCGGCGCCAGCCTGATCAGCATGCTCCTGGCGCGGCTGGTGTTCCATCTGCCCTATGCGCCGGACGCCCGGCTGCTCTTCGCCGGCGTGCTGCTGGGCCTCGTCCTGGTGCTGGCCGCCGGCCTGCTGGGCAGCCGCAAGGCGCTGTCGGGCAGCCCGTTGCAAGTGTTGCGGGAGGCACTGTGAGTCTATTGCCAAGGAAACGCGGATCAAGTCCGTTCGCACTGAGCCCCTCGGCGAGACTCAGGACAGGCCCTTCGTCAAGCTCAGGACAGGCCCTTCGTCTTGGCTCAGGACAGGCTTCGACAGGCTCAGCCCGAGCGGGTAGTGATTCAATCCGCGTTTCATTGACAGAGCTTTTCCGCCGCGCCGTCGCAAGGAAAAGCGGCACGCGGCGCCAGCCGCAACCTATCGGTGCCGCGACAGCGCTCCCCGTGATATCGAGCATAGCGAGCCGACTCGAACCCCCCGGAGGGGGGCGAAGGGGGGTGAGCCAAATTCTTCCCCCCCCGGCGGGGGCGAAGGGGAGCGAGCCCAAATGCGGATTCTGATCGTCGAGGACGATTCTTTGTTGGGCGAAGGCATCGCGGCCGGCCTGCGCCAGGCCGGCTTCCAGGTCGAATGGGTGAAGGACGGCGTGGCCGGTCTGGCGGCCTTGCAGGCCGAACCGTTCTCGGCGCTGGTGCTGGACCTGGGGCTGCCGCGGCTGGGCGGCCTGGACCTGCTGCGCCGCCTGCGCGAGAGCGGTTCGGTATTGCCGGTGTTGATCCTGACCGCCCGCGACACCCCGGCGGACGTGATCGCCGGCCTCGACGGCGGCGCCGACGATTACATGATCAAGCCCTTCGATCTGGGCGAGCTGGCGGCCCGCCTGCGTGCCCTGGTGCGCCGCGCCGCCGGCGCCGCGGCGCCGTGTCTGGTGCATGGCGCCCTGGAGCTGGACCCGGCGGCGCGTTCCGTCACCTGGGAAGGCCGGCCGGTGGAACTCTCGCCGCGCGAGTTCTCCCTGCTGCACGAGCTGCTGCTCAACGCCGGCACGGTGCTGACCCGCGCCCAGTTGGAGGCCAAGCTCTATCCCTGGGGCGAGGAAGTGGGCTCCAACACCCTGGAGGTCCATGTCCATCATCTGCGCCGCAAGCTGGCGCCGGACCTGATCCGCACCGTGCGCGGGGTTGGGTATCTGGTGCCCAGGCCATGAGAAGGCTTGGGGTCTGGCTCGCCCCCCTTCGCCCCCCTCCGGGGGGTTCGAGTCGGCTCGCTACGCTCGATATCACGGGAAGCGCTGTCGCGGCTACCGATAGGTTGCGGCTGGCGCCGCGTGCCGCTTTTCCTTGCGACGGCGCGGCGGAAAAGCTCTGTCGGGGCAGCGCTGGACAATTACCACCCGTTCGGGCTGAGCTTGTCGAAGCCCTGCATGTAGGAGCGGGCCATGCCCGCGACCCGGTGGTCGACGATGCGCTGGTCGCGGGCATGGCCCGCTCCTACACGACGCGGAAGATTTCGCCGTGCCCGGCGTGTCGCCGTGGTTTGCTTTGACGGCCCGCTGAACCATGAAGAACACGCTGCGCTTGCGGCTTCTGCTCGGTACTCTGGCGATCGTGCTGGTGATCTGGGTCGCCCTGAGCGCATTGGCCTGGCGCAAGGCGATCCACGAGGCCGACGAGTTGTTCGACGCCCATCTGGCGCAGACGGCGGCCCTGCTCGCGGCCTTCGTCGGCGACGGCGGGGCGGCGGGGGTGGAGCATCTGCCCACCCATCACTATGCGCGCAAGGTGGCGTTCCAGGTCTGGGAGGATGGGCATTTGCGGGTCCACTCCAGGGCGGCGCCCGATGCGCCGCTGTCGCCGGTGGCCGAGGGGTTTTCCGACGCGCGGATCGGGGGCGCCGCGTGGCGGGTGTACAGCCTGCGCGGGGTGGCGCCGCGGCAACTGATCCAGGTGGGCGAGGCGCATGATGCGCGCCATGCGGTGGCCAGCGAACTGGCGCGCCAGTTGTTGAAGCCGCTGGCCCTGGCCCTGCCGCTCCTGGTCCTGGCGTTGACTCTGCTGATCCGCAGCAGCCTGGCGCCGCTGTCGCGGCTGGCGGATTCGATCGGCCAGCGTTCCCCCGACCGGCTCGACGCGATCCCCCTGGCCGGGACGCCGGGCGAGCTGCGGCCGATCCTGGAACGGCTCAACGGCCTGCTGGGACGCATCGCCCGCTCCATGGAGCAGGAGCGCCGCTTCACCGCCGATGCCGCCCACGAACTGCGCACGCCGCTGGCGGCGATGCGCACCCATGCCCAGGTGGCGCAGGCCAGCCGGGACGAGGACGAGCGGCGGCGGGCGCTGGCCAATGTGGTCGCCGCGACGGATCGGGCCACCCACCTGGTCGAGCAGTTGCTGACCCTGGCCCGGCTCGACAGCGGCAGCCGCGGCGCCGGCCTGATCGACTGCGAGCTGCGCGCCTGCGCGGCCGAGGCGGTGGCGCGCAGCGCGCCCCAGGCGCTGGCGAGGGGCATCGAGTTGGTCCTGGAGGAGGGGCCGCCGCTGCCGATCCTCGGGCAGCCGGTCCTGTTGTCCGTGCTGCTGCGCAATCTGCTCGACAACGCGGTGCGCTACAGCCCGCCGGGCAGTCAGGTGCGGGTCGTGCTGGAGCGCGGCGCCGATGGCGTCGCGGCGCTCGCCGTCGTCGATCAGGGGCCCGGCATCCCGGCCGAAGAGCGGGCGCAGGTGCTGGACCGTTTTTATCGCATCGCCGGCAGCGGCGAAAGCGGCTCCGGCCTGGGCCTGTCCATCGTCGCCCGCATCGCCGAACTGCACGGCGCACGGCTGGCGCTGGCCGACGGCCCCGCCGGGCGGGGGCTGGCGGTACGGGTGAGTTTCGCCGGCGCCGGTCAGGGTCGGGGGTCGTAATCCGGGAATTCGGCCGGCGCGAGTGAAAACCGTACTGCAAGCCACAGAGGACACAGAACGCAAGAAGCATGGTTCCACGCCCACAATGGAAAAGAGCCTCCGCGGTGCGGAGGCTCTTTGAGGTCACGGCCTATTCCTTGGATCGTTCTTTGAACAGTTTCAGTGCTCGCTCCAGAATGTGCCTGTCTGCCACATCCTTGTCGCGCATGGTTTGCTTTGTCCGCAAAAGCCCTTCAAGGCTTACCGTTCGAACGGGAGTGCCCTCCAGGTCTACGGTCACGGCATATTGCTTGAGCGTGTCGTACGTTTCGCCGCACGCATTCAGCATGACATCGACCAGGAAGGCATCGGCAATCCGAATGTTTTCACCTTCCGTGAACCACTCCGGCTCCAAGTCCTTTGCGGCCTGATCAGGTAACACCATCAACGCCGCCTTGACTCTGACCCCCGATTCCACTGTTGCCGGAACCAGTACGTCAATGTCCGTCGTGGCCCGATGGTAGCCATGCACAAACAAGGCATACCCACCAATGAGCAGGTAATCGACTTGCTGTCGATTCAATGACTCAATCAGCGCCTTCAGGTCTTCCAAGGACGCCGGACGACAATATTCATCCGTTTCGTCCATGTACTCGCTCCAATGCAACTTTTGCCATTCCCTTGGCCACACAGTCAAGCTGATGCCGGTAGGCGTCTTCGTGTGTCTTGAAGCGATACACGCCTTTGGGAATGAATGTCGTGTCGCCCGTAGGCAACCGATGCATCTCATCGTTGAATCGAGCGCCCTCGGCCAGGAGGGTGCCAGACGCAAGAAGGCTAATGGGGCGCTCTTTGCGCTGACCTACAGTTCTCATGTCATCCTCCTTTCCTGGGACGCTCAGAGGATACACCGACCTTGGAACCGTACAGGCATACGGCTCGCTGCACTCGATATCACGGCGAACGCTGTAGCGGCATTGATAGGTTGCGACTGGCGCCGCGTGCCGCTTTTCCTTGGGATTATTGCCCGGCGGAAAAGCTTGTTTCTCACGCTAGCTCCGAAGAGCCGTTTTAAGGTTCATGGCCGCTCAGCCGCTGAATCTCCGCCGTGCTGGCGAACGTCACCGGCAGCGGAGCGCCGAAGCCTTGCAGGCGCAGTTCGACGCCGGGTGGAATACTTCCTTGCGCCAGAATGCGTTCCAGCGTTTCGGTGTCCGCCGCGCTGCCGTCGGCGAGCGTCAGGCCCTCGATCAACGCCGCCAGGTCGCGGTCGCAGACCAGACCCATGCCGCCTGGTCCCAGGTCATTGCCGATGTCGATCAGCAGGTTGCCCTCTTCATCCAGCCAGGCGCGGCGCGGATGCTCCACGGGCAGGCCGGTATGGGTTTCGAGCCGGCCGGGCGCGGCGAGACGCAGAATCCAGGGCGTGTATTCCAGGGCGACGAAGACCCGTTGCGGACCGTTCTGAAAATACCAGCAACCGCGCGCGTCCACGTCGTAGTTGCGGCCGATGAACGCCGCCAGCGCCGCGTTGCTCACCACTTCGCCCTTGATGCGCCAGCGGCCGCGCCGGTCCAGCGACAGCCAGCCGTAGACATCGGGAACATTGGGCCAGCGGGCGAGCGCGGCCCGCACCGCGTCATCCACGGTCCGGTTCCAGGAAGCGGGCGACGAAGGCGCCCTCCAGCCCCGGCGGCAGCGCCAGGTGCACGCGATGGCCGCTGCCCGGCGCCACCTCGATGGCCGCGCCTTCCGCGTTGTGGAGCGCGGAGACCGTCACTTCCCGGTTGCCGGCGGGATGGATCAGTTCCAGCCGGTCGCCGCGGGCGAAGCGGTTCTTGACCTCGATCTCGGCCAGGCCGTCGGCACCGTAGCCCAGCAGGTCGCCGACGTACAGGCTGCGCCCGGATTCGGAATGGCCGCGCAGATAGTTCTGGTGCTCCCGGTCCGGATGCCGCTCGTAGAAGCCGCCGGTGTAGCCCCGGCTGGCCAGGCCGTCCAATTCCCCCAGCAGGCGCGGATCCAGGGGCCGGCCGGCGACGGCGGCGTCGATCGCCCGGCGGTAGGCTTGGCAGGTGCGTGCCACGTAGTAGGGCGATTTGGTGCGGCCCTCGATCTTCAGCGAATCGACGCCGATCTCCACCAGCCGCTGCACATGCTCGATCGCCCGCAGGTCCTTGGAATTGAGGATGTAGGTGCCGTGCTCGTCCTCCTCGATCGGCATCAGCTGGCCGGGGCGGGTACCCTCCTCCAGAAGCCAGACCTTGTCCTGGGGCGCGTTGCCCAGCGCAGTGCCGCCGCAGGACTGGACATCGCCGCTGTCTTCGACGCTGGCCGGGTTCAATTTGTAATCCCAGCGACAGGAATTGGTACAGGTTCCCTGGTTCGGATCGCGGTGGTTGAAGTAGCCGGAGAGCAGGCAGCGCCCCGAGTAGGCCACGCACAGGGCGCCGTGGACGAAGACTTCCAGTTCGGTGTCGGGGCATTCCTGGCGGATCTCGGCGATCTCGTCGAGGGACAGTTCACGCGACAGGATCACCCGCGAGACGCCGGCCTGGCGCCAGAAGCGCACCGCCGCGTGGTTGACGGTGTTGGCCTGGACCGAGAGATGGATCGGCATCTCGGGCCAGGCTTCGCGGATCATCAGCATCAGGCCGGGGTCGGCCATGATCAGCGCGTCGGGCTTGAGGGCGATCACCGGCGCCATGTCGGCCAGGTAGGTCTTGAGCTTGGCGTTGTGCGGATAGATGTTGCTGACGACGTAGAGCTTGCGGCCCAGGGCGTGGGTGCGTTCGATGCCTTGGGCCAGGGCGTCGAGCTTGCCGAAGTCGTTGTTGCGGGCGCGCAGGCTGTAGCGCGGCTGGCCGGCGTAGATCGCGCCGGCGCCGAAGGCCAGGGCGGTGTCTAGCATGGCCAGCGAGCCGGCGGGCGCCAGCAGTTCGGGGCCGGTAATGGAATCAGGCATTGTGTTTCTTGGTTGCTTTCAACTCAGGGGCGTCAGGCGCAGGGGCAGGTCGTCCTTCAGCTTGGAAAAGGGGAAGTGCATGATCGCCGGACTGGCCGGATAGCCCGCGGGCAGCGACCAGCGGTAGCGGCGCAGCATGTCGTGCAGCACGCACTTGAACAGGAGGTCGGCGAAGTGCATGCCGATGCACTTGTGGGCGCCGCCGCCGAAAGGCACCCAGAGATAGGGGTGGGCCTTGTGTTCCTGACGTTCGGGGCCGAAGCGGTCGGGATCGAACCGGTCCGCGTCGCGCCAGTATTCCGCCATCCGGTGGCTGAAGGCGGGAGAGATCGCCACCAGGGTGTCGGCCGGAATCTCGTAGCCGCCCAGTTCCGTGTCGCGCACCGTGCGCCGCATCAACTGGGGCACGGGGGGATGCAGGCGCAGGATTTCGTGGAAGGTCTGCTCGGTGAGCGGCAGGCCGCTCTTGATGGTCTCGTAGTCGGGCGCCGCGAGATTCGTACCGAGGGCTTCGGCGCGCAGCCGCTCCTGCCATTCCGGATGCCGCGCCAGGTAGTAGGCCGCCATGGTCAGGGCGCTGGTGGTGGTGTCGTGGGCCGCCAGCAGCAGGAACAGGATATGGTCGCGCACCACCTGGTCCGGGTAGGGCTGGCCGGTCTCGTCGAGCGCGCGGGCGAAGTGGCCCATCATGTCGTTGCCGTCGGAGACCCGCTTGGCCGGCATCAGTTCGAGGAAGAAACGCTCCAGTTCGCGGCGGCCGTTCATCGCGCGATGGTAGAGCAGGCCCGGCCAGTCGCGGCGGACGATGGAGAGCACGCCCTCCATCATGTCGAGGAAGGCCTGGTTCAGGCGCTGGGCCTCGCCGCCCATCTCCAGGCCGACGAAGACGCGGGCGCCGATGTCCAGCAGCAGGGCCTTGATCGCCGGGTAGAAATGGAAGTCCGGGCGGGTGCTCCAGTCCGGCAGGTCGTGGGCGACGCGCTCGTTGATCTGCAGCAGATGCTGTTTCAGCGAGTCGATCTTGAAGGCGGTCTGCATGATGCGGCGATGGAAGTGATGCTCGCCGAAATCCTTCATCAGCAGCCCGCCGGCGAAAAAGTCGCGCAGCATGCCGTCGTAGCCCATGCGGGCCGAGTAGATCTGCTCCGGGTCGACGGTGATGTCGCGGTTGTAGTCCGGCCCCAGCGCCCAGACTATTTTCTGGCCGGTGGCCTGGGTGCGGCAGACCGGCCCGTAGCGCTCGTAGTAGCGGCGGATCAGGGCCGAGGGGTTGTTGATGAGCGGGATCATGCAGCCCAGGAAGGGCAGCCCGTAGTCACCCGGAATATGGCGCAGGCGGGTGTTGTCGGGGCGGGCGAGATAGTCGTTGTCCGGTTGTGCGGTCTGCATGATCTGCTCCTGACTGGGGTTGGTGTGGAACAGCAAATTGAAACGGCAAGACAAACACGCGAGCGTGGCGAGCCAGGTTCAGGGCATGATCTCGCAGTACTCGTAGACTTCGGCGCCGGTGACCTGCTGGCGCACCGGCAGGCTGGCCTGGGCGAACCAGGCGGCCGGATCGTGGCGGTCGATCTCCCGGCCCATGAAACGGATCAGCTCGCAGATCGGCTCCACCACGTTGTTGCGGTAGCGCAGGTCGTTCTTCACATAGCCCAGATAGAGGTTCTTCATGCAGTTGCGGCGGCACCAGGAAAAGGCTTCGCAGTCCTCGCAGGGCATGTCCGGATGGGGTTGCAGGGGGCTGCGCCGGAGCCAGTTGCCGATCACGTCGCCCTGCTGCATCTCCGGCACGTACATCATGTCGGGGCAAGGGAAGATCTTGCCGTCGGGCATCACGTTGATGATGTGGGTGGAGACCCGGCACTGGGTCAGGCCGGCGTAGAGTTCCTTGGCACGGGAGGGGAACAGCTTGTTGCGCACCATGCCCATCAGCGGGATCAGCGGGTAGAGCTTGTCGGTGCGGCGGAAGAACTTGTCGATCAGCTGCACCAGCACCGCCTGGCGCTTGGCCACGGAATCGTCGAAGTAATGCTCGTCGGCGACGAACTGCCAGTACAGGTAGTCGAAGGATTCGGCCAGGTCGTCCAGTTCCTCGAACGTGGTGTCCGGCCGCCCCCAGGTGACGCGGGCGGTGATGGTGCCGCCGACCCGGTCGCGCACGTGGCCGACGTTCTTGATCACCTGGCGCCAGATGCCCCGGCCCCGGTAGCCGTCGGTGGTCTCCTCGCCGCCGTCGATGGAGACGAGGATGTTGGACAGCTTGTGCAGCACCCAGTCCGGCAGGTTGTCGAGCAGGGTGCCGTTGGTCTGGAGCTGGTAGCGGAACAGCGGGAAGCGCTGCATCACCTCCTGCATCATGTTGGTGTTGAGCAGCGGCTCGCCGCCGTAGAAGGTGACGTAGACCTCCTTTTCCTTGAGGTGCTTGTCCACGAAGGCGGCGAGATGGTCGATGTCGTAGGCCACCTGAGTCTGGGAGCCGAGCACGTCGCCGACACCCAGCGAGCAGTAGGTGCATTTGAGGTTGCACTTGAGGGTGGTCAGGAGTTGCAGTTCGACGCGGCCGCCGACGATGGCGTCGGCGTCGGAGGCCGGACAGGGGCGAGGCGCCCCGGATTTGAGAATTTCGATGGTGTGCTGATTCATGGGTTTCTCCGAACGGACGGGGACAAGGCCGCTCCGGGGACGAGCGCCGGCAGCGTGCCGGGCGGAGGATGGAGGCATGACGTCATGGCGTGATTATATGGCGGGCGGATCGCGGGAAGCATCCGCACCGCCGCACTGGATGCGGAACGAAGGCGGAACGAAGGCGGAACCATTGGCCGCGGCCGGCGTAGAATGAGCCGGGCTCGATAACGTGACCGGCGCATGCGCCGCGAAACTCCGCCTACGTCCCCCGCTCCGGGGGAGATGACGATATCGGCTCGCTGCGCTCGTATGTTTGACTTGCCGTTTCAATGGTGTATTTCACGTTAAGGGGAACGAGATGGCGCTGCAGTCAACCGAATCGATCCGCACCGTTGCCCTGGTGGGGCACGGCGGGGCGGGCAAGACCAGTCTGGCCGAGATGCTGCTCTACAGTGCCGGAGCCGTCACCGGTTGCGGCGCGGTGGCCAAGGGCAGCAGCGTCTGCGATTTCGACCCCGAGGAGAAGGAGGCCGGGCATTCCCTGCAGTCCGCCGTCGTCGGCTTCGATTGGGATTCGCGCCGAATCCATCTGATCGACACACCGGGGTATCCCGACTTCGCCGGTCAGGCGCTGCCGGCGTTGGCGGCGGTGGATACGGCGCTGGTGGTGATCAACGCCCAGACCGGCGTCGAACTGATGACCGAGCGCATGATGCGCTGGGCCGGCGAGCGCGGCCTGTGCCGCATGATCGTGATCAACAAGATCGATGCCGAGAACGTCGATCTGCCGGGCCTGGTGGCGGACGTCCGCAATCGTTTCGGCCGCGGGTGCCTGCTCCTGGACCTGCCGGCGCGGCACGCCAGCGGCGTGGTGGAGGTGCTGGAGCACGAGGCCGGGGACTCGGATTTCGAGTCGGTGGCCGCCGCCCATCGCGCCCTGATCGACCAGCTGGTGGAGGAGGACGAGGAACTGCTCGCCCGCTATCTGGAGGACGGCGCCGACCCCGCGCCGGCGGCGCTGCACGCGCCGTTCGAGAAGGCGCTGCGGACGGGGCATCTGATTCCGATCCTGTTCGTCTCCGCCAAGACCGGCGCCGGCGTCCGCGAACTGCTGCACGTGCTGGCGACGCTGGCGCCCAATCCGGCCGAGGGCAATCCGCCGCTGTTCTACAAGGGCGAGGCGGCATCGGCGCGGCAACCTTTCGTCGCGGCGCCCGATGCCGCACGGCACGTGCTGGCCCACGTGTTCAAGGTGGTGTCCGATCCCTACATGGGCAAGGTCGGCATCTTCCGCGTCCATCAGGGCACGGTGCGCAAGGACATGCAGCTCTTCGCCGGCTCCGGCAAGCGCGCCTTCAAGGTGGCGCATCTGTATCGGCTGCAGGGCAAGACCTACAACGAGGTGCCGGTCCTGGTCCCCGGCGACATCGGCGCCGTCGCCAAGGTGGATGAGCTGGAATTCGACTGCGTGCTGCACGATTCGCACGACGAGGACCACATCCACCTGGCTCCCCTCGAATTTCCCCGCCCGATGGCGGGGCTGGCGGTGGAGACGCGGCGCAAGGGCGACGAGCAGCGGCTGTTCGAGGTGCTGGGCAAGCTGGCGCTGGAGGATCCCACCTTCGTCATCGAGCGCCATCCGGCCAGCAATGAGACGGTGGTCCGCGGGCTGGGCGAGATGCACCTGAAGGCCAAGCTGGCCAAGATGGCCGGACAGTACAAGCTGGAGGTGGATACTTCGCCGCCCCGCATTCCCTACCGGGAAACCATCAGCAGCGGGGCCGAGGGCCACTACCGGCACAAGAAGCAATCCGGCGGCGCCGGCCAGTTCGGCGAGGTGTTCTTGCGCATCGAGCCGCGGGCGCGTGGCGCCGGATTCGAGTTCGTCGACGCGGTGAAGGGCGGCGCGATTCCCGGCGTGTTCATGCCGGCGGTGGAGAAGGGCGTGCGCCAGGCGCTGGCCGACGGCGTGGTGGCCGGCTATCCGGTGGAGGACGTGCGGGTGACGGTGTTCGACGGCAAGACCCATCCGGTGGACGGCAAGGAGGTGGCGTTCGTCACCGCCGGCCGCAAGGCGGCGGTGGCGGCGATCCGCGCCGCCAGCCCCACCGTGCTGGAGCCGATCGTCAGCATGGAGGTGATCGCCCCCGAATCCGCCATCGGCGATCTCACCGGCGACCTGTCCTCGCGCCGCGGCCACATCACCGGCACCGACCGGCGCGGCGGCGACATGGTCTCCATCACCGGCGAGGCGCCCCTGGCCGAGCTCGACGACTACCCGTCGCAACTCAAGTCCAGGACCGGCGGCCGCGGCAGCTACACCCTGGAGTTTTCCCGTTATGCGACCGTACCGCCTCAGCTGCAATCGCAGCTGGCCGCCCGCTTCCGATTGAAGGAGGAGGACGACTGATCGTTGTCGGCGCCGCGCTTGCTGCTTTTCGCGATTCCCCGCTGCGGCGGGCTTTGCCCGCCGTTCTATGTGCCGCATCCATTTTCTTCTGGTTTTCATGAGCCCAATTTCACTGGAATCCCTCGCCCGCTACTGGTCTCCCCAGGAAGTGGCCATCAATGTGATCATCCTGTTCAACCTGGCTGGCGCCCTGCTGCTGGGCCTTCTGGTGGGGTACGAGCGCTCCTACCATGGCCGTGCCGCCGGCATGCGCACCTACGGCCTGGTCTGCATGGCGTCCTGCGCAATTACCGTGGTGACCGGTTATCCCGAGTACTGGTATGCGGGGGCGGGAAACCTGTTCGGCCATTTGCCGCCGGACCCGACCCGGGTGATCCAGGGCATCGTCACCGGCATCGGCTTCCTCGGCGCCGGCGTCATCATGAAGGAAGGGCTGAACATCAGCGGCCTGACCACCGCCGCTTCGATCTGGGCCGCTTCGGCGATCGGGGTCCTGGTCGGATTGGGTTTCTATGCGGCGGCCATTCTGCTGGCGCTGCTTTCGGCGGCCCTGATGATGTGGGCCGCTCGCCTGGAACAATGGCTGCCTTCGCGGCCGGCGATCGCCATGATGCTGCGCTTTCGTCCCGGTTTCTCGCCCAACGAGGAGGTGCTGAAACGCGAGGCGCGGCTGCGGGGCTATGAAATCGCGCCCGGTTCCTTCCGCATCCAGTTCACCGATGGCCGCCAGGAGTGGCGTTACATCGCCATCGCCCTCGACAAGAACAACGTGACCTCCATCTCCCGGCTTTCCGAGGAATTGACGCATTTCGACGGGGTCGATGAATTCGAGCTGTCCCATGCCCGCAACTGACGGCCGGGACCGATTCCGGCCGCTGGATTGCGCACGAATTGCACGCGCTCTTGAAACTTGCGCCCGGTGCCCCCATAATCCGTCTCATGGTTGTAACTCCGGCGAACTGGAGGCGTTCTGGACAGGGGTTCGATTCCCCTCACCTCCACCTAAGCGCAGGGCTCGGGCAGTGCTCTTAGGTGGGGGTGCCATGGCTTCGACAGGGCGAGTGAAGGTAAGCAGGCAACCCGTCAGGCGATCGACGTTAATGAAGCAAATCTCCAAACGCCAACGATGAGCGTTTCGCACTGGCCGCTTAAGGCCTATGCCGAGGCTGCTTGAGCCTTGTTACCAAAGAAAAGCCGGCGGGGACTTCGGTCCCCGTCGTTATTTGCGGATCGCGATCCGTTCCAGCAATTCCGGCAGTTCCGCGGGATGCTGGATCACTCCGTCGCCGCCCCATTCCCCGTACGGGGGGCCATCTCCCAGATAGCCGTAGGCGGCCACCACCGCGAGCATGCCGGCGGCGTGGCCGGCCTGGATGTCGCGCAGATCGTCGCCCAGGTAGAGGCTGCGTTCGGGGGCCACCGCGGCCCGGGCACAGGCCAGCAGCAGCGGGTCGGGGTGGGGCTTGGCGCGGGCGGCGCTGTCGCCGGAGATCACGCAGGCGGCGCGCTCGGCGAGGCCCAGTCGGCGCACCAGGGGTTCGGTGAAGCGCCGTCCCTTGTTGGTGACGATGCCCCAGCGGGTGCCGCCGCGCTCCAGGGTTTCCAGGAGTTCAGGGATTCCGGGGAAGAGCCGGCTTGCGTCGCAGACGTGGCGCTCGTAGAAGCCCAGAAAGCGCTCGGCCAGCGCCGCATAGGCCGGCTCTGCCGGCGTCAGGCCGAAGCCCTGGCCGATCAGGGCCCGGGTGCCGCCGGAGACATGGCGGCGCAGGGCGGCGGCGGGCAGCGGCGCGCGGCCTTCCTCCGTCAGCAGGCGGTTGAGGGCGCCGATCAGGTCCGGCGCCGTATCCACCAGGGTGCCGTCGAGGTCGAAGAGAACGACCTCGATGCTCATGGCACCAACCTTGCCGCCATGCTCGACCGTTCAATTTGCCGTTTCAATTCGTTTTCACGCTAATCATTGCGCACCGTGCGCATCAGGTAATTGACGCTGGTGTCCCGGCCCAGCGTGTAGGTCCGGGTTAACGGGTTGTAGCTCATGCCGATGATTTCGCCGATGTTGAGGCCGGCTTCCCGGCAGAAGCCGGAAAGTTCGGCCGGCCGCAGGAATTTGGCATAGTCGTGGGTGCCCCGCGGCAACAGTTTCAGCAGGTATTCGGCGCCGAGCACGGCGAAGGCATAGGCCTTGGGGTTGCGGTTGATGGTGGAGAAGAACACCGGACCGCCGGGCTTGACCAGCTTTGCGCAGGCCCGCACCACGCTGGCCGGGTCGGGCACATGCTCCAGCATTTCCAGACAGGTGACGGCGTCGTAGCTGGCGGGCCGTTCCGCCGCCAGCGCTTCGACGGCGATCTTCCGGTAGTCGACCTGCAGGTTGCTCTCGAACAGGTGCAGGCGGGCCACGCCCAGCGCCTGGTCGGACAGGTCGATGCCCGTCACCTGGGCGCCGCGGGCCGCCATGCCCTCGGAAAGCAGGCCGCCGCCGCAGCCCACGTCCAGTACCTGCTTGCCCGCGAGGCCGGCGGCATGGTCGATCCAGTCCAGGCGCAGGGGGTTGATGTCGTGCAGGGGCTTGAATTCGGAGTTGGGGTCCCACCAGCGGTGGGCGAGTTCGCCGAACTTGGCGAGTTCCTGCGGGTCGGCGTTGATTGTGCTCATGGCGATGTTCCCTAAAAAAAAAGCCCTGCCAGGCAGGGCTTTTCCCGATCGGCGAAAGGATTACTTGGTGCCGATCACTTCGATGGCGACGCGGCGATCGGGTTGCAGGCACTCGATCAGCTTCTTGCTCTTGACGACGCTCTTGCCGCACTTGTCGCCGGTCACGGGCTGGGTCTCGCCCCGGCCTTCGGCGAAGACGCGGTTGTCCTCGATGCCCTTGCTGACCAGGTAGGACTTGACGGAGGCGGCGCGGCGCTCGGACAGTTTCTGGTTGTAGGCATCCTTGCCGATGCGGTCGGCGTGGCCGACGGCGGTGATCACTTCGAGCTTGATGTCCTTGATCTTGGTGGTCAGGTCGTCCAGCGCTTCCTTGCCGGCGGGACGCAGATCGGCCTTGTCGAAATCGAACAGGGTGTCGGCGGCCAGCGTGATCTTCTCGGCGGCGGGCTTGGGCGGCGGCACCACGGCGGGAGCGGCAACCTTGACCGGCTCGGGCTTCTTCACCAGGTCGGGATCGCATTCCTCGATCGCCATGGCCGGCGTCCAGTAGCCGGTGCGCCAGCACAGGCCGGTGCTGTTCTTGGCGACGTAGCCGCGCTGGTCGATGACATAGCCGACGGTGCCCTTCAGATCGACGCCCGGCGTCTGGGCAAAGGCGGAAGCGCTGAGGCCGAGCAGGACGGCCAATAGTGCGGATATCTGGGCATTCTTCATTTGGTTACCCCTTTGTTGGTATTGATGATGATCCTGTTCCCGGTCCTCTCTGTTGTCGACCGGCGGCCCGGCAACCTCATTCCCTGGGCCTCTACTTCTTTATTACATAGCTCTATTCTGCCATAAAGCGCAAATATCAAGCAATTCGCCGGCACGAATGTCATGAAGTTGACTGTGACATAATTTTTCAACGCCATCGATCCAGACGTGGCTGACCTGATCCCGGCTGGCGCCATGCAGCAAATGGGCGGCGGGGTCGGCGCAGGGCGACGGCAGCCAGTCATCCAGGCGCACGGCGCACAGATCGGCGCACTTGCCGGGGCGCAGCGAGCCGATGCGATCATCCAGACCGAGGGCGGCCGCGCCGTTCAGGGTGGCCATGCGCAGCATGGTGTGAACGTCGAAAGCCTCCGGGTCGCCGGTGGCGGCCCGCCCCAGCAGGGCGCCATGGCGCATTTCCCGGAACATGTCGTTGCGTCCGTTGGCGGGGGCCGCGTCGGTGCCCAGGCCTACCCGTACTCCCCTGGCCGAGGCATCGGCAATCGGCGCGATGCCGCTGGCGAGGTTCATGTTGGCGGTGGGGCAGTGGGCGATGCTGCAGCCGTGGTCGGCCAGCAGCGCGATGTCCTGGTCGTCGAGATGCACGGCATGGGCGGCGATCAGGCCGGGGCCCAGCAGTCCCAGGCGCCGCAGCCGTTCCAGCGGGCGCAGCCCGTGGCGGCGCTGGCTTTCGGCATCTTCATGGGCGGTCTCGTTGATGCGGACGTGGACCGGCAGGTCCAGTTGCGCCGCCAGGGTGGCGATGCGTTCCAGCGTCCGGTCGGAGACGGCGTAGGGCGCGTAGGGGGCGAGGCTGAACTGGAGCCGCTCGGTTCCGGCCAGCTGGTCGCGGGCGGCCAGGCCCTTGGCGAGGTAGTCGGCGGCATCGCTGGCGTAGGCGCAAGGGGATTCGAGGACCAGCAGTCCCAGGGTGGCGCGCATCCCCAGGCGCAGGACCGCCTGGGCCGCCGCTGCGGGAAACGCATGCACGTCGTTGAGGCAGGTGACGCCCCCCCGGAGCATCTCGGCGGCGCCCAGGAGGGTGCCATCGCGGACCAGGTCGGCATTGAGGGGGCGACTCCGCGTCGGCCAGACGCGGCCGCCGTCGCCATGGTTTCCCGGCAACAGTCGCGTGGCGCACTGGCTGTGCAGATTGACCAGGCCGGGAATCAGCACATGCTGGTCGAGAACCACCCGCTGCCGCGCCCGATAGGCGGTGTCGGCTTGCGCGCTGGGCAGCAGGTCGAGGATGCGGCCGTCGCAAATGGCGACGGAGTGGTTTTCGAGCAGGGCGCGAAAAGGTTCTACCGGGATGATCCACCGGGCATCGATCAACAGGTCGATGACATGGCCGGCGGGGTGTTGCGGCGTGGAAGCTGTCATCGTTCGATTTAACCAGAGTATTCAGTGGGATACAACATCGGGGCGACGCTGGCGGAAGGGGCCGGCCGGGGCCGTCGGGGCAGGCCCCCCATGCTAGAATCGCCGACTTCCCGCAAGGCCGACAGCGCGCTTCCGGCGCCCCATAGAACACGATGACCGCCACCTTCGCCAAAGAAACCCTTCCGATCAGTCTTGAGGAGGAAATGCGCCACTCCTACCTGGATTACGCGATGAGCGTGATCGTGGGGCGGGCGCTGCCCGATGCGCGGGACGGCCTGAAGCCGGTGCATCGGCGGGTGCTGTACGCGATGCACGAACTCTCCAACGACTGGAACAAGGCGTACAAGAAGTCGGCCCGCATCGTCGGCGACGTGATCGGCAAGTACCACCCCCACGGCGATTTGGCGGTCTACGACACCATCGTGCGCATGGCGCAGGACTTCTCCCTGCGCTACATGCTGGTCGATGGCCAGGGCAACTTCGGCTCGGTGGATGGCGACAACGCGGCGGCGATGCGTTACACTGAAATCCGCATGGCGCGCATCGGCCACGAGCTGCTGGCCGACATCGAGAAGGAGACCGTCGATTTCGGTCCCAACTACGACGGTTCCGAACGGGAGCCCCTGATCCTGCCCTCGCGGGTGCCCAATCTGCTGATCAACGGCAGTTCCGGCATCGCCGTGGGCATGGCGACCAACATTCCCCCGCACAACCTCTCCGAGGTGATCGACGCCTGCCAGGCCCTGCTGGCCAATCCCGAGGCGGACATCGAGGAACTGATCCAGATCGTCCAGTCCCCGGACTTCCCCACCGCCGGCCTGATCTACGGACTCTCCGGCGTCCACGAGGGCTACCGCACCGGCCGCGGCCGGGTGGTGATGCGGGCCCGCACCCATGTCGAGGACCTGCCGTCCGGCAAGCAGGCGATCATCGTCGACGAGCTGCCCTACCAGGTGAACAAGCGCACCCTGCTGGAGAAGATCGCCGAACTGGTCAACGAGAAGAAGATCGAGGGCATCTCCCATCTCCAGGACGAGTCGGACAAGTCCGGGATGCGGGTGGTGATCGAGCTGAAGCGCGGCGAAGTGCCCGAGGTGGTCTTGAACCACCTCTACAAGCAGACCCAGCTCCAGGACACCTTCGGCATGAACATGGTGGCGCTGGTGGACGGCCGGCCGCGCCTCCTGAACCTGAAGGAGATGCTCGATTGCTTCCTGTCGCATCGGCGCGAGGTGGTCACCCGGCGCACGGTGTTCGAGCTGCGCAAGGCTAGGGAACGTGGCCATATCCTGGAAGGCCTGGCGGTGGCGCTGTCCAACGTGGACGAGATCATCGCCCTGATCAAGGCGGCGCCGGCGCCGGCCGACGCCAAGCGCGAACTGATGGCGCGCCTGTGGCGCTCCCCGCTGGTGGAGGAGATGCTGGCCCGCGCCACCGATGCCGGCGCATCCCGTCCCGAGGGCGTCGGCGCGGAATTCGGGCTGTCGGTCCAGGGCTACCGGCTCACCGACACCCAGGCCCAGGCGATCCTGGAGTTGCGCCTGCAGCGCCTGACCGGCCTGGAACAGGACAAGATCGTCGCCGAATACCGCGAAGTGATGGCCCAGATCGCCGACCTGCTGGACATCCTGGCGCGGCCCGAGCGCATCACCGCGATCATCGGCGAGGAGCTGGCGGCGATCAAATTGCAGTTCGGCGACCATCGCCGTTCCGAGATCGTGGCCAGCACCGCCGACATCAACATCGAGGATCTGATCGCGCGCGAGGACATGGTGGTGACCCTGTCCCACGGCGGCTACTTCAAGCGCCAGCCGCTGGCCGACTACCGCGCGCAGAAGCGCGGCGGCCGCGGCAAGCAGGCGGCGGCGATGAAGGAGGACGATTTCGTCGACCGGCTGTTCATCGCCAACACCCACGACTACATCCTCTGCTTCTCCAACAAGGGGCGGGTGTATTGGCTCAAGGTCTATGAAGTGCCGGAAGGCACCCGCAACTCGCGCGGCAAGCCCATCGTCAATCTGTTCCCCCTGGTGGAGGGCGAGAAGATCACCGCCGTGCTGCCGGTGAAGGAATTCGACGAGCAGCACTACATCTTCATGGCGACGGCCCTGGGCACGGTGAAGAAGACCGCCCTCACGGCCTTCGCCAACCCGCGCAAGGCCGGCATCATTGCCGTCGGCCTGGACGAGGGCGACCATCTGATCGGCGTCGCCATCACCGACGGCCGCTGCGACGTGATGCTGTTCTCCGACGCCGGCAAGGCGGTGCGCTTCGACGAGGAGGACGTGCGGCCGATGGGCCGCGAGGCGCGCGGCGTGCGCGGCATGATGCTGGAGGAGGGACAGCGGGTGATCTCCATGCTGGTCGCCGACAGCGAGAACTACTCGGTGCTGACCGCCACCGAGAACGGCTACGGCAAGCGTACCCCGATCGCCGAATACACCCGCCACGGCCGCGGCACCAAGGGCATGATCGCGATCCAGACCTCCGAGCGCAACGGCAAGGTCGTCGCCGCGGTCCTGGTCCAGTCCGGCGAGACGCGCGAGGAGATCATGCTGATCTCCACCGGCGGCGTGCTGATCCGCACCCGCATCACCGACATCCGCGAACTGGGCCGGGCGACCCAGGGCGTGACCCTGATCAACCTCGACGACGGCACCTTCCTGGCAGGCGTCGAGAAGGTCATCGAGACCGACGAAGAATCCGACGAATCCACCCAAATCGACGAAGAGGAGTGATATCCACCATGGCACGCGTATTCAATTTCAGCGCCGGTCCCGCCACCCTGCCCGAGGCCGTGCTGCAGCAGGCCGCCGCGGAGATGCTGGACTGGAACGGTTCCGGTCAGTCGGTGATGGAGATGAGCCATCGTGGCAAGGAATACATGGCGATCCACGCCCAGGCCGAGGCCGACCTGCGCGAGCTGATGGGCATTCCCGCCAACTACAAGGTGCTGTTCCTGCAAGGCGGCGCCACCCTGCAGTTCTCGATGATCCCGATGAACCTGATGCGCGGCAAGACCGGCGCCGACTACGTGAACACCGGCGAGTGGGCGAAGAAGGCGATCAAGGAAGCCAAGGCCTTCGGCCAGGTGAATGTGGTGGCCACCGCCGAGGACGCCAACTTCAGCTACGCCCCGGCCCAGTCCGGCTGGAAGCTGGATCCGAACGCCGCCTACGTGCACTACACCGCCAACGAGACCATCGGCGGCGTCGAGTTCCACTGGATCCCCGAGACCGGCGCCGTGCCCTTGGTCTGCGACATGTCCTCCAACATCCTGTCCAAGCCCGTCGACGTCGCCAGGTACGGCCTGATCTACGCCGGCGCGCAGAAGAACATCGGCCCCGCCGGCCTCACCATCGTCATCGTGCGCGACGACCTGATCGGGCAGGCCCAGCCCAAGCCCATCACCATGCTGGACTACAAGACCCATGCCGACAACGACTCGATGTACAACACCCCGCCCACCTATTCGATCTACATCGCCGGGCTGGTGTTCCAGTGGCTGAAGAAGCAGGGCGGCCTGGCGGCCATGGAGCAAAAGAACATCGAGAAGGCCGCGCTGCTCTACGACTTCCTCGACAACAGCAAGTTCTTCAAGAACCCGGTGAAGAAGGAAGACCGTTCCCGCATGAACGTGCCCTTCACCCTCAAGGACGAGTCCTTCGACGAGGCCTTCCTCAAGGGCGCCAAGGAGCGCGGCATGATCCAGCTGAAGGGGCACCGTTCGGTCGGCGGCATGCGCGCCTCGATCTACAACGCGATGCCGGTCGAAGGCGTCAAGGCGCTGGTCGAATACATGAAAGAATTCGAAGCCAAGCACGGGTGATCTCATGGCCAACCAATTCCAGATCCTGATCCTGAACCAGATTTCCGCCCTCGGACTGAAGCGCCTGCCCGCCGAGCGTTACGCGACCGGCAAGGACATCGCGGCGCCCGACGCCGTGATGGTGCGCTCCGCCGACATGCACGCGATGGACATCGCGCACAGCGTGCGCGCCATCGGCCGCGCCGGCGCGGGCACCAACAACATCCCGGTGAAGGCGATGAGCCAGCGCGGCGTGCCGGTGTTCAACGCCCCCGGCGCCAACGCCAACGCGGTGAAGGAGCTGGTGATCGCCGGCATGCTGCTGGCGGCCCGCAACATCGCCGGCGCCCTGGACTTCGTCTCCCGGCTGGACGCGGCCGACCCCGAGATGGACAAGAAGGTGGAGGATGGCAAGAAGACCTTCGCCGGCTACGAACTGTCGGGCCAGACCCTGGGCATCATCGGCCTGGGCAAGATCGGCTGCCTGGTGGCCGACGCGGCGATCAAGCTGGGCATGAACGTCTACGGCTACGACCCCGAGATCACCGTGGATGCGGCCTGGAGCCTGCCTTCCCAGGTGAGGAAGGCCCACAGCGTGGCCGAGGTGCTGAAGCATTCCCAGTTCGTCAGCCTGCACGTGCCGCTGGTGGAGGCCACCCGCAACCTGATCAACGCCGACAACATCGGCGCGATGCGGCACGGCGCGGTGCTGCTCAACTTCTCCCGCGAGGGCGTGGTGAGCGAGGAGGCGGTGCTGGCCGCCCTGGCGGAAAAGAAGCTGGGGCGCTACGTCTGCGACTTCCCCAGCGCCGCGATCAACGGCAAGCCGGGCATCATCGCCCTGCCGCACCTGGGCGCTTCCACCCAGGAGGCGGAGGAGAACTGCGCCGTGATGGTCGCCGACCAACTGGTGGACTACCTGGAACACGGCAACATCCAGAACGCGGTGAACTTCCCCAACGTCTCGATGCCGCGCGAATCCGCCTACCGCCTGGCGATCGCCAACGCCAACGTGCCCAACATGGTGGGGCAGATCTCCACCGCCCTGGCCCAGGCCGGACTCAACATCCACAACATGGTGAACAAGTCCCGCGGCGAGATGGCCTATACCCTGGTGGATGTGGACAGCCAGGTCGGCCAGGCCGTGATCGACGGCATCGCCGGGATCGAGGGCGTGCTGGTCGTGCGCTACCTGCCACTGGACGCCTGAGCCGTGGCGGATGAGCAGGAGGAACTGGGACGCCTTCGGGACGGCATCGACCGCATCGATGCCGAGGTGCTCCGGCTGATCAGCGAACGGGCGCGGCTGGCGCACCGCATCGGCGAGATCAAGCAGGGCGTGATCTACCGGCCGGAACGCGAGGCCCAGATACTGCGCGGCATCGCCGAGCGCAATCCGGGCCCCTTGTCGGGCGCGACGGTCCAGTACCTGTTCCGCGAGATCATGTCCGCCTGCCTGGCGCTGGAGCAGCCGCTCGCCATCGCCTATCTGGGGCCGGCCGGCACCTACTCGGAGAGCGCGGCGAAGAAGCATTTCGGCGCCGCGCCCGGGTTCTCCCCCTGCGCCGCCATCGATGACGTCTTCCGCGCCGTGGAGGCGGGCAACGCCGATTACGGCGTGGTGCCGGTGGAAAACTCCAGCGAAGGCGCCGTGGGCCGCAGCCTGGACCTGCTGCTGCTGTCGCCGCTGCGGATCTGCGGCGAAGTGCTGCTGCCGATCCACCACAATCTGATGTCGCGAGCCACCGCCGTGGCCGCCGTCAAGACGATCTATTCCCATGCCCAGTCCCTGGGCCAGTGCCACGAGTGGCTGAACCGCAACCTGCCGCAGGTGCCGCGCGTGGCCGTGGCCAGCAATGCCGAAGCCGCCCGTCTGGCGGCCGCGGAGCCGGATTCCGCCGCCATCGCCGGCGAGGCCGCGGCCTCGCTCTACGATCTGCCGATACTGGCGGCCAACATCGAGGACGATCCCAACAACACCACCCGCTTCGTGGTGGTCGCCCATCATGACGCCGGGCCCTCCGGCCATGACCGCACCTCCCTGGTCTGCTCGGCGCAGAACCGCCCCGGCGCGGTCCATGAGCTGCTGGGCGCCTTTGCCCGGCACGGCGTGTCGATGAGCCGCTTCGAGTCGCGTCCCGCCCGGGGCCTGGGGGGAAGCCCCTGGGAGTACGTGTTCTACGTGGATCTGGAGGGGCATCGCCTCGATGCGCCGCTGGCCGCCGCGCTGGCGGAGTTGCGGGCCTGCGCCGGTTTCGTCAAGGAATTGGGGTCCTATCCCCGCGCCGCTTTCTGAGGTTCAACCGATCATGAGCATCGCCTCCCAGGCTCCCGACTACGTTCGCGCCATTTCCCCCTATGTGCCGGGCAAGCCGATCACCGAGCTGGCGCGGCAGATGGGGCTGCCGGTGGAGCGCATCGTCAAGCTCGCCTCCAACGAGAATCCGCTCGGCATGAGCCCGAAGGCGCGGGCCGCGGTGGCGCAGGCGATCGACGGCATCGAGCGCTATCCGGACCAGTTCGAATTGATCGCCCTGCTGGCCGGGCGCCTGGGGCTGGCGCCCGGCCAGGTGGTGCTGGGCAACGGCTCCAACGACGTGCTGGACCTGGTCGCCCGCGCCTTCCTGGCGCCGGGCCGCTCCGCCGTGTTCTCGCGCCACGCCTTCGCCGTCTACCCGCTGGCGACGCTGACCACGGGCGCCGAATGCATCGAGGTGCCGGCCCGCCAGTTCGGCCACGACCTGGAGGCGATGGCCGCCGCGATCCGACCCGACACCCGCGTGGTCTGGATCGCCAACCCCAACAATCCGACCGGCACCTTCCTGCCCTACCCCGAACTGCGCGCCTTCCTCGGCCGCGTGCCGGCCGAGGTGGTGGTGGTGCTGGACGAGGCCTACAATGAATACCTGCCGCCCGCCCTGCGCGAGGACGCCACGGCCTGGCTGGGCGAGTTCCCCAACCTGGTGGTGACCCGCACCTTTTCCAAGATCTACGGCCTGGCCGGCCTGCGCGTCGGCTTCGCCGCCGCATCCGCCGCCGTGGCCGATCTGCTGAACCGCGTGCGCCAGCCCTTCAACGTCAACAACCTGGCCCTGGCCGCCGCCCAGGCCGCGCTGGACGACCACCTGTTCCTGGCCGAGAGCTTCGAACTCAATCGCGTGGGCATGGAGCAGATCGTCGCCGGCCTGAAGCGCCTGGGCCTGGAGCACATTCCTTCCCACGGCAACTTCGTCACCTTCCGCGCCGGCGACGCCGCCGGCGTCAACCAGCGCCTGCTGCGGGAGGGCGTGATCGTGCGGCCGATCGCCGGCTACGGCATGCCCGAGCACTTGCGCGTCACCATCGGCCTGGAGCGGGAGAACGCCCGCTTCCTGGAGGCGCTGGGCGTTGCCCTGGCGGCTTGAGGCGGACGGCGCATGGCACGGCTTGGCAAAGTCCTGGTGGCCGGCGTCGGCCTGATCGGCGGCTCCTTCGCCCTGGCCCTCAAGGCGGCCGGCGTGGTGGATGAGGTCGTCGGTCTCGGGCGCCGGCGCGAAACCCTGGAAGCGGCCCAGGCGCTGGGCATCCTGGATCGCATCGCCGAGGACTGGAGCGACGGGCTTGAGCACGCCGATCTGGTGCTCCTGGGCATGCCCGTCGGACAGATGTCCGCGGCCTTCGCCGCCATGGCGCCCCACCTCGCCTCCGGTACGGTGGTGACCGACGGCGGCAGCACCAAGTCCGACGTGGTGGCCGCCGCCCGCGCCGCGCTGGGCGGCAGGATCGATCAGTTCGTGCCGGGGCATCCGATTGCCGGGGCGGAAAAAAGCGGGCCGGCCGCCGCCGTGGCGGAGTTGTATCGCGACAAGCGCGTGGTGCTGACGCCGCTGCCGGAGAACCCCGCGGCCGCCGTGGCGCGGGTGCGCGCCGCCTGGGAAGCCTGCGGCGCCCGCGTCAGCGAGCTGACGCCGGAAGGGCACGACCGCACCTTCGCCGCCGTCAGCCACCTCCCCCATCTGCTGGCCTACGCCCTGGTGCATGAGATCGCCGATCGGGAAAACGCCGAGCAGCTGTTCAGCTTCGCCGCCAGCGGCTTCCGCGATTTCACCCGGATCGCCAGCAGCCATCCGGAAATGTGGCGCGACATCAGCATCGCCAACCGCCACGCCCTGCTGCAGGAACTCGATGCCTACATGGCCCAGCTGCTGCGTCTGCGCGTCCTGCTCGCCAGCGCCGACGGTCCCGGACTGGAGGCCCTGTTCGACGCCGCGCGCCGGGCGCGCGAGGCTTGGCTGAATGGGGGTGGGTAGGCTCGCCCCCCTTCGCCCCCTCCGGGGGATTCGATATGGCTCGCTGCGCTCGGGTGTTTGGGGGCGCTTCGTGGCGGCACCGATAGGTTGCGGCTGACGCCGCGTTCCGCTTTTCCTTGCGGCGGCGCGGCGGAAAAGCGCTGTCAAGGAAGCACGGGCGTTCTGACCTTGTAGGAGCGGGCCATGCCCGCGAACCGGTGGGCGGCAATGCGCCGGTCGCGGGCATGGCCCGCTCCTACTCGACGAGGAAGATTTTCGCCGTGCCCGCCGTGTCACCGTGGTTTGAACCGAGGTTTTGGTTAAGCGCGGAGGGCGGCCAAAGGCCGCCAAGTTCGCTCAGAGCGCCGCGAGGCGGGCGTTGGCCATCGACAGGCGGCGGGCGAGAACCTCCAGGAAGCCCTGGTAGAAGTGCATGCGGCAGGTGTCGGAGGCGTGGCGCAGCGCCTCGGCGCGGATGGTGATGATGCGCGAATCGGTCTGCGCCGTCACGTCGGCGCCGCGCGCCCGGACGTTGCGCGCGACCACGGCCATTTCGCCGAAGCAGTCGCCGGGCGTCAGCAGGCCCAGCGTGCGGCCGCGCTTGGCGACCCGGGCTTCGCCGCCGACCACGAAGCAGAAGTAGTCGCCGGCCTCGCCGTCCCTCATCAGCAGCGTGCCGGCGCTGACGTCGCTCCAGGTGGCGAGCCGCATCACCTCCCACAGCTCGGCATCGGAAAACTCGCGGAAGAAGGGCAGTTCGCGCAGGGTCTCGAACTTCTCGCTGTCCGCCACGTTGTCGTGCCGGGTGGGCAGCTTCTGATTGCGGAATGACTGCGCCAGGTCGTGGGAAAACTCGTCCCAGTCGCGGTAGCGCGCCTCGGGGGATTTCTGCATCGCCCGGGTGACGATGGCGTCCAGCTCCGGCGGGATTTCGGCGCGGAAGGTCGACGGCGGGGGCGGTTCGGCATTGACGATCTGGTACACCATCCCGTAGTTGCTGCTGGCATGGAAGGGCAGGCGCCCGGAAAGCAGTTGGTACATCAACACGCCGAGGGAGTAGATGTCGGTCTGATGGCTGAGGGGCTGGTCCTGCACCTGTTCCGGCGACATGTAGGCCGGAGAGCCGACGCCCGTCACCAGGGTGCGGCTCTGATTGCTGTCGTTGAGCAGGGCCGCGCCGAAGTCCGAGATCTTGATGTCGCCGTCGCCCTGCGGCGCCAGCAGGATGTTGGCGGGCTTGATGTCGCGGTGGGTGATCCCCAGGCGATGGGCGTAGTCCAGCGCGCGGGTGCATTTGAAAACGATCTCGACCACCCGTTCCAGCGGCAGCAGGCGCTCCGGGGCGCAGAACGATTCCAGCGTGCCGCCCGGCACGTACTCCATCACGATGTAGCTGAGGTCGTCGCCGAGCACCGCGTCGTAGATCTGCGCGATGTGCGGGTGGTTCAGCTTGCCGGCCAGCGAGGCTTCGTTGATCAGCAGATGGCGGTAGAGCCGGCCCTTCTCGCGGTCCTGCAGGGCCTCCTGGGCGATCACCTTGACCGCCACTTCGCGCCGGGCGAAGTCGTCGTGGCCCAGATACACGGTGGACGTGGCGCCCTGGCCGAGCTGGCGCAGGATGGCGTATTTGCCGATGCGCTCCATGGCCGGTACGTACCCCGCCTAGTGCCGGGACGCGGGGCGGGGAGGTTGCAACTCAGAGCCCCTGGCGGATGCGCTGGATCGCGGCGCGCACCTGCTCGGGCGCGGTGCCGCCGACGTGGTTGCGGGCGGCGAGCGAGCCGGCCACGGTGAGCACGGCGAAGACGTCCTCGCCGATCAGGGGCGAGAACGCCTGCAACTCGGCCAGGCTGAAATCCGGCAGGTCGCAGCCCTTCTGCTCGGCGGCGCGCACCGCGCGGGCCACGGCTTCGTGGGCATCGCGGAAGGGCAGGCCCTTTTTCACCAGATAGTCGGCGAGATCCGTCGCCGTGGCGTAGCCCTGCTTCAGCGCGGCGGCCATGGCTTCCGGCTTGACGCTGATGCCGGGCACCATGTCGGCGAAGATGCGCAGGGTGTCGACCAACGTGTCGGCGGTGTCGAACAAGGGCTCCTTGTCCTCCTGGTTGTCCTTGTTGTAAGCCAGCGGCTGACCCTTCATCAGGGTCAGGAGGCCCATCAGATGGCCGAACACGCGCCCGCTCTTGCCCCGCGCCAGTTCCGGCACGTCCGGGTTCTTCTTCTGCGGCATGATGGAGGAGCCGGTGCAGAAGCGGTCGGCGATGTCGATGAAGCCCACGCGCGGGCTCATCCAGAGGATCAGCTCCTCGGAGAAGCGCGAGACATGGACCATCACCAGGGACGCGGCGGCGAGGAATTCGATGGCGAAATCCCGGTCCGACACGGCGTCCAGCGAATTCTCGCAGACGCCTTCGAAACCCAGTTCGCGGGCGACGAATTCGCGGTCGATGGGAAAGGTGGTGCCGGCCAGCGCGGCGCTGCCCAGCGGCAGGCGGTTGACGCGCTTGCGGGCGTCGATCATGCGTTCGCGGTCGCGGCGGGCCATCTCCACATAGGCCAGCAGATGGTGGCCGAAGGTGACCGGCTGCGCCACCTGCAAATGGGTGAATCCGGGCAGGGGCGTCGCCGCGTGCGCCTCGGCCAGCGCCAGCAGGGCGCGGATGTAGGCGGCCAGCAGGCCATCCACCGTATCGATGGTGTCGCGCAGCCAGAGGCGGATGTCGGTGGCCACCTGGTCGTTGCGCGAGCGGCCGGTATGCAGGCGCTTGCCGGCATCGCCGACCAGTGCGGTGAGGCGCTTCTCGATGTTGAGATGGACGTCCTCGTCGTCCAGGTTCCACTGGAAGCCGCCGGACTCGATCTCGCCTTGCACCTGGGCCATGCCGCGCTCGATGGCGGCCAGGTCCTCGGCGGAAATGATCCGTTGCCTGGCCAGCATCCTGGCGTGGGCCAGCGAGCCGCGGATGTCCTGCAACGCCATGCGCCGGTCGAAAAACACCGAGGCGGTGTAACGCTTCACCAGATCGGAAACCGGTTCGGAAAAACGTCCCGACCAGGCCTTGCCGGCGTCTGCCGCGCCGAGTTGTTCTGTCATAATCGAAATGCCGCCGAATCAATGAGAGTCAATGGGATTGGCCAATGGCCGAAGAGGACGAAAGTATACGGCAATTCCCCGATGCCGCCGCCATGTCCGCCGCGCCGTGCGGGGGCTGGCGCGAATGGCTGGAGCGGCCCCTGGCGCGGGGGCTGGCGGTGTTCGCCGCCAGCGAGGCGCTGGTCGGGTTGCTCGCGCTGATGCTGCGTTGGGGCGGGCTGGAGCCCGGCCTGGCGGCGGCCCTGGGGTGGGGCGGAGCGGGGGCCGCGCTGGCCCTGGCGCTGTCCCTGGCATTGGGCGCGCGCCGGCCGCCGAGCGAGGCGCTGACCGAGGCCCGCTTGATGGCCCTGACCGCCCGCATCCGCCCTCATTTCCTGTTCAACAGCCTGAACGCGGTGCTGGGCACGATCCGCGGCGATCCACGACGGGCGGAGGCGGCGCTGGAGGAACTGGCCGAGCTGTTCCGCGCCCAGATGCAGGACCCGCGGGAGCTGGTGTCGCTGTCGGAGGAGATCGCCCTCTGTCGCCAGTACCTCGACCTGGAGCGCCTGCGCCTGGGCGAGCGGCTGCAGGTGCAGTGGGACGTCGCCAACTGCCCGCCGGACGCCACCATGCCGCGCCTGATCCTCCAGCCCCTGCTGGAAAACGCGGTCTACCACGGCATCGAGCCGCTGCCGGCGCCGGGGCCGATCGCCATCCGCCTGGCCAGCGCCGGCCCGATGGTGCTGATCGAGTTGTCCAATCCATTCCGACCGGGGCATGTCCATGCCCAGGGCAACCGCATGGCGCTGGCCAACATCCGCGAGCGCCTGCAACTGTTCTACGGCCAGGCCGCCAGCCTCAACGTCGAGGTCAAGGGCGACCGCTACCAGTTGCGCATCGTGCTGCCCCATCGGCGGGAGACGGCGTTGTGAGCGCCTTGCCGCTGCGCCTGATGCTGGTCGATGACGAAGCACCGGCGCGGGCCCGGTTGCGGCAACTGCTGGAGGACGTCGCCGACGCGGTGCCGACCCAGGTACTGGCCGAGGCCGCGGACGGCGTCGAGGCGCTGGAGCGCGCCGAGCATCTGCTCCTCGACGCGGTGCTGGTGGATATCCGCATGCCGCGCATGGACGGTCTGCAACTGGCGCTCCATCTGGCGCGGCGGGCGCCGGCGCCGGCGCTGATCTTCGTCACCGCCTACGATCGGTACGCGGTCAAGGCTTTCGAGCTGTGCGCGCTGGATTACCTGCTGAAGCCGGTGCGCGCCCAGCGCCTGCAGGAGGCGCTGATCCGGGTCGGCCGCCAGGGCGGCGCGGCGCGAGGACTCGACGCCGCGGCGTTGCAGACGCTGGCGCCGGAAGGCCGCCGCCACTTGCGTTCGAGCGAGCGCGGGCGGGTGCGCCTGATCCCCGTCGAGGACGTGCTGTACCTGAAGGCGGACCAGCGCTATGTCACGGCCCGGACCGCGTCCGGCGAATATCTGCTGGAGGATTCCCTGGCCCAGCTGGAGGCCGAGTTCGGCGCCCGCTTCATCCGCGCGCATCGCAACTGCCTGGTGGCGCGCGCCGCCATCGCCGGCTACGAGCGCGGCGGGGAGGGCGAGGGGAGCGAAGGGGAGGCCGGCGGCGCCGAGGCCGCGAACGAGGCGGAACCGCGCTGGCAGTTGATCCTGCGCGGCATCCCCGACCGGGTGGCGGCCAGCCGCCGCCAGTGGCCGCAGTTGCGGGCGCTGTTGAAAGGCTGAGTGGGGCTCGCCCCCCTTCGCCCCCGGAGGGGGTTCTTTCTGGCTCGCTGCGCTCGGATGTTTGGGGGAGCTTCGTGGCGGCACCGATAGGACGCGGCTGGCGCCGCGTGCCGCTTTTCCTTGGGGCGGCCCGGCGGAAAAGCTTTTTCGGTATTCCATCCCTTCGCCATCCTCCGGGGTGGCGCGGCGGCAAAGCTCGTTTTTCACGCTGAAGCGCCGGCCGGCGGAGCCCGCACAGCGCCGGCGGCATCGGCGGACATGCTAGAATCCACGCGGTTTTCGACCGTTTTCAAGGCATGCCGTGAATTCCTCCGACACCATCGCCGCGCCGCAGCGCATCGTCATCGCCACCCGCGAATCCCGCCTTGCCCTGTGGCAGGCGGAACATGTGCGCGATTTGCTGCGCGTCCGCTATCCCGGTTGCAGCGTCGAGCTGCTGGGCATGACCACCCGGGGCGACCAGATTCTCGATCGTCCGCTGGCCAAGGTGGGCGGCAAGGGCCTGTTCGTCAAGGAACTGGAAACCGCGCTGCTCGACCGCCGCGCCGACATCGCCGTGCATTCGATGAAGGACGTGCCGATGGAAATGGGCGCGGATTTCACCCTGGCGGCGATCGGTCCGCGCGAAGTGCCGCTGGACGCCTTCGTCTCCAACAAGTACGCGACGCTGGACGACCTGCCGCCCGGCGCCGTGGTCGGCACCTCCAGCCTGCGCCGGGAATCCCAGCTCCACGCCCGCTATCCCTACCTGGCGGTGACCAGCCTGCGCGGCAACCTCGACACCCGGCTGCGCAAGCTCGATGCCGGCGAATACGACGCGATCATCCTGGCGGCGGCCGGCCTCACCCGCCTGGGGTTGAAGGATCGGATCCGCTCGGTGCTGCCGGCCGCGGCCTCGCTGCCCGCGGCCGGCCAGGGCGCCCTGGGCATCGAGGCCCTGGCCGGGCGGCCGGAGGTCGCCGGCTGGCTGGCCTTCCTCAACGATCCCGCCACCGCCGCCTGCGTGCGCGCCGAACGCGCGGTGTCGCGGGCGCTGGCCGGCAGTTGCGAAGTGCCCCTGGGCGCCTATGCCGAATTGCGCGGGCAGCGCCTGTGGCTGCGCGGCTTCGTCGCCCTGCCGGACGGCAGCCGCATCGCGCGCGCCGAACTGGAAGGCGACAGCGCCGAGCCGGAAACGCTCGGCCTGGCCCTGGCCGCCGAGCTGCGGGCGCAGGGGGCGGACCGGATTCTCGCCGCCCTGGGGGACGCCCCGCCGCAGGCGCCGGCGGCCGCCAAGTCATAAACGATGGCCGCGGTCTGCTGCCCGGACGACGTGCTGGCGGGACGCCGGATCGTGATCACGCGGCCGGCCGGACAGGCCGCGCATCTCGCCCAGGCCCTGGCGGAACGGGGCGCGCACCCGGTGCTGTTCCCGGTGCTGGCGATCGCGCCGATCGACGATGTGACGCCCTTGCTGGAAGTCGCGCGGCGCCTGGAGCAGTTCGATCTGGCGGTGTTCGTCAGCCCCAACGCCGTGCATCACGCCCTCTCGGTGATCCTCTCGCGCCGCGCCTGGCCGGCCGGCCTGCCGGCGGCGACGGTGGGCAAGAGCAGCGAGGCGGAACTGGCGCGCTACGGCATTGGGCGGGTGATCGCCCCCGCCGACCGCTTCGATTCCGAGGCGCTGCTGGAATTGCCTCCGCTGCGGGCCATGGCCGGCAGGCGGGTGATCATTTTCCGCGGCGACGGCGGCCGCGAGCTGCTGGGCGAGACCCTGGCCGCGCGCGGCGCCCAGGTCGAGTACCTGAGCTGCTACCGGCGCAGCCGGCCGGCGCTGGACCCGGCGCCGCTCTTGAAACTCTGGTCCGACGGCACGCTCGACGCGATGACGGTGACCAGCAGCGAGGGCCTGCGCAACCTCCATGCCATGGTCGGCAAGCTGGGCCAGGCCTGGCTGAAGAAGACCCCCACCTTCGCGCCCCACGCCCGCATCGCCGAGCAGGCGGCGGCACTGGGGCTGCAATCGGTGATTCTGACCGGCCCCGGCGACGCGGGCCTGCTCGATGGACTCATGCAATACTTCGCCCGTGAACAACACCAATAACTCCGTTCCTTCCGCCGACCCCGCGCCCGCGCTGACCAGCCGCGGCCCCGAGGGCGGCGCGGCTTCCCGCGCGCGGGCGCCGTTGCGCCGTCCCGCCGTGCTGATCGCCTTCGCCGCCCTGGGCCTGCTCGGCTGGCAGTGGCTGGAGACCCGCGTCCGGCTGTCCGATCTGCAAACCGAAGTGGCCAGGCGCCTGGCCGAGGGCGACAGCGTCGCCCGGGAGAGCCGCGTCCTGTCGCGGCAGAACCAGGAGGCGGTGGCGGCGCTCCAGGCCAAGCTCGGCGTGCTGGAAGCCCAGTTGGTCGAGTCGCAAAGCCAGCAACTGGCGCTGGACGCGATGTACCAGGAACTCTCGCGCGGCCGCGACGAGCGTCTGCTGGCCGAGATCGAACAGACCCTGACGATCGCCGCCCAGCAGTTGCAACTGGCCGGCAACGTCGAGGCGGCGCTGATCGCCCTGGAGGGCGCCGACGCCCGCCTGGCCCGCGCCAACCAGCCGCAGTGGCTGGCCCTGCGCAAGCTGATCAGCCGCGACATCGAGCGGCTCAAGGCGCAGCCCGGAGCCGACATCTCGGGCATGGCGATGAAGCTGGAAAGCCTGATCGCGGCGGTCGACGGCCTGCCCTTCGCCTTCGAGCAACGGCCGCAGCCGGCGGCGCGGGCCGCCAAGGGGAGCAAAGACAAAGGGGGAGGGGGGCTGCCCGCCACGGAGGCCGCCGCGCCCGCGTGGTGGCGCACCCTGTTCGGCGACCTGTGGGCCGAGGCGCGTCAGCTGGTGCGCATCGAACGGGTGGACCAGGTCGATCCGGGCCTGCTCGCGCCCAGCCAGACCTTCTTCCTGCGCGAGAACCTCAAGCTGCGCCTGGTCAATGCCCGGCTTTCCCTGTTGTCGCGCGATGCGCGTTCCTTCCGCGAGGACATGCGCCAGTCCGGCATCTGGCTCAATCACTATTTCGACGGCCGCGCCCGCCCGGTGCAGCACGCGCTGGACACGGTCAGGAGCCTGGGCGAGATGGATATCGCCAAGGACCTGCCGAGCCTGAACGAGACGCTCGACGCGGTGCGCAATTTCAAGTTGAGCCGCAGCCGCGAAGCGCTGCCGTCGGCCCCCCGCGCCACGGCGGCCAAGGGCGCCGCCGCGACGCAGGAAAGCCGCTGATGCGCGTCCTGCTCTGGTTGATCGCTTTGGCGGCCCTGGCGGTGGGCCTGTCGCTGGCGGCCCGCTACAACGCGGGCTATGTGCTGTTCGTGCTGCCGCCCTGGCGCGTCGAACTGTCCCTCAACCTGCTGGTGCTGCTGACGCTGGGCGGTTTCTTCCTGCTTCATCTGCTGCTGCGCGGCGCCGCCGCCGTGCTGGCGATGCCCGCCCAGGTGGCGGCCTTCCGCGCCGACCGGCTGCACGCCAAGAGTCAGATGGCGATCCAGGACGCCGGCCGCCTGCTGCTGGAGGGCCGTTTCGGCCACGCCCTGAAACGGGCCGAGATGGCCTATCGCGCCGGCCAGTCGTCGGCGATGGCCACGCTGATCGCCCAGGTCGCGGCCCACAACATGGGCGACAGGCAAAAGAGCGAACACTGGCGGGAACTGGGCGGCGACCGTGCCGACGATCCGCTGCGCATGGCCCGGCTGATGGTGGATGCCACCGTGGCCGCCGAATCCCGCGACTTCCTCCGCGCCCGCGCCGCGCTGCAGGCCCTGGAGCGCGAGAAGGGACGCCATATCGCGGCCCTGCGCCTGTCGCTCAAGGTCGAGCAGGGCCTGGGCAATTGGCGCGAGGTGCTGCATCTGCTGCGCCAGTTGGAAAAGCATCATGCGATGACGCCGACCCAGGCCGCCGCGCTGCGCCTGCGCGCGCATCGCGGCAACCTGCGCGCCCTGGGCGATGACCGGGACGGCCTGGGGCAATACCTGGCCCGGATGCCCGAGGAGGAACGCCGCGATCCGCGCCTGGCGCTGGACGCCGCCCGCCGCCTGATCGCCATCGGCGATTGCAGCGAAGCGGCGCGCCTGATCGAGGACGCCCTGGCCGAGCAATGGGACTCGGCGCTGGTCAGCGCCTATGGCGAATGCGAGGGCGGCGACGTGCTGCGGCGCATTTCCCACGCGGAGAAGTGGCTGCCCTCGCAGCCCCGCGATGCGCAGCTGCTGCTGACCCTGGGCCGGCTCTGCCGCCGCCAGCAACTCTGGGGCAAGGCGCAGAGCTATCTGGAAGCCTCGCTGTCGGTGCGGCCGTTGCTGGAGACCCATCTGGAGCTGGCGCAACTGCTGGACTACCTGGAGCGGCCCGAGGAAGCCAACTCGCACTACCGGGCGGCCGCCGCGCTCAAGGTCGCTGAAAATCAAATCGCCATTCAGTAGGGTTGATTGTTTCTTTTTGGGAAACAATCAAAGCCCTGGCTTCGAGGGTTGAATTTCTCTTCCGCTCCCTGCCTGGGCTTGGTCTTTCCCTTCTTTTTAGCGATGTTTCATTGTTGATCCGGAGGAATCAATTCAGACCCAGTCGCGTGGCGGCAGGAATTCCGTGTACAGCCGTTCCTCGGCGCTGCCCGGCTGCGGGTGCCAGTCGTAGCGCCACTTCACCAGCGGCGGCAGGGACATCAGGATGGACTCGGTGCGCCCGCCCGATTGCAGGCCGAACAGGGTGCCCCGGTCCCAGACCAGGTTGAATTCGACGTAGCGGCCGCGCCGGTAGGCCTGGAAGTCGCGCTCCCGCTCGCCGTAGGGCAGGTCGCGGCGCCGTTCCAGGATCGGCAGATAGGCGTCGAGGAAATTGTCGCCCACCGCCCGGGCCAGCGCGAAGCAGCGCTCGAACGGCGAGTTGGCGTCCGGGCCGCCGGGGCCGCCTTCGTTCAGGTCGTCGAAGAACACGCCGCCGATGCCGCGCGCCTCGTTGCGGTGCTTGAGGAAGAAATACTCGTCGCACCATTTCTTGTAGCGCGGATGGACGTCGGCGCCGAAGGGGGCGAGCGCGTCGCGGCAGGTGCGGTGGAAATGCACCGCGTCCTCCTCGAAACCGTAGTAGGGCGTCAGGTCCATGCCGCCGCCGAACCACCAGACCGGTTCCTGGCCCGCCGCGGTGGCGATGAAGCAGCGCACGTTGGCATGGCTGGTGGGGCAGTAGGGGTTGCGCGGATGCAGCACCAGGGAGAGGCCCATCGCCTCGAAGCGCCGTCCCGCCAGTTCCGGACGGTGGGCGGTGGCCGAGGCGGGCATCCGGTCGCCGGTGACGTGGGAGAAATTCACTCCGCCCCGCTCGAAGAAGTCGCCTTCCTCGATCAGGATCGACGTGCCGCGACCCCAGGCGTCGCGTGTGAACTTCCGGCCGTCGAAGGTTTCCAGGGCGCCGACGATGCGTTCCTGCAGGCCGGTGAAATAGTCTCTGAGGCGTTGGGTATCCATGGCGGTCCTACGTGTTTTCGGGCAAGGGAGCGAGGCGGCAGCTGTTGCGTCCGCTGCGCTTGGCGTCGTACATGGCGGCGTCGGCGCAGGCCAGCAGGCTGCTGGCGTTGTCGGCATGGTCGGGGTAGAGGGCGATGCCGATGCTGGCGCCGATCGTCAGTTGCAGCTTGTCCACGGCCACCGGCGGCGCCAGCGCGGCGAGGCACTTGTCCGCGATCCGCTCGGCGCTGGCGGCGTCGCCGATGTCGGTGAGCAGGATGACGAACTCGTCGCCGCCGAAGCGGGCGACCATGTCGGCCTTGCGCACGGTGCCGCGCAGGCGCTGGGCGACGGCGTGGAGCAGGCGGTCGCCGGCGTCGTGGCCGTGATCGTCGTTGACCGACTTGAAACCGTCCAGATCGAGGAACAGCAACGCCAGCCGGCTGTGCCGCCGTTGGGCCAGGGCGATGCTCTGGTTCAGGCGATCGAGGAGGGTGGAGCGGTTGGGCAGCGCCGTGAGCGGGTCGTGGTGGGCGATGCGGGCCAGGATGGCCTCGCGATCGCGCAGCTTGCCCAGGAGCAGGTTGAAGCCCGCGGCGAGGTCGCCCACCTCGTCGTTTCTGACCACCGGCAGCGCCCGCAGGCCGATCCGTCCCGCGGCCATCGCATTCACTTGTTGCGCGGCGTGGGTCAGGGGCCGGAACAGCCAGCTGAGGACGATCAGCGCGCTCAGGACGACGACGATGCCGATGAGCAGCGTATTGCGCAGCAGGACGCCGTACAGGCGGTCGATGGGCGCGAAGGCTTCCCGGGCCGGGGTGCTGGCGACCAGGAACCAGTTGGCGGCGGGAATGCTGGCGATGGCGGAGATTTCCCCTTTCCCCTGGGCATTGACGGTGAGGCCGCCGCCCCGGTAGCCGGCCATGGCGCGATCATGGAGCGGATTGGCGCCGGGCGCCGGCAAGGGGCGGAGCGTCAGCTCCGGGTTGGAGGCGGTGACGAAAATCCTGTCCTGGGGGGAGACGACCAGGAAGCCGCCGCTTTGGCCCACCTTGTGTTCCTGCACCAGGTCGAGGAAGCCCGGCGCCGCGAGGGCCGTGGTGCCGGCCAGGACGGCGAACAGGTTCCCGTACCCGTCCTTGATCGGCGCCGCCATGACGATGCTGGGCTGGCGGCTGATCCGACCCAGCAGGGGCGGGCTCATGACGCTCTTGCCGCTGTTGCGCACCGCCTTGAACCAGTCGCGGTCGGCATAGGAGGCGCCGCGCCGCCCTTCCAGCGGCGAGGCGTCGGCCAGCGCGATGCCGGCGAGGTCGATCACGGTCAGGCCGTTGGAAAACAGCGGATACAGATCCTGCCGTTCGACCAGCCAGGCTTGCAGGGCGTCGGGCCGCCGCAGCAGATCCACCGGCAGATGGTCGGCCAGCTGCCGCACCAGATCCTGGCGCGCCCGGATCTTGGCGTCGATGTCCTGCGCCACGTAGTCGGCCTGGGAAATCTGCTGCGCGGTGATCAACTGCTCGATTTCTTCGCGCAGGAAACCGCTCAGAAGCAGGATGCGGACGAGCAGACCGAGCAGGACCAGCGCCAGGGCGAAGGCGATCAGGCGCGTTTTCATCAACCGGAAAACGCGCCAGCGGGTCGCCATGGGAAGGGCTTTCGCGCTCAGCGCCGGATGGCGCGGTGACCGATGTCGTGACGCATCTGCATGGCGTCGAAGCGGATCTGTTCGGCCGTTTCGTAGGCCCGGTTCTGGGCCAGCTTCACGGTGTCGCCCAGCGCGGTGACGCAGAGCACCCGGCCGCCGGCGGTGACGACGTGGCCGTCGGCCAGGGCGGTGCCGGCATGGAACACGTGGGCGTCCTCGGCGGACCGCTCGGGCAGGCCGTGGATCACGTCGCCCTTCTTCGGGTTGTCCGGATAGCCGCCGGCCGCCAGCACCACGCCCAGCGCCACGCGGCGGTCCCATTCGGCCTCCACCTGGTCGAGCCGGCCATCGATGCCGGCGTCGATCAGGTCGACGAAATCGCTCTTCAACCGCATCATGATCGGCTGGGTTTCAGGGTCGCCGAAGCGGCAGTTGAATTCCAGCACCTTCAGCGAGCCGTCGGCCTTGATCATCAGGCCGGCGTAGAGGAAGCCGGTGTAGAGGATGCCGTCGCTCTCCATGCCGCGGATGGTGGGCATGATCACCTCGCGCATCACCCTGGCGTGGACGTCGGGCGTGACCACCGGCGCCGGCGAATAGGCGCCCATGCCGCCGGTGTTGGGACCGAGGTCGCCGTCCAGCAGGCGCTTGTGGTCCTGGCTGGTGGCCATCGCCAGGGCGTGCCGGCCGTCGGCCATGACGATGAAGCTGGCCTCCTCGCCATCGAGGAACTCCTCGATCACGACGCGGGCGCCGGCATCCCCGAGCTTGTTGCCGGAGAGCATGTCGTCGATGGCCTGGTGGGCCTCGTCCGCGCTCATCGCCACCACCACGCCCTTGCCGGCGGCGAGGCCGTCGGCCTTGACGACGATCGGCGCGCCCTCGGCGTCGACGTAGCGATGGGCGGCCTCGGCGTTGCCGAAGGTCTGGAAGCGGGCGGTGGGAATGCCGTGGCGGGCCATGAACTGCTTGGCGAAGTCCTTCGACGATTCCAGCTGGGCCGCCAGCCGGGTGGGGCCGAAGATGCGCAGGTCGACGGCGCGGAAGGCATCCACCACGCCGGCCGCCAGCGGCGCCTCGGGGCCCACCACGGTGGCGTGGATGTCCTCCCGGCGCGCGAATTCGACCAGCTCGGGAATCGCGGACAGCGGCAGGTTCTCGATTCCCGCCTCGCGCGCCGTGCCGGCGTTGCCGGGCGCCACGTAGACCTTCTGCACCTTGGGGGATTGGGCCAGGCGCCAGGCCAGGGCATGTTCGCGGCCACCGGAGCCGATGACGAGTAGTTTCATGAAAACCTCTTAGCCACAGAGATCACAGAGGACACAGAGTCGAAAACGGAAAAACCGATGCGACAGGAATCTCCGTGTGCTCCGCGCCCTCCGTGGCAAATGAGTTTAGTGACGGAAGTGCCGGAAGCCGGTGAACACCATGGCGACGCCCTGCTCGTCGGCGGCGGCGATCACTTCCGCGTCGCGCACCGAGCCGCCGGGCTGGATCACCGCGGTGGCGCCGGCCTGGGCCAGCACGTCGAGACCGTCGCGGAAGGGGAAGAAGGCGTCGGAAGCGACCACCGAGCCCTTCACCGTCAGCTTGGCGTTCTCGGCCTTGATCGCGGCGATGCGCGCCGAGTCCACCCGGCTCATCTGGCCGGCGCCGACGCCGACGGTCATGCCGTCCTTGCAATAGACGATGGCGTTGGACTTGACGTACTTGGCGACGCGCCAGGCGAACAGCAGGTCGCCCATCTCCCGCTCGTTCGGCGCGCGCTTGGTCACCACCTTGATGTCGTTGAGCGCCACCCGCGCCTCGTCGGCGCTTTGCACCAGCAGGCCGCCGCCGACGCGCTTGTAGTCGAAGGCGCCGCTGATCTGGCCATGGGGCACCAGCAGCACGCGCAGGTTCTGCTTGGCGGCGAAGACGGCGCGCGCCTCGGCGGTGATCTCGGGGGCGATGATCACTTCGGCGAACTGGCCGGCGACGGCTTCCGCCGCCGCCTTGTCGATGGCGTGGTTGAAGGCGATGATGCCGCCGAAGGCCGAGGTGGGGTCGGTGGAGAACGCCTTGCGATAGGCTTCCTCCGCCGTCGCGCCCAGGGCCACGCCGCAGGGGTTGGCGTGCTTGACGATGACGCAGGCGATGGCGGCGTGGGCGCCCAGACTATCGAACGCCTTGACGCATTCCCAGGCCGCGTCGGCGTCGGCGATGTTGTTGTAGGACAGCTCCTTGCCCTGGAGCTGGCGGTAGCTGGCGATGGTGCCGGGCACCGGGTCGGTCTCGCGGTAGAAGGCGGCCTGCTGGTGGGGGTTCTCGCCGTAGCGCAGCACTTCCACCCGGTCGAAGGCCAGTTGCAACTGCTCGGGGAAGACGCCGGGCTTGTCGTCGGCATCCAGGCTGGTGAGCCAGTTGGAAATGGCCGAATCGTAGCGGGCGGTATGGGTGAAGGCCTTCTTCGCCAGTTCGAAACGGGTCCGGTAGGTCAGCACCCGGTCGTTCTGCTCCAGCTCCTCGACGATCAGGCCATAGTCCTCCGGATCGGTGACGATGCCGACGCCGCCCGCTTCGTTGCCGTGGTTCTTGGCGGCGGCGCGGACCATGGCGGGGCCGCCGATGTCGATGTTCTCGATCGCGTCCTCCAGGGTGCAGCCGGGCTTGGCCACGGTCTCGCGGAAGGGATAGAGATTCACCACCACCAGGTCGATGGCGGGGATGTCGTGCTGCGCCATGGTCTGGCGGTGCTCGGCCAAGTCGCGCCGCCCCAGGATGCCGCCGTGGACCTTGGGATGCAGGGTCTTGACGCGGCCGTCGAGCATTTCCGGGAAACCGGTGTAGTCCGAGACGTCGGTGACCGGCAGGCCGGCCTCGCGCAGCAGCTTGGCGGTGCCGCCGGTGGACAACAGCTTGACGCCGAGTTGGTCGAGCGCGCGGGCGAAATCGACGACGCCGTGCTTGTCGGAAACGCTGATCAGGGCTTGAGTGACTTTCATGGTCGGATGGACTTAACGTGAAATCGCGAATTGAACCGGCAGGTCGGATGTGCGAGCAAAGCGAGCCGGCGCCATGTGGGCTTCAGAGGGGCTTCAGAGCAAATCGTGTTCGGTGAGCTTGCGGCGCAGGGTGTTGCGGTTGATGCCGAGAATCTCGGCGGCCGCGCTCTGGTTGCCGTTGGCCTGTTTCATCACCACTTCCAGCATCGGCCGCTCCACGGTGCGGATCACCATGTCGTAGATGGCGTGCGGCTCCTGACCGTCGAGGTCGCGGAAGTAGCGGTTGAGGGACCTGCGGACGCAGTCGGCTAGTTCGGCGCTCATGGACGACCTTCCCCCCAACCCCCTGCCCGAGGCAGGGAGTGACAAGTGTTCGGCCGCGCCTGGCGCGACCTCCGTGTTGTTGACTGGCGCCCGCTAGGGGCGGCCCGGCGCTGGGCACTCACTGGATTACCCTCCCCCCGACCCCCTCCTCAAGGGAGGGGGTGACGACGGTTCGCCGCACTGCGGCTCCGGTCTGTGTAATGCGCCCCTTCGGGCGGCCGTGCGGGGCGCTCATGCGGCGATCGCCTCCTCGTAGCAAAGTTGGTCGTTGGCGGCGGCCTGGGCGAGGAAGAATTCGTCCGTGGCCGCCAGTTGCCGTTCCACCGTGGCGAGCTGGTTCATCGCGTGGCGGAAGTGGGAGGAGCCCACCAGGCCCTTGGTGTACCAGCCGATGTGCTTGCGCGCGATGCGTACGCCGGTCTCCTCGCCGTAGAAGGCGTAGAGGTCGGCCAGGTGCGACTTGAGGATGCGATGGATCTCGGCCACCCGCGGCGGCGGCAGCAGCTCGCCGGTCCTCAGGTAATGCTCGATCTCGCGGAACAGCCAGGGCCGGCCCTGGGCGGCGCGGCCGATCATCAGGCCGTCGGCGCCGGTGGCCTCCAGCACGGCCTTGGCTTTCTGCGGCGTGGTGATGTCGCCGTTGGCGATCACCGGAATCCGCACCAGGGTCTTCACCAGGGCGATGGTGTCGTATTCGGCCGAACCGGTGTACTGGTCGGCGCGGGTGCGGCCGTGGATGGCGACGGCGCGCACCCCGGCGGACTCGGCGATGCGGGCGATGGTCGGGGCGTTCTTGTGCTCGCGGTTCCAGCCGGTGCGGAACTTCAGGGTCACCGGGGTGCTGCCGGCGGCGGCCACCACCGCGTCGAGGATGCGCCCCACCAGGGCCTCGTCCTGCATCAGCGCCGAGCCGGCCATCACGTTGCAGACCTTCTTGGCCGGGCAGCCCATGTTGATGTCGATGATCTGGGCGCCATTGTCCACGTTGTAGCGGGCGGCCTCTGCCATCATTTTCGGGTCGGCGCCGGCGATCTGCACCGAGATCGGCTCCACCTCGCCATCGTGGTTGGCGCGGCGCCGGGTCTTGGCGCTGCCGTAGAGCAGGGAGTTGGACGTCACCATCTCGGACACCGCCAGCCCCGCGCCCAACTGCTTGCACAACTGGCGGAACGGGCGATCCGTCACCCCGGCCATGGGCGCGACGAACAGATTGTTGCGCAGCGTGAAACCGAGAAAGTCCATGGCGACGTGAATGGGCAAATCCGGGGGAAGGGGGCGGATTCTACCCGCGTGATTAATTTTTGTGCAATGGCGGAGATGGGGGGGGGCGTGCCGCAGGAAGGGAAGACAACGTGGCGCCTCTGTCGTGAGTGCGAATTTTCTATAATGCAATCACTGCAATCATTCTGTGGAGCACGTCATGGCCACCAATCTAGTCGTTCGCAACATCGACCCCGCGGTGACGCAGGCATTGAAACGGGCGGCGGCTGCGCACGGACGCAGCGCCGAGGCGGAGCACCGGGAAATTCTGCGCGCGGCGCTTGTCCGCCCGTTGCGTCGCACCTTCAAGGAGGTACTGGCCGACATGCCTGATGTCGGCACCGACGAAGACTTCGATTCCCGTCGGGCCTGATGTACCTGCTGGATACCAACGTCGTCAGCGAGCTGCGCAAGGGGGATCGGGCCAATTCCGGCGTACGGCGGTTTTTCGCCGCGCTTGCGGCGGAAGAAATCTACCTGGCCGTGCAAACCGTCGGCGAAATTCGTCGTGGGCTGGAAAATGTGCGCGGCCGTGGCGACATGGCGCAGGCGAAGCGGCTTGAGGATTGGCTCGATGCCCTTGTCGCGGATTACGCCGACAGGATTCTCGGTTTCGATATCGACTGTGCGCAAGTGTGGGGCAGGCTCATGTCGCCGAATCCGCACCATCCCATCGACAAACAGATCGCCGCGATCGGGCTCATCTACGATCTGACCATCGTCACACGCAACACGGAAGACTTCAGGGGCGCGGGTGCTCGCGTCATCAACCCGTTTGACTGAACATCCCGGTCCGCCGGGACTCGGACGGGCCATTCCCCTTGCCACGCGGTTAAAAGGGGACGGACCACAGTTTCCTGTTGCGTGTTTCCTCATAGATCCAGGCAGGGTCCAGATCTGCGCCATTGGGCCAAGTGATCACGCCGAGTTCCAGGGTGGCCTGTTCAAAGAACTCCGGGTCGGCCAGGGCGGTATAGATGCCGGCATCTTTTGCCTCCAGAACCGAGGACAGGTCCAGGGTGCCGCTGCTGCCATCCTTGAATGTAACGGCGAGCCTGTGGCCGGGCAACACTGACACTGCGGCCACTCTCCACGGGGCGATGGGCGACGGGTTTATTCCAGCGGCGGAATCTTGCGGGGTATTTGCTTGGATTGGCATAGATTCCAGTCCTCCATCAATTCTGCGCGATGCTCAATGGCCCACTCGACAGTCAGACCGAGAGCCCTCTTGGGCAATTCCCCTGCAATGATTTCCAGGGTCCTGATATCGATCAGGGCCTCATGCTCGCCGTAGAGCGCATGAAAATGGGGCGGCGCATGTTCGCGCCAGAACATCTGGATCACGATTCCGAAAAAGCTGCTGATCGTCGGCATTGCGTGTCTCCGGACAGTCCGCGGATAGCATAGCAGATGCCCCCTCACCAGGCCCTTGCGCCCCAGATCATGCGCCGGGCGACGAAGTGGCGGAGCGGCGGCAGCAGGTCCAGCGCCAGCAGGCCGGCGCCGCGCAGGTGGTGCAGCAGCGGGTTGTCGTTGCTGAACAGCCGCACCAGCGAGTCGGTGAAGCCGATGGTGCCGCTGCGGTCGGCCTGGCGGCGGGCGGCGTAGGCGGCCAGCAGGGCGGCGTCTCCCGGATCGGCGGCGGGGCCCAGGCTGCGGGCCAGGTCGCGGATGTCGCGCAGGGCCAGGTTGAAGCCCTGGCCGGCCACCGGATGCAGGGTCTGGGCGGCATTGCCGAGCCAGACCTGGCGCGGGGCGACGACGGTCCTGCGATAGCGCAGGCCGAGCGGAAACACGTGGCGCGGCCCCAGCGCGGTGAAGTACAGCCGGTTGCCGAAATGCGCTTGAAGGCGGGTGAGGAAGGCGGTGTCGTCCAGCGCGGTGAATTGCCGCGCCTGTTCCGGATCGCAGGTATACACCACCGCCAGGTCGCGGCCGCCGTTGCCGGCGAGTGGCAGCAGGGCCAGCGGGCCGTCGGGCGTGAAGCGCTCCCAGGCCCGGCCGCCGTGGGGCTGGCTGGCGGTGGCGGTGAAGATCAGCGCGTGCTGGCCGTAGTCGCGGCGGCCGGCGTCCACTTCCTCGCCGATCGCGCCTTCCGCGTAGGCCAGCAGGGCGGCGCGGTGGCGCACGCCGGCGATGTTGAAGTCGACCGCGTCCGCAACGCTCGATGCCGCGCCGACGACGTCGACCTTGCTGTGCTCGCGATAGGGAATCCGCGCCCGCCGCAGGGCGCCGTCGAGGGCGGCGATCAGGCTGGCGGCGGTGAGCACGTAGCCCAGAGCCGGCACGCCGACTTCCTCGGCGCGGATCAGGGTGCGCCCCAGGCCGCCGCGCTGGGAGACGTGAATGGCGCGGATCGGCGTGGACTCGATCGCCTCCCAGGCATCCAGCCACTCCAGGGTCTGCCGGGAGCCGTGCGAGAGGGCCAGGATGCGCTGGTCGGCGCGGCCGGCGTCGCGGGCGCGGGCGTCGAAGATTTCGGCGGCCTGGCCGTGGCGATGCAGGGCCAGGGCCAATGCCATTCCAGCCGGTCCTCCGCCGATCACGGCGATATCGACGTTCTCATGCGCCACGCTCAATCCTTTCGCATCAGTGCTTCGATTTCGTCGATGGCGACCGGCACGCCGCGGGTGATCAGTTCGCAGCCGTCGGTGCCGACCAGGGCGTCGTCCTCGATGCGCACGCCGATGTTCCAGAAGGCCGCCGGCACGTCGTCGGCGGGACGGATGTAGCAGCCGGGCTCCACGGTCAGCACCATGCCGGGGGCGAGCACGCGCCAGTCGTCGCCCTCCTTGTATTCGCCCACGTCATGGACGTCGAGGCCCAGCCAGTGGCTGGTGCGGTGCATGTAGAAGCGCTTGTAGGTTTCCTTCGTCAGCACTTCGTCCAGTGTTCCGGCGAGCAGCCCGAGGTCGAGCAGTCCCTGCGCCAGGACCCCGACGGCCGCGTCGTGGGGGTGGTGGAAGCGGGCGCCGGGGCGGATGGCGGCGACGGCGGCGTCCTGGGCGGCCAGCACCAGTTGGTAGATGTCCCGCTGGGGGCCGGAGAAGCGGCCGTTGGCGGGAAAGGTGCGGGTGATGTCGGCGGCGTAGCCGTCGAGTTCGCAGCCGGCGTCGATCAGGATCAGGTCGCCGTCCTGGATCTGCCGGTCGTTGCTGACGTAGTGCAGCACGCAGGCATTGGCGCCGGCGGCGACGATGGAACCGTAGGCTGGCGCCTGGCTGCCGCGCCGGCGGAACTCGTGCAGCAGTTCGGCCTCGATCTCGTATTCGTGGCGGCCCGGCGCGGCGCAACGCATCGCGCGCCGATGGGCGTCGGCGCTGATGGCGGCGGCCTGCTTCATCAGGGCGGTCTCCTGGCCGTCCTTGATCAGGCGCATCTCGTCCAGGGGCACGCGCACGTCGTGGATCGCGGCCGGTGCGCGCTTGCCGGCGCGGGTCTGGGCGCGCACCGAATTCAGGGCGGCGGTGACGCGGGCGTCCCATTCGGCGTCGTGGCCCAGCGAGTACCAGAGGGTCGGCTGGTCGGCCAGCAGTTCGGGCAGTTTCTTCTCCAGTTCGGCGACGGAGAAGGTCTCGTCGAAGCCGAATTGCGTCCGCGCCGCCTCGGGGCCGTAGCGGAAGCCGTCCCATATTTCCTTGTCCACGTCCTTGTCGCGGCAGAACAGGATGCTGCGCGGCGCATTGCATTCCTGGCCGCCGATCAGCACCAGTACCGCTTCCGGTTCGGGAAAGCCGGAGAGGTAATGGAAGTAGCTGTCGGCGCGATAGGGGTAGTGGGCGTCCCGGTTGCGGATCTTTTCCGCGGCGGTCGGGATCACGGCGACGCCGGCGCCGATGCGGGCGAGCAGGCGGTCGCGGCGGTCTTTGAAGGGAGCGATGTCCATGGGGTCAGCTTAGCGTGAAACAGCGAATTGAAACGGCAGATCAAATTTTCGAGCGTAACGAGCCGGCACCGTCACCTCCCCCGGAGAGGGGGAGGCCGGGAGGGGGTGGGCCTTCCTGTCTTTCGCGTATTTCATGGACTGGAGCGGGAATTGGTTTCCATGAGCGTTACTTCAGTTCCCGGTCCAGGTCGGCCAGCCGCTGCGGCGTGCCGACGTCTTCCCAGCGGCCGTCGTGGCGTTCGCCCGAGACCCGGGCCTGGGCCATCGCCGCGCGCAGCAGCGGCGCCAGCTTCGCCGGGCGGTCGGGCGCCAGGCCGGCGAACAGCGCGGGGCGGTAAAGGCCGATGCCGGAAAAGGTGAGGCGCGGGCCTGGGGCCGCAGGCGCGTCGGCGACGCGGCCACCCTCGTCCAGCACGAAATCGCCGTCGGGATGCTGGGGCGGGTTGGGCACCAGCACCAGATGGGCGAGATCGCCGGGGGCGAGTTGCGGCAGCCGGGCGAAATCGTAGTCGCACCAGATGTCGCCATTCACCACCAGGAAACTCTCGCTCTCGCCGGCCAGAAGAGGCAGCGCACGGGCGATGCCGCCGGCCGTCTCGAGGGCGCCGGGCGGTTCCGGCGAATAGGCGATGGACAGGCCGAAGGCGCGGCCGTCGCCCAGGGCGTGCTCGATCTGCGCGCCCAGATGGGCATGGTTGATCACCACCTCGCGCAAACCCGCGGCGGCCAGACGTTCCAGATGCCAGACGATCAGCGGCTTGCCGCCGACGGCGAGCAGCGGCTTGGGGGTGGCGTCGGTCAATGGCCGCATGCGTTCGCCGCGGCCGGCGGCCAGGATCATGGCTTTCACGATCGGACTCCGGCGCGGGGTGTGGCGCGGACTGAGGATTCAGGCTTCACCCTGCGCCTGTTTGCGGTCCAGTGCCGCTTTGTCCATGGTGTGGCCGAGCACGGTGATCTTGTCTTCCAGTTGGTCGAGCAGGCGGCGCAGCGGGGTGAGCTCGTCGTAGCGCTCCACCGCGCGGCGCAGGTATTTGGCCACCAGGGGCATGTCCTTCAGGTAGCCGTCCTTGCCGTCGCGGTGATGGAGGCGGGCGAAGATGCCCAGCACCTTGAGGTGGCGCTGCATGCCCATCCATTCGTAGTCGCGGTGGAATTCGGCGAAGTCGGGGCGCACCGGCAGGCCGGCCTTCTTCGCCCGTTCCCAGTAGCGCGCCAGCCAGTCCAGGGCGATCTCCTCGTCCCAGTCCACGTAGGCGTCCTTCAGCAGGGAGACCAGGTCGTAGCTGATGGGGCCATGGACGGCGTCCTGGAAGTCGATGATGCCGGGATTGGCACCCTCGTTCTCGGCGACCAGCATCAGGTTGCGCGAGTGGTAGTCGCGATGGACGAAGACCCGGGGCTCGGCCAGATTCACGGCCAGGATCCGGTCGAACATGCGGGAGAGGGTCTGGCGCTGGGCGTCGTCCAGGGTCAGGTTCAATTGGCGGCCGATGTACCAGTCGGGGAACAGCTCCAGTTCGCGTAGCAGCAGCGCCCGGTCGTAGGGCGGCAGCACGTCCGGGCGGCTGGCGGCCTGGATCCTGATCAGGGCATCGAGCGCCGCCAGGTAGTCGCCGGGGATGTCCGCCACGCGCTCGGCGGTGAGCGCCGCCAGATAGGTGGTGCTGCCCAGGTCGGAGAGCAGCAGGAAGCCCTGCTCCAGGTCGGTGGCGAGGACTTCCGGCACATGCACGCCGGCGTCGTGGAACAGGCGCTGCACCTTCAGCCAGGGGCGCACGTCCTCGTGGCCGGGCGGGGCGTCCATGACGATCAGGCTCTCGCCGCCGCTCCGGCTGACGCGGAAATAGCGGCGGAAACTGGCGTCCGCCGAGGCCGGGGCGAGGGTGAAGGAAACGCCCGGCCAGAGGCCGGACAACCAGGTTTCGATGCGCTGAATCCGCTCCATGGGGATGCCGGGGGCTGGTGTTAGAATCGGCCGATTCTAACATTCGACCGTAATGGCCCCGCCTTGCAGAGCGCGGCGGCGCCTGCGGATTCACAGCGACGGCATGTCTCGTTTCCCGCGCCGAAAACTTGGTCTTTCCATCGCGCTTGCCTTGGCGGGCGGCGCTCATGGGGGCGAAAGCCTGCCCCCCCTGCGGATCGATCCCGCGCTGCTCGGCAGCGCGCCGGTCCGCGCGACGCCCCCGGTCCCCACGGTGCCGGCGCCCGCGTCATCGCCCGCGGCCACGGTGACGCCGGTCCAGCCGCCGCCGATGCCCACCAGGGTCATCGAATCCACCCGGCCGACCGCTCAGCCGGCCGCCGCTGCCCGGCCCGCGCCGCCGCCCGCCCCCGGCGTGGTCCATGTCGAGGCGGACCGCATCGAGGGCAAGAGCGAGGTGCAGACTGTGGCCGACGGCGCGGTGGTGCTGAGGAAGCAGAACAACACCCTGACGGCCGACCATCTGGTCTACCGGGAGGCGGAGGACGAGGTCGATGCGACCGGCAATGTCCGGCTGTTGCGCGACAAGGACGAAATGACCGGCCCCCATCTGAAGATGCAGGTGGACAAGAGCGTCGGCTATTTCGAGTCCCCCACCTATACGATCAATCGCCAGCCGCAGCACAAGCCGGGCGAACCGCCGCGCGAGGCGATCAACGGCCGTGGCAAGGCGTCCCGGCTCGATTTCGAGGGCGAGGACCGCTATCGCTTCAGCGACGTCACCTACAGCACCTGCCGCGCGGACCCGCTGGCCGATCAGCCGGACTGGTATGCCAAATCCAAGACCCTGGCGCTGGACTACCAGAAGGAGGAGGGCGAGGGCGACGAGATGTCGGTGGTGTTCAAGGGCGTGCCCATCCTGTACGCCCCCTCGCTGTCCTTCTCCCTCAACAACCAGCGCAAGTCCGGCTTCCTGGTGCCCACCATCGGCGGCACCAGCCAGAGCGGCATGGAGGCGACGGTACCCTACTACTGGAACATCGCCCCCGACATGGACGCCACCATCGCCCCGCGCCTGCTGACCAAGCGCGGCCTCCAGGCGACCGGGCAGTTCCGCTATCTGGGGCAGCGCTATCGCGGCGAGGTCTCCGGCGAATACCTGCCGACGGACAGGGTGTTCGGCGGCGACCGCAGCGCCTTCGCGATGCTGCATCAGCAGGATTTCGGCCGCGGCTTCGGCGGCAGCCTGAACCTGAACCGGGTCTCGGACGACACCTACTTCAGGGATCTGTCCACGCGCCTGACCAACATCGCCCAGACCAACCTGCTGCGCGAGGGGCGTCTGTTCTACAACGGCGGCTGGTGGTCGACCCAGTTGATGGCCCAGCGCTACCAGGTGCTGCAGGACCCCTCGCAGCCGCCGGTGGGGATACCCTACGACCGGCTGCCGCAACTGACGCTGAATGTGTCGCGTCCCGACCTGCCGGCGGGCGTGGCGCTGAACATGAACGGCGAGTTCGTCAAGTTCAGCCATCCCGACCTGGCCCAGCCCGAGGGGCGCCGCGTCACCCTCTATCCCCAGTTCTCGCTGCCCTTGCAGACCGCGGCGTTCTACATCACGCCCAAGATCGGGCTGCACGCGACCCGCTACGAGCTGGAGCGGCAGACGCCGGGGTTCGATACCTCCATTTCGCGCAACGTGCCGATCTTCAGCGTGGATAGCGGCGTCACCTTCGAGCGCGACGTGCGGCTGCTCGGCCGCGACCTGCTCAACACCCTGGAGCCCCGGCTCTACTACCTGCGGGTGCCGTATCGCGACCAGAGTCAGATCCCGCTGTTCGACACGGGCCTGTCGGACTTCAATTTCGCCCAGATCTTTTCCGAGAACGTCTATTCCGGCGGCGATCGCCTGGCGGACGCCAATCAGCTCACCGCCGCCGTCACCAGCCGGCTGATCGATCCGGCCTCGGGCAACGAACTGGTGCGGGTGGCGCTGGGGCAGCGCTACTACTTCTCCGATCAGAACGCGACCCTGCCCGGCCAGGCGCCGCGCACCAACCGCATGGCGGACTATCTGGCGGGCCTGACCGCCAATCTGGGCGAACATTACATGCTCGACAGCGCCTTGCAGTACAACCCCCGCGACAAGCAGGTCGAACGCTTCAACTTCTCCGGCCGCTATCAGCCCGAGATGACCAAGCTGATCAACGCCGGCTACCGCTATACCCGCGAGCTGCTGAGCCAGATCGATGTCTCCGGCCAATGGCCGGTGCGCGCCGGCTGGTCGGCGGTGGGCCGCTACAACTATTCGGTGAAGGAAAAGCGCGTCATCGAGAGCATCGCCGGGATGGAATACAACTCCGGCTGCTGGAGCACGCGTTTCATCGTGCATCGGCTGGCCACCGCGGTGGGCCGCGCCTCGACCGCCTTCTTCGTGCAACTGGAACTGAACGGTTTCTCCCGCCTCGGCTCCAACCCCCTGGACATGCTCAAGCGCAATGTCCCCGGTTACGGGCGCTGGGTGCAGCCGGCGGCCGACCCCGTGTTCGGCGCCGAGTGACGGCTGACGCCCTCTGCGCCATCTTTTTTGACCCTTGTTCCATTTTCAGCTGAGACGCCCCATGAAACGTGTGCTGCCGCTGTCGCTTCTGTTGATCGCCTTCGCCGCCCCGGCCCAGACCAAACCGCCCGTTCCGCCCCGCACGCTCGAAGTGGACCGCATGGTGGCGGTGGTCAACGACGAGGTCATCACCGCATCGGAATTGCGCGCCCGCCTGACGACGGTGGAGCGCCAGCTGAAGGCCCGCAATACGGAGATGCCGCCGGCGGAGGTGCTGGAGCGGCAACTGCTGGAGCGGATGATCGTCGATCGGGTGCAGATGCAGATGGCGCGCGAGGGCGGCATGGACGTTTCCGATCCGGAACTGGAGGCCACCCTGCGCCGCGTCGCCGAGGGCAACAAAATGACGGTGCCCGATTTCAAGGCCGCCCTGGAAAAGGACGGCGTCAGCTGGTCCGCCTTCCGCGAGGAAATCCGCCAGGAGATCATGCTCTCCCGGCTGCGCGATCGGGAGGTGGATAGCCGGGTCACCGTCTCCGACGGCGAGGTGGACAACTACCTGGCCAACGCGGCGAATGCCGGCGAGGCCGGGGTCGTGGTGGACCTGGCGCACATCGTGATCCGGGTGCCGGAACAGGCCAGCCCGGAACAGCTGCTGCGCCTGCGCACCAAGGCCGAGCAGGCGCGGATGCAGCTCAACCAGGGGGATGACTTCGCCAAGGTGGCGGCGGCCGTCTCCGACGCTCCCGACGCGCTGAGCGGCGGCCAGGTGGGGCAGCGCAGCCTGGACCGCCTGCCGGCCCTGTATGCCGAGGCCCTGCAGAAGATGCAGCCGGGGGAGATCAGCACCGTGCTGCGCAGTCCGGCGGGTTTCCACATCATCAAGCTGATCAACCGCCAGGGCGGATTGCAGTCCCTGCCGGCGATCCGGCAGACCCATGCGCGGCACATCCTGATCAAGGTGAATGAACTGGTGTCCGAGGCCGAGGCCAAGCGCAAGCTGGAGACGGTGAAGGAACGCCTCGACCACGGCGGCGATTTCGCCGAACTGGCTCGGCTCTACTCCAACGATCTGTCCGCCGCCAAGGGGGGCGACCTGGGCTGGCTCAACCAGGGCGACACCGTGCCCGAGTTCGAGCGGGCGATGGACGCCCTGCCCCTCAACCAGGTCAGCGACCTGGTGCAGTCGCCCTTCGGCTGGCATCTGATCCAGGTCCTCGAACGGCGCACCGACGAAGGCTCGGAGGAGCGCAAGCGCCTGCTGGCGCGTCAGGCGCTGCGCGAGCGCAAGGCCGAGGAAGCCTACCAGGACTGGGTGCGGCAACTGCGCGACCGCGCCTACGTCGAGTATCGCCTGGAGGACAAGTGAGCCACGCCGGCCGGCCGGTGATCGCCGTCACCAGCGGCGAGCCGGCGGGCATCGGCCCGGACGTCTGCCTGGCGCTGGCCGACGGCGCAGCGTCGCTGCCGGTGCGGGTGGTGGTGCTGGGCGACCGGAACCTGATCGAGGAACGGGCGCGGCAACTGGGGCGCTCCGCCGCCGGGCTGGAGATCGTCCACATCCCCCTGCGCGTGCCGGCGCGGGCCGGGCGCGTCGATCCGGCCAATGCGCCCTACGTGCTGGAACTGCTGGACCGCGCGCTGGCCGGCTGCCAGTCGGGCGAGTTCGCCGCGATGGTCACCGCGCCGGTGCATAAGGGCGTGATCAACGATGCCGGCATTCCCTTCACCGGCCATACCGAATACCTGGCGGAGAAGACCGGCACGCCCCGGGTGGTGATGATGCTCTCCGGCGGCGGCCTCAACGTGGCCCTGGCCACCACCCACCTGCCGCTGAAGGAGGTGCCCGCCGCGATCACCCGCGCGGAACTGACCGCCACCCTGCGCATCGTCGATGCCGACCTGCGCGGCAAGTTCGGCATTGCCCGGCCGCGCATCCTGGTCGCCGGGCTCAATCCCCATGCCGGCGAGGGCGGCCACATGGGGCGGGAGGAGATCGACGTCATCGCGCCGGTGATCGAGGCGCTGCGCGCCGAGGGCCTCGACCTGGCGGGGCCGCTGCCGGCCGACACGCTGTTCACCCGGCGCGTGCTGGCGGGCTCCCACGCCCAGGTCGCGATGTACCACGACCAGGGCCTGGCGGTGCTGAAATACGTGGCCTTCGAGGACGGCGTCAACATCACCCTGGGCCTGCCGGTGCTGCGCACCTCGGTGGACCACGGCACCGCCCTGGACCTGGCGGGCACCGGCCAGGCCGACGCCGGCAGCCTGTTCGCGGCGGTGACCATGGCCGCCGGAATCGTCGCGCGGCAACCCTAGGGATTGTTTCTCTTTTGGATACAATTGCCTCACTCTTCAGGGGCTTGAAAATGGACCTCCGCTTCCTGTCTGATACCGCATTTGTGGTGTTTCGTGTTTTCTTGAGATTGTAGATATACAGGAAACAATGAAGTCTCATATTCCCCGCAAGCGCTTCGGCCAGAATTTCCTCAATTCGCCCGGTGTGATCCGCAAGATCGTCGCTGCCATCGCGCCGCGCCCGCAGGACCGGATGGTGGAGATCGGCCCGGGCCTGGCGGCGCTGACCGAGCCCCTGCTGGAAGCCCTGGACCATCTGCACGTGGTGGAAATCGACCGCGACCTGATCGCCGGGCTGAAGCAGCGCTTTGCGCCGGAAAAGCTCACCATCCACGAGGGCGACGCGCTGGCCTTCGATTTCGGCACGCTGGTGCGCGAATCACAGGAAAAGCTGCGCGTGGTCGGCAACCTGCCCTACAACATCTCCACGCCCTTGCTGTTCCATCTGGCGGACTTCGCCGACCAGGTGCGGGACATGCACTTCATGCTGCAAAAGGAAGTGGTGGACCGCATGGTGGCCGCGCCCGGCGGCGCCGAGTACGGGCGGCTGTCGGTGATGCTGCAATACCGTTTCCACCTGGAGCGGCTGTTCATCGTGCCGCCCGGCGCGTTCACGCCGCCGCCCAAGGTCGATTCGGCGATCGTGCGCCTGGTTCCCAAGAGCGCCGCGGAGCTGGAGCCCTGCGATGGGGAACTGCTGGCCAAAGTGGTCACCGCCGCCTTTTCCCAGCGCCGCAAGATGCTGCGCAACACCCTGCGCGAACTGATCGACGAGGAGTCCCTGGCGGCGCTGGGCATCGCGCCCACCGCGCGCGCCGAAACCCTCTCCGGCAGCGACTACGTGCGCATCGTCCGGGCGCTGTCGGCCGGCTGAGGCGGCGCGACCGGATCCGACGAGGAGAAGAACCATGGTCCATGAGCAGATCATCGTCGAGCGGCGCGGCCGGGTCGGCGTCATCACGCTGAATCGCCCGGAGCGGCTCAATGCCCTCACCTTGCAACTGATCGACGAGCTGTACGCGGCCTTCGACGACTTCAATGCCGATCCCGGCATCGGGGCCATCGTCCTCACGGGCGCGGGCCGCGCTTTTTGCGCGGGCCTGGATGTCGCGGACTGGGAGAGCGCGCCAGCCGATGCCAAGGCGAAGGCGCCGGACGGCAGCAACCAGTTGCGCTGGATGCGCACCATGCAGACCTCCAAACCCGTCGTGGTGGCCGTCAACGGCCTGGCGGTCGGCGGCGGGCTGACCATGATCCTGTCCTGCGACATCCGCATCGCCTCCGACCAGGCGCAATTCCAGGAGCGCCACGTGCGCATGGGCCTGGCGCCGGATCTGGGCAGCAGCCGGCTGCTGGCGCAGATCGTCGGCCTGTCCCACGCCCTGCGCCTGCAACTGACCGCGCGCCGCATCGAGGCGCGGGAGGCCGAACGCATCGGCCTGGTCACCGAGGTGGTGCCCCATGCGCAGTTGCTGGATGCCGCCCTGGCGCTGGCCGGAGAGATCGCCGCGCATCCGCCCTCGGCGCTGCGGGCCTGCAAACAGTTGGTCTGGGACAATCTGTGCGAAACGGATGGCGCGGCCGTGGTCCGGCGCGAGTGCGAAGTGGAGGAACGACTGCTGCGCGGCCCCGATTTCCGCGAAGCCACCCAGGCCTTTCTCGAAAAACGCCCGCCGCGCTTCGATGCCTGACGGCGCGGTGGAGCGCCGCCGGGCCGGCGTCGGGTAGAATTGCACGCTTTGCAGCCGGCTTGTCTCACGTTAATTCGCCATGAAATACTCCATCGACGACGTCCGCATCAAGGAAATCAAGGAACTCTCTCCTCCCGCCCATGTGCTGCGGGAGTTTCCGGAAACCGAACAGGCCGCCGCCACCACCTATGCGGGGCGCCAGGCGATCCATCGGGCGCTCCACGGCGCCGACGACCGGCTGCTGGTGATCATCGGCCCCTGCTCGATCCACGATCCGCAGGCGGCGCTGGAATACGCCCGCCGCCTCAAGGTCGAGCGCGACCGGCTTTCCGCCGACCTGGAGGTGGTGATGCGGGTGTATTTCGAGAAGCCGCGCACCACTGTGGGCTGGAAGGGGCTGATCAACGATCCGTACCTGGACAACAGCTTCAAGATCAACGACGGCCTGCGCCTGGCCCGCAAGCTGCTGTGGGAAATCAACGAACTGGGCCTGCCGGCCGCCACCGAGTTCCTCGACGTGATCACGCCGCAATACACCGCGGACCTGATCGCCTGGGGCGCGATCGGCGCCCGCACCACCGAATCCCAGATCCACCGCGAACTGGCCTCCGGCCTTTCCTGCCCGGTGGGCTTCAAGAACGGCACCGACGGCAACCTGCGCATCGCGGTGGACGCGATCAAGGCCGCCGCCAGCCCCCACCATTTCCTCTCGGTGACCAAGGCCGGCCATTCGGCCATCGTCTCCACCGCCGGCAACGAGGACTGCCACGTGATCCTGCGCGGCGGCAAGAACGCCAACTACGACGCCGCCAGCGTCGAGGCCGCCTGCCAGGAACTGGGCAAGTCGGGGCTCGCCGCCAAGGTGATGATCGATTTTTCCCACGCCAACAGCAACAAGCAGTTCCAGCGCCAGATGGACGTGGCGCGCGACGTGGCCGGACAGATGGCCGCCGGCGATGATCGCATCTTCGGCGTGATGATCGAGTCCCACCTCAGGGAAGGCCGCCAGGACCTGATGCCCGGCAAGCCCCTGGAGCACGGTCAGAGCATCACCGACGCCTGCATCGGCTGGGAGGACAGCGTGGCCGCCCTGGACCTCCTCGCCGAGGCGGTGCGCAAGCGGCGCCTGGCGCTGGAAGACAAGTAGGCATGGCCCTGGGCGGCAGCCCTCTGCTGCGTAACGAAATCGACGGCGCGTGTTCCACGCGCCGTCTTTTCTTGTACCTGCTGGCGCCGCTGCTCGCGTTCCGGCTCTGGCTGGCCGGGGCCTTGCCCATCACCGGCGACGAAGCCTATTTCATCTGGTGGGGCAAGATTCCCGACTGGGGCTTCTACGACCACCCGCCGATGATCGGCTGGTGGCTGGCGGCCCAGTTGGCACTGGGTGACGGCGCGGCCTGGCTGCGCCTGACCTCGGTGGTACAGCCCATGCTGCTGGCCGGCGCCGTCGCCTGGTTCGTACCGCGCATCTGGTCCGGCGCCGAGGAATGGCGGCGCTGGAGCGCGGCGCTGCTGGTGCTGCTGGCGCCGACCAGCGTCTGGAACGTGCTGATCACCACCGACACGCCGCTGGCCTACGGTTCGGTGCTCTCGGGGCTGGCCTGGCTGCGGGCGCGGCGCGACGGCCATCTCGGCTGGTATCTGGCCAGCGGCCTGGCGCTGGCGCTGGCGGTGCTGTCCAAGTATTTCGTCGCCTTCCTGGGCTTCGCCTACCTGGTCGATGCGCTGCGCCGTCCGGATCGCAGAAGCCTCGCCGGCCTGGCCATCGTCTATGCCTGCTGCCTGCCGGCGCTGGGATTGATGGCCTGGTGGAACATGGGGCACTGCTGGCCCAACTACATGTTCAATTTCGTCAATCGGCACGGCAAGTCGGCGTTCTCCTGGCAGACGCCGCTGCTCTACGCGGTCACGCTGATCTATCTGTTGACGCCGCCCCTCGTCTGGCGACTTGGGAAACTGCGGCGCCGACCGGAGTTGACCAGCGTGGCGCTGCTGGCCGGCGTGCCCCTGCTGCTGTTCGGCCTGCTGTCGCTGAAAAAGACCGTCGGCCTGCACTGGATGCTGTCCTTCCTGCCGTTTGTTTTCGTGCTGGCCGCCCTTGCCCTGGATGAGCGGGCGCTGGCGCGGCTGCGCGCCTTCTTCCTGGGCTTCGCCGCGCTGCACGTCGTCCTGCTGGGCGCCGTCGGCCTGACCTCGCTGGAGCGCTGGCAGGGCACCAAGTGGTACGACAGCGTGGTGCTGGCGTTCGAGGCGCCGCAGATCGCCGCGCGGCTGAAGCCCTACGCGGCGGAGTACGCCTTCGCCAGCGACGGCTACGCCGACGCGGTGACCCTGGGCTACAACGCGCGGCGCTATTTCCTGGTGTTCGGCGAGGCATCCAGCCATGCGCGCCATGACGACATCCTGACCGACTTCAGCGCCCTGGACGGGCGCAACATCCTGATCCTGAGGAAGAGCGCGCCGCCGCCCGGCGCCTACGAGCCGTATTTCCGCGAACTGCGCACGGCGACCTTCACGCTGCACGGCGTCACCTTCCACCAGATCATGGGGCGCGGCTTCGACTACCCGCGCTACCGCGACACGGTGCTGGCCACGGTGCGCGACAAGTATTACCGTGTCCCGGCGTGGCTGCCGACCACCGCCTGCTATTTCTGCGACCGCTACTGGCCGGGGCAGCCATGTCCGCGCTGAGGTTTCCGCCGCTCGCCCCGCTGTTTGCGCTGCTGCGTCCGCATCAGTGGATCAAGAACGGCTTCGTGCTGGTCGGGCTGCTGTTCGGCCACGCCTGGCACGACGCCGCGCGCCTGCAGCAGGGTCTGTGGGCCTTCCTGGCCTTCTGCCTGCTGTCGTCCTCGGTCTATGTCTTCAACGACCTGCGCGACCGCGAACAGGACCGGCAGCACCCCAGGAAGCGGCGCCGCCCGCTGGCGGCCGGCACGGTCGGCGTTCCCGCCGCCGTGCTGCTGCTGATGGTGTGCCTCGCGGGCGGCCTGGCCCTGGCCTTCAGCGTGGCGGGGCGGGCACCCTGGGTGTTCGTCGCCTATCTGGTGCTGAACGTCGGCTACAGCCTGGGCCTGAAGCACGTGGTGGTGCTCGACGTGTTCCTGATCGCCGCCGGCTTCATGCTGCGCCTGCTGGCGGGCACCCTGGGCCTGGACATCGCGCCCTCCCTGTGGCTGCTGCTGTGCGGCCTGATGCTGACCCTGTTCCTCGGCTTCGCCAAGCGCCGCGCCGAACTGGCGGCGCTGGCCGCGGCCTCGGGCGGCCACCGGCGGGTGCTGGAGGATTATTCCGAAGCCCTGCTGGATCAGTTCATCACCATCGCCGCGGCGTGCACGGTGGTCACCTACAGTCTCTACACGGTCAGTGCCGAAACCGTCGCCCTGCACGGCAGCAGTCGCTTGATGCTGACCGTGCCCTTCGTGCTCTACGGCATGCTGCGCTACCTGTTCCTGCTGCATCGGCGCCAGGGCGGCGGCGACGTGGCCCGGGAAGTCCTGACCGACCCGCACCTGATCCTGGCGGTGCTGGCCTGGCTGGCGACGGTGCTGGCGGTGCTGACCGGGCGGCTGTAGCGTTCCGGAGATGAGATGCTGGGGAAGATGTTTGCCGTGAAATAGTCCATTGAAACGGCAAGTCCAATGTTCGAGCGCAGCGAGCCGACATTGTCACCTCCCCCAGAGGGGGGAGGCCGGGAGGGGGAGGGCCTTCTTGCGCTTTTCCGGCCCAGCGGTGTCGCCCTGCAGCGAAGTCTCCCCGGTTGGGTTCCGGCTTGGCCGGGTCAAGCGTTCTTGCCTTTCTGCCACAGCACGTCGCCGCCGCCGGCGCTCTTGTTGAGCCAGCGGGCGAGGACGAACAGCAGGTCGGAGAGCCGGTTCAGGTACTGGCGCGCGGTGTCGGACACCGTTTCCGCCGCCGCCAGGGTCACCAGGCTGCGCTCGGCGCGGCGGCAGACGGTGCGCGCCAGGTGCAGTTGGGCCGCGGCGCGGGTGCCGCCGGGCAGGATGAACTCCTTCAGCGGCGACAATTCGCCGTTGTAGCGATCCACCGCCTGCTCCAGCCGCCCCGGCTGGGTCGCGGCCACAAAGCTGGCGCCCGGCACGCAGAGCTCCCCGCCCAGGTCGAACAGGTCGTGCTGGATGCCGAGCAGCAGTTCCCGCACGTCGTCGGCCATGGCCTCGCACAGCGCGACGCCGATCAGGGAGTTGAGTTCGTCCACCTCGCCCATGGCCGTGATGCGCGCCGAGTCCTTGGCCGTGCGCGAACCGTCGCCGAGTCCGGTGGTGCCGGCATCGCCGGTGCGGGTGTAGATTTTCGAGAGTCGGTGTCCCATGGTGTTCCATCGTCCTGTGCGCCCTGCGGGATGGGCGCCGGTTGCAAAAAAATCCCCCGGCCGGACCGGGGGAGAATCGGATCGGAGGGGTGCCGGATTCAGTCTTCGAGCAGGCTGCGCAGCATCCAGGCGGTCTTTTCATGCACCTCCAGGCGCTGGGTCAGGAGGTCCGCGGTCGGCTGATCGTTGGCGCTGTCCACCAGCGGGAACAGCTTGCGCGCGGTGCGCGCGGTGGCCTCCTGGGCGGCGACCAGGTGGCGGATCATGTCGGTGGCCTTGGGCACGCCTTCCACTTCCTTGATCGAGGCCAGCTTGACGAACTCCTTGTAGGTGCCGGGCGCGGGATGGCCCAGCGCGCGGATGCGCTCGGCGATCAGGTCGAGCGCGTTCCATTGCTCGGTGTATTGGCCCATGAACATCAGGTGCAGGCTGTTGAATTGCGGGCCGGTGACGTTCCAGTGGAAATTGTGGGTCATCAGATACAGCGTGTAGCTGTCCGCGAGCAGCGCGGACAGGCCGCGCGCGATCTTCTCCCGATCGCCGCTGCTCATGCCGATGTCGATGGTCGGGGTCTTGGTCTTCTTGGTGCTCATGATCGATTGCTCCTTGTCGCGTTGTTGAAAAACCGGACCGATGGATTCAGCCCAGGGTGGTGTCCAGAACCATCATCAGGGCGAACCCGCCCATGAGGCCGAGCGTCGCCGGCGTCTGGTGGCCGTTGCGGTGGGTTTCAGGAATGACCTCGTGGGACACGACGAAAATCATCGCGCCCGCGGCCAGCCCGAGGCCGATTGGGTAGGCCAGGGCCAGGCCGCTGGAGAGGCCGACGCCGAGCAAGGCGCCCAGCGGTTCGAGCAGGCCGCTCAGGGCCGCCACCAGGACGGCGAAGGGCGCGGTGAAGCCGGCCCCGCGCATCGCCAGGGCCACTGCCAGGCCTTCGGGAATGTCCTGCAGGGCGATGGCCGTCGTCAGGGGCAGGCCCACCGTCATGTCGCTCCGGGAAAAGGCGACGCCGATGGCCATGCCTTCGGGCAGGTTGTGCAGGGCGATGGCGCAGACGAACAGCCATGCCCGGCTGCAACGCTCGTGGCCCGCTCCGCAAGGCCCGGTCTCGACATGCTCGTGGGGCGTGAATTCATCCAGGCCCAGCATCAGCAGCACGCCGAGGGCCATGCCCGCCACCACCACGGCGGCGCCCAGGGGCTTGCCGCCCAGCAGGGCGGCGCCCGCTTCCAGGCCCGGCAGCAGCAGGGAAAAGGCACTGGCGGCGAGCATCATGCCCGCGGCGAGGCCGAGCAGGCTGTCCTCCAGGCGTTGCGGCAGGCTGCGCAGCATCAGGGCGGGCAGGGCGCCAAGGGCCGTGGTGGCGAAACCCGCTCCGCCGCCCAGCAGCGCATAACGGGTTCCGGTCGTCACCTCCCCGGCCAGAATCTGAACCACGCTCTGGATCAGCAGCGCCAGAACGGCGACAAGACCGACACCCAATCCCAAAGTCGCCAGCCCGTGGCTGCGGGCATGCTCTTGAAATACCCGGGACCAGCCCGCGACGGGCAGACGGGACGCTTCGACGAGTTCGGAATTCATGGCGCCAAGCCTAGCAGGGAATGGTTGGGCAAGGAAGTCTTGGTTGCCGGAATTCCCGGCGGCGTCGGTACGATCCGTCCCCGCCGGGGATTGAGCGGATATTGATGGGACACCGCCGGGACGCGGCCTGGGGAGGCGCATCGTCCCGGCGGTGCGACGATCAGGACGCGGACATGCCCAGGGCCTTGGCGACCCCTTCGCCATAGGCCGGATCGCACTTCGTGCAGTTGGCGATGTGACGGCGCTTGATCTCTTCCGGCGCATCACCCATGCCCCGTGCCGTATTGTCGAACAGGGTCTGTTGCTGCGCCGGAGTCATCAGGCGGAACAGCGCGCGGGGCTGGGAATAGTAATCGTCGTCCGCGCGATGGTTCCAATGGTCGGCCGCGCCTTCCACGGACAGCGGCGGCTCGCGGTAGTCGGGCTGCTCGCGCCATTCGCCGTAGCTGTTGGGCTCGTAGCCGAGCGTGCCGCCGTGGTTGCCGTCGGTGCGCATCTGGCCGTCGCGGTGGTAGCTATGCACGGGGCAGCGCGGCGCGTTCACCGGAATCTGGTGATGGTTCACGCCGAGCCGGTAACGCTGGGCGTCGCCGTAGGAGAACAGCCGCGCCTGCAGCATCTTGTCGGGCGAGAAGCCGATGCCGGGCACCACGGCCGCCGGGTTGAAGGCCGATTGTTCCACTTCGGCGAAGAAGTTCTCCGGGTTGCGGTTCAACTCCATGACGCCGACGTCGATCAGCGGGTAGTCCTTGTGCGGCCAGACCTTGGTGAGATCGAAGGGATGGTAGGGCACCTTGGAGGCGTCCTTCTCCGGCATGATCTGCACCTTGAGCGTCCACTTCGGGAAGTCGCCGCGCTCGACGGCTTCATACAGGTCGCGCTGGTGGCTTTCACGGTCCTTGCCGACGATCGACTCGGCCTCGGCGTCGCTCAGGTTCTTGATGCCCTGCTGGCTCTTGAGGTGGAACTTGACCCAGAAGCGCTCGTTCTGCGCGTTGATGAAGCTGAAGGTGTGCGAGCCGAAACCGTGCATGGTGCGGTAGCTGGCCGGGATGCCGCGGTCGGACATGACGATGGTGATCTGGTGCAGGGCCTCGGGCAGCGAGGTCCAGAAGTCCCAGTTGTTGCGCGCGCTGCGCATGTTGGTGCGCGGGTCGCGCTTGACCGCGTGGTTGAGGTCCGGGAACTTGAGCGGGTCGCGCAGGAAGAATACCGGCGTGTTGTTGCCGACCAGATCCCAGTTGCCTTCCTCGGTGTAGAACTTGACCGCGAAGCCACGGATGTCGCGCTCGGCGTCGGCCGCGCCGCGCTCGCCGGCGACGGTGGTGAAGCGGGCGAACAGCTCGGTCTTCTTGCCGATCTGGGAGAAGATCTTGGCCCGCGTGTATTTCGTGATGTCATGGGTCACGGTGAAAGTGCCGTAGGCGCCCGAACCCTTGGCGTGCATGCGGCGCTCGGGAATCACTTCGCGGTCGAAGTGGGCGAGCTTCTCCAGCAGCCAGACGTCCTGCAGCAGTGCCGGGCCGCGCGGCCCGGCGGTCATGGTGTTCTGGTTGTCGACCACCGGGCAGCCGGCGGCGGTGGTGAGTTTCTGCTTGTCGCTCATGGTGAATCTCCTTTTCCTGGTTTAGCGTGAAACAGCAAATTGAAACAGCAGATCAAACATACGAGCGCAGCGAGCCGATACCGTCACCTCCCCCGGAGAGGGGGAGGTTGGGAGGGGGAGGGCCTTCCTGCCCTTTGCGTATTTCATGGACCGGCGCGGAAATCTCCTTTCCATGAGCGTTAAGCGGGTACTGCGCTATTGACGGCCGAGGCCGGCACTGAACTGCGAATCAGGTGGTCGAAGGCGCCGAGACTGGCCTTGGCGCCGTCGCCCATGGCGATGATGATCTGTTTGTAGGGCGAGGTCGTCGCGTCGCCGGCGGCGAAGACGCCGGGCACCGAAGTCTGGCCGCGGGCATCCACTTCGATCTCGCCGCGCGGCGAGAGCGCGAGCGTGCCTTGCAGCCAGTGGGTGTTGGGCAGCAAGCCGATCTGGACGAAGATGCCTTCGAGCTCGATACGGTGGCTGTCGCCGCCGCTGCGGTCTTTATAGACGATGCCGTTCACCTTTTCGCCGTCGCCGGTGACTTCGGTGGTCTGCGCGTTGGTGATGACGCTGACGTTGGGCAGGCTGGTGAGCTTGGCCTGCAACACGGCATCGGCGCGCAGCCGGGTGTCGAATTCGAGCAGCGTGACGTGGCTGACGACGCCGGCCAGGTCGATCGCCGCCTCGACGCCCGAGTTGCCGCCGCCGATCACCGCGACGCGCTTGCCGCGGAACAAGGGGCCGTCGCAGTGGGGGCAGAAGCACACGCCGCGGGCCTTGTATTGCTGTTCGCCGGGAACGTCCATTTCGCGCCAGCGCGCGCCGGTGGCGAGGACCACGCTTCTGGCCTGGAGCGTCGCGCCGCTGTCGAGGCGCACCCGGTGCAGGCCGTCGGCCTCGGCCGGAATCAGCGCCGCCGCGCGCTGCAGGTTCATGATGTCGACCTCGTATTCCTTGACGTGCTGTTCCAGCGCCGCCGCCAGTTTGGGACCCTCGGTATGGGGCACGGAAATCAGGTTCTCGATGGCCAGGGTATCCAGCACCTGGCCGCCGAAGCGTTCGGCCACGAGGCCGGTGCGGATGCCCTTGCGCGCCGCGTAAATCGCGGCCGCCGCGCCGGCGGGACCGCCGCCGACCACCAGCACGTCGAAGGCTTCCTTGGCGTCGATCCGTTCGGCGGCGCGCTCGGCGGCGCCGCTGTCGGTCATGGCGACCAGCTTGGCCACGATCTCCTCCAGCGTCATGCGGCCCTGGCCGAAGTCCTCGCCGTTCAACAGCACGGCGGGCACCGCCATGATCCGGCGCGTCTCCACTTCTTCCTGGAACAGCGCGCCGTCGATCATCACGTTTTCGATGCCGGGGTTGAGCACGGCCATCAGGTTCAGCGCCTGCACCACGTCCGGGCAGTTGTGGCAGGAGAGCGAGATGTAGGTCTCGAAGCGGTGGTTCCCCGGAATGGACTGGATCTGCTCGATGGTCGCGGCATCGACCTTGGGCGGATGGCCGCCGCTTTGCAGCAGCGCCAGCACCAGGGAGGTGAATTCGTGGCCCAGCGGCATGCCGGCGAAGCGGATGCGGGCGGGCTTGCCGCCGTTGTGCGCGGGACCGACGGAGAAGGAGGGACGGCGCGCGTCGGCGCCGTCCTCGCGGACGGTGATCAACGCCGACAGCTCGCCGATCTCGCGCAGCAGTTCCCGGACCTCGGCGGACTTGGGGCCGTCGTCGAGCGAGGCGACGAGTTCGATGGGTTGCTGCAGGCGTTCGAGGTAGGTCTTGAGCTGGGTCTTGAGTGCGGCGTCGAGCATGGTCTTCTCCTGCGGATGCTGTGGGTGCTTGGGGACCGGTCGCCGGCTTTTGCCGGCGACCGTGGAAGCGTCAGATCTTGCCGACCAGATCCAACGAGGGGGCAAGGGTGGCTTCGCCTTCCTTCCACTTGGCCGGGCAGACTTCACCGGGGTGGGCGGCGACGTACTGGGCGGCCTTGATCTTGCGCAGCAACTCTTCCGCGTTGCGGCCGACGCCACCGGCGTTGACCTCGATGATCTGGATCTTGCCGCTCGGATCGGCGACGAAGGTGCCGCGCTCGGCCAG